>JBFWMM010000001.1:0-37364 GCA_050251615.1 Phycisphaerae bacterium
GCCTTGTGTCTAAGTGTATGTTAGACGCAAGGTTATGTACGTAAAAATGCGAACCTCCAGAAAAGAGGTGAAAAATTGATTTGTCAGTTTCGGCAGTAGTGTTATAAGTCTTTCATTTCAAGGCTGTTACATAAAATGCGAACCTCCCGCGAAAAACGGGCACGCTTATAGTCCGCGCGGCCATCCCCTGCCGCCTCACAGTATCATCGGCCCCTCGGGGTCGTATGTTTCCTTTGTG
The DNA here is from genome assembly GCA_050251615.1 of Phycisphaerae bacterium. GTDB lineage: Bacteria > Planctomycetota > Phycisphaerae > Sedimentisphaerales > Sedimentisphaeraceae > Sedimentisphaera. The sequence continues at coordinate 239 of JBFWMM010000001.1, forward strand.
CCGTAATGCTCAATGCGTTTTCGCCAATTGCTGCCCAACATATAGAAGCGCAGGCTGTCTTTGGACAAATCCGCCGTATCAAGTAGTTTCTGCTTCATCTCAACCCATTGCCACGGCTCGAGCAGACACTCAAAAACAGAATTCTGCACCCTCTGTCCACGATTAAGGCAATGCTTCGCCACGTTCCTGAGCCGTCTTCTGCCCTCGGGCGTTTCCGTGTTGACATCATAGGCAACCAATACCATCATAATACAGTCCCACAGTTAAAATTCAAGCGTTACATCAGAAAAAGCAGTGGCTAATTCCAGAGGAATGGCGGATATCCCTCAAGCTCGCCGCGAATATGCCTTGCGAGCAGGAGCGCCTGCACGTGAGGGATGAGGCCGGTCATCATCTTTTCGCCGGTGAACGGATGAGTTATCGTTTCCTGTTTCCTCTTCTGCCAGGCCGTCAAAACTTCCTTTCTCGCATCATCTCGCATAATAACCGCCCCCGATTCGCTACGTTGAAAGTCTCCGGCGTTGAGTTGCCGGCGGTTTATCAAAGTTAGAACGAGCCTGTCGGCGAGAAAAGAGCGAAATTCCTCCATCATATCGAGAGCCAGCGATGGTCTTCCGGGTCTGTCGCAGTGCAGAAAACCCACTGCCGGATCAAGCCCCACTCCCTCCAGCGCCGATTGCACATCTCTGGTGAGCAGGGTATAAGCAAAGCTCAGCAGTGCGTTGATGTTGTCGAGTGGCGGGCGTCTGCTGCGCACGGTAAACTCGAACCCGTCGCTCTGCCCGCGGAAAATCATGGCGTTGAATGTAGCGAAGTAAACCGAAGCCGCATCGCCTTCGATGCCTCGTATCGTGTCCACGCTCTGCGCCGTCTGCAGGGCGTTTAATGACAGCATCAGGTTCTCGGCAGTTTTGCGCAGGGCCTGTTGGCCGGAGCTGTCGGCGGTTTCTCTGGCCGCGCGCATCACAACCTTGCGAGCGTTGGCTATCTTGCCTATGGCGCATGCTCTTGCTATCATAGCGGCTTTTTCGGCTCTGTCGGCAAAGCGGTACTGCTCTCTTCTCAGGAGCACATTTCCGCAGACCGGCCCTTGTACACGAGCCATAAAGCGGCCGTTTTCGGTAAGGAATGATATGTGAACATTGTTTCTGCCACACAGATCCATAAGAAACGGGCTGCATGAAACGTTGCCGAAGCATACAATCTGGCTGAGAGTATGTACGGGAACGCTGAGCTTTTTAGCGCGGTCAATCTTCACCAGGACAGTATCGCCTTCTCTTGCGAGATATGTTCCCTGTGTGGTTATGAAGAGCGTGTTTAAGAGTCGTTTCATTCTTCAATCTCCCAGGCTTTTTGAAGGTATCTTTCCACCCGCTTTTTAACTCCTGTTACCTCAGGCATGCATTGCTCGATGAGCGAGCATTTGTCGCATTTGCGGCAGTACTTCGCTTTCGGCGTTATGCCATCTTCGCAGGCATTGCGAACCGTTTGTATCAAATTGATGGTTTTTTCGCGCAGCTTATCGTTCAGAGCAACGGTAAAGCGGCGCCTCGGCTGGCCGTAGAAGAAAGCGCCTTCGCTTATACTCACCTTCAGCATTTCCTCAAGGCAAAGCGCCTGAGCGCAGAGTTGTACTTCATCGCAGCTGTCTTTCTTAGGCTTGCCGTGTTTGTATTCCACGGGCAGCGGTCTCCAGCGGCCGCGGTATCCAGAGAGCTCCAGAGTGTATTGAGGGTCAGAATCGCAGTCGAGGTGAAACTCAACCACATCGGCCTGTCCGGTTATGCCGTGCTCGGCGCAGGCCAACCGCAGGCCACGGGCGATGATAACATCGCCCTGCCTTACGGTTTTTTCGCGGTGGGCATTTTCATGCATCAGCTTGCCTTCAGTAGTAAGCTGATTTTCGTCCCAGATCAATTCGAGGTGTATAAGCGCCCACTGCCTCGGACAAAACTGATAATGCTGAAGCCCTGAAATTAAGATGTAGTCGGATTCAGCGTACATTTACAGCAGTCTTTCTATGACAACTCCTTCCGGAAGATCCGTCTCGTCAATGGAGAGCTTGTAGTCTTTGAAGCTTCTGGGGACATCAATATCCTCATTCCTGCTGATTTGTACTCTGTCGAAGAGGTCGGCGGCGGAGGCGTTGCCAAGTGCGCTGTCGTGTTTGAAGACGATAAGGGCTCTTGTGCTCATAAGTCCTCTCGCTGCGGAGCGGTCGTGCTCAAACATCTGCGAGAGCGCCTGCCAGAGGAGGGAGAGGTCGGCAGAGTCAAAGCCTGTCTGGGCGGCGAGATTGGCAGAAACGAAGCCGTGGGATACGTAAAGGCCGTAAGGAACGGTGTTTTTGCGGCCCATGGTGCGATTGTCGCCATCCTGCTTCTCTGCCTCTTTTTCCGTGGCTACGGCCATACGGGTGATGGAGTGCTCGAGGGTAACAATGGGTTCAACAGAGCGGCCGAATGTGAACTGAACGGGCCCGCGTACCTGACCGGCGTTGGCGCCTGTGGACATAACCGCTCCAAAAGTGCGGATGTCGTAGTACTTCTCGCACATTCTGGCTCTTGCTTTCGGCACCTGCTCGGTTGAGCCTTTTTTTGTTTTCGGGTTAATCATCAGGTTGAGGTCGTCGTAGGCGCCTTCGATGAGCTGGTTCAAGATGGCTTTCTCTTTGATGAAGATGTCGAAGCCTTCTTCTCCGGCCTTTGTGAGCTGGACGAAGTTTCTGACCTTCCTCTTGAGGCAAACGTCAGTGACAAGCCCCATACCTGTTTCCGCGTCAACTCTGGGCAGGTTGCCGGCATCGGGGTCGCCGTTGGGGTTGCCGTCCTGCACGTCGAACAGGAGGACGAAATCGTAGCGGTTTTCAATTGTACTCATTTTTAAGCCTTTCTTTTGTAAGGGTTTTGTGATTAAAACAAGCTCTTCTCTTCAGGAGCAGCGTTGTCTGTTTCGTTTTTGTCTGTGTTGGTTCTTTTGGTGTAGAAGCTCTGGTTCTGGTGGTAGTATCCGATTGCGAAGCGACCCTGATCTGCCATGTTGAGATGACCTGGAAAATCGACCATCTCCTGGAGAATCTCAGCGATCAGTCTTTCGTAAAAGATCCGGGAGCCTTCGCTCAACTTGCCGAGATGGAAGTTTTTGAGGCGCATCAGGTTGCCGAAAACCGTTCTCGGCGTGCCCGACGCGGCACCGTAAAACCTGTCTCTGATGGTGGCGTTGAGCCCTGGATGTGCATCTGTCTGAATCTTCTCCAGCGTTGCGAAGAGCCTTCCGAGGCGATAGCCGACGTTTGTGTTTTCAGTGTCGAGAGCCATTTCTATTTTCCTTTCATTGGAATTGATTGATCTGTTGAGGCATCCCTTAATGAGTGCCGCACGCGGGTACGTTACTTTTTGTTCGGCGCGATTCCTTATCACGGCGCATTGCAGAAGCGTGGCCGGATATGGCAGGCCTGCGAGGATTGCCCGCATCGTGGCGCCGACGAGATTCGGGGGTATGTTTTCCGGCTTCCCGAGCATGGCAGTTGAAGCAAACAACCTGAAAAGAGAGAGATAATCAGGGGCTTTGCTGTTGTGGATGATTTCGGTGTCCTTGAAATGCTGCTTGATTCGCTCGCTCATCGAAGCGACGGTTCCCGTAATCCAGAAGCGAATAGAGATTCTGCTTGCGTTTGGCGAGAGACCGAGAACGTAGAATCTGTAGTTTGACTCATCGTTTACCGCAGAGCCTGTGAGGGTTGCGTTGAACAAAGCCCTGACTGCTTCCACGTTCTTGTCGGGGTTGTCCTTGGGCGGTTCGGTAAAGATGCTTACAATCTCTTCTTCGAGCCTGGACGGTTTTTCCGACCAGGCGATGGTAGTAGCATCGCCCACAAGGAACGAGCGCCCTGAATCTCTACCGAGAAGGATGTTGATCGCTTTTGTGTATGCCTCGGCGGCCTCTTCGCCCACGGGCGCGTTGTAACCCTGCTCCATTCCGTACGAACAGAACGATTGCGCGTTGTACGATACAATATTTGCGCCTGAGCTTTGAGCGCCTCTCACGCCCTTTACAGGCGGATGGAGCCTCGCTATCGTTGCGTATTCGCCGGTTACAAGGCATCTGCGGTTATCGGCGCTGTTTTCTGAAGCAGACGTTTTGTTGATGCAGGCCATCACCTCTTTGTCGTTGAGGATTGGAACACTGCTACCTTGAAGCCGAAAGGTGAGATTCTGGCAATTCTTCAACATCTCATCGTATTTAGAGTCGGGTGTTTTTTTTGCAGTGGCGTCTTCCTGCTCGAAGAACGCGGACGGGCTTTCCATATCCTCTTGTTTGCCGAATTTATCCTTGAGAAGCTGCTTCTTGTCCTGTACTGCCAGAAACTTTTTCAGCGCAATAATGCCCTCGTTTTCGGGGAGATCGAGTTCTTCAATGCGAGCTATAAATGCGGCGTGGCACTCCGCCGTCCTGGCCGTCCTGGCCGAATCGTCTGAGCTGCAGATTCCAAGTGTGTAGTCGATGTTGTCCCAGAGTAAATTAGATTTAACCCCGCTGGAACGCTTCACCGGAGAAGGCACGAGAAAGCTTTTTGCAACCATCTTTTTGCCCTGCTTCTCCTGAGTGCATTCGAGATTTACGGGGTTGCCGTCACGGTCTATCACGACAATATAATCAATTCCCTTTTTGTCCCAGCCTGGCGGGGCAATATCTCCGTTAGCGGCGAGGCGGTCGTGGTATTCTTTAAGGGCGGCAAGAATCATCTTAACACCTCCGCACTGTCTCTCGCGGGCACATCAATCCTGCCGTTTACGAGCCTTGGCCTGTAAAACATCGGCTTGGGCTTCTTCTCATCGGAGAAATCAATGTCGTAGAGCATAAAGCCGAGGTCTCTTGTTTCATCAATCGGCGCGGCAGGATTTGTTTCCGGGTCAATAAGCTTGAAGTAGGCTGGAAACTCCCTGCATCCGAGATACGGCTGATGGAAGTACTGGCCTTTTTTCGCCCTGCGCTCAAACATAGCCGCGTATTTGGCTTCGGTCTCATCGCTCTTTGAATCTTCCGTTTCGGGGTTGTAGAATTGCAACTTGCCTTTGCCTGAATCGGCCTGTTTCATCCTTTGCTCAGGTGGAACAAACTCGAAGTTTGCGTGCAGGCGATATTTGACATCTCTCAGAAACAACCCCGCTCTCTGCGTTCGGCTGTCCTCTATGAAGATGCAGTCTGAACGATCCGAAGCAACATTACTCACCTCGTTTCTGCGGATGGAAATCCACTTCACAGGCGTCAGTACCTCGATTGCGGTTACCTGCCAGAAGATGGCGGGTTTCCAGAGGATTGCGTCGAAGATGGCGCGGGCGGCGGAGGGCGTTATTACATCATAACTGACCCTTTCGCTCTTCATCTCCGGACGCGTGAAGCAGGCGTATTGACCGCACACCTCAAGGCAAAATCCTTTCATTGTCTATCCTTTCAAATTTGTTGTTACAAAATCAGGTCTTCCGGCTTGTATGCGGCGCTGAAAACATCAAGACCGATGTCTTCTCGGTAAAGGGCGCTGTCAAGCTGGACATATATGTTCGGGTATATTTCTTCAATCCTTCCTTCGTCCATAAGCTTGTGGAATGTATGGTGGGGCAGATTTACGGTATATCTTTGCAACTTCCGCATCAGGCCTCGGTTAGGGCCGACATATTTCAGCTCTTCGATAAGCTTTGAGCTGTCTTTATAGCGTATAATCACAGCGGCTCCGGAATTGTCTATAAGCTTGAAATTCTCTGCGAAAGTACTGAAATTGACGTTGAGGTCGGGATTTGTATTTTGTACCAAGTTCTTTTCAAGCTTTTCGCGACCGTCTGAGTTTACGCTCGCGTAGAAGAGCTCGAAGAATTTTGAACAGGTGCTCTGCTCGAAGATATTCAGCTCGCCGTCAAGTTCGAGCAGCTCTCTTGAAGCATCTTCTCCTTTGCGCAGCAGACCCTGTGGCGAGCTTTTTGGCGGGATGAACACTTTTACCAGCCCTGATTGCCTGCTGCCTTCGCGATTGCATCTGCCGGCGGCCTGTGCTATTGAATCAAGCCCCGCCATAGCGCGATAAACAACGGGGAAATCAAGGTCAACGCCCGCCTCTACGAGCTGTGTGCAGATGACGAGGCAACCCCTGCCGGCGGCAAGGCGCTGCTTTATCTCGCTTATGACTTCCATTCTGTGTTTACCGCACATCTGCGCGGAGAGGTGTATTGTTTCTGGCGCCTGTTCGCGGAGTATTGCCCAGAGCTGATGGCAGTCGCGCCTTGTGTTTACAATGCACATAGCCTGTTTGTGTGTGATAATTTCAGCGGCGAGCTCATCCCAGCTTGACTGCTCGTTTATATTCTCGGGCCAGTCAATTTGAGTCCTCGTGCAAAGGGTTCGGCTGAATCTGTCAGGGTCATCAATTATCTCAACGGGTGGCGTTGTGAGGTCTTTGAAGCAGGGCTTCGTAGCGGTGGACAGTACGATGCTGGCCGAATAGTCCTGAGCGAGCCTGTTGAGCATTTCGACGCAGGGGTACAGCCATTCAGGCGGCAGCTTCTGCACCTCGTCCAGAATGATAACGCTGTTTGCGAGGTTGTGCAGCTTTCGGCAACGGCTCGGTTTAGCGGCGTAAAACGACTCGAAGAACTGCACGTTTGTTGTAACTATAATCGGCGCGCCCCAGTTCTCTGCGGCGAGCTTGCTGCTCAGAGACTGATTCTCGGGGTCGAGATTGCAGTGATGTTCGACAACATTCTCATTGCCCAGAAAACCGCGCAGAACCTCGGATGTCTGCTCGATTATGCTGGTGAACGGGATTACGTATATAATGCGGCTCATTCCGTGCTTGACTGCGTGGCGAAGCGCGAATGCGGTGCCGGAGAGTGTTTTGCCGCCGCCTGTCGGTACGGAAAGGCTGCGGATTCCCTTTGAGCCATCGGCGGCATTGCGGCACATGGCGAGTATTTCCGCGCGAAGACGGTTTATTTCGGTGTCTTCAGCGTTATGCGCCAGATTATCCAGCCCGGAATCAAACTTTTCGAGTAGCTCGCTTAATGGTGGGTATTTGATGCGACCGGCGCTTTTCTGAGCGCCCATAAAGGCCTCTGTGTCGAGAAAGTCCGCGTCAACGAGGCACGAAAACAGCATTCTCACCCAGCAGTGAAATGCGGACGGATTATTCGCAATAAATGAGGGAATCGACAGGCCCTGCGGCAGGGATTTTAGGATTTCCTGATGAGGCGCCGGCAGGGCGGCAGAGGAGAATTTCTCTTTTTCTCCTTTCAGGCGGGTGTCCATACGAGTCCAGTCATAGAGCCCTGCGTGGTGTCCGGAGATGATGTATGAGAGTATCCTGCCGCGAATTCCGTACTTTTCCGAGGCGATGTTTGCACCGATGCCGGAGTGATTCGGCTTACGCAGATCCGCGCCGGCAGGGCAGTCAAACGATAATCCGTTTGCTTGGTGCAGGTAGTTCTGGAAACCGATATGATATTTGCCGATGTCGTGGAGCGAGCCTGCAACCCGCGCCCATTCCTCACAGCCGAAGGCCCCTGCAAATTCCCCTGCGAGAGTTGAGACCTGCCCGAGATGGTCAGTAAGTAACTGCCAATTCTCAGGCGGCGCATTCTCAAGCGTATGGGCGTAATACTGCATAGCCATTGTCCATCCTTTCCTTATGTTGCAGAGCCCCGACAAGCCGCCGGTTTGACAAGTTCTCCCCAGCTTGCCAAACAGTGTTGTACCGGAATTGTAACAAATAAAAGATTTGCTGCAAGCCAGAATACCTGAATAAATTAACCTTTTTTATAGAAAGTTGTAGTGGTGTGGTAGATTGTGGTAATAAGAGTCTTGCAACGTTTATGCGGGGGGAGTTCGAGCCGCGAGTCATTGCAGGCATTCGCAACAGAAGCGTAAAAGAATTTACTTGCGGTTTGTTTCTTGTGGCGATATAATTATCCACGGTTTTACGAATATGGATTAGTTTTTTTACCGAGGAAGCAAGTATGAAGCTGACAAAAACGGCTACGTCAATTATGCTCATTTTACTCTCAACCGCTGCGATAGCTCGCGTTGAGATTACCACCGCCTACGGCAACGGCGCCGACACCTGCATCTCAAACGACGGCAACAAGTCACATACGTATGTTGGCGGTTCGTCGAGCAGCGCCGAAACGCGCCATTATGACGGCGTGCGCGCGAAGGCGGCGGTTTACCGTTTCGACATAAGCGAAGTGAAAGGAGACCTCTCCGGGGCATACATCACGCTCGATTTGTTTTCCGCAACGAGAAGCCGCACGATGAATCTGTATGCGCTTGCCGATTGCGAAGGGGACGCATGGAATGAAGCAAGCGCAAACTACGGCAACTTCCCCGGGATGGCCGAACCCTACGACGACGGCTACCTTCACTACGATGAAGCGATGTATTCAGTCGCGGGCACTATCGCAACTGTAGCGGGGACAGACTGGAACGTCTTGACGACAGTAACTTCAACCGAGCTCGACTCCGCTGTTTTCGCCGCCGACACGAACGGTCTGGTTACGTTTTTGATTTATCAGGAAGGCAGCGACAGCGCCGCCGATTCCTATTTCATTACGAAAGAAGCGACAAACGAGGGGGCTGTTTTGCCGACGCTCGTTTTCCCGAACGCCACGATAGAGGAGGTGGTCGAGATTAAAAGGCCGCGTCTTGTGGAGCGGTTGGACCGCGGGACTGTTGCGGTAGCTTCGGGGGGTGGCATATACGTCGGCTGGCGTATGCTCGGCACCGAGACATACGAAACCGGCTACAATGTGTATCGAGGCGATTTCAAGCTCAACTCAACCCCCATCACCGCCTCAACGAACTTCTTCGATGCTTCCGGCAGCGTGAATGATACATACAGCATTGCTGCTGTCGTTGACGGGGAAGAGCAGGAGCTGTCAAAGGGTAAATGGCCTTGGGATTACTACTGCCACGACATCGACTTGAACAGGCCGGCCGGCGGCACAACCCCAGATTCTGTCGATTATACGTACAGCCCCAATGACGCAAGCGTCGGCGACCTCGACGGCGACGGGCGCTATGAAATAGTGCTTAAATGGGATCCTTCCAACTCAAAGGACAACGCTCAGAGCGGCTATACAGGCAACGTTCTCATAGACGCATATACAATCTCCGGCAAGCAGTTCTGGCGCATTGATCTTGGAATCAATATCCGCGCAGGCTCGCATTACACGCAGTTTATGGTCTATGACTTCGACTGCGACGGCTACAGCGAGCTCATCTGCAAGACAGCCGACGGCACCGTTGACGGGCTTGGCAATATTATCGGGAATGCCTCCGCAGACTACCGCGGCACAGACGGCCGCATCCTCAATGGCCCTGAGTATCTGACCGTCTTTGACGGTCGTACAGGCGCGGCTCTGGATACGGTGGATTTTGAGCCGGCCAGAGGGGCTGTGAGCGATTGGGGCGACAGCTACGGCAACCGCTGCGACAGATTCCTTGCATGCGTAGCCTATCTTGACGGAGCCACGCCGAGTGTCGTGATGACGCGCGGCTACTACGAAAAGACAATGCTCGCCGCCTATGACTGGGACGGCAGCAATCTTTCCCTGCGCTGGATTTTTGACAGTGATGATGACGGCAACAGCGCGTACGCAAGACAGGGCAATCACAACCTCAGCGTGGCAGATGTTGACGGTGACGGCAAAGACGAAATCGTTTTCGGCTCCTGCACGTTCGATGATGACGGCACCGGCCTCTACTCAACGGGGCTCGGTCATGGCGACGCCATGCATGTAACCGATATGGATCCGACAAGGCCGGGCCTTGAGGTATGGCAGTGCCATGAGAGCAGCGCGGCCGGCGCAACGTACCGTGATGCGGCGACAGGCGAAATTATCTGGGAGCATTACAACTCCGGAGATGTGGGACGCTGTATGGCGGGCCAGATTGACACTGATTATCTGGGCTATCAGGTCTGGTCGTATGCGGCAGATGGTACATACTTCGCCGATGGTACGCAGATAAGCACGAGCCGTATGGGGCAGAGCGGTTCTGTCTGGTGGACGGCGGATTTGCAGCGCGAGATGCTCAACGCCGTTGACGGAAACGGCAGAAACCCCGCGATGGATAAGTGGAGCAGCAGCTCAAAAAGCGGCTACCGCCTGATAAGCCTGTACAGCGTACCCGAATCATACGGCACAAACCTGAACAATTCCACAAAGGCCAATGCCTGCCTCGTAGCCGATATCATCGGCGACTGGCGCGAGGAGATGATTATGCGCTCCAGCGACAACACGAAGTTGCGCTTTTTCACTACGACAGACCTCACCGAACAGCGTATGCCGACGCTTATGCACGATTCGCAGTACCGCCTCGGTATTGCCTGGCAGAATGTTGCGTACAACCAGCCTGCGTACCCGAGCTTCTATCTCGGTGAGGGTATGGATGCGGCGCCTCTGCCCGATATTATGACGATTACCCCGCGCTTTAATCCGGCTGATATAGTCGCAGACGGCAAGGTTGACTTGATCGACCTTGCGGCCCTGACTGCGCAGTGGACGGGCGGCATTGCCGAACCAAACGCGGATATTGCGCCGGCAGGTGGCGGTGATGGTGTAGTTAACGAGGCGGATTTGATGGTATTCGCGGATAACTGGCTCGCGCAACCGTAGGGGCTCGGGTTCATCGCGCCCACGTCCCTATCCCACGGATAATATGCGTGCGTAACGCGGCATGAGACGCAAGATTTTGCGTCTCTACGCAGATTGTTATATCAATCCGTAATGACGCCTACGAAAACAGCGCAACATTGGCGGGGTGCCTGCGCGCCTCCGCTCTTCGCGAGCAGGCTTTATGTTCGATTGAGAATCATTTCACGCGCGAACGGCTCGCAGAAAGAGTGGTGCTTCGCAAGAAGCCCGCCAATGTTGGAGAAGTCAAACGCCAGAAATAAGCGAGCCGGCAAAGCTGATGAGGTTGAACAGGCTGTGCATAAAGAAGCAGAGCAGCAGTGAGCGATTGCGCTCGTACAATGTGCCAAGGATAAAAGCGAAGGCGAACAGCGCGGGCCAGTGCGTCCAGATCGTCATGCCGTGTACGGCCGCAAATACGGCGGCTGTTATGCAGATTGCCGTCATGGGGCGGGCGCCTTTTGAGACGATGCTGCCCTGGAGCAGGCCGCGGAACAGCAATTCCTCGGCAAATGGCGTTACCAGCACTACATTAACACCCATCGCAAGCACGGCAAGCAGATACACCGGCGAGCCCTTGTCTGCCCTGATTTCTTCGAGGAACGGATGATTCTGTTTGAGGAAGTCTTCGTTTATCAGGCCTGCGAGCAATCCGGAAACGGTTGCCAGCAGCGCAATGAACGGGTACAAAATCAGTATTATCCGCATCGCCTCAATGAGCCTTGCGCGCGGGTTTTCGCGGTAAAGGCCGATGTCCTCAAGGCCACGGTTCGTTAAATATCTCACAGCCATCAGGACAATCCATACAGAAGCCGCGCCTGATATGGCCATAGCCGTCTGCTTAGGTGCGATGGAGCCGGGGAAAAGCTTGTTTGCAACGGTAACACCGACTGAAGCGAACAGTATGTACAGGCCTGTCGCCAGAAGGACAAGAGAACCGGGCACATCTCTGTTCCAGCAGTATTCGTTGATCTGCCTGATGCTGAAATGAGCCGAGCGCTGCAACCTGAAAACAATCAGGGCTGCGATTATGAGCCAGATGGTTATGAGCCAGTTTATGTATTGATCTATGTTCATTCTTCTTTCTTTTCAGTTTATTGAATTGCTGGATAAATCGTACCTTTTACGGCGATATGGTCAAGCTGTACAGGCATAAAACACTGGAATAATAATCTGTTTGGACTAAAATAATCATTTCGGCAGTATTGGGAGCATGCAACTCAGCAAGGCTCCATTTTCTCCGGAGAAGCTTAAGTATGAAGATAGATCTTGAAAAAAGCAGACTGGTAAAATGGCCGGCCCCGGTACTCAAAAGCAGGGCTGAACCAATTGACGTGATAGACGATGATATCCGCACCCTTGCAGAGAGGATGCTGGATATTATGATCGAGTCCAACGGTATAGGCCTGGCGGCCCCGCAAGCGAATCAGCCTTTGCGGATGTTTGTCATATCGCTTGAGGCGGACAAAGAAAACGCCATTGTTTTCATAAATCCCGAGATTAAGCCATATGGCCCCGTTACGCCCATGGAAGAGGGCTGTTTGTCTGTGCCTGGGATGCACCCGAAAATTACTCGCCCGTCGAGAGTGAAGATAACGGCGCTGAACCTTGAAGGTGAGCAGTTCACAATCGATGCAGGCGACCTTCTGGCAAAGTGCATCCAACACGAATACGACCATCTTGAAGGCAAAACCATCGCTGACCGCATGAGCAGAATGTCGCGTATGCGTTTCAGGCCGATGCTTGAAGAGCTTAAAAAACATTATAAGGACAGGCCTTTATGAGGATATTTTTCTGTGGTTCAGGCAGTTTCGGTATTCCCTGTCTTGAAGCTCTCAGGCTCAGCGAGCACGAGATTGTGCATATAGTAACCCAGCCCGCTCACAAAGCCGGCCGAGGCAGGAAATTGCGCCCGACAGATGTTGCGCAGTGGGCTCAGGAGCATAATGTGCCATATTCCGAGTTTGCGAATATCAATTCTGATGAGTCGATGGAGCTTGCACGCTCTTTGAAGCCGGACTTGTTTGTGGTGATAGCGTTCGGGCAGAAGATATCGCAGGATTTCATCAGTATCGCAACACACGAAGCGATCAATGTGCATGGTTCGCTTCTGCCGGCATACCGCGGCGCGGCTCCAATCAACTGGGCAATCATCAACGGTGAAGATCATACCGGCGTTACAATTATCACATTGGCAGAACGGATGGACGCGGGGCTTATGCTTGGCAAATCACGCATACCGATCCTCTCCGATGACAACGCCTCAACCGTACACGATAAGCTCGCGAACATAAGCGCACCGCTTCTGCTCGAAACCATAGACAAAATCGCCGACGGCACCGTCATCCACGAGGTGCAGGATGAGAGCGAAGTTACCATAGCACGCAAGCTCAAGAAGAGCGACGGCGTCATAGACTGGACAGAAAGCGCCAAGCGAATCGCAAATAAAGTGCGCGGATTCTGGCCCTGGCCTGAAGCGCAGACCTGGTACAGGGCCGGTTGCACCGGCAAGGTGATAAGGGTGATAATTGCGGCGGCTGAGGCCGTTGAGCGCTGCGGAGGCGGTGCGGCGGGCTCGTTCGATGAGAATATGAATGTGGTTTGCGGCAGCGGGGCGCTTAAAATACATTTCCTCAAGCCCGATAACAGCCATCTTATGGATTTTAAATCGTTTGAAAACGGCAGATGCGGCGGCCCCGACGACCTCTTCCTCAGCAGTGAACCGGCGCTATGAACGATAGAGCCCTTGTGCTGAAAGCGATTACGGCCTTTGCACCGAAGTTTGCCGGCAGCGAGCGCTTGATCAGCGCGGCTCTTGAGCGTGCGCGAAGCCGTGCGTTTGTGAACGAGCTGTGTTGCGGAACTATCCGAAATATCCCCCTTTGTGATTTCGTTATGCGCGAGGTTGCGGGTGTGAAGGAGGAGCGTACGCCGCCGAGAGCTATGGCGATTTTGCGTTGTGCTCTCTATGAGATTCTTCTTTGCCCTGCACAGAAGGAATACGCGATTGTGAATGAGTGGGTGGAGCTGGCCGGCGGCAGAAAACAGCGCGGCTTCATAAACGGCGTTTTGAGGGCAGTACTCCGCGCCGTGGCAAACAGAGAGTCTTCAGCAAGCGCAGGTGCAAGGGTGTTGCCGAATCCCGCAGGCGCCGGCTGTGAGTTTACCGCAGACATTCTCACCTCACCTTCCATTGATTTGGTGGCTTATCTCTCGCAGGCGTATTCTCTGCCTCTCTGGCTCGTCAAGGGCTGGATAAACGAGCGCGGAGAGGAGGCCGCGAAAGGTATGTGTGCAGGTTCAAACAGAAAGCCTGCGGTGTATCTGCGCCCCAACAGTCTCAAAACTACCCCCGAGCTACTCAAAATCCGCCTTGAAGAGGCCGGCGCAACGGTAGCGCAGGCAGGCGAAATGCTCGTGCTTGAGGGCGCGCCGGTGCCGATGAACAAGCTGCCAGGATTTACGGAGGGGTTTTTCTGCGCGCAGGACATCACAGCGTCTGAAGTGGGGCGGTTTATCGCTCCGGAAAAGGATTCTGTTATTTTGGATTTATGTTCGGCCCCCGGAACGAAAGCAACTCATCTTGCGGAGCTTCTCGGCGGAAGCGGGCAGGTTATCGCGACGGATATAAACCCGAAGCGATTGCAGCTTGTCGAGGAAAACAAGCGTCGGCTCGGTCTGGATAATCTCGTTGTCGTTCATTATGACGATGCGCGTGAATATGTCCGTTCGCTCGGCCGTCTTGATGCGCTGCTTCTTGATGTTCCATGTTCCAATACGGGAGTGCTTGCCAGGAGGCTTGATGTGCGTTACCGGCTCACCCCCGATTCAATCGCCGCACTTACAACTTTACAGTTTGATATTGTCGCCCGAGCGCTCGAGTTTTTTCGGCAGGCTTCAACCGTCTTTTACAGTACTTGCAGTGCGGAAAAAAGTGAGAATGACCATATTGTGCACAATCTTGAAGGGATTGTTTCCAAGCTTACCGCTTCTTGCAGTCAAACCACCCTCCCATCAGCCGTAACTTACGGCCACGACGGAGGTTACATCGCAAAACTAACCCGCTGAATCAGCGCTTTTTTCTTCGTTTCACCAAACCCTAATTCACAAGTTTTACACAATATGGGTTTAGACCGTGTAAAACTCGTGCCTGAAAAAAAAACTTCGTGTGTAAGTGCTTGTCTTTCGGCGGGCTGTGAGCTGTGGAAAAGAAACCGCCCTGAAGGCGGTTGATTAGATTCTCGTTAGGCTTATCATTTTGCACAGTTGTTTTATGTTTATTTTGATTCAATTTCAGAACGAAGGAGAACCCTTTGAAGACACCTGCGGACAACACCGCAAGCCTGTTCAAATCGCACCTGCTCGAGCGTATCGGTGAAGATAAGTTCGAGATGTGGTTCGGCCAGATAGGCATGGACTTCGACGGGGATGAACTCCTCCTTTCGGTTCCCAATGCGTTTGTCGAAAAGATGGTTCGCCGTACGCATCTTTCGCTACTCAAGGACGTTTCCGAAAGCACCTTCGGCAGAGAGTTCAACGTGCGTTTTGCTCTGCCGCAAGCAGCTGCGGCTCCTGCGCGAAGGCCCAAAGCGCCGGCCGTAATGACAAGGCCCGTGGTCGTGGAAGACAGCCCCGCAACCCCCCCGCGATGCAGCCTTGACGATTTTATCGTTGGAGAAAAAAACAGGATGGCTTTCCGTGCGGCCAAGGCGTTTGTCAGTACAGAGGGCGGCCTCTATAATCCGCTTTTCTTCTACGGCTCCTACGGGCTCGGCAAGACGCTCCTGCTCCGTGCTGTGGTAAGCGAGTGTAAAGCGGCCAATCCCTCAAAGAGATGCCTCTATATCTCGGCTGAGGATTTTACAAACCAGTACGTCAGCTGCACGCGCCGCAAAGAGATGCACACATTCAGGAATAAATTTCGCAATGTTGATGTACTCGCGATAGACGACATACACTTCCTTGCCAACAAAAAAGGTACGCAGGAGGAATTTCTCAATACGTTCAACTCCATTGATATTGCTAACAAGAAGATTGTCCTCGCCTCCGATTCACACCCGACGATGATCGAAGAGCTTACCGACAGCCTTGTGAGCAGGTTTGTCTCGGGGATGGTTGTTAAAATGGAGATGCCAGAGTACGAAACGCGCCGCAAAATTGCCATCGCCAGGGCATATTCGCTCGGCTTCAAGATGAGCGAGGACGTGGCCGATTATATCGCCCGCACTATCACAACCAGCGTGCGTGAGCTTGAGGGGGCTGTAAAGAAGCTCTCGGCGCAGAAAGTGCTGCTTGGAGAAGACGTGTCGATTTCTTCGGCTCAATACCTGCTCAGTGATCAGGTAACACGTTCCTGCTGCCGTATCAGCACCGATGACGTTGTCAGTGCTGCGGCGACATACTTCGGCGTGCCGATGAGAGAAATGCGCTCCGATTCGAGAACCAGGTCAGTCAGTCTGGCAAGGTCGGTTGCAATGTTTCTTCTGCGCGAAAAAACAGACCTCTCTTTCCCCGAAATCGGCAAAATTTTCGGCGGAAAGAATCACGCCACCGCAATACAGGCGTGCAAACGCATAACGAAATGTATTTCCGATGATGCCACCGTAAGCTGGAAACACAACGGAATCCGCCGCACTGAAAAAATTCGTCCCATCCTGAAACAGCTGACTGAATCAGTCAGCATGTGAGGCAGCTCGAATGAGAGATTTTACCGTACATACGCAGATAACCACTGCCTACATACTCGAAATGTATGCCGGAAGGGAAGTGGATATAGAATCATATCACGATTACCCCCGCTTTGCACTGGAATACTTTCGCGATGAATCGGAGATCATAGACCCGAATCTGCATATCACCGTTGAGGCGGATGTAACGCGGTTGCGCGTGAGCTTCGATTCGATTCCGGAGGGAGAGAGAGCATCATTTACATCCTTCTTGATATGGAAGCTGCTCACTGCCGCGAAAAGCGTGGAGTTTATGTCGTTCAGATACATTGACGGCAAATGGTACCGCTTCGACAACCTCCCTCTGTTTTTCCCTGTAGCGATAGGCGGAGAGAAGCGCTTCGGGGAGGTGGTTATTGAAAACGCCTCCAATATGGCGTATCAAGAGTTTGCAGAGGTGTACAGTGAAAGGCTCGCCATTGCCCGCCGCGAAGATGTGGACTATCAGCCTGTGCCCAATGAGCTGTGGAAAAATATGTGGTTTATAGGCAACCTCAACTATATGCGCTTCACATCCTTTGCCATACATCTCAACAAGGCAGATACGGCTCGCCCCGTATTCTACTTCGGCAGGCGCTTTGAAAGAGAAGGCCGCCTTTATGCGCCGTTGTACTGCCGCATAGACCATTCCATCGGAGACCCGTACGTGATAAATCAGGTCGTTGAGCGCTTTGAGGCGCCAATAATCTAAAATCAACGCTTTGGCGTATTGTTTCCTTTTCGCGCACCGCTATAATACCGAATCGGTTTTGTGTGTGAATTTTTTTCACCGCAACCGGCGCAGGTCTTGCACTTGTGAGTTTTTTGTGATAAAATAGTACGACATTTTTAATTAACGGCACAATACTTCCCACGCAGCGTTCTTTGTGCCGAAAGAACTCTACTTATCAGGAACATAAATGGAAATTAAGGCTTTTAAGGCATACAGATTCAACAGTGATGTTGTAGGAAACTCAGGCGACTGTATCGCACCGCCATATGACGTTATCGGCGGTCCGCTTCAGCAGGCCCTATATGCCAAAAATGATTACAACATTGTTCGCATAATCAAGGGCATCAAAAACGACGATGATACCGAGACCGCAAACGTCTATACCAGAGCGGCGCAGTATCTGGCTCAGTGGATTGATTCAGGAGCCCTCTCTCAGGATACCGCCGATAACATCTATGCTTATGTTCAGAAGTTCAGCGCGGCCGGCGAAAGGTTTACAAGAAGCGGCTTTATCGCGCTCGGTAAGCTCGCCGAATTCGGCGAAGGGGTTCAGCCTCACGAAAAGACGCTTGATGGTCCCAAGGCAGACCGCCTCAATCTCACTAAAGCGACAGATGCCCAGTTCGGCCAGATTTTCATGCTCTATAACGACCCGCAAAAAGTGGCCGATGCTATCATAGAGAAGGCAACGGAGGGCGAAGCGCTTGTGTCGTTTGTGGATGAGGAAGGCGTGCTTCACGAGCTTTACGCTATCAGCGACTCTGCGGATATATCCGCGATTTCGGCGATGATGGCCGATAAGGCGCCCGTTATCGCAGATGGCCACCACCGCTACGAGACAGCTCTGAACTACCGCCGTCTTACGGGTAAGCCGGCGGCGGATTACCAGATGATGACATTCGTCAATATGCACAACGAAGGGCTTGTCGTCTTGCCGACTCATCGCCTTGCAGGCAATATCGCCGGCTTCGACATGGGGCTTTTGATAACCGCGCTCGGCGAAAAGTTTGAAGTGAAAGAGTACCGCATCGGTAGCGATGGCAAAAAAGCCGCACAGCAGGCTATGTTCGCTGAGCTTCTCGCAGACTACAAGGCCGGCAAAAACGCGTTTGGCGTTTACGGCAACGACGGTTCCTTCTACAAGGCCGTTTTGAAGAGCCCTGTGTTTATTCAGCAGGCCGCTCCACGTCTCAGCGCCGCCTCGCAGAGGCTTGATGTTGTTGTGCTGCACAAGCTCATTCTCGAAGATATCCTCGGAATCGGCGAAGAGCAGCTCGCCAGCGAATCCAACCTTGAGTACATCAAGGACATCGGCGATGCGATTGAAGAATCTGTCGCTCGTGTTGACAGCGGCGAGAAACAGGTTGTATTTTTTATGAACCCCACGCCTGTCGCTCAGGTGGAAGAAGTTGCAGAAGCCGGCGAAAAGATGCCGCAGAAATCGACTTTCTTCTACCCGAAGATCTACACCGGACTCACAATTAACAAACTCTGAGAACAAACATTTTGCGGCGGCGCCGGCCGTCGAAGAAAAACAGGAGAATAAAAATGGCTGATTGGAAAAATCCTCCCAAACTTTTCATACCGGGACCGGTTCACTCAAACCCCGAGATCCTCGAACAGCTTTCGAGGTACACAGTAGGGCACAGAGGCAAGGAGTACTCAACTCTGCACGAAGAGACAGTAACCATGCTCAAGGATGTCCTCTATACGAACCAGAATGTCTTTCTCGTAACGAGTAGCGGCTCGGGCGGCTGGGAGGCCTCTCTGCGTAGCCTCGTTCGCGATGATGAGAAGATTCTCTGCTGCATGTGCGGCGCGTTCAGCGACAAGTATGCAGACGTTGCCAGGGCCTGCGGAAAGCAGGTTGACGAGCTGAAGGTCGATTGGGGTAAGGCCACAACCGCCGAGCTCATCGACGCAAAACTCGCGGAAGGCAACTACGCCGCGGTAACATTCGTTTACAATGAAACCTGCACCGGCCTGACAAATCCCGTAGAGGAAATCAGCGCTATGCTCAAGGAGAAGTATCCTGAGGTGCTGGTGTTTGTTGATTGCGTAAGCGCGATGGCGGGCCTGCCGATGAAGTTTGATGAACTTGGCTGGGATTTCGCTTTTGCTTCCGTTCAGAAGGCTTTCGCCATACCGCCGGGTCTCGCAGTGTTCGCAGTGAGCGAGAGGGCGATGGAGAAGGTTAAGACGGTCAAGAATCGCGGCTACTACTTCGACCTGATTCAGTTTGCCAAGAATGGCGCCAAATTCCAGACGCCCACAACGCCCGCCGTTCCGCAGATTATGGCGCTCAATTACCGCTGTCAGCTCCTGCTTGAAGAGGGCATGGAGAATGTCTGGGCAAGACACAGACAGATGGGTGATTTTGTACGCGACTGGGCGAAGGACCGCTTCGACCTTTTCGTTGAAGATGAGAAGTATGCCTCAAACACACTGACCACCGTCAAGAACACTCGCGGCATTGATGTGCCTGCGGTGATCAAGGCTGTCAAGGAGAAGCACAACTACGCCTTCGGCAACGGCTATGGCGCCATCAAGAACGAGACGTTCCGCATCGCGCACATGGGCGATATAAGCATCGACGACCTCAAACTGTTGCTCAGCTGGATCGACGAAGAAATCGCCTGACCGGCATAAAACAGAACATACATAATACCGTGCAGGGTTCCACCGCCTTGCGCGGTATTTTTGTGTTAAGGCATCGGAGCAAGATTTTCGCTGCGTACTGTCCAGCTGCCGTCCTGCGGGAAGCCGGGTGCGTTCACATCCGGGGCCCCGTCCCAGCCGCCTGCCATCATTGCGACCGCAGTCAGCAGACCGCCGTTACCCGGCAGGTAGAGCGGTAGGTTGGAGCGCTGGTAATTGTGCCCGTTGGCAAGATATGTGTTCTTCACCGAATCGATAAACAGCGCATCGACCGCAAGCTCCGGCAGGCCCGTGCGCGCCGCCGTCATTGCGAGGGTGGGATAGTCCCAGCCCCATGTATCGGGCCAGTTCCAGTTCGTATAGACCCACTGAGCAGTATCTCTCATAACATCCACATCCATCAGCGGCGTTTCCGGCAGAAACCCGAACGCATCAAGCATGGAGGGATGGTCGGAGAGGTTTGTGTAGGGCGCCGGCTCGACAGCGCAGTAGATGCCGTCTTTTATCGGAAGGATGGAAAGCCCCTCTATAACCAGCTGCCATTTCTTCTCCCGCTCAAGGCCGAGCCGCTCGCGCCATTTCTGCGCGGTCATCAGCCCCCATTGCCAGTAGCAAAGCTCGAACGTAGGGTTGAATGTGTCGGTATGGCTGTAGTTTTCCTGCGCGGGTATCACGGGCGGGCCGAGGATGTATCGCTTTGTTTCTGCATCGTAATGCGCGAAATCCGCCATAAACTCCGCACTCTGTAGAACGACTTCTCTGTACTTTTCGAGCGTTTCCCTGCGGGGATTTGCGCGGTATATAAGTTCGGCGTAGTAGATCGGGTGCGGCTGCTGCCAGATGAGCATAGGGCCGATTCCAGAGGGTGAATCCTCGCCTGATGGGCTTGTCATCTTCGCCCAGCGCACTCCCTTATAGCCCTGCCTCAGCGCGATTGCACGAGCGGTCTCTATTGTGTCAGCATACCAGCCGAGGCTCTTTTCGAGCGTCTCAGGCATATTCCAAAGCGCAAAATGGACACTGTGCCACCAGTGCATCTCCAGATGAAACTTGCCGAACCAGCTGTTGCAGGTAAGGCCGGTTTCTTGCGGAGGATACTCCTGCCGCGACTGAATCGCTGTGAGGTATCTGCTGAGTACGATTCTACGCTCAAGTTCTTCCCAGCGCGGGTCTTTGCTGAGTGATAAGTCAATCGCGGCGCCGCTTGTCCAGAAATCGCGCCAGCTATCTTCGCTTCGGATGGCGGTTTCACTGAAGCTGCCGGCTGCGGTAGCGCTTTGCTTTTCGCTGAAACTTACAGAAATCTCAAATCCATCATTCACAGGTGCAAAGCAATACTCATGTTTCGAGCGCTGTTTGATACCTGCATCGGCAGAAAAGACTGCGTAGCAGAAGTAGCGTTTTTCATCCATCACACGTACAAACTCCGCTCGGCCTGACTCTGCGAGCGTGGAGAGGGTGTTATGTTTTTCGGGGCTCTGCCAGTCGGCAGGGTCGCTGCCCCAGCTTCCTGCGGCATAGGGGAAGCGCAAGCGGACTTTCAGCCTGCCCGCTTTAATAAGTGGTGATTCAATTCTCGCGCTTATTGTATCTGTGCTCGGGGCAGCGCAGCTCTGCACGTAAACAGGCACTCCTTCAATCTTGAAGCGGCTCGTGAGGATGCCTTTCCAAAGGTTGAGCGTCTGGTCTATGTCCGTTATGTCTTCGGCTGCTGCAAGGGAACCGTCTTGTTTTGTCAGTTCAAGCCCGATAAGAGCGAGGGAGATCTGGTGCGGGTTGGCGCGTAAGAAAGAGCCGGCGGCGCTTCTCTGTCCGCGATTGTACGAGACTTCGCGTCCGTATGTATCAACCTGCTCCATTGTATCGGCGAGCTCGTAACCTTGCGTATTCGGGAAGCTGTGCCAGCCCCACTGCGACATTGTCGTAAGCGGGATTCCCTCCGCATAGCTATCGGGGAAGCTCTGGAGGCCGGTAACATCGGCCGTGAAGCAGAATGCGCCGTTGCCAAGCGAAAGCGGCGTGAATGCGTCTATCGAATCTATGTGAACATTATGCCGGTTTACAAGCTCGTAGCGGTCTATCGAGCCGGCAGCCAAGGCAGCCGAGCAAACGGTGAGTACCAAAAGTCTTTTCATCTGAAATCCTTACATCTTAATCCAAGTGGCTCCATTAAAAGGGCTGTAAGCAAATGTGCAAGTATTATATCGCGAATAACTCGTGTTGTTTTTGCGCAAACGGCCGCGGAAGCTTGCAAAACTGCGCAAAAAAACTGAATTCAGAGCAATGAGAAGGCTTATAAACTTATGTATCGTCCCACGCAGGGTAACGTGAACATCGGGACAGCGCCGAAGAGGAGCATTATTGTTTCGGTAGTAAATCAGCCGCGGGAGAAGTGCTTCGAGAGAGACACTACGAACAGCGAAATAAATGATGTTCCGCAGAACGCCTCCACCATCGCCAGCGCTCTGGCTATGCTGTCTGTCGGGGACGGGAACACGTCCCCGAAGCCGAGCGTCGTGAATGTGATGGTGCTGAAGTATATGCTGTCGAAGAGAGTCAGGCCGTTCTCGTCGTAGCCAGGGCATTTGAGTGCGCCGCGTTCATAGTACATCAGCGCAAAGAGGAGAATTACCGCCAGTGAGCTGTACAACACGCGTACGGGTCTTTCGCCGTAGCCGAAGAGCAGGTTGCCGAAGATGTATTCCGGTAGCAGCCTGAGCCCCGCTGCAATCCTGCGCAGCTTTTCGCCGAAGGGAGCCTGTTTGAAATTGGCTCCGTAGAAACGCCCGCGTATGTTGGCGCATCGTTCAAGATAGAAGCAGTCGCCGCTGAGCTTGTAGCAGCCGGCTTCGTTGGCGGCCTGTTTTACGTATCTCCAGAATGTTTCACCATAGCCGGACTGTTTGTCGGCGAAGTTAATGTCGGTATAGGTCGGGAGTGATTTGCCCGTTGAATAAACGCCGCTGAAATCTGCCTGCTCGCGGAATACAGTTTCTTTGAAGTTGCCGCCTTTGCTCATCATCGTGTTGATGAAGCGGGCGTCTCTGAAAAATACGGCTTTGTTGAAAAGGGCATAACCGTGGAATTCCGCCGTACGGAACATTGCCTGTGATTTGAACTCGCAGGCTGTGAACGCGACGACGCTGTGGAATTTGCATCCGTCGAAACCGGCGCGTCCTTTGAATACGGCTGTGGCGAATCTTGTCTGGTTGTTGAATTGTGAGAGGTTGAATATGGCGTCTCTTTTGAAAACAACGCTGAACACATGGTCATCATTCCACTGCGGCGAAAAGAATACTTTATCCTCAAACAGACAGTTGGTAATCTGAACCTTCTGGCTGAATGTGATAATCCGCCTGCCATCCTGAACCGATTCATTAAGAGCAGTCAGGTCAAACTTTTCTTCCTTGTTGAAAATGCGCTCAAGCTCAAGATTGCCCGAAATGGTGCATCCGGTCAGAATGATGTCGTCGCCGTCAATCAACGCCTGAATCAGCTCTGTAGAGGAAACTCTCTGCTGCTCACGTTTGAACTCCACCGTTTTTACCTTTCGTAAACGCAGTTTCCAAGACTGTCGTATGCTACAATAGCGGGGAAGTCTATCACCTTTAACCGGTGGATGGCTTCTGTACCAAGCTCCGGATACGCGACAATCTCCGCTTCCACAATCGCTTTGCTGAGCAGGGCGCCCGCGCCGCCTATCGCGCTGAAATGTACGGCGCCGTTGCGCTTTATCGCCTCAACAACCTCCTCGCCGCGGTACCCTTTGCCGATCATGCCTGCCAGGCCGTAATCGAGCAGGACGGGGCTGAAAGGGTCCATTCGTGAAGATGTTGTCGGGCCGGCTGAGCCGATCGCTCTACCGGGCGCCGCGGGAGACGGGCCAACAAAGTAAATCAGCTCCCCTCGCAGCTCCACCGGCAGCTCTCCACCGGCAGCGAGCGTTTCTGTGAGCCGTTTATGTGCCATATCGCGGCCGCTGTAAACAGTGCCGCTGATAAGCACCTCATCTCCGGCTCGCAACGAGAGCAGGGCGGCTTTATCTATTGGCGTGGACAGTTTTATCATTCACTCTCCGGCCTCAGGCCTGGCTATGTAGGACAAGTATTTGTTGCCGGTTGAGAGGATCAGATCTTTGCCGGTAAGGTTGTCTTTGTAGCTTTCGAGCGTACGCGAAAAGGCGTAGAAATCAGGGTCGAGGGAGTAGGCATCGGCATAGATCTTTACGGCCTTTGCATCCGCATCACCCTTAATCTGCTGAGATGTCTTGTACGCGTCACTCTTTATGCTCTTCACTTCATTTTCAATCTCACCGCGAATTCGCATCTGTGTTCCTTCGCCCTCGGAGCGGTATTCCGCAGCCACTCTCAGCCTCTCTTCGATCATGCGCTCATAGACCTTCTCGCGCACCTGTTCTGTGTAGTTGATGCGCTTTATACGCACATCCACAAGCTCTATGCCGAAGCCGGCGGTGGAGGTGGATGCTTCGCGAATAATCTCTTCTTCGATCTTGTTGCGGCCGATTTGAACCGCCATCAGCTCCTTGCTGCGGTCGCCCTCTATATCGACTTTCATCGCCATCTTGCGGTTGGAATTGCGTACAGCTTCGATGAGCAGGTTGCTGCTTATCTGATTGCGTACGGCTGAGTTGATGATGTCGTCAAGGCGGCTGTGTGCCGATTCCTCTGTCGCCAGGCTCTCCATAAACTTCAGCGGGTCGCTTATGCGCCATCTTGCGAACGTATCGACATTGATGTAGCGCTTCTCGAACGTGGGCACCTGATTGGGCTTGCCGTCCCATTCAAGCAGGCGCTTCTCGAACCGGTTTACCTTCTCGACAAACGGCACTTTCAGTTTGAGGCCTGCGGTGCTTACGATGCGTTTAGCTTGGCCGAACTGCGTTATAACTGCCAGCTCCGCCTCGCCGAGCTGATAGAAAAAGAGATTGCACACGATGAAAAGTCCCGCGATGCTCAGCAGAATTATATTTCTAAGCTTAGTGTTATTCATTATTTTGTCGCCTTTCCGCTTGTGTCCTGCGATTTGAGGTCGAGATGGGGTAGGATAGACTTAACCTCTTCGTCAATTATCGTTACGCTGCCCAGCGTGGGATAGATTTTGTTCATTGCCTCGATATACATTCGCTGGCGCGTAACTGCCTTGTTGGTTTTGTAGGCCTCATACACCTTCATAAACCGTTCGGCATCACCTTCCGCCTCGTTCACACGTTCCACTGCATAGGCATTCGCCTGGCTCACCATCTGTTGTGCTTCGCCTCGCGTACGCGGGATGATTTCGTTGTATTCCTTGCGTGCGCTGTTTTCGAGGCGTTCTTTGTCCTGCTGGGCCGCATTGACTTCATTAAACGCATGCTTGACATCCTGCGGCGGATTCACGTCCTGCAAGCGCACTGCCACAATCCTGATGCCCGAGTCGTAATTGTCGAGAACTGTCTGCATCTTGCTCTTCGCTATGTCGTTTATTATGGCACGGCGCTCTGTGAGCACTTCATCCACGCTGCTGTCGCCGACCTCGCTTCGCATAACCGCCTCGGAAACGTCCCTCAGCAGCTTGACATGGTTGCGTATGTTGAACAGGAAGTACGCGGGGTTGCTGATTTGATACTGCACAACCCATTCTACATCCGCCACGCTCAAATCGCCGCAGAGCATAATGGATTCATCGTTGTAGCTGTTTTTGGCAAACGAGCTTTCGATGCCTGCCTGAAGCGTGCGGAAGCCGAATTCTTCCTTGTAAACTTTTTTTACTTTCGGCGTCTGAACCTGCTCAATTCCAAATGGTAATTTGAAGTGCAGTCCGGGGTCCGTGCTGCGGCTTAACTTGCCGAATCTCGTAACCACGCCTTTCTCGTCTGTGTTGACGGTGTAGAAAGAGCCGTTCAGAAGGCCGATTATTATTACCGCGGCCAGACCGAGCAACATTAAGCGTGCCGAACCCTGCGTCCGGTTGAAAAATTGTTTGAGCATTGTAACCTCTATTGAATAACTTTAAGTAAACCCATTCTAACAGATTTGCGCTCAAACTCAACATAATTGCCCGCGATCTTTGCATTGCGTGCATAAGTGGAGAAGATAACTCCTTCTAAGGTGTTTTTGAAAAAATCATCTTCGGATTGCTTACGCACTTCCGCCGTGGCTGTTCTCTGCTCTAAAACAGCCACGGCGGCTTGAGTTGCGCGAGCGGGGAGATGCACCGATTCAAATTACCGGTCAGCTTCCGCTCAGCCAGCTTTCAGCAAGGACGCGCAGGTCGTTGTTGTTTACGTCCCCATCGCCTGTGAGGTCGGCGGAGGAGAGCGGTTTATCTGTTGTGAGCCAGTTTTCGCTCAAGTTGAGCAGGTCTTCAACATCGATATAGCCGTCCGAGTTGTAATCGGGCAGGTGAAGGGCGAGCTTCGGGTAGTCGCACGAAGAGATTATCCACACGGGCGTAGCAAAATCCCAGCCTGCGGCGATAAAAACAGCTTCATCCTGCATTTGTGCGGTTGTGAGGCCGGTTGCTGCCGTAAAATCGCCTGCGCCCGAGTTTTCGCAAAGCTCTTTGTTCCAGAAGCTTGATGTTATTACGCAGTTGTTGTTGGCCCCTGTAATCGCGCCGAAGTATCCGATGTCGCAGTTTATTTTACAGGCGCTGTAAACCTCTGTTATTGTGCTTTCATCAGTAAATCCTGCTATGCCGCCAACGTGATAATTCCCACTTGATGTTCCTGTGCTGTATGAGCTTTCGATGGTTGAGCCTGCTATGCAGATTCCCGCAATTCCGCCGATATTGGTGATGCCGAAATTCATACCGTTGGAGGATGAGAGATTTATGTCCGTGCCGTTTCTTCCGACGAGGCCGCCGATATTCCGATTTCCGCTTGTAGTGCAGGCGGCCGAGCATTTCGATACAAGGCCTCTGCTGCCGGCGAATGAAAAAGCGTTTTCTCCGAGGAGTCCGCCGGCTCTTAAACTTCCGGAAACAGTGCCGCTTGCGTGGCAGTTTACGATGGTTCCGCCCGCGTTAAGGCCGGCCAATGCTCCACTGCAAGTTCCGGCCGATTTGATAGATGCGTGTTCAATCATAAGGTTGGACACTATCCCCCCATTGCCGATTTTGCCTATAAGGCCGCAGTAATCACCACCTGTGATATTCAGAGCGCTTATTGCATGGCCGCATCCATCAAGCGAAGCCTTGAACGGCTGTTCAAAGACGCCGTCAATACAGGGCGAGACTGGGGCAGCGTCGTAGTCGTTGAAAAGCAGGCTGATATCGCTTGTGATTGCCGCATGTACATCCGGCGCCCACAGAGCGCTGTCTTTGCAGTATTCATTGAAGTCCCCTGTGCTGCGGATAAGGAATGGAGCTTCTGCCGTTCCTGCACCTTCAAATCCCGTAAACTCACCGAGAGAGACGGCAAGATATGCTTTTGTGCCATTGGTGATGTCTGCTGAGGCATACATTGAGTCTAATCCGAACAGATTCTGTTCTATCATCCCTGCTTCCTGCGAGCCGTAAACATAGACAACTGCGCCGACTGATGTCCCCGTCTCCTCCATCGCGGATAATGCATCGCCAAGCGTCATTCCTGTGTAGTCGGGCGATTGCCTGCTACCGGTTATCTGCCATGTGAGTACGGGATATTCACCCATCAGCCATATTTCTTCAGTGCCGTTGTATTCTTCTCCGCCGAAGTCCCAACCTGCATTGATAAACAGGCTTATGTCCTGCATTTCATCTGAGCTTACCCCCGATGCCATTATTGTGCCGGGTTCACTGGTCCGGTAGATTCCGGTTGATGTAATCCCTTCATCCCAGAAACAGTTCAGTACCTCAGACGTTTCGCAGTAGCCGACCAGTGCACCATATCCCTGCGTGTCTTCGGAAGCTATGCATCTGCTGTATGAGTTGGATATTGTACTCTGGTACATTCGGCCGGCCAGACCACCGACATAGGAATTATTTCCTTTGACGTGAACGGTACAGTAGCAGTTTGTCATGATAGAGTCAGGTTCCATATAGCCGGCAATCCCTCCTGTTGTGTAATACCCGAAAACATAGCAACTTGATTGACAGCTTGCTATTGTGCCCGGGATGCCGTTCAGGGAGGTTGTATTCAATCCGACTATTCCGCCAATGTTCTCTTCTCCTGTAATATGTCCTGAGACGCTACACTGTGTTATGGTTCCCCCCGCGTTGACACTGGCTATTCCTCCATTGTTGTTACTTATTGCCAATATCTTCGCAGAGTTGACAATCAGCCTTGATACGCTTGAGCCTCCGCCTGTTTTGCCGAACAAACCGCAATATGCCTCACCGGATACGATCAGATTACTGATTGAATGGAAGTTGCCGTTGAAGTGTCCCTTATATGCGGTGGTGCTTGATGCTATCGGTGCTTTCCGGTGCGGCGGAGACAACAGCAGGTTTATATCACAGGTGAGTTCGGTATAAACACCCGCCGACCAATAGTTTGCATTCGAGCAGAACACATCAAAATCGCCCAGACTTTGTATCAGGTAAGGGTCTTGTTCAGTGCCGGAGCCTGCCAGGGGCTTGGACTCGCCTTGCGATACCAGCAGGCAAACGCTCGAAACTGCCGGGTTCTCTGAGATATACATGCTTTCAGGAACCGCTGAACAGTCCAGTACGGTGCCCGCTTCTGTGTAGCTGTAAGTATAGATCGTCTCGGAAACGTTAACCCCATGGCTTTCAAGGATGTCTTGAGCTTGAGTCAAACTGATTTGTCTGATGTCTGACAGCTCCGCATAAGAGCTGTGCAGGCGGGCGGGCAGGGGCGTCTGCCCCATTATCCAGAGGTCTCTTGTGCCGTTATCTGTTTCGCCGGAGAAATCCCAGCCAGCTTCAAGAAATGTGTTTATATCTTGAATTTGCCCGGTTGTGAGCCCGATTCCGTTTTCACCGCTTGCAAGGTCGGAATTCCAGAAGCATCTGTCGATTACGGCTCTGTCAGTTGTTGCGGCTATCGGGTCGAAAATAAACGCCATATTTTCATTGCACTCCGCATAGCATTCGGTAATAGTGGTGAGTTCTTTGCAGCTGCCGACAATTCCGCCGGCAAAAGTGATGTACTGCCCGCCTTTGATTTTGCCAATAAAGCAGCAGTTGGAGACAAATGCGCCGTAATAATCTTCACAAACGCCAATCAACCCGCCGACACTTTCCACATAATCCATCGCCTTAACGGTACCCGTGAAATAGCAACCCGTTACCGCGCCTCTGTTAATCCCGATAAGCCCCCCGATGCAACTGTTATAATTGCTGTCTAATCCGCCATACACATCACAGTCTGACCCGCAGCCTGTTACATAGCTGTTCCGCCAGCTGTTTGTTGAGTATATGCTTTTCCCGACGAGTCCGCCTGTGTAAGATTTGCCTGTTACTACTCCTGAAGACTTGCAACCGCTTAATTTGCCTCCCTCAATCCATCCGGCAAGCCCGCCGACATAGTCGCTGCCATTCAAGTAACCGGAAACTGAGCAGTCGTAAATTGAGCCGTTGGCGATGATTCCTGCCAGTATTCCTGTATAGCTATCCGATACCACTGTAGCATCGGTGATATTCAGATTGCAGACAACACCTCTGGAGCCAATTTTGCCGAAGAGTCCGTTGTAGGAACCGTAATGTAATTTGAAATTTCTGATTGTGTGGTTATTGCCGTTGAACACTCCCCTGAAAGGTACGCCGTCATAGTTCCAGGATTCGTATGCCTGGGAGTGAGGGGATATCGGAGATGTTGAGTACGTTTCAGATAAAGCCAGGTTAATGTCGGTGGTAAGCTTAGTATGCAAGCCGTAAGCCCAGTAGGAGCTGTCGGCGCAGAACTCATTAAAATCTCCGAGGCTTTGAATCAGGTACGGCTCTTCCGCAGTTCCCGAGCCGGCAAGGCCTGTAAACTCGCCGAGAGAGACCAGCAAAACGGCCTCTAAGCCATCTTCGGCAGAATTGCCCGACGCGGAGACACTGTAGTTTACTACCGAGCCGGCAATCGCATCATCGTAAACATATATGACATCATCGAGTATAAGCCCGCTTTCCGTAACAGCGGCCCTTGCCTCTTCTTCAGTCAGTCCGGTTATGTCTGCCAGTGAATCAGCCTGTGGAGTTAATACCTGCCAAGCGAGAATCGGGCTTCCATCCATAATCCAGATATCTTCGATTCCATCTTTGAAAATGCCGGCAAAGTCCCATCCGGCATCGGTAAATGTATTGATCTCAAGCGTCTCAGACGCAGTAAGCCCAGCCGGTTCGAGGCTTCCCTCTTCTGTTATTTTTTTGAAATAGCCATTACTCAGGCCTGAGCTGTCCATGTTCCAGAAGCAATTATAAATCTCGGTTGTTTGAAGCTCTCCGCAGAACCCGCCACCGGTTTCCGAGCTGACGGCGCCGCTTGAGTAGCAATTAGCAACTGAAGTGTAAAAACCCAGTTTTCCGAAGAGCCCGCCGCAGCTTCCCTTGCCGGCCACATCGCATGTTGAGTAGCAGTCGGAAGCGCTATAATCAATCAAACTGCCTACCATATAACCTACTAGCCCGCCTGTTTCCTCACCGCCGGATACCAGACCGCTTGAAAAACATTGCGATATTGTGCCGTAGCATGTTGTTGATAAAGCGCCGCCTTTTGCATTAACATTTACAAGCCCGAGGTTCTTGACAATCGTAGTGCTTCTAATTTTGTAAAACAGCCCTCCATCAGACACTGTAAGATTGCGGATGTTGTGCCCGCACCCGTCAAATACTCCGCTGTAATTGCTCAAATACCACGAACTTCCTATGGGTGATTCTGCGAAAATCGGAAGGGACATGCAGTCTATGTCGGCGGTGAATGCAGTGTGAGGCTCTGATTGGTAGTAGTTGTCTGTCATGCAGAACTCAACGAAATCACCGAGGTTTTGTATGAGGAAAGGCTTCTCTTCCGAGCCGTCCCCGCCGAGGCCCGTAAATGCCCCGAGCGACATATTGACATAGAATTCAAACTCAGCATCGGTATTGTCTGATAATGCTCTTGCCACAGCGTTGATGGCAAGGCCCTGAGGTATGATGTCACTGTAAAGAAAGCTCGTTCCTGCGCATACATAGCCGGCACCTGCTATCTTCGCTTCAGCGGCTTCGAGGTCCAGTCCTTGAACACTCCCCACAGCAATCTCTGCCTGCTGTTCAATGCTTCTGCAAAGCAGTGGGGTGTCATCCATTACCCATACGTCCCTCAGTTGGTAACCGCCGGACATATTAAATCCCCATCCTGCATCTCTAAAGGTGTTTATGTCCGCGAATTGAGCGGTAGTGATGCCGTGAGTGTCATCACCGAAACTTGAGCTCGCAAGGTATCCTATGCCCTGATCGGATAAGTCTGAGTTCCAGAAGCAGCTTTGAGCTTTCTGACCACTGAGATATCCGAAAATTGCGCCGACATATTCATTACCCGTTACATCCGCTGTCGAATAGCAATCGCTGCACAATCCGAAAATATTGCCGATAAGGCCACCTGTTCGACTGTCTCCGCTTACTGTTCCCGCAGCATAGCAATCTGAGGCCCATCCGTTTTCCAGATAGCCTATCAGGCCTCCCGTGCTCCCTACTCCGTTGACAGTGCTTTCCGCAGAGCATCTGTCCACTCGCCTATCTCCTCCGACATACCCTGCCAGGCCTCCGCATCGCGCGCCACCGGCAGTAACTCTGCTTTTGGCAGAGCAATCAAAGATTCTTGTTTCACTGTATCCGATTAGCCCGCCGATGTCTCTGTAACCGGAAACAACCGAATCGGTTGTGCAGTCGGAAATGAAGCCGGTGTCGAGTTCCGATTCGGAATGTCCTATGAGGCCGCCAACGTATTCGCCGCCGGAGATTGTTCCCTCAGTTCTGCAACCTGTTACCCTGCCTGTGTTTTTGCCAATCAGGCCACCTGTGTAATAACACCAGCTCTCTTCACCTGTATTGGTTGCGATACTGTAAGTAGCCGAGCAGTTTGATACAAGCCCCTCGCTGTTTGCTCCGGCAAGAGAGCCGATAAAATTGTTGTTTTTACCCGTGATAATGACGTTTGAGAGATTCAGGTTTGATACGCTGCCTCCTGCACCGATTTCGGCAAACAGTCCGAAATGGTCTCCGAATTCATTGTTGATGGTCAGATTACTGATTGTATGGCCGTTTCCGTTGAAATGCCCTTGATAGGCAATTCTGTTGGATTCAGCATCAAAATCATCTATCGGGGCATGTTCGTAAGTGCCTTTGCTCGACAGGTTGAGCTGGCAGGCCAGGCTCGTATAAACCCCTTCGGCCCGGTAGGAGCTGTCGGCGCAGAACTCTTCAAAATCGCCGAGGTCTTCTATGAGGTATGGATTCTGGGGCGTTCCGCTGCCGGGCATAACGCCGCCTGTCGCAAGTGCGAAAGAAGAAAGAGTGAGTGTTGCCAACAATGCAAATAGTTTGCAGGTTTTCATAGCCAATTCCTTAATAGCGCCGCTGTAGCTTTTTCCTGTTAGGGCGGGGCACTCGAAATGTCGGTACCGTTACAGGATTACAACTGCGTTGAATTGTAACATATTTGGCGGCGTTAATCAAGCTTGAATTAAGGATTTGCGGCAAGTGGCAAAGATGATCGATGTATGGCTCTGAAGGCCAGATTCAAGATTCAAGAAGGCGTCTTTTTGAATCTCGAATCTGACATTTTGAATTATTTGCACTGCAATTCTATTTCGGCGCCTGCAAGCCCCTCGGATGTTGCTTTGAGCGTGATTTTGCCCGCGCCTATCGGGCGCACTACCGCAAGACAAAGCCCGTTAAACGCCTTCCTTTCGCTCGCCAGAAACGGCTCGTGGCTTGCGGGGTTGCCGTTGCCGAGGGCCGCTATCTCGCCTCCATCAACCTCAAACCGCACGAGATTATGCGTGCGCGGCACGAGCCTGCCTTCCGCATCGCTTATCCGGACGGTAACAAACGCCAGCTCGCCCTGTTCGAGTGGGTTTTTGTATGCGCTGAGCGTGAGCTTCTGCGCAGGCCCTGTCGTTTCCATAACATCACGCGCCCATTCGGCACCGTTTTTATACACGACAGCTTCAAGCCTGCCGCTTTCGTAAATCACATCCTCCCACACGAACCTGTACTCAAACTCGCCGCGTTTCTTTCTGCCGAGTGATTTGCCGTTAAGGAAAAGCTCTGCCTCATCGCCGGAGCTGTAAACATGTACGGGCACATTTTTGCCTGCCATTTCCTGCCAGTTCCAATGCGGCAGGATATGCGCCATCGGGAGTTCGGGGCGCCATCTGGCCTGGTAGAGGTAGAAGCGGTCTTTGGGGAATCCGCAGAGGTCGAGGATGCCGAAGTATGAGCTGCGCGAGGGCACCCTGCCGCCGAGCGCTTCCATCTCGGCGAGCATCTTCTTTTTGCCCTCTTCGTCCTGGAAGTTGAGCAGGTTGGAGATATCTTCGTTGTATGGTGTTGGTTCACCGATGTAGTCAAAGCCCGTCCAAACAAATTCCCCTGCGCAGGCGGGTACTTTGTCTTGCCCCTCAAACTCCACATCAGGCTTCGTTGCCCAGCCGGGAGCGTAGAGGTCGTAACTGCTCACCTGAAAATCAAACGAGCCTTTGGCCTGATCCTGATTTACGGGGAAGAAATACTCACCTCTCGAACTCACGCAGGAGGCCGATTCCGAGGCGAAGAAGGGCTGCTTCGGATTCTCTTTTGCAAACCTCTCATAGAGATGCGGCTTGTAGTTGAAACCGAACACATCAACTGTGTTCTGGAAACCGTTGAAGCCGGAATCGGGAGCGTCGCAACCGACGGTAACCATGCGGGTCGGGTCGAGCTTGTGGAAGAGTTTTCTGAGCTTGCGCGAGATTTCCTGGCCGTCCTTGCCTTTCCTTTGCTCAATGACTTCGTTGCCGCTGCTCCATAAAAAAACGCAAGGGTGATTCCGGTCGCGTTTAACGAAGTTGGTTATGTCGAACTCGTGCCACTCATCGAAGAAGCGGTGATAGTCGTTGCCGAGTTTGCCGTTTTTCCAGCAGTCGAAGGCCTCGTCGAGTACAAGGAGCCCCATCTCGTCGCAGAGCTCAAGCAGCTCCGGCGCGGGCATATTATGCGATGTTCGGATGGCGTTTGCGCCCATCTCTTTGAGCAGGCCAAGCTGTCTTGCGAGCGCGCTTTTGTTCATCGCAGAGCCGAGGGGGCCGAGGTCGTGGTGCATGCATACGCCGTTCAGCTCGCACGGCCGGCCATTGAGCAGGAAGCCCTGCGGGGTGAAAGCTACGCTACGCACGCCGAAACGCGTACTGCTTGTCTCAATAGTTTCTTCCCCCTGAACTATATTCGTTTTGAGAGTGTAGAGGTTTGCCGCCTCCACAGACCAGAGCTGCGGATTTTCAATGGCGACGGCGATAGTTTTATTTGCGCGCGCTCCGGCAGCAAGCGAAAAATCGCGCGTACGCTCCATCGCAACGGTCTCTCCTGCGCTGTTAATAATCCTGTACGATAATGCAAGCTCGGCATTTTTATTCGAGTTGTTGGCGAGCTCTGTTTCGATTTTAATCGCCGCCAGCTCTGTGCTAACCTTCGGTGTGCTTATGAACGTGCCCCAGATTGCTTTGTGCAACGGGCTTGTCTTTATAAGCCATGTATGGCGGTAAATGCCCGCGCCCGGATACCATCTTGAGGAATCGGGTTTATTGTCCAGCCGTACGGCCATTACGTTTTCGCCGCCGTAGTTGAGGTTGTCGGAGATGTCGAAGTAGAAGGAGCTGTAGCCGTATGGACAGCGGCCGAGCAGCTCGCCGTTCAGCCAGACCTTCGCATCGCTCATTGCCCCGTCAAACATAACGTACAGCTGTCTGCCCTCATCGCCGGTGGGAGCTGTAAAGTGCTTGCGATACCAGCCGATTCCGGTGAAAGGCAGTTTGCCCGTGTTGTTGGGCAGATCCGCACGGAACGGACCTTCTATCGCCCAGTCATGCGGCAGGCTCAAGCGGCGCCATGCCGAATCGTCCGCTTCGGGGGCCTGAAGCTCAGCCGGTTCTTCAAGCTGCGAACCATCGGGCATATCGCCGCACCTGTAAAACAGCCAGCCATCATCAAAGCTTACTTTTTCTCTCTGTCCGAATATAAAACCGGCCATGACCAGCGCCGCAAACAATACCTTCTTCAACACATGCAAATCCTTCAGGTTTGTCAAAATCTTATAATCTTATTTCACCGGAATCCCTGCGTAAACGATGAGGGCACCTATCGCCATCGCAACTAATCCCCAGCTCCTGCATACCCAGAGCGCTCGGAGCGAGACCCAACTCAAATAATTGTCTATCTTCTCTTTGCCGAGAGCGAAGAATAAGATAGTCCCGCCGGCTACAAGTATGCCGATTGCGACAATAAGCCAGGGCAGCTTGCAAGCGGAGGCGGCAATCAGGTACATAATGCCCAGAACGATTTTCAGAGCGCCGGCTACTTGAAGAAACAACGGCTTCCTGCAGATACCGACCATTTTCTTCAAGAAAACCGGTTTAAGCAGTGAAATCAACCCTATTAAAAACACAAACAGGCCGCTGAGCCATACAACATGAATCAAAATACCCATTGTTTTGTCCTTTCATTTGAACAACTTGTATTTTATCATAAAAAAACGATGATACAAATTGTTTCGGGGAAAATACTCTAATCTTTTCAAATAAGGGTGTGATTCATTGTGCCCTCGCTGTTTATTTTTCATATTTGAATAAATTTTGACTGTGATATTGAACATTGACAGTCCGGCAACCTTAAAGATAATTGCAGGGGTGTCTGTGCAATGGAGTTAAAATTTGTATAAAAATATAATCATATTGCCGATTGTCTGCCTGATTGTTTTGAGTGGTTGCAGTAGCAGGAGTGATATTGCTACCTTTGACGCTCGTCTTTCAGCGGGTGATTATGCGGGCGCGGAATCTATGGCAACCGCAAAACTTTCACCCGATGGCCGTAGTGGTAATGATGATGTATTATGGAACCTTGAAGCGGGCTCGGCAAGGCGTTTTGCCGGTGATTATGGAGGTAGCACTGAACGCTTCAACAATGCCGAGGCGGCTATGAAGCGCCTCAACGAAGACAAAAACGACATTGCCAACACGACCGGCGCTGTTCTTGCTAACGACAACGTTATGCCGTACTACGCACTCAACTGCGAGGGCGTTATGATGAACACATACAAGGCTCTCAACGCACTGGCTTGCGGAGATAAGCAATCGGCAAGGATTGAGTTCAACAGGGCGCTTGACCGCCAGCGGCGTGCGAAAGAGTTTTTCAGCGAGGAGCTGAACAGGGAGCGGGAGAAGTTGAAAAAATCAGCTGCGGCTGTGGACACTGATAACTCCGCCTATATGCAGACATTATATCAGCGCTATCCCGAGCTGGCCAACTACAAGCCGTACAGTGATTACGTGAATCCTTTTGTTTCGTACGTGGCCGCGTTGTTCTTTATGCACGAGGAAGACGCTGGCAAGGCAGAGTTTCTCTTCAAGGAAGCGCTTGGATGTGTCGGGGGGAATCCATATCTCTATAGCGACTTTGAGAACTTTCGCGCGGGCAAATCGTACAGTCATCATACGTGGGTGTTCTTTGAAAATGGATTAGCTCCCTATAAGGAAGAGTTCAGGATTGAGTTGCCTCTTCTGCTTACCGGCCCGAGCCTGCGTTATTACGGTCTGGCTTTGCCCAAGCTGACAAGCCGGCCGGCTCCGTACAGCCGCCTTATGGTGCATTCGGGATGCGAGAGATTCGGGACAGAGCCGCTTTGCAGCATGGATAAGATTATCAAGTCCGAGTTCAGCAAAGGTTACGCGGCTGTACTTCTGAGGGCGATAGCAAGCGCTTCAATGAAAGCGGCGATGCAGTCGGCGATGGCGGAGCAGAGCGATCTGGCGGGTTTTTTTGCGATGTTGTATTCCGCAGGGACAACCGCCGCGGACTGCCGCAGTTGGACGGCTTTGCCGAAGGAGTTTCAGGTTCTCAGAATAGAGGCGCCGGAAGACGGCAACTTGCTCTTTATGCCGGAAACGGCGTTTCAGAAGTGGGTAACGGTTCCTTGCGATAAGGATTCGATTGTGTATGTTAAAGCGGCCGGCGTTAATGCCCCGCTCACTTACGAAGTGATAGAGTTGGAATAATACTAATTCGGAGAATGAAATGAGAACAGTCAGTTTAATTCTTGCCTCCCTTGTTTTACTGGCGGGATGCTCCGCCGACCGTGCCGACAGCCGTGTCCAGCTCGGCGAGGGCGTTGGAGAGGCAAACCTTACCACAAACCCCATAGTAGCTCCGTTTGCAAGGGCTGTAAGCGATTTGATCGGGCAGGGGCTTGTTGT
>JBFWMM010000001.1:37464-77840 GCA_050251615.1 Phycisphaerae bacterium
GCAGCGGGATGCGTTGAAACGACAAACATTGATGTCCGCAACGATGAAGGCAAGGCTGTGCTTTCGCTTGACTACCGCGATTTTGACCAGGCGGCGAGCGCTATGGTGCAGGATATGGTTCAAAAGGGCGTTCTCACTAAGCCCGACGGCTCCCGTTATGTCGTGGCGACGGGGAAAGTGGTAAACGACACCGTGCAGTACTTTGACACCGACCAGCTCATGGCCAAGATTGAATCGGAAATGCTCAACACCGGCAAGGTTGTATTTACATCCGCTGTTTCCGGCAAGCCCGGTGGCAGCACCGACTCCCTCATAAACGACACCCGTCAGTTGCGTAAGTCAGACGAGTTCGACCAATCCACGACAATCGAAAAGGGCAGACTCATCGCACCCGAGCTGAGTATTGCGGGCAAAATTATCCAACGCAACATATCTTACGACAATAATACACAGCAGGTGGAATATTACTTCCAGCTCGCCATCACCGACCTGACTACAGGCATGCGCTTCTGGCAGAACGAGGTTGTCCTCGGCAAGCGCGGAAGCAACAAATCAGTTTCCTGGTAAGAAGAATCGAGGCATAATATGAAACGACTACTGATCAGTTTATCACTTGCCGCAGCGGCTTTCGGCGCCGGACTCGGCGTTCAGCAGAACGCGACAGTCAAGGTTGCCGCGGAGGGCTACGGCATTACCGAACAGGCGGCTCTCTATCAAGCGCTCGGTAATGCTGTTCGCAACGCCAACGGTACGGAAATCGCGCCAAACTCAGCGTTGCTCCTCACGGAAAGCCACGCTTTTGACCGCGGTTATCGTTCTTATGAGCGCATCGCATACACATCCGAACAGGTAACAAGCAGCTACCGCGGATATGTCAAGAACTACGAGATTCTCGAATCGGGCCAGCGTAAAATCGAAGCTGGCGGCGATTTCGGTACGAGCAAGGACGAGATTGGCGGCTCTCTCGAGCTGGTTGCCGGCGAGGAACAGGCCGGCACGCTCACCCTCGATGGCGAGAAGAAATCCGAGCAGACGAGCGGCAGGTATATCACCTGCTACTATGTGAAGGTGCTCGCGGAGGTTTACAGATACGAATCTCCGTTTAAGGAGGCAAAAGACGAGATGGTACGCTTGATTGTGCTGCCGTTTGACGGAGCCCTGTCTTTTTCGGCGCCTCTGGCCGATGGTATCCAGGAGGCTCTTGCCGGCGCGAACAGGTTCAACATCCTCGACCGCGCACGCAGTGAGGAATTTGCGAAGGAGCGCAATATCTGGCTTTCCAACGATGCCAATATAGCGGAGAAATCACGCCTCTCAATGGTGCTTGGAGCGGATATGATGCTCACAGGGACGATTCGTGAGTGCAAGTTTGTGCCCGCGCTTCGCGATAATTCCAATAGGCAACGCGAGCTTTACAAGCTTGAGATTGATGTTGAGTACAGCTTGATATCCGTACCTGACAGGGCGGTGAAGTATCAGTCCTCAAAGAAACTCACCCTTACGCCTGCGCAGCTTGACGCGATTAATGTGAAGGTGGTTCCGTCGGACTTGGCTCTGAATAAAGACAAAGTGCTTCGCAGCATCGCCGCACAGCTCGGCGAGCAGATTGCCTATGAGGCATGCGATTATGTCTATCCCGTTCTTGTGGCTAAGGTTGACGGCGGCAGGATATACCTCAATCAGGGCGCCGGCCGCCTCAAAGACGGCCAGAAATTTACGGTTTACAGCAAAGGCGAAGAGGTTATAGACCCGCAGACAAAGCTTTCACTCGGTGCGGTAGAGAAGCCCGTAGCGGTTATCGCAGTCGGCGAGAGCCTCGATAAGATGAGCATAGCCTCTTTGCTCAGGGGCGATATAAGCGCCGTGAAAGCGGGCGATAAATGCCGTATGGCGGATTCTGAACAGGAAAGCGCTCCCGTAGCGGCGGCAGTGGCTGCGGCAGGGTATGGAAAGCATGCTGACGTTGACGCTGTAAGCAGGGCAACTCCCGCTGCACTATCCGCGGCTGAGCTTAGGCCCAAGAAGATCGCCGTTATTGCGCCGCGCACATACTCGGAAAGATACCGCGTTATGAACAGCATCGCACCGGCGGATATCGTTGGTGAGAGATTCGCTTCCGCTCTGACAAGCGCCATGAGCAAGACAGGCCGTTTTACAGTGCTCGACAGGGGGTATCAGGCTGAATACGATGTCGAGATCGACCTGCTGATGAAAGACGGCAAGATCGACGGGATAATGGATAAGGTTGAGCAGATTGACGCCGCCGACTACCTCCTCGCCGGTACGATCAGCCAGTTTTATGTAACGAAGGAAAATGTGAATATCGCCGCGGCCGGGCTCACAAGCACGCGCTACAACGTGATATTCTACTACGACTACCGTATCATCGAGCTGAAGACGAGGGAGATTCTCTTCTCCGACATAATGAGCCTTGTCTGGGATGATGATGCCGTTAAGAGGGAAGTTCCCGGGCTTGAATTCAGCGACGAGCTTGACCTTGCCGAGAATTCAGCTACCGCTTCTGTGCTTGGAGCGGCCGCGCGCGCTGCTACGGCCAAGTTTGTTGATCAGCTCTACCCCGTCGTAATTATCGGTAGAGAGGGCGACAGAGTAGCCCTGAATGCGGGGAATTCCGTTTTGAGATTCGGCGAAATGCTCAGCGTTTACAGCGCCGGCAAGGAAATGAAAGACCCGTACAGCGGCCGCAGCCTCGGCAGGTTCGAAGGAGCCGCAGGCACTGTGAGAGTGGTCGAGACCAACGCCGATGTATCTTACGCGGTGGTGGTTGACGAGAATGAAGAGATCGGCGAAGGTGCTATTTGCAGGCAGGTTGCCACGAGAGCCGCGCGTACAATGCGCCGTCCGGAGCCGCGCCGCTCGAATATACGAAAGACAGAATCAGGCGGCGTTAAACTGCCGTTTGATAGATAAACATTATATCCTTTCGGGGGTGAGCAGGCAGCTCGCCCCTTTTTTCTACTATGAATCATTACGAAAGCTTTTTTCAGTATATAGCAGGCAGGCTCCCTGATGCTGCGGTGTCTCATCTCAAGGAGCGGGCGGAGCGTATTTTGCGGGAGCCAGGGCATGGCGATTTCGATGCCTGGCTTGAATCAATAGCTTCGTTTCCGGCACTGCCCGCGGGCAAGGCTGATTTTACTTCAGACGCCGTAACCTGCG
Organism: Phycisphaerae bacterium; assembly: GCA_050251615.1. Taxonomy (GTDB): domain Bacteria; phylum Planctomycetota; class Phycisphaerae; order Sedimentisphaerales; family Sedimentisphaeraceae; genus Sedimentisphaera. The sequence continues at coordinate 40,645 of JBFWMM010000001.1, forward strand.
GAACAAACAGCTTGCCCGCGCAAGATAAATCCGTCTTCACTTCTGCGTTGATGCGCCTGCACCCCTGGCGCAAGGGGCCTTTCTGCCTGCATGGCGTCTATATAGATACCGAATGGCGCAGCTGTATGAAGTGGGACAGGATTGTGGGGCAGATTGCTCCGCTTGAAGGGCGCAAGGTACTGGATATCGGCTGCGGCAACGGCTACTACGGCTACCGTATGCTCGGCGCGGGAGCGGAGTTTGTGCTCGGGATAGACCCGACAATGCTCTTTGTAGCGCAGTCTATCGCGCTGAACAAGGCGATCGGCGAATCACGCAACGCCGTTTTGCCGTTGGGCATAGACGAGCTTCCTGAACAGATGAAATGCTTCGATACGGTCTTTTCTATGGGCGTGCTGTATCACCGCCGAGACCCTGTTGCGCATATAAAACGGCTCGCCGGAACTGTGCGCAGCGGCGGGCAGGTCGTTCTGGAGACGATAGTCATAGACGAAGAACCCGAGCTGCTCTTTATCCCGAAGGGCAGGTACGCCAAAATGCGCAACCTCTGGAACCTCGCATCTCCGGCGATGATAACCGGCTGGCTGGAGAAAGCCGGCCTGAAAAACGTGCGGCTGGTCGATAAGACGCTCACAACCACGGCAGAGCAGCGCAAAACCGACTGGATGACGTTTGAATCGCTCGCCGATTTCCTCAACCCCGCCGACCATACCCATACGATTGAAGGGCTCCCCGCACCTGTCAGGGCGGTGTTTGTCGGAGAGGTGTGAAGAAAGTTATAGGTTATATGTTATATGTTATAGGTTATAGGTTATAGGTTATAGGTTATAAGCCAAGGCATCGCGTGCCTCGTGCCGATTGACCTCACGGCTCAATTTGCCATAATCACTTTTGATGCTGTCGCATTGCTCAGGCGGCAGAGAATACGGGATTATGGATTATGTACAGGGAGACTCTTTATGCTATGCGCGAAGAGAATATATGTTGTGTTTATGGCGTCTCTGGCCTTCATTGCAGGCTGCGCCAAGGTTGATTCACCAACCGCTGAGCGGTCATTCGATTCAAACTGGAAGTTTATTCGCGCCGATGTAGAAGGTGCGGAAAAACCGTCATTTGACGATTCGTCCTGGCGCAGGCTTGATGTGCCTCACGACTGGAGCATCGATGATTTGCCGCCGGCCGCCGATTCACGTCCCGAGCTTGCCGCCATAGCGGGCAGGTGGCGCTTTGCAAAAGGCGATGACGCCGCCCGCAGCGCTGAAGATTTTGATGATTCCGCCTGGGAGGAGGTAGCTCTGCCTGCATACTGGGACGACCACTCCGCCTACACAGACAACAACTGCTACGGTTGGTATCGCAGGCATATTGATATTCCCGAAGAAATAAAAGGTGCTGATTTTACGCTTCTTCTCGGCACAATTGACGATGTGGACGAGGCCTGGCTCAACGGCGTGAAGATCGGGCAGACGGGCTCTTTCCCGCCTGATTTCAAGCCGGACTGGACAGCGCAGAGGCGCTATGCAGTGAGCGCTGGTATTGTTCGCGGCGATGGCACAGACGTGCTCGCTGTGCGCGTGTATGACGGCAACGGCAAGGGAGGCATCTATCAGGAGGGCATAAGCGCCAAACGTATCGGCCCGTTTGACCCGGCAAACAGCGAAAACGGCAACAGAACCGGCTACGTCCTCGGCGGCACAGGCTGGTACCGAAAGCATTTTACCACGCCCGATGACGGCCTCAGCAGAACCGAGCTTACTTTCGGCGGCGTGTATATGGATGCGCAGTTCTGGCTCAACGGCAGGCCCGTTGGCACGCATCCCTACGGCTACACATCTTTCACTTTGGACGTGAGCGGATATATGAATCCCGCAGGCGCGGAAAATGTGCTCGCTGTCTGCGTGCGCAATATCGGCAAAAACAGCCGCTGGTATTCGGGTTCGGGCATATTTCGCAGCGTGAAAATCAGACGTACAGGCAACATCCATATCCCCGCGGGCGGCTTGTTCATCACAACGCCGCAGGTATCGGCTGAAATGGCGGTTGTAAATGTATCCTGCGAGCTGCGCAACTGCGGCATTACAGATTCAGGCATTGATGTAAGCTTCCGGCTCACAGACGCGCGCGGCAACGCGGCAACTTTCGGCGAGAAGCAGTTCAAGCTGGCCGCCGGCAGAAGCGCGGAGCATTCGCAGACAATCGAGATAAGCTCACCTGCGCTCTGGTCCCCGGAGAACCCCGCGCTTTATACGGCTATTGTGGAGCTGAAGCAGGGGGGGAAGATAATCGACAGCGGTGAGACGCGGTTTGGTATCCGCAAGATAGAGATTGGCGCAGAAAACGGCATGCGCCTCAATGGAGAGCCGATTCTGATGAAGGGCGGCTGCATCCATCACGACAACGGCCCGCTCGGCTCTGCCGCGATAGCACGCGCCGAGGAGAGAAAGGTGGAGCTGCTCAAGGCCAACGGCTACAACGCCATCCGCACAAGCCACAACCCGCCATCAACTGCGCTGCTCGACGCCTGCGACAGGCTCGGTATGCTCGTTATTGTTGAGGCGTTTGACCCGTGGAACGAGGCTAAAATCGGCAACGCCGAGGACTACCACCGCTTCTTCAACGACTGGGCCGAGCGTGATATCGCTTCGATGGTGCGCAGGGGGCGTAATCATCCGTCTGTTGTGATGTGGTCTATCGGCAATGAGGTTCCAGAGCAATTCCGCGCCGAGGAAACGGCAAAGCGCCTGCGCGAGGCTGTGCTTTCGCACGATACTACCCGCCCGATAACGCAGGCAATCTGCTCGGACTGGGGCAAAGTTGCCGAGAACTGGGGCGAGCTTTCCGGCCCCGCATTTACGCAGCTTGATGCCGGCGGGTACAACTACCTGCCCCAGCATTACCTCGCTGACCACGAACGCCACCCCGAGCGCGTGATGTATGGCTCGGAATCTTATCCGAAAGATGCGCTTGAGTACTGGAACTTCGTGGAAGAGCAGCCGTATATCATCGGTGATTTTGTATGGACGGCAATCGACTACCTCGGCGAGACGGGCATCGGGCACAGCGTTTACACAAACGAGCAGGACAGCTTCTTTATGCCATGGCCTTATGTGAATGCGTGGTGCGGCGATCTGGACATCTGCGGCTTCAAGAAGGCGCAGTCGTTCTACCGCGATGTTGTATGGGGCGAGAGCAGAATTGAGATGCTTGTGCACGAGCCGATTCCGGAAGGTGAGAGTGAGATTGTGAGCGCATGGGGCTGGCCGCGGGAGATAAAGAGCTGGAACCGCGCGGGTTTTGAGGGTAAGCCGCTAAAGGTGAATGTTTATACCAGATGCGATGCGGTGCGCCTTGAGCTTAACGGCGAAGTGGTAGCGGAAAAGCCACGCCCCGAGGGCTCTATTACAGTTTCATTCGATGTGCCGTACAAGGCGGGCAAGCTCTGTGCCTATGCCATAGAAGGCGGCGAAACGGTAGCAGAGACCGCCATTGAGACAACCGGCAAGCCGCAGAAAATACTGCTGACTCCCGAGCGTTCGCTAATCAGCACCTCCAAAGGCGAGCTCGCCTATGTAACCGTGGAAATCGTGGACTCACTCGGCAGGCGTGTCCCCGACGCGGAGGTTTCAGTTGATTTCGCAGTGAGCGGAGCGGGGGAATTCCTCGCGCAGGCAAGCGGAGCGCCGAACGAGCCTGCGAGTTTTCAGGCGCCGAAGTGCAAGACGTATCTCGGCAGGTGCAAGGCTATCCTTCGACCGGCAGGTGAAGCAGGTAAAATTACCCTCACCGCCAAAGCGGAGGGATTGGAGAGCGCCACCGTTACAATCGAAGCCGCCGCCCGTTGAGCTGTAAGAGAATCGGCAGGCGCCGCGTTACTCGAAGATTGATTCGAGGAGTTCGTCGAGCGTCTGCGGGATTTCATTCTCCCACATCTTTACGACAACGCCATCCTGAAGCACAATCAGAAGCGGCGTGGAGGTTATCCATTCGCGCGGGTTTGTGAGCGAGCCGGTCAGGGCTGTAGTACCGGCGGGTAGAGCGCTCGGCTCCGGACCGCCGTATGGTGGCAGCTCGATAAAGGCGATTTTGATTCCCTGTTCGCTTAGAATTTCGCTGAATCCATTGTAAACGGGCAGCATCTCAACGCAGGTGTGGCAGTCGTTGTGATAAAACAGCAGGGCAGAGAGGCCGTCTGAAATCTCGCCGGCTATATCAATTTCGCCGAGATGGCTGAATGCCTCGCCTGTCCATGCGGCCGCATCCACCTGCACATACTCATCGGTCTCGCTTGCCGGCGGATAGCTCAGCGCCGTCCAGAGCAGCAATGTCAGCAGGAGGCCCGTAGGCAGGGCGGTACCCAGCAAATGGTCGATGGCCGGCCATGGCGGCGAAAAGAATTTGTCTTTTTTCGGCCAAAGCGCAATCAACATAATCAAAATCGGCAAATTTATCGCGCATACGGTAATCCACGGGTTAACCGCTACCTTTCCGAAACAGCCGCAACTTGACGCGCCTGAAATCGCCTTGTAGAGAGCGTCAGCCGTGAAGACGCCGAACGCCGCAATGGCGAGCGTCCAGGCAATCTTGCGGAACATTCCGCAGCAGAGCCAGACGGCAAGGCCTGTTATTAGTACGGTTATCGCGATTGTGGCAAGCCTGCTTTCCAGAATCGTAACCGGCATTATCGGCTCGGTCATCAGCAGCTGGAATTTCATCGCAGCGCTGAAAAGCAGTACTGCGGCTGTTATGTATGCGGCGATTCTCCGCGCAAACTCTCCGGTGCTTGTCATTTCGATGCGGCTCCTATGATTCTCATTGCTTCTATGCTTGAAATGTCCATTTCGCGGGCCATCTTCGCGCAGTCTTCGTACTCGGGCTTGCTGAATACAAGCTCGTCGGCGAGAAAGCCCTGTTTAATGTTTATCTTGTGGCCGCAGGCATCGATCAGCTCGAAACTGCGCCTGAGTACTTCGCGTTTCACTCTCTGCCAGCGAAGCCCGAGCGTGATTCCGCTGCGCAGAATAGCTTTGCAACTCTCCTGCCGAGCATTGCTTTCGCACAAAACGCACAACTTAACCGCAGGGCGGTTCTTCTTCATATAGACAGGCTCCGTCCAGGCGTCCAGCACGCCGCACAGCTTGCCCACCGAGCTTACAAGGTCGCCGATGGTTTCGCCGCTGGCGTCGTCGATGTTTGTTTCGATGAGGATTGCTTCGTTTTCGGCGCTGTGCCTCTGCAAATCTTCTATCTTTCCGATTGTCAGCCGAAGCACGTTGGCAATCTGGGCGAAGTCTTTCGTTCCGGCGCCATAGCCGCTTCGCAGGGGCACGTATTCCGGCGGTGCGGCACAAAGACAGAAATGCTTGAGCAGCGCAGCGCCTGTGGGCGTGAGCAGCTCCGATTCCACATCACCCGTGCACACTTTCATTCCCTCGATGAGAATTGCCGTGGCAGGCGCCGGCACAGGCACAACCCCATGCTCGCATTTGACCGTCCCGCTACCAATGGCAACTTTCGGGCAGTATATCGCGCCGAGCCCAAGCTCGTACAAGCCCAGGCAACACCCTACAACATCCACGATCGAATCAACCGCGCCAACCTCATGGAAATGCACCTTCTCCGGCGTTGTGCCGTGTACTTTCGCCTCTGCCTCACCTATCAGACAAAAAACAGCCTTTGCGTTCCGCTTTACCTCACATGGCAGCTTCTCACAGCTGTCTATAAGTGCGATGATGTCGCTGAGATGACGGTGGTGATGATGTGAATGCTTATGATTATGCTCGTGGGAGTGGCCGTCGTGGTCGTGATGATGATGATGTGTGTGGATGATCGGGTCAAACTTTTTCGCCCTGATTCCATTCTTCATTACCTCTTCAAACTTCAGCCCTTCAAGCTCCTCTATTCCGAGCGAGCCGAGAACCTCGCGAAAGTATTCCTCGCTCACGCCGCAATCTGAAATTGCCGCAAGAATCATATCACCCGCAGCGCCGGCGGGGCAGTCAAATACACCTATTTTCATTTTATCCTCAAATCTATAAATGCAAGTTAATCGGCCATTTGCGAAGATTCAAAATTCAAAAATGGCTCTCTGTGGTTCATAAACTTTGTTCGTTAAGGTTTTAATTTACCACTAAGGCCGCGAAGAGCACGAAGAGAATACAATTCTGCCGATGGCAGGCGCAGTATTCCGCTCTCGTTTTTGCTCATTCTTTTCATTACGTTCTTTTATTCTAACATGGAGTTCACGGAGGTACGGAGTTTTTTTTAATCTTGAATCTGCAATTTTCTCTGTGCCCTCGGCAGTTGCATTTTTCCCTATGTCAGTTGCTGTCATCCTCAAGCATTACCCTCACAAGACGCGCCCTGAGCCTGTTTACTTCTCTGTTCAAGGCGGAGAGGCAGTCAAAGTTTTCTTTTCGCAAATTAAGTTTCATTCTTGCAGGCTCAGTGATGGCCATATAAACATCAATCTTCAGCGTTTGCGGGCAACCCGCTATACCGGCCAGCGCCCCGAGCCTGAGCGTGCTTGCAATCTCCTGAGCTTCTACGCAGTCAAGCAACTTTGCACAGCCTGCCACCGCCAGAGCCTTGCAGACCATATCCTCAAGTTCTTCCCTGTGTTTGCTCACGTAAACCTCACGAGCGCAACGTTCCACCTCGGCTATCTGATGAACGCCAAGTTCCGTGCGCCAGATTATGTCTTCTTCGCTGAGCCCGAAGTAGCGCTCGTTCTCCACTCTTACAAAAGCGGGGTTGTATTCGCCGGCGCTTATAGTGAGCTCGTATTTCCTGATGATTTTCTCTATCTCCTCGCGCATGCTCGAGCTTTGCGAAGCCAGTGGCAGGTGCAGTGCATAAGACACTTCAAGCCCGGTGCCGCAGTGGCCGGCTCTTGTGGTGAGGTAGCCGAACTGCGGCTCGAAGCTGTATCCGAGCTTTGCTTCGAGCTTGTCATCAAGCGCGGAGATCTTCTGCCAGCTCTCGGCGAGTTCGCCATTGCTGTCGGTAACGAGCCTGATATGATCTTCGTCGTTTACAGCCAAGTGTAGCGAGCCGTCAGAAGAGGTCAGAACAGCTCTGCCGATTGATTTCTTCTTCCAGTTTCTGCTCTTTATGATGCCATTCTCAAAGAACAAATCGGCGAGCATTTTGTGCTCATCTGTTTCGGGGAGGTATGTTTTGACGTTGCCAAATTCATCGCAATCGGTAGCGGCTTTACAGATAATGTCCAGTAATTCTCTTTTTTGGGCATTATCAAGGGTTTTGCGGAAATTGTACCCTGCGACGTTTCTCCTGAGCCCCAAAGTTGATTTGATGATCTCCGGCGGCGAAGAAAAAACAGTGAAATGATGCATATCATATTCGTTCATTACAGCCCCCTTAAGCGGTCTCGCAGGTTTGCGGCAGCCTCATAATCCTCTACTTCGAGTGCCTTTTCCAAATTTTCGGTAAGCGAGATCCGCATATTCTCCGAAACCGTTTTTTCGTGACTGTGTGTGGGGAATTTCCCTTTATGCACCACAGGCTCATCAAGGTCGGTTTTGAGCAGGTCGAGGATGTGATTGTGGAATACGAAATAGTCTTCGGGGCAGCCCAGCTCCGTTTTCATTGTAAATTCATCGTAATGTTCGCCGCACATCGGGCAGGATAGAAGTCCTTTTTTGCCAAGCTCGCGGCCAACCGTTTTGTTTCTGATTGAATCAATCATCGAGCCGAGAATGTCCTCAAGCGACAGGTTGGTTGTGTTGCTGCTGAACGCTTTCTTCATGCAGTCTTCGCAAAGGTGTATGTTGCGGCGCTTGCCGCTTATGAACTCGGCCATGTGTATCGTGGCCTGATTCTTACCGCACTTATCACAAAGCATATTATTCCTCCGTTGATCACTTCGATCAGTCTTCGCAGTATCTTACGAGACACCCTTTCTCCTCTTCGATTTCTACGTACTCAAGGTCAATGCCGTTCAGCCGAGCGGCTAAATGGTCGTAGAAAAACTTGCAAATCAGCTCTGTTGTCGGATGTCTGCCCTGGCCGGCGAGATGGAATAAATCCCCACCGACATATTCAATCGTGTCGCTGAGAGCTTTTTTGAACAGCCCGAATTCAAACGCGAAGCCGTTCTCGTCAAGCTCTGCCGCACTCGCACAAACTTTTACGTTCCAGTCGTGGCCGTGTTTCTCTTCAAGCTGTCCGTCGGGCATCATAACCGCATGCTCGGCGTAAAATGTGTTTTCAACTGTTACTTTGTACATTATCCCTGTGACATTTCTGTCAGTCTTTGTTGCAGTCTGTCGTAAACGAGTTGGGGAATCAGATTCGATACGTCCCCGCCGAGCGTTGCAACTTCCCTTATGAGGGTCGAGCTGACAAATCCGAACTGCTCGCTCGTCATAATGAATACGGTTTCCACGCCCGCTACCGAACGGTTTGTCATGGCGAGCTGGAATTCGTACTGAACGTCCGTGAGATTGCGCAGGCCGCGCAGCATCACATCAGCCCTGATCTCGCGAACATACTCAACCGTAAGCCCGCTGTACTTCTGCACGATCACTTCCGGCCTTCCTGCGAACAGCTCGCGTATCATCTCCACGCGCTCGCTACCCGTAAAAAAAGGCTCCTTTACAGAATTTTCGCCTACCGCGACAACAACGCGCGAAAACAACTTGAGTCCGCGCTCGATAACATCAATATGGCCGTTCGTTATCGGGTCGAAAGAGCCCGGGAATACTGCTGTAATATCTTTGTTCATATTTCTCCCGCCTGCCGCAATCAACCGATATTCTCATCGGCCCATTTTATGGCTTCTTCGAGTACCTTCAAATTGAAATCGTACAGTTTTTTGCTTCCGGCGAAGTGGTCTTTGAACGCCTGTCGGTAAGAGGCGCCTGAGATCCCCGCGGGAAATGCTTCCATAATTACGCCACAGATAAAGGTGTTTGCCGCTTTGACGCTGCCAAGCTCTTCCGCGCGGCTGCTTGCCGGTACGGCAAGCGCTCGTACGCCTTCGGGAATGTCAATAACCGGTATTGCGTCATCGTAGAGGATTGTGCCGCCAGGCTTTACATCATTGATGAATTTTTCCAGAGACGGTTTGTTCATTGCAACCAGAAGATCCGGCTCATTGACAACCGGCGAGCCAATCGGATTGCCCGATACAACAACCGAACAGTTTGCCGTTCCGCCGCGCTGCTCAGGGCCATACGAAGGATACCACGAAACGTATTTTGAATCGCAGCAGGCCGCTCTGGCCACCATAATGCCGAGGCTTAAGATTCCCTGTCCCCCGAAGCCTGCTACTTTCATCGCGAAGCCCGCATAAGATGCATCGGCTACTGCGTCGGGAGCGCTGTAATTTGCAATATTGAACTGTGCGTCTATCGCTTCCTTGTTGAAGTTGCTTGTCGTTTGCTCTAAGGGGGTGGTTTCGTCGCTGTTGTCTCTAAGACAGCCCAGAGGAAATTCCTTCTCCATATGCTCATCGATGAATTCAATGCAGCCGTTTACATCCTGTTTCAGGTTTGTCGGGCAGTTGGAGAGAATCTCAACGAACGCATAGCCCTTCTTATCGCGCTGGATTTCAAGCGCCTTGCGAATGGCTTTTCTCGCGGAGCGGATTTTCTTCGCGTTCGATACCGATACTCGCTCAATATATACCGGTGCAGGCAGTGCGTTCAGAATCTCGCACATATGCAGCGGATAGCCCATCCCGTGCGGGTCTCTGCCGGCAGGGCAGGTAACTGTCTTCTCACCTACGAGAGTAGTGGGGGCCATTTGGCCACCTGTCATGCCGTAAACGGTGTTGTTGATGAAAATAACTGCCATCTTTTCGCCGCGGTTCGCCGCTTGCATCGTTTCGTTGAGTCCGATGCTGGCCAGGTCTCCGTCGCCTTGATACGAGATTACAACCGCATCCTCGCGCGCGCGGGAAATGCCCGTACCCACGGCTGGTGCGCGGCCGTGAGCCGCCTGCACATTGCCGCAGTCGAAGTAGTAGTATGCAAATACAGCGCAGCCTACGGGGCTTATCACGATGGAGCGGTCTTGAATACCGAAATCATCCATCGCCTCGGCAATGAGCTTATGCACAACGCCATGCCCGCAGCCGGGGCAGTAGTGCGTGGCCGTCGGGGCGGAGCCGCCTTTGCGGGGAAACTCCGCGTACAGCGAATCCGGTCTTTTTATTATCTTCTCTGCCATTTATACATCCTTACGCGGACATTTCCGCGATTTTGTCGATAATCATATTGATTGTGATGAGGTTGCCGCCGAAGCGGTTCACAAGAGCCACTTCCCTGCGGCAGTCTATCGCCAGCTTCACATCATCGCGCATCTGGCCACTGCTCATCTCCACAGACACAAACTTTACATCCCTCTCGGCGAGTTTTCTCAGCTCATCTTTCGGGAACGGAAACAGCGTTATCGGGCGAAGCACGCCCACCATATACCCCTGCTCGCGTGCGAAATCGGCGGCGGTGCGGGAGATTCTGCTGCTGATGCCGTAAGAGACAAGGATGATGTCGGCGTCGTCGGTTTTGTAATGTTCGCAGCGCTGTTCGCTTGCGGCGATGCCTTCATACTTCTCCTGAAGCTTGTGGTTGAAGTCTTCAAGCTCGTTGAAATCAAGTACGATAGACGAGATCAGATTTCCGCGGGTTTCTCTTGTGCCTGCGACAGCCCAGCTCTCATCGATCTGCGGCGTTACGGCCTTCTCGGGGAATTTCAGCGGTTCGACCATCTGGCCGATTGTGCCGTCTGCAAGTACATAAACGGGGTTGCGGTATTTGAATGCCAGCTCGAAAGCCAGCATTGTAAAATCGCACATCTCCTGTACGCTGTTCGGGGCGAGCGTGATGCACTTGTAGTCGCCGTGGCCACCGCCCTTGAGCACCTGATTATAGTCGCTCTGCTCGGGACCGATATTGCCGAGCCCGGGGCCTGCACGCATTATGTCTATGATAACCGCCGGCAGTTCGCAACCTGCCAGATACGAAACCGCTTCCTGCTTGAGGCTTATGCCAGGGCCGCTGGAAGCCGTCATCACTCTGTGCCCGGCAGACGCGGCGCCGTAAACCATATTTATTGCCGCTTCTTCGCTTTCAGCCTGGACAAAATTCCTGCCGAGAGCGGGAAAGTGTTTGGAGGCGTCTTCAAGTATTTCGCTGGCGGGGGTTATGGGGTAGCCGAAGTAGCAGTCGCACCCGGCGTATAAAGCGCCTATAACGGCGGCTGTATTACCCTTTTGAAGTTGAGTTGCCATTTATTTCTCCTTGGTACCGTGCGTATCAGGCGCCGGCATCCGTTTTCTTCTTTTCGGGGATATGTATCTCGATGCAGTTAGGCTCGGGGCAGGTGTAGAAGCAGTTACAGCAGCCTATGCAACCTTCGCCCTTGTATCTGGCAAAGTGATAGCCGCGGTCGTTCAGCTCATCGCCTATCTCCAACACGTTAGTGGGGCAGTCTATGATGCACCTGCCGCACTCTTTGCATTCTATCGGGTTTATAACCGGATAGGGCTTATTATCGCCGTTTGACATTGTCAGTCCTTTTTCCTTCTATGGTTTTGGCGTTTGCTCCACCGATGGTTTCTATCTGTTTACTGCTCTCTCTAAAGTATGAGTATAGCTTTTTCAATCTTGTTTACAAGATAAAGAGCAGGTAAGCGGCCCTGTAATAGAGTAATACCGCCGCGCCGTTATGTTCGCATATATACAAAATTCCTTGCCGCCGGCAGCGTTACGGGCGCCCGCAACATTGGAGCATTGCTCGCGTAGTGATGTTGTTTGCGGCTGATCACATATCGTTCCGCGCGCGCAAAGCGCAGGCTCACAGAAGTAGCTCTGTATTATATAGATATTTACGTGATGTTTATGAGATAATTTGCGTCAGGCAAAAAAAGATGGGATGCCAGGGGTGCGGCATCCCAAAATAGAAGGGGTTGGTGTTTTGGGCTATATAATCCACGGGGCAAGCCCCGCTTCAAATCACTCCGGCAAACCGGAGGTAATTGTCTCACACATTATATTGTAACAAGGTGTTCAAGATTTTCACTATTATTTTTTTAAAAATCCAAACCTTGAACTTTTTTAGAGCATGGTAATGAAACGGGTGAATTACAAGAAGCAGTACGCAGAAACTACGCAGTAAAATAAACCACTTTGCATATCTAATCCCATTACCGTAGTAGAGCCGAAACTCTAACCTTGACGCAGATTCTACATATCAAACCGTGTAAGTCAAGAACAACTTGAGATTTTTTTTACTTATCTCGAAAAATGATATAACTGCTTGCGTCTTTACAACCGCTCCTCTTAACATATCATGTAGTAACGAGAGCCTGCCTTGTTGGTGAGCGGGCATAGATAAGCATTTGGCATATTATTTCACAAAGGGGATTTTGATGCAGAGTAAGAAAATTTTTCTCGGCGTGCTGGCGAGCGCTATCTTAGCGGCTTCGGCGTTAAGCCAGCCGACAGACTACGTTGATCCGTTTATTGGCACAGGCGGCCACGGTCACACTTCCCCCTCGGCAACTGTACCGTTTGGAATGATTCAGGCGGGCCCTGCCAACTTCTTCAAAGGCTGGGACTGGTGTTCGGGATACCACATAAGCGATATGGTAATCCGCGGCTTCACACATACCCACCTCTCCGGTACAGGCTGCTCGGATCTGGGCGATGTCCTCATGATTCCATATACGGGAAGGGTGCGGACGTATTCTGGCACAGAACAGGACCCTGACATCGGCTATGCCTGCCGCATCGACCATAAGCAGGAAGAGGCCCGCCCCGGCTATTACAGGGTCTTCCTCAGAGACTACAACGTCAACGCAGAGATGACCTCTTCTGAGCACAGCTCAATGCACCGCTACACTTATCCCAGGGATGAGGTAGCCCGCGTTACAATTGACCTCCAGGCAGGTAACGGAGACGGCGCCCGCAAGACGCAGCTTATAAAAGTGGACGAGAACACATTCACCGGCTACCGTTTTTCGTCAGGCTGGGCAAGCGATTCACGGATCTTCTTCGCCGTTAAAACAAGCGTGCCTGTAAGCCAATTCCAGCTGTATCAGGGCGATGACGAACGCCCCGGCAATTCACATGAATCCGATATGACAAAGGGCGTGCTCACATTCGGCAAGGTCAATAAACCCGTGCTTGTCAAGATTGCGCTTTCGCCTGTGAGCATGGATAATGCACTGGCCAATATGGAAGCCGAGATGAGCGGCTGGGACTTCGATGGCGTCGCTGCTCTGGCTCTGGCGAAGTGGAACAAGGAGCTCGGCTCCATTGAGATTGAAGCGAGTGAGAAGATCAAGCGTATCTTCTACACCGCGCAGTATCACACGATGCTCGCCCCCGTTCTATTCAGCGATGTAAACAAAGATTACCGTGGCACCGACAAGAAGGTCTATGAGAAAGCCGATTTTACAAACTATACCACTTTCTCACTCTGGGACACATACCGTACCGAGCACCCTCTGCTCACAATTACCCAGCCCGGGCGCGTGAACGATATGATAAACTCCATGCTCGCCATCTATCAGCAGCAGGGAACGCTGCCTATCTGGCACCTTTTCGGTTGTGAAACGGGATGTATGGTCGGCTGGCATTCAATACCGGTTATAGTGGACGCATACCTCAAAGGCTTTGACGGCTTTGATGCCGAGCTGGCTTTCGAGGCTATTAAGAAGTCGTCGATGGTCGATGACAGAGGCGGCAACTACCTCAAATCTCGCGGCTACATCCCTGGCGACAAAGAGCACGAATCAGTAGCCAAGGCGCTCGAATACGCCATTGATGACAGTTGTACCGCGCTTATGGCAAAAGCTATGGGCAAACAGGCCGATTATGAATACTTCTACAACCGCTCCAAGGCATACAGGCGGTACTTCGACAAGGAAACAGAGTTTATGCGCGGCGTAATGGATGACGGCTCATGGCGCACGCCTTTCGACGCAATCGCTTCGCGGCATCGCGCCGATGACTACTGCGAGGGCAACGCCTGGCACTATACATGGCTCGTCCCGCACGACCCCGAGGGTCTTGTTGATCTGTTCGGCTCTGAAAAGGCATATAACGACAAGCTTGATGCGCTCTTCAATATGAGCTCTGATCTGGGCGATGGTGCTTCGGCAGACATCTCCGGATTGATAGGTATGTACGCTCACGGCAATGAGCCGAGCCACCACACGACCTATATGTACTGCTTCAGCGGCCAGCAGTGGAAAACTGCACAGAGAGTAAGACAGGTGCTCAGCACACTGTACTTTGACGACTACAACGGCCTCAGCGGCAATGAAGACTGCGGCCAGATGAGCGCGTGGTATGTGATGAACTCGCTCGGGTTCTACCCGGTACACCCCGCAAACGGCCTGTATGTATTCGGCAGCCCCGCTGTTGATAAGGCGGTAATCAATCTTGCCTCAGGCAAAACTTTTACAATCACAGCCGTAAACAACTCCGATGAGAACATCTACATCCAGTCTGCAAAGCTCAACGGAGAGCCGTACAGCAAAGGCTACATCAGCTACAAACAGATTATGGCAGGCGGCGAGCTCGAATTCCAGATGGGCCCCGCAAGCAACAGAAATTTCGCAACGTCTCCTGAAGACAGGGCAAAAAGCGAAATCTGACCGACCCGCAACATAAATCGACAAAGGGAGACGCTTCAACGCGCCTCCCTTTTTGTTTGTATCCGGCGCCACGCCAATCAGACGAAACCGCTAATACTCACTAATAGACGCAAATAATACTAATTCAGGCAAAGCCAGCCGCAACGTACCTTTCAAGCACTAACTCATTACTGTTGCAGCAGTTATAGATTAACCGCGAAAGACGCGAAGGGGATATAATTCTGCCGAGGGCAAATTGAACGCGCCTTTCCAACACCAACTCGTTACTGCCGCAGGGTTTATATATATTAACACGGAGGGCACGGAGATTTTTTGAATATGGAATTTTGAATTGCATCGCTTTCGTGAATTTCGTGTTTTTCGTGAGCTGCGGAGCAAATTCATCATTTAACCATTTTAATTTGAATTGCCGCGCCTAACTCTATATAATCTACGGGACTTGCCATCGGCGGCTGTATTCATATAAACTCATGATTGAGAGATACGAAATTGCGTTCTACATCTATATTGGTTTTCTGGCTGTTTCTGCTTGCTGCGTTTCTGTACGCCGGCGGACAGGATATATACCTTTCCTCTGATTCCGTACTGGTTTCGTCCGAAGCCGACGGTGCGGGGCTTCTGCTTTTCGAGGGACCTGTGAGCGTTGAGTACGGCAACAGGAGCTTCAGTTCCGAGCGGGCGGTTGTCTGGGTGGATTCGGAGATGCAGGCGGCTTCGGGTGCCGAAAGCGCAGCGTACAGAGTGCGCTGTTTCTTTGAGGACGATGTGAAGATTTCCAAAGAGAGCGGGTATAAATCTGTCGATGTGGAGGAGTATCTTATTGAGAGCAGTGATACGCTCGTAGTTGATATGATTGTTTCCGGTCATGTATTTCTCAATGTAAATTCCTCGCAAACAGCCGAGCCCTCCGATTATGATTTTTACAGCAGGGCGGTTGCGGTTGTGAAAAGACCGCTCAAAAAGCTCTTCTTCAATTCAGACGCAATTCCTGCAAGTATGAAAAAAAGCGCCGACGTTGATAGGCCGGCAGGCGGCTCTGGAGGCGTGATCTCCAAGCTGCTCGGGCAAAACGAGCCGACCGTAGCCGCAGAAAGTGATGTTGCACAACCCGCTGATTACAGAGCCCCCGTAAACGTTTCTGCGATGTGGGAGCCTGCGCCGGTTATAGAAAAGACTACACTCCCCGATGGACGTAATGTTATTACCGTAATAGGGCGCTTCTACATATGGCAGAGGCGCGATGTTGATTATATGCTGGAGTTCCAGGCCGATAGAGCGGTCCTCTTCCTTGGCAGCGGGCAAGTTGCGGCTGGCAGCGAGCAGACGGGCCGCGCAGATATGCTTGCCACCGGCGATATTGAATCAGTCTATATCGAAGGCGATATTGTCTTTACCGAGGGTGCGCGTACAATCCGTGCCGACAGTATGTTCTACAACTTCCGTAAATCGCAGGCGCTTGCCGTAAACACAAAGATGACCCGCTTTGACCCTGCCCGCAATATTCCTGTTATTATCAAAGCGCAGAGGCTTGAGCAGAGGAGCCGTGGCGTTTTTGCGGCGAAAGATGTGCAGATTTCGAGCGATGAGTTTTACCTGCCGCAGCTCTCACTGAACGCATCTGATGTCGTTATGACCGATTCGACATCAGGCGAGTTCACTGCGAAGCTCAACGATGTATCGATTAAGTACTACGACAAAACAATCTTCAAGCGCGATGTGATGGTAACAGGCGGAGAAAGGCCCGAGCTTGCACTGAGCAAGCTGCGCATGGGCAGCTCCTCCAACTACGGCACGGTTTTTGAGACACAGTGGTATCTTTCAAGACTGCTCGGCTACAGAGAGCCGGAAGGCTTTGATACCCGCCTTAATCTTAATATGTACAGCGACAGGGGCGTTGGAGCCGGAGTTGAGAGCGAGTATGAGCGCGAAAACTACTACGGTAATTTTGATGCCTATATGCTCAAAGACTCAGGCACCGACAGGCTCGGCAGCGTGTTCTGGAGGCGCAATCTGGAACCGGATACCGATTCGCGCGGGCGCTTCAGATTGCAGCACCGCGAATACCTTGAAGACGACTGGCAGTTCACCGCTGAGCTGAACTACCTCTCAGATCGCAATTTCCTTGAGAGCTTTTACCGGCGCGAGTATATGACCGAAAAGGAGCCCGAATCAATCTTTGAACTGAAAAATGTTTCCGGCAACAGGGCGTTCTCAATGCTCGCAAAGGTGCGCTTGAATGATTTTCAGGACCAGACCGAAGAGCTTCCCACATTCGAGTATCACAAGAAAGGCGAAGGTGTTCTTGACGGCCGCGGCACCTACTACGGCGACTGGCAGCTCTCGCGTATGAGAGAGCGCCATGATGAGGCAAGCGGGTTGGCAAGCGGCGGCTTTTTCTCCTATGGATCCACCCGCCATGAGGTTGATTTGCCAATGCAGGCGGGGTCTGTGAAGTATGTACCGTATGTGGCAGGCGCCTATGTTTACAACGACGGCGACGGGCTTGCGACCGCTATTGACGGATCAAACACTTCACCTGAAAACGGTTCGGGACTCGGCGAAATAGGTCTGCGCGCGTCAACGACCTTCTGGAAGACAATGCCACAGGTGAAAAGCACTCTGTGGGATGTCAACGGCCTGCGCCATTACGTTCGCCCGCATATCGAGATGGCTTTCTTTTCCGCGGAAAACGAAGGGCTTGAGATGCGTGATGTGGTGAATGTGGGGCTGAGCCAGAGGCTTCAGACACACCGCGGCAGCAAAGAAAACCTGCGCACGGTTGACTGGATGAGTCTTGATGTCAACGCTACGTTTGTAACTGATGATGAGGAGGACGAAAACGCACTGCCGACGCAGTTCATCTTCTCATCTCCATACGAGCCTTATTACAGGCGCACCGGTTCCGTCGGTTATACCGTCAGCAGGGACAGTCTTGCCGCCGAATATGCATGGAATATTTCCGATACTTTCGCCTTCACCGGCTACTCCAACACCGATATTGACACCGGCGACCTGCAGCAGCTCGACTTGGGCATAGCACGGTATATCTGGCCGGATATGAGCGTCTATGTGGGTACGAGATACCTCAAGAACCTGATCCTTGACGACACCCTGTACAATACATTCTACGAACACGGCACAAACACCATAAGGATGGCGATGAGTTGCCGGTTCAGCCCGCGATACAGTATGTCCCTCTCGCAGGAATACGACTGGGACTTCGGCCAGAGCGTCCGCAGTGAGGTTGTTCTCATACGTCGCTACAACAGACTGCTCTACAGCATCGGTTACAGCATCGATGAATCCATCGACAGTAGCGCGTTTACGCTGAGCATCTGGCCACAGGGCGTCAAAGAGCTGGCCCTCGGCACGAGAAATTATGTCGGCATAACAAACTCGTCGATGTACGAATAAATCAGCTCCTCTGCGCGGTAGAAGGGTGCTATTGCTGGATTTTACTGAATTTGTTCGTAAAATATAGAGTCTTTCTGACAATACATAACAGTTTGATACTATCATAGAACAGGAAAACATAAACCATGATGAACGAAAAGATATTCAAAGCTTACGATATACGCGGTCTTTACAAAGAGCAATTAGATGAAGACGCCGCCTGGAAAATTGGCTATGCCTGCGCGCAGTTCCTTCGCTCACACCTCCGCGGCTATGAGAGGGCGCTGAAGCATTCGCAGTCAGTATGCGTCGGGCGCGATATGCGTGCGCACAGCCCGTCGCTCGCGACCGCTCTGATTGAGGGCATCCGTTGCACAGGCACGGACGTTATTGATGTGGGCATGATTGATACCCCCCAGATGTACTTCGCCATCAATCACCTCGGCACATGCGGCGGTATTCAGGTAACCGCGAGCCACAACCCCGCCGAGTACAACGGATTCAAGATCAGCGGCCTCAATGCCAAGCCTGTCGGTGAGAATACCGGCCTTGCAGACATCAAGCACCTTGCTACAAGCCTCCTCCATACAAAAGGCAACCCCACCGGCAAGGTAACCGAGGTTGATCTGACAGACGCTTACAGAAAGCATGTTCTTCAGTTCCTCGATGAAGACCTGCGCCCGCTTAAAGTGGCGGTGGATGCGTCCAACGGTATGGCCGGCAAGATGATTCCTCTCCTTTTCGGCGAGTTGCCTGTTGAGCTGAACCTGATAAACGAAACAACCGACGGTACATTCAAACACGAGCCCAACCCGCTCGTTGAGGAGAATCTCAAAGAGCTCAAACAGCTCATTGCAGATACCGGTTCGGATGTGGGTGTTTGCTTTGATGGCGATGCGGACCGCCTGCTTATGGTCGATGAGACCGGCCGCAGTATCAGCTGCGACCTGCTTACTGCGCTGATGGTGCCGTATTTCCTCGAAAAGGAGCCTAAAGGTACAACCGTCATCTACGACCTGCGCAGCAGCTGGGTACTCCGCGAGGAGATTATAAAAGCCGGCGGCACGCCGAGGCGCGAAAGGGTGGGGCATTCGTTTATGAAAAAGACCCTCAAAGACACGCATGCCGTATTCGGCGGCGAGCTCAGTGGCCATTTCTACTACCGCGACAGCTTCAACACTGATTCGGGCATGATAACTTTTGTGCATGTGCTTAATATCATCAGCCGCTCCGGCAAAAAGGTTAGTGAGCTTATTGCTCCACTGCGCAGGTACTATTCGAGCGGCGAGCTCAATTTCAAGGTTGAGGACAAGGCCGGCAAGCTCAAAGAGATTGCAGCCAACTATGCGGACGGCAAGATTGATGACCTCGACGGCACGACAATCCAGTTCAAGGACTGGTGGTTCAACTCCCGCCCGAGCAATACCGAACCGTACCTCAGGCTCAATGTTGAAGCTAAGACTAAGGAGCTTCTCGATGAAAAACTCGCCGAGCTCAAAGGCTTCCTCGGCGAACCCGTTACTCATTGACAAACACAGGAGTAATCAAATTCAAGAGGCGCTTCACGGCGCCTCTTTGCGTTTATGCAGGCAGGGTAGTTTCAGGGCTGGAAGAGAATTTGCGCCACTGTATAATTGCTGGGCAGGAAAATGAAGTGATGGAGAAATGATGTACAACGCAGAGCGGCTGTTAGATTACGTAAAGAGCAAATACAATACCGATGAATTCTGTTGCCTTCTGGAGCAGTACGAAAAGTGGAGTGGGGAGAGACCATTTGAGGGGCTTCGTTTGCTCGACGGCTCGCCACTGTTTCAGAATACACTTGCCAAGATTGCGCCGCTGGCCGCCTCTGGAGCGGAGGTTGTGATAGGCCTGCACAGTGCATGCCCGTACGATTCGCGCGTTGCGGAGATGCTGGACGCGGCGGGATTTGAGATTCAGTTTGATGTGCTGAGCGGAGGAGAGTTTGATCTCGTGCTGGACTGCGCAGGGGTTTATCATGACCACAAACCCCGGCTTGGATATTCCGAGCTGACCCGCTCCGGAGAAAAATACTACGAGAAGTCTTCTCCCGCCTGTTTCAGCGCAGACCGTAGTATTATAAAGTACTTCGAGGACTACCTCGGCACAGCCGATGGGCTTATTCGCGCGCTCGAAAAGCTGAACCTTTCTCCCGCAGGCAGAAAGGTTTTGCAGTTCGGCTGCGGGAAAGTGGGCGCGGGGATCCGCGAGCGGCTTATGGAATTGGGCGCAGAGGTGGTAGTGGTTGAGGACGCAGCGCGGTTTGCAGGCGGATTCAGCGTGATTGACTGCCGCGATGAGCGCGCCGTTTACGAGGCGCTTGAAAGTGCGTGGGCGGTTGTTACGGTAACAGGTGGCAGGGATATAATCAGCCGCTTCTACGATGCAGGGCGTTTTGTCCGGAGCGGGGCGCTCCTGATAAATATGGGTGCGGAGGATGAGTACGGCGCGGACGTGCCTGCGCGGCGCGTGCTCAACAGCAAGGCTCCGCTGAATTTCCTTCTCCCCGAACCGACGCTTCTGCGCTACATAGATGCAACGCTTGCCCTACACAATGAGGCAATCGGTTTCTTTGCAAACGCTACAGGTGGTAGCGGTATAATAACGCCTCCCGCAGAAATTGAGGGCCGCTTGATAGAGACTACGCTTGAGAAGAACGTTGCGAAAGAGCGTATCGCGGCATTCCTGAAATCAGTAGGATATATGATGGAGGATGCAAAATGAGCCTGCTTCTAAAAAACGTAACACACAACGCCACCCGCACAGACATCCTGATAGAGGATGGCAAGTTCAAATCTCTCTCCGCAGGCGCTGATTGCTCAGCCGAGGCGTCTCTCGACTGCACTGGCAAGGCAATCCTGCCGGGTTTCTACAACGCGCATACGCATGCATCAATGAGCCTGTTGCGCGGATACGCAGACGACCTCGAGCTGTTTGAATGGCTCAGCAAGCACATATGGCCCGTTGAGGCGAAGCTCACTGAAGAAGACATCAGAGCGGGCGCACGCCTTGCGATGTTTGAAATGATAAAAACGGGCACGGTATTCTTCGCCGATATGTACTGGCGGTTTCGTGCTGTGATAGAGGAGGCCTCCGCGATGGGGCTCCGGTGCTGTGTCGGGCCGCTTCTTCTCGACGCGTTTGACAGCTCGCTCACCGAGCGGCAAATCGACGACTGCGAAGAGTTCATTTCTATGCTCGCCGGCCTCTCACCCCTGATAACGCCGGCGCTTATGCCGCACTCTGTTTATGGTGTGCGCCGCAAGACGCTTGAATACGTTGCGGAGAAATCGGCCAAGCACGATTTGATTGTACATATTCACCTCAGCGAGACACAAAAGGAGGTCTCTGATTGCCTCGCACAGACGGGCCTGAGACCGGCTGAGTATCTCGACAGCCTCGGCCTGCTCACCCCGCATACGGTCGTTGCCCATGCGATACACATCTCGCCCGCCGAGGCCGAGCTGCTTATCGAGCGGGGCGTTCGGATAGCACATATACCCGTATCAAACATGAAGCTTTGCAGCGGATTCTTCCCCTCGAAGCTCTTTGAGCATCATCAGAGCCTGCTCACCCTCGGCACAGATGGCTGTTCATCCAACAACAACCTCTGCATGACGGAGGAAATGAAGTTTGCCGCGCTACTTGCAAAGCACGGCCACAACCACGCCGCATTCTTCGGCGCCCAAGATGTGTTTCAAATGGCAACGGCCAACGCCGCCGCTGCTTACCGCCTGCCCGCCGGCAAAATTGAAGAGGGCTCTCTCGCCGACTGTATCCTTGTGGATCTGGACAATCCGATGCTTGTGCCCGGGTACGACATCATCTCTGATATGGTTTACAGCGCAGACTCCTCCTGCATCGATACCGTAATTTGTGCAGGCAGGATTCTTATGCAGGGGGGTGTTGTGCCTGGCGCCCATGAAATCATCGCAGAGGCGAGGGAAGCTAAAAGGCGCATTTTGAGCTATCGGCAGGGAAATGAATAGGCCCCGTGCGCAAGCAGGGGTAATGCGAGCGTCTCTCAGGTTGGTCGTAATGTGGCGGTCTCTATTGGCCACACCCCTCTCACACTGGGGTGCTATGCCGCATGGAGCTATGCCGCATGGGCGGAGCATTGAAAATCTCACATTTATCTATGATTTTACGAACTCGGACTTTTTCTGTCTCGTATATATGATGATGTAAGCAAAGAAAGGTTGCATAATATGAAAGCAGCAGTATTCAGCAATAAACCATACACTGAAGACCACTTCACCGCGGCCAACGAGAAGTACGGCCATGAGCTGGTATTCTTCAAGGAACGGCTCACGCCCGAGACGGCCCATCTTGCCGCCGGCGCCGATGCGGTATGCGTGTTCGTAAATGACGACCTTTCCGCCGGCACGATTACAAAGCTCGACGAAATGGGCGTACGTTTGATAGCGCTTCGCTGCGCGGGCTATAACAACGTTGACCTGTGCGAAGCGCGGCGCCGCAAGATTCGTGTTGCGCGTGTGCCGGCGTACTCGCCTTATGCCGTTGCCGAGCATACAATCGCCATAATGCTCAGCCTCAACCGCCATCTCTCCAGAGCGAGAGAGCGCGTGCGAGAGGGTAATTTCGAGCTCAACGGGCTGCTCGGTTTCGATATGCACGGCCGGAAGGTTGGCGTTGTGGGCACGGGCAAAATAGGCGAGCTTGTTCTCGGCATACTCAAAGGCTTCGGCTGCGAACTTTACGCTTTTGACCTGCACGAAAACCCAAAGTGTGTGGAGATGGGGGTGAAGTATGTCCCGCTGGATGAGCTACTGAGCAGCTGCAAAATCATCAGCCTGCACTGCCCGCTTACTAAGAGTACGCACTACATAATAGATGAAGAAGCCATTGCGAAGATGCGCGACAATGTGATGCTGGTGAACACAAGCCGCGGCGCGCTCATTGATACAAAGGCAGCCATCGAAGGGCTCAAGAGCGGAAAAATCGGTTACCTCGGCCTCGATGTTTACGAGGAAGAGGAGGCGCTCTTCTTTGAAGACCTATCCGACAAGGTACTCACCGACGACACTTTCGCACGCCTGCTGATGTTCTCGAACGTTCTGGTTACGGGGCATCAGGCCTTCTTCACGAAGGATGCTCTTGAACAGATCGCCGGCACAACCCTCGCCAACATTACGGCAGTGGGGCGCGGGGAGAAGTGTGCTAATGAAATTTGCCCGGACTGTGCGCTTTAAGCGGTTTTAAGTTTTAAGTTTTAAGTTTTAAGTTTTAAGTTGAGCACGAGTTCGGATTGAGTAAAAAAAACACCCGCGCCTGAGAGGGAGCGGGTGTTGAATTATGTGTCTGCGGCTTTACTTGTGTTTGCGACGTAATCCGTTGAAACGTAAGATTTCGTGGCCGCTATTGAGCGGTTATCTCAACCACACAGCTTGAAAGCTGTTCGGTTGAGGAGCAGTTCAGGCCGACCTTCATAAGGTAATCGCCGGAAATGGTCTTGCCGCTTTCCTTCAGCACCGGCCACACGCCCGGGTAGAAATTGATTTCCTCAACCTTATACTTCTTCGCGCTGTCAAGCCCTTGCAACCTGACCGGCTCGAATTTGTCGAACTGCCTTGCGTTCAAAGTATATGCGAACAACAAAGCCTTCTCCTTGTCCTCGCTGACATACATCAGCACGGCCCTTGTGCTTTCGTACGGGCTGACAAGCTTATACAGCTCGCCGCGCCAGATCACTTCGCTGAGTCTGTTGTAGTTTGCGATGGCCTGCCTGCTGAAATTCAGCTCGTCTTCGTCAAGCTCGTCAACGCGAATGTCATAGCCGAGTTTGCCCATCATGGCAACGTCAGTGCGGAATTTCAAGCTCTGCGTTTTGGCGCCCCAGCTCGTAACATGGTTGCACATCGACACCGCGGGGAAGAAGCTTGCGTAGTTCCACTGAATATACACTCTGTCGAGCCCGCTGGTGTTGTCGCTGGGCCAGAATTCCGTGAAGTACTTCATTGCGCCGTAGTCGGTGCGTCCGCCGCCGCCGGAGCAGAGCATTATCGGCAGGCTCGGGTATTTCTCCCGAAGCTCTTCGAGCACCTTATAGAGCCCGTTTACATAATCAATCTGGATATGAGACTGGTCTTCTCCGAGATACGGCGACCAGGTATTTGTCATCATGCGGTTGCAGTCCCATTTTATAAACGCGATCTGCGGGTGTTTTGTCATAAGGTCGTCCACGGTCTCATAGACAAACCGCTGAACGCTGGGGTTGCTCAAATCGAGCACGAGCTGGTTGCGGAAGTAGTTTTCTTCGCGGTTGGGCAGTTTGATTATCCAGTCGGGGTGTTCTTCGTAAAGCTCACTTTTCGGGTTGACCATTTCCGGCTCAAGCCAGATGCCGAATTTAATGCCCTTTTCTTCGGCATTCTTTACGAGATATCCGATGCCGTGCGGCAGTTTGGCTTTGTTTTCCTGCCAGTCGCCGAGGCCGGCGGTATCGGAGTTCCTCGGGTACTTGTTGGCGAACCAGCCGTCATCGAGCAGGAACATATCAACGCCAAGCTGTTTTGCGCCGTCAAAGAGTGAAACGATCTTTTCCTCGTCGAAGTCGAAATAGGTTGCTTCCCAGTTGTTCAGAAGGGTCAGGCGTTTCCCGTTGCCGTCAACTAAGCCGTACTTCCTCACCCAGCGGTGCAGGTTTCTTGATGCCTGCCCCTTGCCTGAATTGCTGTAGGTGTAGATGAATTCGGGGGTCGTGAAGCTTTTGCCGGAGTCGAGCATGTATTCGGATGCGTACGGGTTTATGCCCGCTATCACGCGCAGGCTTCCCAGCCTGTCCACCTCGAATTTCAGCTCGAAGCTGCCCGACCATGCGATTGTGCCGGCGAGAACGCGGCCGCTTGCCTCCTCCGCGGGAGCGTTTTGCGAGAGGAAGAAGAAGGGCGAGCGGTACATTGTCGAGCGCGTGCCGAGCTTGCTGTCTATGGTCGTTATGCCGTTTGGAAGCTTTATCTCTTCGGTGTGCATTTCGTTGGCCCAGTCGCCGTAGAACTCGGTGAGCCAGTAGCTCTTTGCCGTAAAATGCAACATCCCCGATGCGTAGCGGGCCAGCGTTATACGGTCCGTTTCGCCGTTTGTGATTACAGTCCACGCTTTAACTGTGTTCTCTGCGTAGTATGCCTGAAAATGCAATTCAACTTCCACCGCATACTCGGGGTCTGCCATGGTTATGACAGTCTTGCATACGCCTGCTTCGGTTGAGGAAGTCCAATGCTTGCAACGAAGCTCGAGGGAGGGGTTGCCATCGGCGTGAATGATTCTTATCGCCGGCTCGAACAAATCGTCCATGCCCGCGGCGATATACGCCTGATGCTCATCGCCGGCGATTTTGTACTCGCCGTCATCTGCGAGTTTTTCGCCGCAGTAAATTTGATTCAGCCGCTCGCCTTCGGCGCCTGAAAACACAAGAGCGAAGTCCTGCGTCTGAACGGTTATCTGCGAAAAATCTTTGCTCTGCGCGGCAAACGCGGCCGCGAACTGTGCCAGCAGAAATGCCGCCACGAAAAATGATTTGCCTGTTTTGCTCATTATTCTGTCCCAATAGAAATAGTGCCAACGTAACATCAGCCCGACAAAACAAACAATACATACCCTTACTGAGCAACGATGATACAGAGTATTGCCGCGGCGTCAAAGGATTTTTCCGAGGAAAGCCTGGCAGCTGGCAGTTGAAAAAGCCTTGCCATGCGGTACAATAGACCCTATACCCTGTAACATCAAGATGGCAATGTGTTTGTTGATGCGATTACAAATCAACATGCAATCCTCTGTATCAGCATAAATTAAGGCTATGAACATGGAGAAAAGAGAAGTTGTAAAGCTGGCCTTGCGGGGCGAGGCTGTTCCGTACACGCCGTGGTCTTTCAAGTTCACAAGAGAGGCTGAACAGCTTCTCACCGGCCATTACGGCGGCAGCGATATTGAGGCTGCCGTTGACAACCACATTGTCAGATTGGGTAGCGACATCGGCTTTTTCGAGGAGGTCGGGAATCAGCAGTACCGTGATGTGTTCGGCGTAGTCTGGGACCGCACCATAGACAAGGACATCGGAATCGTCAGGGGGCAGGTGCTACCGGAGCAGAGCCTTGACGGCTGTCAATTCCCCGACCCTGCAGACCCTCGCTTCTTCTGCGATATAGAGGAAAGAATCAGCGCCCGCCCCGACTGTTTCCGTCTTTTCGAGATAGGTTTCTCGCTGTACGAGAGGGCCTGGTCGATGCGGGGCATGGAAAATCTGCTGATGGACTTCATCGACTGCCCGCAGTTTGTCCACGAGCTGTTTACAAAGATTGCCGACCACAACATAGCGCAGGTGAAAGAGGCCCTGAAGTACGACATCGACGCAGTCTATTTCGGCGATGACTGGGGCCAGCAGCACGGCCTGATAATGGGGCCGCATTTCTGGCGTGAGTTCATTTTGCCTCAGCTTCGGAGGATGTACGCGGCGGTGAAGGAGGGCGGTAAGTACGTCTTCATCCACAGTTGCGGCGATGTGGACGAGCTCTTCGACGACCTCGCTTGCGCCGGCCTCGACTGCTTCAATCCGTTCCAGCCGGAGGTGATGGATGTTTACGCGCTCCTCGAGGAGTACCGCGGACGCCTCGCGTTCCACGGCGGCCTCTCCATGCAGCGAACTCTTCCATTCGGCTCTCCCGAGGAGGTACGGGCCGAATCACAGAGACTTTTAAGCGCAGGTCTTTCCGGAGGGCTTATCTTCTCGCCTTCACATTCAGTTGAAGGCGATACATCTCTCGAAAATATGCTCGCCTTTATTGAGCTTGCTCAGAGCCAGAGCGGATACAAAGCTTTATAGGAGGGGTATGTGGTTTTTACGAGCGATGCGGACGCACCGGAATTGACAGGCAGAGTCTGATTCGCAAATTGGTTAACAGACAGGCGCATTATGGTATTGAACGATTGCGGTAAATGCATATTCTCTGTTATTCAGCGCTTGCGGTGCAGGTTGTACCGTTTTTTTACTTCACGAAAGAGAAAGGGAAGCAACGTGAAAAAGATTGTTGCATCAATTCTATTTGTATTAGTTGCCGGTTCTCTCGGCCTGTCAGCGGAAAACCCGCAGGCTTTCAACCCGTTCGGTTATCCCCTTATCCCCGATATGGTCGCAGACCCCAGCATATGTGAGTTTGACGGTGTTTTCTACTGCTACGCCACAACAGACGGCTGGGGGCAGGGGCTCGCCTCTTCGGGCGTGCCGGTGGTGTGGAAGAGCGAGGACTTCGTGAACTGGAGCTTTGAAGGCTCAATCTACCCCGATGATTTCGACCTGAAGTACTGGGCGCCGAGCGAGGCGGTCTTGCGGGATGGCAAATACTATCTCTTCCCCACCCTCGACGGCCGGATTACCATAAGCGTATCAGACAGCCCCGAAGGGCCGTTTACCGCACTCGACGGCTCGCATCAGAACCGCGAAGAAGGATGGGACGTTTACCCGATAGAGCAGAATCACTCGATAGATGCGCAGATTTTTATCGATGACGATGACACGCCGTATATGGTCTGGGCGAGGAGGCGGGCTGTCAAGCTGAAAAAAGACCTCACCGGCCCTGACGGCGATATGGTAACGTTTGCCACAAAGCGCGGCGGCTACTCCGAGGGCCCATTCCTCTTCAAGCGCGGCGAAATATACTATTACCTCTACACTCTCAGCGGACACGAATCCTATCAGTATGCCTATATGATGAGCAAGGTCGGGCCGCTCGGGCCGTGGGAAGCGCCGGAGGAAGACATCATCGCCCGCAGTAGCGCTGAAGGGGGCGTGGAAGGCCCGGGACACGGCTGTTTCTTCAGCCCCGAGGGCAGCGAGAAATGGTACTTCGTTTTCCTCGAATACGGCAGAAGCGCTACAACGCGCCAGATATACGCAAGCGAGATGGAGTTTTACGATGACGGCACCATAATGCCGATCAATGTTACCAACAAGGGCGTTGGCGCGCTTGGGCCGCTTACAATTACAGATGAAAACATCGCCCTCAAGGCAGAAGCCTCCGCGGCGAGCGAAATGGCAGATTACAAGGTGCCGCCGAGAACAAATCCGCAGCTCGACAGGACAGAGACCTACGCCGCGCAAAACGCGATAGACGGCTCAAACGGTACGCGCTGGATGGCTGCTTATGGTGCCAGCTCAGCGTTCGTTGTGGATTTCGGCGAGCCGCAGAACATCAAGCGCAGCGATATTTATTTTGTCAAACCGACGGCGGGCCATGCCTATAAGCTCGAATCATCACTTGACGGCGAAAACTGGGCGCTCTGCGGCGGCCATAAAGATGTTATAAAAAAATCTCCACACTCCGACGCCATCAATGCAAAGGTACGTTACCTGCGCGTTAAAATCCTTGCAGGCGAGCGCGGAATCTGGGAGTTCAAGGCGTATTAGAAACCAGGCATTATGTTATTACAGGTTAGAACAGGGATGTTGAAAAAGAAGTTTTCGTAGCGCTTGTGCGCTTCCGTTGCAAGCGCAATGGTACGGCAAACAGCGCCATTGCGCAAGTAATGCGAAGTACGCAACGGATATAATTTTCAATTTCGGGGCGCTTGCGCGCCTCCGCTGTGCGCGAGCAGGCTTTATGCTCGATTGAGAATTATTCCACGCGCGAACGGCTCGCACGAAGAGCGGTGCTTCGCAAGAAGCCCGCCAGGAAATGCTCCCGCAAGCGCCTATCAATACCGGTGAAGTCAAACCGAAACGGCGCAATTGCGTAAGCAATACGAACTCTTATCTTAATTGACGAAGTTTTTCAACAGCCCGAGAACAGGGAATTATGTTTAAGAAACTTGCATTTGCTATTTTGCTGTCAGTTGTGGCGGCTGATTGTTTCGCGCTTTCCGAAAAGGACATGAGCGCGTATCTCTTTGCCTATTTCACCGGCAACGGCGCCGGCGAGGAGCAGATAAGATTCGCGCTCAGCGAAGACGGCTTCAACTACAAGGCGCTCAACTCCAACAACCCCGTCATCCGTTCGGAAGATATTTCCACCTCAGGCGGCGTTCGCGACCCGCACATCCTCCGCGGCGAGGACGGCAAGACATTCTATATGGTTGCCACAGACCTCTACGTGCCTGATATGGGCTGGAGCAATTTCGCGATGGTTATGCTCAAAAGCACCGACCTTATCCACTGGACAAGCTCGATTGTGCATATACCCGACACATACCCCGAGCAGTTCGGCGATGTGTATCGCGTCTGGGCGCCGCAGACAATCTACGACCGCAAGGCGGGCAAGTATATGCTGTACTTCTCGATGAAGCAGGGCAACGCCC
This sequence comes from Phycisphaerae bacterium, assembly GCA_050251615.1. GTDB lineage: Bacteria > Planctomycetota > Phycisphaerae > Sedimentisphaerales > Sedimentisphaeraceae > Sedimentisphaera. The sequence continues at coordinate 69,992 of JBFWMM010000001.1, forward strand.
CCGACAAGATTTACTACGCCTATGCCAACGAAGATTTTACCGCGCTGGAAGCCGCCCCAAAGCAGCTCTATTTCCCGCCCTCAGGCAGCAACAACAGGGCCTGCATCGATGGCGATATAATCGAGAAGGGCGGCAGGTACTATCTGTTCCACAAGGCCGAAGACGGCAAGCCCGGCATAAAGCTCGCCATAAGCAACGAGCTGACAAGCGGCTATGAACTCTACAGCAACGAGCGTATGGACTGCTCCGGCAGCCCTGTGGAGGGCTCGGGCATCTTCAAGCTCAACGGCACCGAAGACTGGATTCTTATGTACGATATGTACACCAGCGGCAGGTATCAGTTTACAAAGAGCAGCGACCTTCTGAATTTTGAGGTTATCGACAGCGATATTTCGATGGACTTTCACCCGCGCCACGGCACCGTTATGCCTGTTACCGCTGATGAATATGCCCGCCTGATGAGCAAATGGGGCACGATAAGCAACCTTGATGTAAAATCGAATTCCGATAAGCTGCGCAGGCTCAATGTCGAGTTTGACGCTACCGCGCAGACTATGCGGCTTCCCGTTGTTCGCGGCACGGACATCTCCGCTTTCGACCCCGAGCTTAGCGCGGTTGGCGGTGTAGAAATCACGCCGAAGGGTGCCCGCGATTTTACCGAAGGCCCCGTAAGCTACACGCTCAGGAGCGGCTCGCGAAGCGTTGAGCTGATTGTAACGGTTGCCGTTGACGGCAACCCCGTCCTCAGCGGCTACTACGCCGACCCGGACATCATCTATGCCGAGAAGACCGGCCGCTACTACATCTACCCCACGAGCGACGGCTTTGACGGCTGGTCGGGCACGTTCTTCAAGGCGTTCTCTTCAGCAGACCTCTCCGACTGGAAGGATGAGGGCGTAATTCTCGACCTCAAGAAAGATGTGAGCTGGGCAGATCGCAACGCATGGGCGCCCTGCATTATCGAAAAGAAACAGGCAGACGGCTCCTACAAGTATTACTACTACTTCACCGCCGCGCAAAAGATCGGCGTTGCCACCTCTGACGACCCCGCCGGCCCCTTTACGGACAGCGGCAAGCCCATAGTTGATTTCAGGCCCGAAGGAGCAAGAGGCGGCCAGGAGATAGACCCTGATGTGTTCTACGACCCCGAGACAGGCAAGAACTATCTCTACTGGGGCAATGGCCATATGGCAGTGGCCGAGCTGAGCGATGATATGCTCACAATCAAGCGCGACACAATCAAGCTGCTCCGCCCTGGCCGCACCTTCCGTGAGGGTACGCATGTACTTTATCGCAAAGGCAAATACTACTTCCTCTGGAGCGAAGACGATACAAGAAGCGAGAATTACCGCGTTCGCTACGGCATCTCCGATTCGCCGCTTGGCCCGCTTACAATACCGCAGGACAACCTCGTGATAGCAAAGGATGTTGACCGGAAGATCTACGCCACCGGCCACAACTCCACGATTCAGGTGCCAGGGAAAGATGAATGGTACATTGTTTATCATCGCTTTACGAGGCCCGAAGGAATCAGGATGAGCGGAGGCGCGGGCGGTTTCCACCGCGAAACCTGCATCGACAAGCTCGAATTTGACGAAGACGGCTTTATCAAACGGAGCCACCCGACTCTGCACGGCATAGAATCCGTGGCAAACCCGAGATGAAATTAGAATGTTACGTAAATGCCAATCGGGCCGGCAAACAGAGCCGCGATTGGAAGCTTTGCAAGCGTATGGAGCGGATGGTAACGGTTACGCAGTGATTGTACACCGCGCTTGAGGCGCTACGTTGAGACATCGCTGGAATATAAGCGCGAGTGGATTATTTGCAACGTGTCGAAAAAATGACACGAATCAAAATATCCCATTGTGAAAAAATGAGTCTTGCGCTAAAAAACATTTGCAATGGCTTATTATTATGCTAAACTGAAACTTTGTGGATTGGAGAGCTGTCAGGTTCGCATGGATGTGGCGGATGTGAATGGTTATTAAAAGGGTAGATTGTTGTACTATCTTGAAAGTGTAATATCAAATTGTTGGCTTGCCGGTATTAATTTTCGGCAATACGTGAAATCTTTTCGCGCCCGTTATTTCCTCGCCCTTAAATCTTTACCGCAAACCTTGTTCGCCCCATTTCAATTTACCTCCCCGAAAACAGACTGCGGTCAAACTGCGTCTGCTGTTTATGATTGTAACTCTAACGTGGTTAGATGTGTATTTTAATGTTCTATTGTTAGGAGTCTTTTTATGAAAAAGCACTATGTATTTCTAACAGCCATCTTCTGCGCAGGGCTTGTTTGCTCGGCAGCAATGGCGGACAGCCTGGCCTGGTGGCGCTTCGAGGATGGCGTTGCAGGCGAGGCGGTCGTACACAACGCAGCAGACGGCGTTTGGTGCCTCGGCGACGTTGTTGATCAGACGGGGAACGGCAATGACCTTTCTCCCTGGAACTCAGACAACTACGGCTACAGGGCAACTGTTTGTTCTGAGTATATGCCCGTAGGCGGCAAGAACGCCCTTTCTGTCAAGAATCTTGGCACCGGCCCTGCTATGGAATGCTCTTCCGAGAGCATGAGCACTATGCAGCCTCTGGCCTGGACTCTTGAAATCAGCTTCAAGCTGGAAAACAACGGCTGGAAGACCTTTATCGGCCGTGATGGCGATGATGTCGTCGGCGACAACGCCATGGTATTCTTCCAGGTTCGCGGCGATCTGGGGCCGAACCAGCTCGCTATCAAGTATTGTGATGTCGGCGGATATATGCACAATGCTCAGACAGACACCGGCGTTGAAATCTACGACGGCTTCAACTTCTCAGAAGATAACGAGGGCGAAACCGCAAGATGGTACAGCGCTGTTGCGACATGCGACGGCACATGGCTGCGCCTCTACGGCATGCAGTATGGCGATGCGACAGAATACACTCTGCTCGCTGAAACCGATGTTACGCTTTCCGGCAGCCCCGACCTTCGCCTGAACAACGGCTCTACAGGCCGCAGCGATGCCGGCGACTGGCAGCCAGGTGAGTGGTCAGTAGGCCGCGGCCTCTGGGGCGGCGGACACGTTGACCGCGCTTACGGTTTTGTCGATGAAATCCGCATCAGCGATGCGGCTCTTATCCCCGCACAGTTCCTCACAGGCGGCGGTGCATACAACCACTCAGTTGAGCAGGAATCTGATCTGGTCAACCAGGATGTTGACGTTGTCCTTTCCTGGAACGCAGGCCAGGACCCCGCGGGCGTTGCAAATGTAAACCCCGCAATCGTAAACCAGCATGTATTCGTAGCTGACGCTACCGACCCGAACCTCCCGTTCCTCTACGTCGGTTCTACAAACGCAGACCCGGGCGATGTGGCAGCTTCCTCAATCAGCTTCAATGTTGACTTCGACAAGACATACAAAGTATGTATCCTCGAAGAAGTAGGCGGCCTCGCCGTTACTCCCGAAGTTGGCGTAACAAACATTGATGAAGTTGCAGACGGCAACATAACAAGCCTTGTTTACACATTCGATGCGACTCCTTCAGTTCCCGTTATAACTGCCAACCCCGCAGGCGTTCTCGCTGAGATGGACGGCACAGCTGAATACACAGTGGACTATATAAGCGTAACAACTCCCACAGTCCAGTGGTACAGCAGTGCTGACAACCTCAACGACACAGTTGATGATGACGTTGCTCTGACAACGGGCGATACGCTCACGCTTTCAGCCGTAACAGCTGCCGACGAAGCTTTCTACTACGCGACAGTTACCAACGAGAGCGGCGTTACCGCAACATCTGCTCCGGCATACCTCGAAGTTAAGAGGCTCGTTTCTCATTACAGCTTCGATGACAACACCGAAAGCGGAACCATCACAGACCTGACAGGCTATGCAAACGGTACCGTTACAAACGACGCGGACCCGAACATTATTACAATCGCCTATGAGGCAACCGCAGACGGCTATGCCGCATCATTTGTTCCAGATACAGGTACTTATGTATCTGTTCCGAGAATGGTTCAAAACTCAATGACAATCGAAGCATGGGTTAAGACTTCTACCGGCGCTATGTGGGACTGGTGGAACGGTCGCGGCATCCTTGACGGCGAAATGCCCGGCGATGTAGCAGACTTCGGCGTTGCTCTGGCACATTACGACAAGTTCGTTTACGGCGTTTTCAGCAACCAGCTTGCTTCTACAACCGTTATCACAGACGGCGAATGGCACTACTGCGTTGCAACGCGTGACTCATTCACAGGTGATTGCGCTGTTTACGTTGACGGTGTTCAGGAAGCAACTGCAACTAACCCGACTGTTGCGCTTACTGTACCCGAAACACTTAGCATCGGAGACATTCTTTCCGGTGGCAATATCTTCGACGGTCAGATTGACGACATCAAGGTTTCAAACTATCCGCTTACAGAGATGGAAATTGCACAGATTTATTCAGATGCAACCGGCGAGTCTGTATGTGTTACATCGAACAGGCCTGAAGCTCTTTACGACAAGAACGGCGACTGTGTTGTCGGTCTGGCGGACTTCGCAGTCTTTGCGACAGGTTGGCTTGACTGCGGCATTTACCCTGATTGCCTGTAAGAGAAGTTGGTATTGATTGATAATAAAATTAACAAGGAGTCTCTTATGAGAAAACATTATATCTTTGCAATGCTCCTGGTCGCGGCGGTGCTGTGCCAGGTTGCTACAGCAGACACGCTTGCATGGTGGCGCTTTGAAGACGGCGTAGCAGGCGAACAGGTTGACCACCTCAGCGACGTAAATGGCGCATACACCTATGATATTCAGGACGTTTCCGGCAACGGCAACCACCTCGCAGTCTGGGCTGACGGTACTTATGGCTACAGGGATAATGTAGCCTGGAGCAACTATCAGAACGCTGTCGGCGCAAACACGCTTTGCGTCAAGAACACTGACGGCGGCCCTGCAGCCTGGTGTGGAAATGATGCCCTGCAGAACCTTCAGCCACTTGCCTGGACGATTGAAGTAACATTCAAGATGGAAAACGGTGGGTTTAAGACTTTAATCGGCCGTGATGCGCAGAATGTTAATACCAACGGTGGTGACGGTAACGATCTTAATTGTTCAGCGCTTTATCTTCAGAAAGTTGATTACACAGGCGACAACCGCCTTGCAATCAAGTTCTGCGATGTTACAGGCGTATGGCACGAGGCATGCAGCCCCAACCCCGAGTATGTTGGTTTCGACTTCAACCCGGACCCTGACGGCGAGCTTGCGCCATGGTACTCTCTCGCTGCTACTTCAGACGGCACCATCCTCTCTCTGTACATCATGGAGATTGGCGTTGATAATGGATACCGCCTGATCGCTCAGAGGGACATGACCGGCAGCAGTGAAGACACAAGACTCACCAACGGCCAGAGAAGCGGCTTTGACGGCAGCGACTGGGATCCCGGTGATTTCAGCGTTGGCCGCGGCCTCTACGGCGGCGGACACGGCGACCGCGCTTACGGCTATATTGACGAAGTACGTATCAGCGATGTCGCTCTTGCGCCGAATGAGCTGCTCAGCGCAGGCTACAGCGGCGCGTACAACTTCAGCACAGACCAGAACGCTGATATGGTCAATGTTGACGTTGACGTTGTTGTAAACTGGACTCCCGCACAGGAGCCCGGTGTAGGCGGCGTTAACCCGAACGTTACCGAACAGTATGTATTCGCTTCTGCTTCAACAGACCCGAACCTCTACTATGTCGGCACAACGGACGTTGCCACATCTTCAATTGCTATGGATCTCCCGTTCGACTCAGCTTATCAGGTTGTAGTTGCTTCGGCAGTTTCAGGCTACGAGCAGACATTCACTTCTGCCAGCACAATTGCTGACGTAGCGGCTGAAAATATCGTTGCTGTGCCTTATGTGTTTGATGTGATGGCTTCAGTTCCTATTGTTACAGAAGACCCTGAAAACCTTCTCGCGGAGATGGATGCTCAGGCAGATTTCACAGTGGGCTATCAGAGCGTAACAGAGGCAACCGTTGCATGGTTTAAGTCAACCGATGACCTCAACAACACGCCTGATGACGATGTTTCAGTTGGTTCCGGTGATACTCTCACAATTGCGGCTGCAACACCGGCTGATGAAGGCTTCTACTACGCGGTAGTAAGCAACGAAAGCGGCACAGACGCAACAAGCGGAACGGCCTGGCTTGAGGTTAAGAGGCTTGTAGCATGGTATCCGTTTGATGACACCACAGAGCTTCTCGCCATCACAGATATGGCCGGTGATAATGATGGAACGGTTGTAAGGACATCTGATCCGAACAACCCCGTTATTACTTATGAGCCCACAGCAGACGGCAATGCCGTTTCGTTCGCTCTCACTAACCAGACCTGCATTGATGTTCCGAGAATGGTTCAGAACTCATTCTCGTTCGAGATTTGGGTTAAGACAACCGCTACCGCCAACACCGGCGGCTGGTGGGATGGCATGGGCCTTGTTGACGGCGAAATGCCCGGCTGGGTTGCCGACTTCGGTTCTTCACTGCTCGGCAGCAAGTTTGCTTTCGGCGCAGCTGACGGCAATACATTGAGGTCTTCTACAGACATCAATGATGGCCAGTGGCACTACTGCGTTGGTACACGCGACTATGAAACAGGTGATATTCACCTCTACGTTGACGGTTCTCAGGAAGCACAGGTACTCAACGCAAGGGCCGGACAGACTCTTGCAGACCCGACGGCCCTGCGCATTGGTAAGATCCTCAATGGCGGGTACTACTTCGATGGCCAGATAGATGACATTAAGATCTCCAACTTTGCACTTACCGACCTCGATGTTGCTACGGCATATAACGAAGCAACAGGCGAGTCTGTATGTCTGACATCAAGCAAGCCTGAAGCAGGCTTCGATCTCAACGATGACTGCGTTGTTGACGCCTATGACCTTGCGATCTTCGCAGCAGAGTGGCTTGATTGCGGTCTCTACCCCGACTGCGAATAATCGCGAGAACTCGGCTTTATAAAGCCTTGCATTACTAAATGCTACAGCAGGCAGCGGCTTCGGTCGTTGCCTGCTTCTTTTTTTTAACGCATGCCCGCTAATGCCGGTGAAGTCAAACCGAAACAGCGCCATTGCGCAAGCAATGCGAAAAAAAACTTACGCAAACGCCAATCAATGCCGGTGAAGTCAAACCGACATTTAGGGGCTCGGGTTCATCGCGCCCAAAGCGATTGCGCAATTTACAATCCGCTCCATACGTTCGCCACAGCTCGCTACTGTCGCGGTTCTGATTGTCATTCCAACGCGCAATATGGCTTGTAAAATACAGCCCCTACTTTACTTCCGGCAGTTCGCTGAAGCTGGTGGTATATCTGCGTGAGAGGTGATTCGCCTGAGTGCGCCAGGGGCGTTGTATTCCCTCTGCGGCCCAGAAAACGCCGGCGCCCGTGGAGCTGTTTATCTTGTCTATCGCACTCATCAGTCTTTTGCTCGGGGCGTGGTCCGTCTGCGAAAAGAGGCTTCTCTGCACTCTCGTTTCGGGGCAGAGGTTGTTCAAAAGCACGCCGGCTTTTTTGTATCTGTATCCCTTACGGTATATGCCCGCCAGGAGCTTGAGCGCCTGTTTGACTATGAGCATGCTGTCAGATGTCTTTTCCTCGAACTCCGCGGCCGCGCTTGCAATCAGGGGGCTTGATATGTGGCGGCTTGTGGATATATATACGGTCAACAGGCCCGCGGCGCGCTTTTCCTCACGCAGCTTCTCCGCCGCCCTCGACGCATACATAGCAACGGCCTGCTCAAGCCCAGAAAGCTCCGTTACGCTTTCGCCGAAGGTGCGTGAGACGGTGATACTCTTTCTTGCCGGCGGGTTCCTGTCGAGCGCATAGCAAGCT
>JBFWMM010000001.1:77940-153648 GCA_050251615.1 Phycisphaerae bacterium
GCAAGCTGCGCGGCGGTGGTTATGCCGTGTGAATTGAGGCGCGCTGAGATTCTCCTCCCCACTCCCCACACCTCTCCCACAGGCACGTTTTGCAGGTTTTCGCGAACGCTACCGGCATCTGCAAGCAAGAAGACTCCGCCGGTCTGCGGGTGTGTTTTGGCGTGGTGGGAAGCGAGCTTGGCGAGTGTTTTTGTGCGGGCCAGGCCAACCGAGACGGGGATTCCCGTCCATTTGTAAACGGTTTTCCTCATCTCTCTCGCAATCTGTTCGGCATCTTCGGGCTCTCCGCCAAGCGCGAGAAAGGCCTCGTCTATCGAATAGACCTCCATCTGCGGCGAGAACGAGGCAAGCACGTTCATTACACGGGAGGACATATCTGCGTAAAGGGTGTAGTTGGAGCTGAATATGGCGGCATTGTGCCGTTGTAATAGCGCGCGCTGCTCGAAGTACGGGGCGCCCATAGGCACGCCCAGCGCCTTGGCTTCAGCCGAGCGCGAGACAATGCAGCCGTCGTTGTTGCTCAGAATCACGACGGGCCTGCCCTCAAGAGAGGGGGCGAATACCCGCTCGCAGGAGACGTAGAAGTTGTTGCAGTCAACGAGTGCTGTCAGCATTTGGAGCCTCCGTCAGAGCGCATGGATTACGTTCGTTACCACGCCCCAGATAGCGAAATCCTCCTGCCCGCTCACGTCAATCGGCTTGTAGCGCTCATTCTCGCTGGCCAGCGATACATGGCTACCCTTTATGCGGATTCTCTTTACCATCAGCTCTCCGTCAAGCGCCGCTATTACCACGCTACCGTTTTTTGCATCGAGGGAACGGTCAACGATGAGCATATCGCCAGTGAAAATGCCGGCGCCTGTCATTGATTCACCACTCACGCGCACGAAGTATGTCGCGGCGGGATTTTTTACGAGATATTTATTGAGGTCGAGGCTGGATTCCTCGTAGTCGGCGGCGGGGGAGGGAAAGCCCGCCGGCACATTCCCCTCGAACAGCGGCAGGGCGACCGCCTCCACATCTTGCGGGTTGAAGATATTTTCTGCTTTTGTTTCCATGCCGTTAATTATAGCATAGAGCCGGAAAAGAAAAAGCCTGCCGACGAGAGACCGCGAACTTATATTTACTCCGGAATCAGGGTATTTGTAACAGCACGTTTGTGATATGCAGGCAGGGGGTCAGTCAGTTATGATGCCTCCCGCAACGATATTATCATCATGAACGAGCACAAACCTGCCAAGCTCGGGTGTGTTGTTGAAATTGTCGATGGCTATCGGTTTTTTCGTCTTGATAACGACTTCACCAATCTCCAGATTACCGAGCGTGGAGGAGTCGGTCTCAATCACTTCCAGCGTGGAGGAGTTGATGCGCTTCTCAATCGCTATTATTTTGCACTTTGTTTCCTGCGTTGCGCAACGGATAATGAGCTTGCCGGCGGCATCAAGCGGCCTTTTGCTCATCCAGAACACTCTCGCGCGGACTTCGTCGGTGATGGTGGGCTCTGAGCCCTCAACACAGACAACATCTCCGCGGTCAAGGAAGAGCGCATCTTCGGTTATCATTCCGATAGATTCGCCTGCGCCGGCTTCCGTTACCGTTTCGAGGAATTTCTCAACGCTCCTGACGCTCGTGTCGAATCCGCCAGGCAAGATTTTTATCCTATGGCCCGCGCTTATCCGCCCCGCTTCAACGCGGCCTGCGTTGATGCGCTTGTCATCTATCTTGTAAACGTCCTGAATTGGGAAAATCAGCGGCTTATCCTGTGCGGGGATGCTGCTTTTGAGGCTGTCGAGGCTTTCGAGAAACGTGGGGCCGTCGTACCAGTCCATGTTGTTCGAGCGGTGTGCAATATTCTCTCCGGAGAGTGCGGCGATGGGGATGTACATCAGCGGCTCAATGCCGATTGATGCAAGCCACGCGGCAACATCCGCCTGCACGCTTTCGTAGCGCGCCTTGTCGTAGCCGACGAGATCCATCTTATTCACAACCACAATCACCTGCCTCAAGCCAAGCATGCTCAGCATATAGGAATGACGCTTTGTCTGCTCTTTTACGCCTTCGTCCGCATCGACAATAAGAACTGCCGCCTCTGCCTGTGAAGCGCCCGTGATCATATTCTTCACAAACTCCACGTGCCCCGGTGCATCGATAATGACATACTCGCGCTTGTCGGTTTTGAAGAACACCTGCGTTGTGTCGATTGTGATGCCCTGTTTGCGTTCTTCTTCGAGGTGGTCGAGCAGGTAGGCAAATTCGGTATCGCGGCCGCGCGCCGCGCTCATCTTTTTCATTTCCTCGATCTTGTCCGGTTGCAGAGAATCCGTATCGTACAGGAGCCTTCCAATTAAAGTGCTTTTGCCGTGGTCAACATGTCCCACTATAACGAAATTGAGTACTTTGTTCATTTATTCAACCTTTTCGCGGCGCACAGCGCCTTTTCAGGAGGTAAAAGTTTTTATCAGTGTAAAGAGGCCCAGCACGATCGTTATCACGCCGATAGCCAGTTTCATATTCTTCGAGCTCACCTTCTTCACCGTAAACGCGGAAAAAGGCACGCTGAGTAATGCACCAATGCACAGATACGGCGTGAGCGACATATCAAATGCGTGGCCCTTCTTGGCGAATAGATAGAGGCTCACTCCCACAAGGCAAGTTACTCCCTCGGCAAGGCTCGTTATCCCAATTGCGCTCTTTGAGTCAACGCCGCTGAGTATCTGGCCGCTAGTTACCACGGGGCCGTAGCCTCCGCCGGAGAGGCCTTTGTTGAAAGAGGCTATTATGCCGAGCAGCGTCATCTTGCGCCAAGAGAAGCGGAACGTGCGCTTAAGGCAGACCAATATTATGATACCCATCACAAGCACTATTGTGCCGATGTATGTTTTGAGCCAGAACTTCGGTATGTTTACTGCTATGTATATCGCGGCAACCGTGCCAACAACGCTGCAAACCGAAAGCAGAATAGCGATTTTAAGATGTAGCGGGGTGTTGCGCTTGAAGCTTTCAATATACCCCAAGCTGCTGAGCTGTTCTGCAATCTCGCGAGCGTTCATCGTATTCGGCTTCAGATTGACGTTGCCGCAGAAGTGATGCATAGTGGCGGCCGAAAGCCCGCTGAGCAGCTCGCTGAGCAGAATCGCCGGCACGATCTGTAATGGCTCAAAACCAAACAGAAGCATCAGTACGGGCGTCAGCGTAGTGCCGTAGCCCATACCCAGCGTCGAATCAACAAACTCGCAGACAAAGGCGATTGCAACTATAAGTGCACTTTGCATAAAAATCTCTTCAAATTTTTCTTACATATATCCGAGTGAACGGAGCTTCTGCATCATATAGTCGTCCTCTTTGTCCTGCGCACGGCCGCTGCGCTCGCTGATTTTGGTCGTCTTCAGCTCTTCGATGATGTCGTCAACGCTGCATGCGTTTGAATCGACGGGCCCGCAACAGGTCTCGCAGCCGATGCTACGAAAGCGTTTGCCATCCTTTGCCAGATAAAGGCTCGGAATCGGGATGTTTTCCCTACGAACGTATTCCCAGATATCAATCTCACGCCAGCCAAGAAGCGGGTGTACGCGGAGATGTTCTTCTTCGGCGGCCTTGGTCTTGTACTGATCCCAAAGCTCAGGCGGCTGGTTCTTGTAGTCCCACTCAAAGTCTTCATCTCGCGGGCTGAAAACCCTTTCCTTCGCACGGATGCCATGCTCATCTCGCCTGATGCCGAGCAGAAGCGCCTTGAATTTCTTCTTGGCGATGGCCTGCTTGAGGGCAATTGTTTTGAGCTGATTGCAACAGTCGAACTTGCCTTTGTCGGGGCCCATGCCGGCCGCGATTGCCTCTTCGTTCCTCGAAACGATGAGGTCTAAATCCCACTCCTTCGTGTATTTGTCGCGGAATTCATAGATCTCTTTGAATTTGTACGAGGTGTCGATGTGCATCACGGGAAAGGGTATCTTGCCGAAGAAGGCCTTACGGACGAGCCAGAGGAGTGTGGTGCTGTCTTTGCCGATAGACCACAACACCGCTATGTTGCGAAATTGGCTGTACGCCTCGCGAATAATAAAAATGCTCTGATTTTCCAGCTTGTCAAGCTGAGAGTCAAGTTTGCTCATTTTGGTATTCCAACTAACAAAAATGCGATTTCCAGTCCTGTGATTATATCTAACAGCTCTGCTTGTGCAACCCGATTACGGCGCCCATTGCGTAATGACACCGGCAGGCAAACTGATTTCGTAATGCGGGAAGAGGTGTGTTGCGCGCCGCTGCAGATCGATCTTTGCGAAGTGTCGGGTATGTGCTGTCAATAGCGCCGGCCCCACAATCACTTTTGCAGAAGCGTGCTTTCGATGCTCTTAACCTGTTCGGCGAAATCGTCGTCCTGTTCCATCAAGTTGCTGACCTTGTCGATGGAGTGCATCACGGTACTGTGGTCTCTGCGGCCGAGATGAAGGCCGATTTCCTCAAGGCTCATTCTGGTGAGTTTGCGGGCGAGATACATGGTAACCTGCCGCGGAATCATAATGGACTTACTCCGGCCTTTGCCCTTGATTTCGGGCTGTCGCACCTTATACAGGCGCGTAACCTCGTCGAGGATGTCCTGAATGTCGATGATTTTTAGCTGAGGCTCGGGTTTTTCTCCAAGCACCGCTCTTGCCAGTTCAAGGTCTATGTCGATGTTTTCGGTGCAGGCCATCGCGCTTATGCTTGTTATGGCGCCTTCAATTTCACGTATGTTTGTGCTGATGCGGCTTGCGATATAGTCGGCAACATCTTCTGGTACGTGAACTCCGCGGATCTTGGCCTTTTTCTTCACAATAGCAAGCCTCGTTTCCACGCTCGGCGTATCGATACGTGCCACAAGCCCCCATTTCAGGCGGCTGAGGATACGTTCGTCGAGGGAGGGTATTTCCCCTGGCGCCCTGTCGGCGCTGAGAACAATCTGCTTCCTCTGGCTGTGAAGCGCGTTAAACGTGTGGAAAAACTCGTCCTGCGTGCTTTCGCGGTCGCTCAAAAACTGCACATCGTCAAGAATCAGCACATCGGCACTACGGAAGTCCTCCTGAAAAGCGGAGAGATCGCCCTTCTCGATCGCCGCGACAAACTTGCTCACGAACGCCTCGCATGTGAGGAAGCGTATCTTGAGCCGCGGATTTTTCGATGCGATATTCGCACAGATAGCGTGGAGAAGGTGCGTCTTGCCGAGACCGGCGTTGCTGTGTATGAAGAGTGGATTGTACGTTACGCCGAGCGAATTGCTTATCGCAACGCAGCTGGCATGTGCAAGCCTGTTAGACTGCCCCACAACGAAGTTGTCGAAGGTGAGGTCAGGGTGGAGACGGTACGGAATATCATCGGATGACATAACCGCAGTATGCGCATTTGCAGTGCCATCTTTCTCATGCACGAACTCGACGCACAAGAGGTGCCCAGTTACCTTCTGCGCCGCAGAGGTAAACGCGTCCAGACTGTTATCGCGAAGGAAATCCGCGATTGTCTGGGACGGGCATTTCACCTGAAGCGTACCGCCATCAAAGTTGCCGGGCACAAGCTCACTGTACCAGCCGCGCGCGTTGGCGGGGTTGGCTTTTCGAGCGGCATCGACGATCCTCTCAAACTTTACGGTTTCAGGCACTGATTTCTCTCTCTTCAAACTGCAATCAATTCCGTTGAAAAAGGACGCCCTCCCGCAGGGGGGAGGCGCGCCCTTAGATTATAGCAAAATTACTCAGACTTTCGGGTTATTGCCGAGATAGCCGGTTACGGGGAGCTTGCCGCAGAGCGGAAGCGCGTAAACCTTGAATGCCTCAGTGACACCGTTGCCGGCTTCGTTGATGAAGTTGTCGGGGAGGTCTTTTGTGAACTCGGCAACATTCTTCAGCTCAGTACGCTCAAATGTTACGCCGTAGTCCGCGCCTTCGCCGGTACGCTTCATGATGGCCGAGCCGCTGGGGTATTCCATGCTGAACTCAACTGCCTTGTTGCCTGTGAGGCGGGCTTCCTTTACATCGCTTTCGCTCTGAAAGCCGGCGAATGAGCGCTGAAGATAGCCGAAGGTATCTGCGCGAACACGCTTGATTCCTGTGCCTCTCTTGATCTGGCTTGAGAGGAAATCGGCGAGTGCGCCAGTGCCTGAGAGCTGTACGTTGCCATGTGCGTCAACTTCCGCGTTCTCCGCGAGCTTCTTCGCCCAGGTAACGCCATCCTTATCGCGTATGCCTTCGCTTACCGCGATTACGCAGCGACCGTACTTTGCGTAAACTTCTTTAACGTCTGCAACGATCTTCTCGATTGAAACAGGCCTCTCCGGTATATATACCAGATGTGGGCCGTCATCTTCGCGTTGCTGGCCGAGTGTGGCGGCGGCGGTGAGCCAGCCTGCGTCGCGGCCCATGATAACGTCAATCTTCACGCCCGGAAGTGCGCGGTTGTCGAGGTCGTCGCCCATAACTGCGCAGGCGACAAACCTTGCCGCGGTGCCGTAGCCCGGGCAGTGGTCGGTTGTGCGGAGGTCGTTGTCGATTGTCTTGGGTACGTGGAATGCACGCATGTCGTAGCCGTCTGCTTCTGCCTGCTCGGCAATGATCTTGCAGGTGTTGGCGGAGTCGTTGCCGCCAATGTAGTAGAAGTAGCGGATATTTCTCTTCTTGCAGATTTCGAGGATGTTCTTGCAGTATGCTGCATCAGGCTTGTCTCTGCTTGAGCCAAGGGCTGATGAAGGAGAGCCTGCAACGATATTGAGAGTGTCGGCATCAATGTCGGTGAGGTCGATGAACTCATCCTTTATGATGCCGGATACCGCATGTACCGCGCCGAAAATCTTCTCTATGTTTTCGTTTTTCTGAGCTGCTTCAATTACGCCTGCCAGAGACGCGTTGATAACGCCCGTGGGGCCGCCTGACTGGCTTACAACCGCATTACCTTTGGGTGCTGATGACATTTGAATACACCTTCCTGAATATGATGATAATAAAAAACTTATTCTTTTACTTTCGGCGCAAGGCACCGGAGACATAAATTATATGAAAAAATCACGCGCTGAAAAGTAAAAACACGAGCGGTTTACAATTGCCTGTGCGGAGAGACCGTTGGGAAATGTTTATCTCTTCAAGTATATATCGCCTCGCTGGAATTTTTCTCCTTGGTAAAGCTTTGATTTGGTTTATTTCGGAATTTCGGTAAATGCACGCATGGCAGCAAGCTATTTTTTGTTATAATTGTGTTCTCACGCCGGGAGCGATAAATCACGCCCGTGCGAACTCGCGAAGGGGCTTTTTTAGCCACGCACCTGTTATGTGAGACTGAGCAGTTTTTGCTTGTCTAATTGCGTAAATGTGCTATTATCATTTCAGGCGAAAGCCCAGTAAACTCGTAGTGTATCAGCAGATATAAACCTTATAGAGAGGTAGAAATAGAGTGAATAGTTTCAGAATCGGAGATTTGCCGGTATCGCTTGGTGGCGAGATGTTTGTGTTTGCCGGCCCGTGCGTTATCGAGAGCAGGGATGTTTGTTTCACCGTGGCCGAGCGCCTGCGCGAAATAACCGAGAGCACCGGTATCGGAATCGTATTCAAGGCCAGTTTCGACAAGGCCAACCGCACCAGCATCCACAGCTACCGCGGCCCCGGCCTGGAGGCGGGGCTTCGCGTGCTTGAGGAAGTGCGCCAGGAGACGGGGCTTGCCCTCGTTACCGATGTACATCTGCCCGAGCAAGCGAGCGCGGCAGGAGAGGTTGTCGATTGCGTTCAGATTCCGGCATTCCTTTGCCGCCAGACAGACTTGCTTGTCGCGGCGGCCGAATCGGGAGCCGTGGTAAACGTGAAGAAAGGGCAGTTCCTCAGCCCGTGGGAAATGAAGAACGTGGTCAATAAGCTCGTTGAGGCTGGTAGCCGTGGCATTATGCTCTGCGAACGAGGTACATTCTTCGGCTATAACCGCCTTGTTAACGATATGGGCGCGATTATGGATATGCAGGAGTTCGGATATCCGGTCATTTTCGATGCCACCCACAGCACCCAGCAGCCCGGAGGCCTCGGCAGCCAGAGCGCAGGGGCGAGAGAAAAGGCACCCGTTCTCGCGAAGGCCGCGATTGCGGCAGGCGCAAACGGCCTGTTTTTCGAGGTTCACCCCGAACCGGATGAGGCTCTCTGCGATGCGGCCTGTATGATGCGCCTCGACGACCTTGAAGACACGCTCATACAGTGCAAGCGCATATTCAACATAATCAGAGGGCGCGGGGAGTAAGCGATATATGAGCAGGTACAAGTACGTATTCGGCCCAGTTCCATCGCGCAGGCTCGGAGCGAGTCTGGGGGTGGATGTGTTGCCGCTGAAGACATGCACGCAAAACTGCATTTACTGCCAGCTTTGCGTAACGCAGGAGCCGGAAGTTGAGGTTAAAACGTATGCCCCACAGGAGGAAGTGCTTGCGGAGATCTACGCAAGGCTGAATGAGGGTGTGCATATGGACTACATCACTTTCAGCGGCTCCGGCGAACCCACACTTCACAAAGCTCTCGGCGAGATGATATGCCAGCTCAAGCGCAACACGGACAAGCGCGTCGCCGTGATAACCAACGGTACGATGCTCTGGAATGCCCGTGTTCGGGAGGCGCTGGCGCTTGCCGATGTCGTTATGCCGTCGCTCGATGCCTTCGATGAAGATTCTTTCGAGGTTATCAACCGCCCGCACCACAAAATCACATTTGATATGCTTATGGCAGGGCTCAAAGAGTTTCGAGCATCGTACAAAGGGCAGATGTGGCTGGAAATCTTTCTCCTGAAAGGGCTCAACGATTCGCCCGAACAGCTCGCGAAGATTAAGCAGCTCGTCTCTGATATTTCTCCGGACCGCATTCAGCTTAATACGGCTGTCCGTCCGGGCTGTGATAAGACGCTCGAACCGCTCAGCGATGCCGAGCTTGCCGCGGCCGCGGCCGTTATCGGCTATGACGCCGAGGGCATAAAGCTCAGCAGAAAAGCGAATCAGTCTGTTGAACAGTCAGCTCTGGCGGAGAGCATTCTGGCTATGGTCGAGAGGCGGCCTTGCAGCGCGAGCGATATTTCCGAGGGGCTTCAGGCGAATATGCTTGAAGTGAATCACGCCATTGACGAGCTGCTCAAAAAACAGCTCATTCAGACAGAATCGGTGGCAGGGGAGTTTTTTTACAGAACTTCTGATGCCGAAAGCAGTATATAACTTATACAATAGACATAATATAGTAGCAGGTTTATTAAGTGCTCCTCCGCATTATGAATACGCGGCGGCGCGGAAAAAGTACAACCTTACATTTTTACAGTGAGGGATTAAAAATGAGCGTTTACAAAGGAATCATCGGTACAATCGGCAATACACCGCTTGTTGAGATAATGAACATTTGCACTGGCAGAGCAAGGGTGCTGGCGAAGTGTGAATTTGCGAATCCGGGCGGTAGCGTGAAGGACAGGATTGCCCTTTACATGATAAACAGTGCCATAGAAAACGGATATATCAAGCCCGATACCACGGTTATCGAGCCCACCAGCGGCAACACCGGCATCGGTCTGGCGCTGATATGTGCGGTGAAGGGCATCAAGCTTATTCTCACTATGCCCGAATCTATGAGCGTCGAGAGACGCAAGTTGCTTGCTCAGCTCGGAGCGGATATTATCCTTACGAAAGCTTCTCTCGGGATGAAAGGTTCAGTTGATAAGGCCCTCGAGCTTGCATCAAAAACGCCGGACAGCTATGTTCCGCAGCAGTTTTGCAACCCGTCGAATCCGCAGGCACACTACGAAACGACAGGCCCCGAAATCTGGGAACAGACCGGCGGCGACATTGATCTGTTCGTTGCGGCAGTCGGTACCGGCGGCACGATAACAGGCTGCGCCAGATACCTCAAGCAGCAGAAGCCGCAGCTCGTTTCGATTGCTGTTGAGCCGGAGAAATCCCCCGTTCTTTCGGGCGGAAACCCCGGCCCGCATAAGATTCAGGGTATCGGAGCGGGATTTGTGCCCGAAATACTCGACAGAAGCGTCATAGACAGCATAATCACCGTATCCGAAGAAGAGGCCATGCAGACATCCCGCCTGTTGGCTTGTAAGGAAGGGTTGCTCGTGGGTATAAGCGCAGGCGCTAATATGGCTGTTGCGCTGAGGCTCGCATCAATGCGTGAGTATTCCGGCAAGACGATTGTTACAGTGCTCTGCGATACCGGCGAAAGGTACATTTCAACCGAATTATTTGCTTGATGCACTGACGCGCGACGAAACAGGGGGCACCTATGGAGAACGCAAAATGAAAAATACATCAGATTTAGTAAAAAGAATCATAGACAGTTACAGCGACGAGAGCGCGGTAAACTTCTGTGAGAATAAAAATCTCCCCCGCAGGGACGAGATAGAGCATTGCCTTGTCTTGATACTTGAGCTGCTTTTCCCCGGCTACAGCGGCAGATATTCCGTCAAGCGGGATAATGTTGAGTACATTGTCGGCGGCCTGCTCAACGAAATCGAAGAGAAGCTCTGCCATCAGCTGCATCTTGCGCTGAAGTATGAATGTACGCACGGCGCTGCAATCGGCTGCGGCAACTGCGATGAGGCGGCCGAAGAAGTGGTGCATGAGTTTCTCGATTCCCTGCCTGATATTCGCGAAGTACTAAAAACGGATGTTGAGGCGGCCTATGAAGGCGACCCCGCCGCCATGACGCGTGAAGAGATTGTGATAAGCTATCCGGGTCTGCTCTGCACCGCGATACACAGGGTTGCGCACGAGTTCTACAAGCGCGGCGTACCGCTGATTCCGAGGATTATGAGCGAATACGCGCATCGTATGACGGGCATCGATATCCACCCTGGCGCCATAATTGGCAAATTTTTCTTCGTTGACCACGGCACCGGAGTCGTTATTGGCGAGACGGCCATTATTGGCGAGCATGTGAAGATATATCAGGGTGTAACGCTCGGCGCGCTCAGCTTCAAGAAAGATAAGGACGGCAACATCATAAAGGGTGGCAAGCGCCATCCTACAATCGGAGATCACGTAACCATCTATGCCGAAGCCACCATTCTCGGGGATGTTGTTATCGGGGAGGGTTCCGTCATCGCGGGAAACACGTGGGTGAAAGAATCCGTGGAGCCGGGAACCTCTGTTCGCAGTGTCGATCCGGAGCTTCTCATAAAAGGAATGCGCTGTGAATGCCCGAAACGGGCGCAGATTCAGCCCATGCAGACATCGGGGGATTAAATGGACTTGAAAGATAAAATACTTGCGCTCAAAGAGAAGCACAACGCTGTTATACTCGCGCACAACTATGTACCCGCAGATGTGCAGGACATTGCCGATTTTTCGGGCGATTCACTCGGGCTCAGCAAGCAGGCCGCTACTACCAATGCCGATGTGATTGTTTTCTGCGGCGTACATTTTATGGCAGAAACGGCCAAGATTCTATCGCCGGAAAAGACGGTTCTGCTGCCCGATAACACAGCCGGTTGTCCGATGGCGGATATGATAACCGCAGATGAGCTGCGCAAGTTTCAGGCAGAGCACCCCGGCTCGCTAACGGTCTGTTATGTAAACAGCGCGGCGGAAGTCAAGGCGCTTAGCGATTACTGCTGTACGAGCGGCAATGCCGTTGAGCTTGTTTCGAGACTTCCCGATGATAAGGAGATTTTATTCGTGCCGGATAAGTATCTCGGCGCGTATGTGAAAGCAAAAACCCGCCGCAATCTTATTCTCTGGCCGGGATTCTGCCCCACGCATGCGGTGATTGCGGGCGAGGTCATTTCCGACCTCAAAGCGCTTCACCCGCAGGCTATTGTGATGGCGCATCCGGAATGTCCGGAATCTGCGAAGAATGTTGCGGATGTTTTGCTCAGTACCGGCCAGATGCTCGAATACGCCCGCAAAAGCGAGGCGCGGTCTTTTATTATAGCTACGGAGCCCGGCATTCTGCATGCACTTCGTAAAGGCAACCCTGATAAAAAGTTCTTCGCGGCAAGCCCCATAGAATGCTTCAATATGAAAAAAATCACCCTCGAAAGCCTCTACTTTTCTCTCGAATATATGCAATACGAAATTGATGTGCCCGCGGAGATTGCATCAAGGGCAAGGCGCTCGCTCGACAGGATGCTTGAGGTGCTTCCGGCGACAAGCGCCAGGAGCAACATGCCATAGAACATAATTTTATGGTTGAACGTAGAATAACAGTGAATATGATAACTGTCATTGCTGAAATCATTAGGGATTTTAATTTTTCGGAGAATTAGATGTTTTCAAAGATGAAACCTGTCCTTTTTGCAGTTGTTCTCGCGTTGGTATGCTCAGGTTACGCGGCTGACGGCGTTGCCTCGATCCAAGTGAGCAATCCTGTTAAAGACCTTGGCGAAGTCAAGCCGCATGAGGTGTTTGATTTTACTTATGATTTCAAAAATACAGGTGATGCCGAGCTGGTAATTTCGCACGTTCAGGCGACTTGCGGTTGTACGGTACCCGAGCTTGCCGACAAAAACTACGCTCCGGGCGAATCGGGTTCGGTGAAAGTGCGCTATACCGCTTCGCAGCGTGAGGGTGCGGTTACCAAGCATCTCTACATTCACTCCAACGACCCGAAGATGCCCAGATATGAGCTTCAGATTAAATCAAACACGGTGCTCAAAGTGGAAGCGCTTCCCAAGGAGATGGAGCTTTCGCTGGCAGAAAATAATTGCGGCTTCAAGCCGATTGTTGTAACAAGCAAAGACGATCAGCCCTTCAGGATTACCTCCGTAACCTCAATCGGCGATTCGATAAAGTTTGATTACGACTCCAGAGAACTCGCCACCTCACACACAATAAACGCCACGCTCACTCGCGAGCTCATAGAAAAGAATCTTACCGGCCTCATCACAATCAACACAAGCCACCCCGACTGCTCCGTTGTGAGTGTTTCCTACAGAGCCCAGCCGCTTTACAGCGCCTCGCCCGCACGAATCATTATGCAGGATGCGAAGCCCGGCGACAAGGACAGCAGGGAAGTATGGGTGCGCAGCAATTACGGCAAAGAGGTAAATATTTCGGACGGCAAGAGCAAAAACGGCACAATGACATGGAGCCTGCTTGAGAGCAAAGGCGATATGGCCAAGCTTAAAATAGAGGTAACAGTGCCGCAGGACGGGACAAGCCGTTACTTCTCAGATGAGCTTATCCTTACCGTTAATGACAGCGAGCTACCGGTTAAGTGCAGCGGTTGGTTCAAGAAATAAATTTTACAAGCAGACTGCGCATTTCTCACGAAATGGCGCTGTCCGCGAGGCGTAAAATGACACAGCGGAGGCGCGCAAGCGCCCCGAAATTGTAGAGACGCAAAATCTTGCGTCTCATGCCAGTTACGAACGCATATTATCCGTGGCACCGGTTTGGTTTTTCCGACATTGGTTGGCATTTACGTGAGCATTTTTTTCGCATCGCTTGCGCAATGGCGCTGTTTTGCGAAACGTCATAACATCCCGCACGAGAATTGTAGAGACGCAAAGTCTTGCGTCTCATGCCGCATTACGAACGTATATTTATCCGTGGGATGGGGACGAGGGCGCGATGACCCCGAGCCTCTGCTCAAATACAACGAAAAACCCCGCAGTTTTTGACGCTGCGGGGTTTTTGTGTTCGTTTCGTTTATAACAGCTACTTACTTTATCAGTCCGAGCGGGCTGAAGAGGAAGTAAAGAACGAGCGTGATAAGGATAACAGCGATACCGGCCATCTTTGCACCCTTGTTTTCGCTGAGCTCAATGGTTGTATTGGCCTTGATTACGTACGGCTCGGGGAGCGGCTTTACGATTGTCATGACAATCATCGCAACAACGCAAACCGCCAGGCAGATCGCCATCCTGTTAAGGAAGTTGATTCCGGGGGCGAAGTTCATAAGGCCGATGTAAACCACAGCGTTGAGAAGCAGTCCGACAACGCCACTGAACTTCGGTGCTCTCTTGCTTATGAGGCCGAATACAAATACCGCCAGAACACCCGGGCTCAAGATTCCCTGGCCTTCCTGAATCACCGTAAAGATGCTGCCGAATTTCGGGCTGCCGAGCGCCGGTGACAGAACAACGGCAATCAACGTAAACACAAGCACACTCCCTCGACCAAGCGCGAGGATGCCGTGCTGAGTTACATTCGGGTTCATATACTTCTTGTAGATATCCAACGAGAAGATGGTAGAAGCGGCGTTGAGAAGAGCTGCCAGTGAGCTGACAACCGCGCCGAGAAGGGCTGCGAGAACAAAGCCGATAAGGCCTGTACCCTGCGGAAGTACCTGCCCGAGGAGCTGGGCAAGAGCTGTGTCATACTTGTACGCGAGGAAGTTCTTTTCTGCGCCGATCTGTGTCGCGTTGTAGCTTTCCAGCTCTGCGGTGAGCGTCGGATAAACGCTGAGGACTGTCTTGTCCTTGCAGACAAACTTGCTGTCTGAGGCTTCAATAGCAGCGAAATCTTCAGCAATGATCGGGTAAACGTATGGGTTGCCGACACCTGTGATTGCCTTTACGGCATCAGCGTCCGCGCAAACCGCGAGCATAATCTTATCGCCCATCTGCCATGCGGCGGCATCGTCTGTTGTAGCGCTTTCATTAAGTACGATAGCCTCAGTAGCGCTGTTGCTCTTGTAGTATTCCGCGATAACCTTGACATTGCCATCAACCGCTTCGGCCTGCATATCGCCTGCATAGAGATTGAACGCCATAATACCCGGCACAACAATCACAAACGGAATGAGAAGCTTCATAAACGCGCTGAACACGATGCCCTTCTGGCCTTCTGACAGAGACGCCGCGCCCAGAGTGCGCTGTGTGATGTACTGGTTGAGGCCCCAGTAGTAGAAGTTCGGAATCCACAGGCCCAAGCACAGAGCCGTCCAGGGGAGCGTTGAATCTGTTGCGGGAAGAATCATATTCATGCGGGTTTTGTTGAGCGCCCAGAAACGTTCCATTGCGCCCTGGCTTGCGCTGAATGTTACTTCATTAACCTTGCCGCTTGTTGCATCAACAACCTGTGCGAGCTTTTCTGCAGCGCCAAGCTTGTCAAATGCGAAGTACATGATTATACCGCCGCCTATGATAAGAGCAGAGCCTTGGAGCAGATCTGCCCAGGCACAGGCCTTGAGGCCGCCCGTGGCGACGTAGAACATAGCGATAAGGCCGATGGCCAGAGAGCCAGGAAACAGACCGATGTTAATGCCCATCTTGCCGGCAAGCGTCTTGATTGTGAGCGCTCCGGAGTAGGTTACCGCGCCGAGAAGCAAACAGTAAATAAGCAACGTTGCAGCTGACATCGCGAGCCTTGCCCACTGGTTGTATCGCTGTTCGAGGAATTCGGGCATCGTGTAGATGCCTGCCTTCAGGAAGAACGGCAGGAATCCGAACGCCACGACAACGAGCGTGATGGCGGCCATCCATTCATAGCTGGCTATTGCGAGTCCGATGTGGCTTGCGGCGTTGCCGCTCATACCCACAAACTGCTCCGTGGAGATGTTTGCGGCGATAAGCGAGAATCCGATCAGCCACCATTTCAGCCCGCGGCCGGCAAGGAAGAAATCCTCACCGCTTGATTCGCCGCGGCTTTTGAGCGTGCCGATGGCGATTACTGCGGCGATGAAGCCAAAAAAGATAACGTAGTCTAAAGGTGTGAACGTCATATCAACCTCGTATAATATAGTAACACAATAGAGCGGACTTTCCAACTGCCGCATACAACACTTCAACCATTAAAGTGCCGGGGTTATATTTAATGTGAAAGAGGCGATTAGTCAAGCATAAAGAGCCTCGGTAGCCGAAACAACGCTGATTATAGATAGTTTTCAGCTAATTATCGGTGAGGGGCCGGCAAGTGGTTTGGGAAATATAGAAAACGACAGATTTGAGATTTATAATTCAAGATTCAAAATTCAAGACAATTCCGGTTCATCTCGCAATACAGTGGGAAAGGAAAAACCTGCCGGCAAGGTTAAGCCGGCAAATTATCGCTCATCCTGCACCGAAACTTCTGCCTGAGCATGTGCAAAAATGAATTATTTCTTTGACAGAACGGTTTTTATGTTATAATAGCCACCGGATACGTTTGTGATCAAGACGCGTATTACGCCTGATTCGCATTTTAGATTGTGATAAAAGGCTTGGCAACAGTGGCTGTATATGCTCGGTTTTCCGGTTTGTTCGCAAGGGATGAGCAGATTGGAGGCAGAGCCATAAGGCCCGGCGGGTTGCTGAGTTCTATATAGCTTACATTATTAGTTAGTCAGGGAGATTAGAATGAGTAATTCTTCCCAGTACCCTGTTTTGCAGGGTTCAGAAAT
The DNA here is from genome assembly GCA_050251615.1 of Phycisphaerae bacterium. Taxonomy (GTDB): domain Bacteria; phylum Planctomycetota; class Phycisphaerae; order Sedimentisphaerales; family Sedimentisphaeraceae; genus Sedimentisphaera. The sequence goes on from JBFWMM010000001.1 coordinate 94,236, forward strand.
TGTAGTAGAGGTTCTCAGAGAACAGGGTGTTGATACCATGTTCGGTTATCTCGGCGGGGTGGTTCTTCCGATTTTTGACAAGCTCTACGATGCCGACTTTCTCAACTTCATCATTCCACGCCACGAGCAGGGCGGTACTCACATGGCTGATGCTTATGCGCGTGCAACCGGCAAGACGGGTGTATGCATTGCGACGAGCGGCCCCGGCGCGACAAACGTCGTTACGGGCGTTGCTACGGCTATGCTCGATTCGATTCCACTGGTTGTTATCACCGGACAGGTTCGCACGGACCTCATCGGCGGTGACGCGTTTCAGGAAGTTGACACAACCGGTATAACAAGGCCGATTACAAAGCATAACGTGATCGTTAAAGATACAAAAGATCTGGCAAACGACCTTCGTCAGGCGTTTTACATCGCCTCGACAGGCCGTCCGGGCCCTGTTCTCGTTGATATTCCCGTTGATGTTGCAGTTGGTACGGCGGAGTTTCGCCCGATGGCGCCCGACGAGAATGTTGATATTCCCAGCTATAGGCCGCGCATGCATGGCCATGCAAGGCAGATTGAAGCAGCTGCGGAAGCTATCAATGAGAGCGAAAAACCACTTCTCTATATTGGTGGCGGAATTGTCAGCTCGGATGCGTCAGAGGAGCTGACCGCTCTCGCCGAAAAGGCCAACATACCGGTAACCAGCACACTCATGGGCCTTGGCGCCTTTGACCAGAGCAATCCGCTCTCGCTGGATATGCTCGGCATGCACGGAGCAGCTTATGCAAACTACGCCGTTCAGCATTGTGATCTGCTGATTGCGGTAGGCTCTCGCTTTGACGACCGCGTTACGGGCCATCTTGGAAAGTTTGCCCCGAACGCTAAAATTGTTCACGTTGACATTGACCCTTCAAGCATTTCGAAGAATGTGTTTGTACATGTTCCTGTCGTTGGTGATGCAAAAGATATTTTGCCTCACCTCACAGCGATGGTTGAAGCGAGAGAGCGCAAAGACTGGTTTGAACAGCTCGACAACTGGCGCAAAACGCATCCGTTCGCTTATGACAGGAACGCAGAGACAATTAAGCCGCAGTACGTAATTGAGGAGCTCTGGCGCCAGACAAACGGTGAAGCCGTTATTACTACGGGCGTTGGCCAGCATCAGATGTGGACGGCTCAGTTCTACAAGTTCAAGCGTCCGCGCCAGCTCATCACAAGCGGCGGCCTTGGCACAATGGGCTTCGGCCTTCCCGCGGCTATCGGCGCGCAGGCAGCTCTGCCGGGTGCAGTTGTTGTGGACATAGACGGCGACAGCAGTTACAATATGACTATGAGCGAGCTCTGTACGGCGGTTATGTACAATCTGCCGGTTAAAGTTATCATTCTCAATAACGGCTTCATGGGAATGGTAAGGCAGTGGCAGGAGCTTTTCTACCAGCACAGGTACTCGCAGAGTCAGTTGCTCAACCCCGATTTTGCGAAAGTTGCAAACGCGATGGGCGCAAAGGGTATTCGCGTTACCGATAAGCAACAGGTTCCCGCGGCGATCAGTGAAATGCTCGCCCATGATGGTCCCTGCGTACTTAACGTTTTCGTGGACAGGGAAGAGAACGTATGGCCTATGGTTCCATCGGGCAAGGCGCTCGACGAGATGGACGGGCTTCAGATTTTTGAGAGCATGGCTTAATTCACAGGAGACGCAAAATGAAGCATGTTATCAGCGCACTTGTACAGAATAAGCCCGGCGTTCTCGCGCATGTTGCGGGGATGTTTGCCGCGAGGGCTTTCAATATCGATTCGCTTGTTGTCGGACGCACCGACGACCCGAATCTCAGCCGTATGACAATCGTTGTTGTCGGCGATAATAACGTGGTAGAGCAGGTTCGCAAGCAGCTCGGCAAGATTATTTCTGTAGTGAAGGTACAGGATTTTGTCGGCAGGGATATAGTATCGAGAGACCTGATGCTCATCAGCATCCACTGCACTGCCGAAAAGCGCATAGAAATCAACGCGCTTGTCGATATGTTCGACAGTAAAGTTGTGGACATCAGCTCGAAAAACGTTATGGTTGAAATTTCAGGCCCCGAAAGTAAAATAGAGGCCTTTATCGAAGCTTGCAAGCCTTACGGCGTTAAAGCGATGGCCAGAACCGGCACAATCGCAATGCCGCGTTGCAGGAAACCAATGTGATTTTAAATATAAATGCTTTTTTTGAATAAAGGAGAAATAAGCACAATGGCAAACGTATTATATGCAAAAGATGCACCGATCGATGCTCTCAAAGGTAAGAGAGTCGCGGTGATCGGCTATGGCAGCCAGGGCCATGCCCACTCACAGAACCTTCGCGACAGCGGCATAGAAGTAGCCGTTTCGGAAGTACCAGGTACAGCTAATTTCAAGCTCGCACAGGAACACGGCTTCGAGCCGACAGACATAGCCGGCGCTATGAACGGCGCCACGCTGATCATCGTTACTCTGCCTGATGAGATTACCGCAAAGATTTACAAGGAGTCCATCGCTCCCAATCTTGTAGCCGGTCAGACACTCGGTGTATGCCACGGTTTCAACATTCACTTCGGTCTTGTTGATGTACCCGCGCACAACAACGTAGTTATGATTGCCCCTAAGGGCCCCGGACACCTCGTACGCAGTGAGTTCGTTAAGGGCGGCGGCGTTCCGTGTCTGATAGCTATCGCTCAGGATGAAGACGGCCACGGCCGTGAAGTTGCTCTTGCATGGGCAAACGGAATCGGCGGCGCACGCGCAGGCATCATTGAGACAACCTTCAAGGAAGAAACCGAAACTGACCTCTTCGGCGAACAGGTTGTGCTTTGCGGCGGTCTTTCCGCTCTCATCAAGGCAGGCTTCAATACTCTCGTAGAAGCAGGCTATCAGCCCGAAATCGCGTACTTCGAGTGCCTCCACGAGGTCAAGCTCATTGTTGACCTGATGTATGAAGGTGGTATCGACTACATGAGATACAGCATTTCAAACACAGCTGAATGGGGCGACCTAATCACCGGCCCGAAGATCATTACAGATGAAACCAGGGCTACAATGAAACAGGTTCTCGCCGATATCCAGTCAGGCAAGTTCGCCAGGGAATGGATTGAAGAGTATCAGGGCGGCCTGAAGAACTTTACCGCGCTTTACGAAGCAGACCACAATTCGACAATCGAAGTAGTTGGTAGAAAACTGCGTAAGATGATGAATTGGATCGACGCCAAGGAAGTCTGAGCAACAAACAAAAGGGGGGCGTGAAATGCGCCTCCTTATCTTTTTCGGATGCCAATAACAATTTTTGAATGTAGAAAGGGACTACGTTGAAAAAGACCCTCGCCATTATAGTTGTAACAGCTCTGACTGTATTAACAGGCGGATGTAATCACCTCCCGCGCGGTACGGCGCCTTCACAGAAGCTTGTTTTTGATCGCTTTGACAATATGCAGGTAAGCTTCGACACATCGACCGACATCATCCCTGAGATACAGAACAAAGAGCTTGGTGAGTACATATCAAGGAATGAGAATTCCGTGGCGTCCTGGGGCGAAAATGGCGGAGCCGGCATCTGGATGAATGCCGCTGTCTTCGGCGAAGACAGCAACAGGCTTGCCAGAAAATATGCGTTTATGGTGGATGAGGACAGCCCCGGCTATAATCTTATCGACACATCAAAATGCATGAGGATAGAGCTTGAATATGCTCTACCCGGTGATTTCGATGATATTACTTATGCCAGTGAGGCAGAACGCAAGAAAGAAATTATCTTTACAGGTATCAATATGTTTATCACCGACATAGATGAGATTCGCCTCGACAGCGACTATGTCTATTCGGGAGCCATGATGGTCAAACAGGCATTTACGCTTCTTATGTACGAAATCGAGAAGAATCCTTCAAAGATGTATTTGCTTGAAGAACGTCAGGGATTTGATTTTGACTACCCTACGCTCGGCCCTGCAAAGGCGAGAGTTCTTGTTAATCAGGAAAATAAAGTGCGCATAAAGGTCAAGGTCGGTACGTACATCAGGAATTTTGAGCATCAGAGGGATGTGATTGATATGGATGCTTTCCTCGGCGGACCTGTCGGCTATGGCCAGTACAGCGAAGAAGGGGGATCGGCCGAGCCACAGAGCAAAAATCACGGATTTTTCTCAAATCTGATGAACTTCAGATTTAAGCTTCCAGGTTTCGGCGGCGCAACGACTGCTGAACCGCAACAATAAACTGTAAGTTTGAGTGTTACAGGCCTCTTTTGCCCGTTATAAGGCAGGAGAGGCCTTTTTTTCGTTTCAGAAAGATAGTTACGGCAATCCGCCCAAAGCAAGTTGTAAGATGTGTCAATTTCAAATTGTCGCATCATTCTCACGGCGTAGCATCGACTAATCGCCTGCTTCAAGCTTTGCCCTCCACATGCTGCTCTCTGAAAGCCTTCGCCACGAAGTATAACAGAGCAACGGTGAAAGTCAGTTCTTCGCGAGCATTCCGTTCACAAGGATAGTGAGTGCTTCAGTAATCATATTCAAGCCGGAAACGACGTATCCATCAAATTCTTCATTTGAAGAGATTTTACGTAAAGTTTCGCTGGGGCGCAAATAGGAATACCAGCCTGACTGAAAGGCGCAGGCATATTGCAAAAACATTCTGCCTTGAAGCGGAGTGAGACCGGTTATTTTGGAGCAGACTATTTCAGCGCCGAAATCAATCACGGGGCCAAGGTTTGCGCGGTAGGTATTGAACGTCTCAACGGAGCTGTTTCTTTCTATTGTCGTAGAGACTATAGGGCAAAGTCTCAGGAAGAAATCGCATTGTATGACATTCTCAATCCATCTGCGGCAAAATGCCTCGATGTCATCATTGTCAATGTCGTCCAGATGTTTCTTCTGATATTCAAGCGCATCTACGAAGGACTTGAGTGCAAGATTCAGGAAAATATCTTCCTTGGAATCGAAATACTTGTATATATTAGGCTTGGACATACCTGCCCCTTCGGCTATCATGGCCAAAGAGATCTGATCATACTCTTTGTCGATAAAAAGATTTGAGGTTGAGCTCAGTATGTCGTTTTTGCGTACTTCTTTTTGCTCACTTGACCGAGCTCTTTTCCAGTTTTTTCTCATTTTGCTTCTCATAAAACTAATTAGTTCTTTTTTCTTGAAAAAACTGCAATACTCCGAGGTTTACAGCAAATCCCCTTTTTGCCGATACCCTATTGAGATTACAACCGACAACAAGTATAATGAGCAGTTCAGCTGAGGTCAATAAGATATTGCAAAGCAACCTGAAAATATGAGGAAAAGATGAGATTTACCAAAATGCACGGACTTGGAAACGATTATGTTTACGTAAATTGTTTTGAAGAGCAGGTGATGAAGCCTGAAGAGATGGCGGTGAGAGTGAGCGATAGAAACTTCGGCATAGGCGCCGATGGTCTGATTTTGATTTGCCCTTCGGATGTAGCGGATGTGCGTATGCGTATGTTCAACGCTGATGGAAGCGAGTCGGAGATGTGCGGCAACGGGCTAAGGTGTGTGGCAAAATATACCTTTGACCACAAGCTTGCAGAGCCGGGCACAGGCCTTTCGATTCCCGGACAGCAGCCTTGTGAGCATTCGCTCAATATCGAAACCGGCGCAGGGGTGCTGCGCGTTGGCATAATCCCCGGTGAAGACGGCAAGGCGGAAATGGTTTGCGTTAATATGGGCCGGCCGATCCTTGCGCCGGCAGAAATCCCCGTCAAAATGAGTGGCGATATGGTTATTAATGAACCATACACCGGCCTCGGCAGTGAGCTCCGAATGAGCTGCGTTTCGATGGGCAACCCGCATGTAATCTTTTTTACCGACTGCCTTGAGGCAGTTGAGCTTGAGAAAATAGGCCCGATAATCGAAAACGACCCGATCTTCCCCGCGAGAATTAATGTGCATTTTGTGAAGGTGGAAGGGCCTGACGAAATCTCCATGCGTACATGGGAGCGCGGCAGCGGCATTACTCTGGCCTGCGGAACGGGCGCCTGCGCTTGTCTTGTGGCGTCTATCCTCAACGGCCTGACAGAACGGGCGCTGCTTTGCCATCTCCCGGGCGGAGACCTTCAGTTGCACTGGTGCGAGGAAGACGGCTGCGTTTATATGACCGGTCCGGCTAAGGAAGTCTATGAGGGGCTTTGGCTCGACTGACTGCCCGCGCAGGCGTTTGCTTCTGCCACTATGACAGACCGGCGAGGAAAGCGCCCGTCGGTTTTCTGAGGTAGATAAGCGTAATGGCTTATGTTACAAGCTTTTGTGTTTATTTGGAATCTATTGGCACGGCACTTGCTTGTTAGATTTGCAGTTATAACAATTAAACTTCTCTAACCATTAGGAGTAACATAAAAATGAAACTTAAACCACTGTCTGATAATGTATTGCTCAAGAGAGTAGAAGAATCCTCCGTAACCACGGGAGGCATCGTACTGCCTGACAGCGCCAAGGAGCGCTCAAGCCGTGGGACCGTAATCAGTGTTGGCCCGGGCCGCCTCAAAGACGATGGTACGAGAGCCGCAATGAGCGTTAAAGCCGGTGATGTCGTGATCTTCGAGAGCTACGCCCCCAGAGACATAAAACTGAACGGCGAGGAATACCTCATCGTTGATCAGGGCAGTATCATCGCGGTAATCGAAGACTGATAACAACAATGAACAGCCTGAGAAGGCATGGAGATTGATTATATGACAGCAAAAAAAATAGCATTTGAAAACGAAGCCCGCGCGGCAATTCTTGAAGGTGTCAAGAAGCTCGCGGCGGCGGTTAAAATAACCCTCGGCCCTTGCGGGCGCAATGTTATCCTCGAAAAGTCTTTCGGTAGCCCCACGGTTACCAAGGACGGTGTTTCGGTGGCTAAGGAAATTGAGCTTGAAGATGCCTATGAGAATATGGGCGCGCAGATGGTCAAGGAAGTTGCCTCGAAGACGAGCAACGTTGCCGGTGACGGTACAACCACCGCGACGATTATGGCAGAAGCCATCTTCGCGGAGGGACTCAAAAACATCACTGCCGGCGCAAACCCGATGAAGGTAAAGCGCGGCATTGATCAGGCTGTGGCCGCGATTGTGGCAGAGCTTCAGAGGATGAGCATCCCCGTCGATTCCTCAAAGCAGGTCGAACAGGTTGCCCGTTGCTCATCCAATCACGATGCCGAGATCGGCAAGGTGATGGCGAAAGCGATGGAGAAAGTCGGCAAGGACGGCGTTATTACGGTAGAAGAGGGCCAGAGCCTTGAGACAACAGTTGACCTCGTAGAGGGTATGCAGTTCGACAAAGGCTACCTCAGCCCGCACTTCGTTAATCAGCAGAATATGACTGTTGCGCTGGATAAGCCGTATGTACTTATTTACGAAAAGAAAATCAGCAATGTACAGACGCTTGTCCCTGTGCTGGAGAAGGTTGCCAAGCAGGGAAGGCCTCTGCTCATAATAGCGGAAGACATTGAGGGCGAGGCTCTGGCGTTGCTCGTTGTCAATAAGCTTCGCGGCGTGCTGAACGTTGCGGCGGTTAAGGCTCCGGGCTTCGGCGACAGGCGCAAGGCAATGCTTCAGGATATTGCCATCCTTACAGGCGGTCAGGCCATTATGGAAGACCTCGGCTACAAGCTTGAGAATGTTGAGCTTTCCCAGCTCGGCCAGGCAAAGAAGGTTACCATAGACAAAGACAGCACGACAATCGTTGAAGGAGGCGGTTCAAGCGAAGACATTACCGCCCGCATCGACCAGATCAAGAGCGAGTACAACCTCTCCACAAGCGACTACGACAAGGAGAAGCTCCAGGAGCGCCTTGCCAAGCTGAGTGGTGGCGTGGCGCAGATCAATGTCGGCGCGGCTACCGAGGCCGAGATGAAAGAGAAGAAGGCGAGAGTCGAAGACGCGCTGCACGCTTGCAGGGCGGCAATCGAAGAGGGCATCCTTCCCGGTGGCGGCGTTTCTTCTCTTACAGCAATAAAAGCGCTCAAAAAGCTCAAGCTCGAGGGCGATGAAGCTGTCGGAGCGGACATTGTTTGCAGGGCGGTATCAGCTCCAATCAAGCAGATTGCCAAAAATGCCGGCCTCGACGGCTCCATCGTTGCGCAGAAGGTTATCGAAGCAGACCAGCCGAACTTCGGCTACAACGCGCTTACGAAGGAATACGGCAATATGATTGAGTTCGGCGTGATCGTGCCGACGAAAGTCGAGAGGAGCGCGTTGCAGAACGCCGCTTCAATCGCCTCGCTCCTGCTCACGACTGACGCTATTGTCAGCGAGATTCCCAATGATAAAGACGCTCTTGGCGGTATGCCGGGCGGAATGATGTAACAGAATATAAGTGGGGAAAGGCTTACGGGTGTTTCCCCGCTTTGCTTTTATGCGCATAGCGTAGATGCAGAACGGAGGATATATGAACCTCAATTTTTATGCGAATATGTTGGCCTCGGCCACAAAAAGAGCGGCCGTCTGGCTGCTTGCCGCAGGGCTGGCGCTTATCGGGCTTTGCGCACTGATTTTCATTTTCAAGATAGTATTTATCATCATCGCGATAGCACTCATCGCATCAGCCGGATTCTGGTGTATCGGTATGTCTGTGAGAATGTTCCTTTCGCTATCCGGTAAAAACAGAATATCCGACAGGGATGATCCGTATCGGGAAAACGTCCGCATACATCATCGCGATTGGAGCTGATACAGGCAGATATCGCTGCCGGAACAGCCTGCGCCTGTGAGCGGCAGGAGGGTAAGTACGGTTTACACCGAGTTTACGCACGGCGCCGTTTTTACGGTGCCATTGCGCCATCGATGTGAAGATGCTGCCGGATATAACTTTCAATTTCCGGTCGCTTTCGCGGCTTCTCTGTACTCACGTAATACAATGTATCAATTCTATTCTTGATGACGTATCGTAAAACAGTATCATTTCGTAAGAAATGCGCCAATGTTGTGAATGCCCGCAACATAGGCCCGCTTCGATTAGACCATGCAAAAAGCCGACCGTCATTCAACGGCCGGCCTTCGCAGTATATGTTTTTTTGGAGGTACGTTATGAAAAAGCTTTTATGTTTCTATTGTCTCACTTGTCAAAGTTATATACAGAACGGTTGGGGATTAGTTCGTAAAAATATCGCGCCTTATTAAAAAATATGGAAATAATTTTCGCGAGCCTCATTATCATCCGCTAAAACAGAACCCCGAACGCACAAAATAGGTGAATTGTTCGTGATTCCGTATATAATTACGGCTGACAGTTGTTCTATCGGTTTTCAGAGATGAATTTTTTTAGATTTCTTCAGACAATACTTTACTGCGTTTGCGTAGTCGCAGGGTGCGCGTTGCTCGCGCTCGCCTACGTTGCGCCGGATATCGAAACGTACTTCAAAAACCGTATGACGCTCGTTGCCAGCGAGAAAAAGATTGAACAGCTTCGCGAGCAGGATGATATCTACATCTCCAAAATACTTATGCTCGAACGCGACCCGGGCCTTATACGCCGCTACCACGATAAAACTTTTCACGTGGAGACTGATGAACCGAAGTATCCCAAGCCAGACAAGGCCACGATAAAAATGGCCATGGATGCGTTGAGGGATGTGCAAGAGGAAAATGATACGCCGAACAAAGCTCCGGCGCTTGCGTGGCTCACTGTCGCGAATCGACAATCAAACAGAACACTTCTGTATGTTGCAGGAGGCGTTCTTATAGCTACAGCAATTTTCTTTCTGAACGGGATTCGATGTCCGCGTGCAGTGAAGAACGAAATACAAGAAAGTACGGCCTGATATGCCAGACAACAAAAAGATTGAGTTGCTCGCTCCGGCGGGGAAAAAGGAATCCCTTATCGCGGCCATTGAAGCGGGTGCGGATGCCGTGTATCTGGGCCTCAAAACCCTCAACGCAAGGCGCGGGGCAGATAATTTTGAATATACAGAACTTGCCGATGTTGTCAGCCTGGCGCATGAGAAGGGTGTGAAGGTGCATCTTGCTCTCAACACGATCATCGCTGCGAGAGAGACGGGGCAGGCCGTGCGTGCGCTGGAAGTCGCATCGCAGGCGAAGGTTGATGCGGTTATCGTGACAGACCCTATGTTCTTCAGCTTCATCGCGCTTTATCCCGATATGGAATTTCATTTCAGCACGCAGGCGGCTATTGAAAACACTCTCGGCATGTCGTTTGCGAAGAGGATCGGCGTGAAGCGGGTTGTTCTTGCCAGAGAGATGACATTCGAGGAAGTCAAAGCGGCCTCGGCTCAGGCAGGCGTTGAGACTGAGATATTTGTGCAGGGCGCGATGTGCTTCGGAGTATCGGGTAAATGCCTTATGAGTAGCTGGGGCGGCGGCCGAAGCGGCAACCGAGGCACATGCACAAGTCCGTGCAGGGTGCTGTGGACAACCGGCGAAGGCGAAGGCGAGGCCTATATGTCCATGCATGACCTCAGCCTTATCGAGTATATGGATAAGATCAGAGAGGCGCACGTGAGCTGCCTGAAAATCGAAGGACGCTTGAAAAACGCGTCCTGGGTCTCACGCGCGGTGGGCGAGTATAGAAAAGCTCTCGACGGTGTCGCTTTCGATGAGCAGATTATATCGAGTCTTTCTGATGTAACCGGCAGAGAGCAAAGCGCCGCGTATTTCTCCGGCCATACCGAAGGCCTCTGCGGCAGGGCGGGCAGGGCGGCCTCGGCAGCGGAGTTTGTCTCCGACCTTCCACAGAACAAGCCCGATGGTTCCCGCCCCAAACGCGGATGGAATGTGGCAGTGAGTACATCGCAAGGCGCATTCACGGTGAATGTGAGCATGGAGGGAGAAGACTTCAATGAGGAGTTTTCGCTTCCTCTTACCGTTCTCAAGCGCGAAAAGAAAGGTGTAACCGTTGCCTCTCTGGCAGGGAGAATCACCTGCGAAACAAGACCCGCTCTCACGCTTCTCAGCTTTACCTCTGATGAGCCCCATAAACTTCTCGCGAGAAAGACGGTAAACGGATTTGATGAACAGATTGCATCAATCTACTACCGCTGGCAGAAGAAGCAGGCCGATGATACAATCAGAATTGATTTGCCGGAGAACGTTGCCAGCGCCGCCGTGCAGGGCAGACGCTCCGAACAGAACACCCTTTCGCTGCGCAAGGACAGCAAGGTGAAATGCATCCGCCTTGACTACCGCAACGCGAAGAAGATTACCGGCACGCTTTCGGGAATAGAACAGATTGTTCTGGAAAATGTTCCCGCCGACAAGGAACGGACGCTGCAAAAGGGCTGGATTGTGAGTTTGCCTGCGGTTTTCTATGAATCACAGATTGATGAGCTTAGGGCTCTCGTCAGCGCTTGTGCCGCGAGCGGGAGGCTCGTGGAGGCAAACAGTTTCGCGGGCATAGAGCTTGCGAAAGAGGCCGGAGCGAAATTCTGTACAGGCCCTGAAATCTGGATTCTCAACCATCTTGCCGCAAGGGCGCTCAAAAAACTGGGCGCGCAGAGCGGATATGTCAGCATTGAGGCGGATAAGAGGCAGGTTACCGAGCTTTGTATGCGCAGTGAGCTACCGCTCAATATGCTGCTCTACGGCTACCCCACTCTCTGTATCACGAGAGCGGAGATGTCGGAGGATTTGCAGGACGGGGCGATTATTGAGGACGCCCGCGGAATCAAGATGACGGTGAGCAGGGGCGATATTACCGTGCTCAGGAGCGCGGAGCCATTCTCGCTGCTCGGTGCCTCCAATCCCGCGGTTCGCGTGCAGACATTCGTAGCAGACCTCTGCGCCATCACAGATGAGACTCGGCTGATTGAGACGGTCAAAATGCTCAAGAGCGGCAAATACCCGACGAACGTTCCAGCCAAGCGCTTCAACTACAACCGAACATTGAAATAAAAACGCCATTGCGCAAAACAATGCGACACTGCAAAGTGCAACGGGGCGTAGCGACGGCAAATGCTACGGCGGGTATGACTTTCAAATTCCGGCGCTCACACGCCGAGAATTTCCGCTTCGAAAGCGCTATTTCCCCGTGCGAATCTTTGTTCAAGTCGTTTTAATGTGCCGTGGTGGGTCATGGCGTAGGAGAGCGGGGTAACCGTGCAATAGCCGTTGTGGATGGCGTGTCGGTCGGTGCCTTCCTCTGCGCCGTAGTGGTTTTCCGAGCCAATCTGAAATACGACTTTCCCATCCTCGCAATGCGTGCTTGTGTATTTTTCTTTGTACATTGATTCAGCCTGCCGTACGAGCTTTATACCTTTGCTGAGGCCCTCATCAAGAAGCGGCACGTTGATGTTGAATATGTCGCCGGCTTTGAGCTCTGCTATAAATTTCTTCAACACCCTCACTCCTTCCCGTGCGGCTTTTTTCAGGCAGCTTTGCCCTGCTTTCGAGCTGATAGCCACGGCCGGTATCCCGTAGAAAGCACCCTCGACAGCCGCGGCGACAGTTCCGGAGTAAAGCATATCCACGCCCACATTCGCCCCGATGTTCATCCCCGAAACCACAAGGTCAAAGTCTGTCTTGTACAGCTCAAGTATGGCCAGCTTTACGCAGTCTGCCGGAGTGCCGTCAATTGCCCAGCCGGTAAAGAAGCCGTCCACCGTCATCATTTCGCAAGGCACCGGCGTAAGGCTGAGGCTGTGGCTCGCGCCTGATTTCGCATTGAGGGGCGCCGCAACATACACCTCCCCCAGAGTACAGAGCTCTTCGTAGAGGTAGTGCAGGGCTTCGCAGTATATGCCGTCATCGTTTGTAAGAAGGATTTTCATAAAGACTTTTACCCAGTAGGATTATTTTAACGAAAGCCTATTATACGCCCCTGAGGCTTAATGGCAAGGCTCAGCAGCTTTGCCATTCCTAATGCTTTTTCTCTGTTGCAGAGGCAGTAATTGTGTAGAATACAGCGCTATGACCTGTATCAAGATGCTTATCATAAACTACGAGTACCCTCCGCTCGGCGGCGGGGCGGGGATTGCCTGCCGCAACCTTCTGCGCTCGCTTGCGGAGCGCGGCGATATTTCGGTTGACCTGCTCACAAGCGACGCAGGCAAAGGAGTGGGCGTGGAAAGGCTCGCCGACAACATAACAATCCACCGCGTTGGCATCAAAAAGCGCGATCTGCACCGCTGGCGCAAAAACGAAGTGATAGAATGGCTCTTCAAGGCAGGCTTCTATCACAAACGTCTGCTCAAAGAAAACCGCTACGATCTCACGCACTGCTTCTTTGCATTCCCCTCGGGCTTCCCTGCATGGATGGCGCGCTCAAAACAGCCGTACATCGTTTCACTGCGCGGTTCGGATGTGCCCGGCTACAACGACAAGCTCGGGCTCGATTATTATCTTCTTTCTCCGCTGTTTCGTTCAATCTGGAGTTCGGCGCAGGCGGTAGTTGCCAACAGCAGAGGTCTTCGAAGCCTTGCGGGGAACTTCTTCGATGTAAGCCGAATATCTGTAATCCCCAACGGCGTGGATAGAGAGACGTTTGCGTATTCGCGGAGAGAAATTGCCGCAGATAAGCTCAACATCCTTATGGTAGTCCGGTTTGTGTATCGCAAGCGGGTTGACCTTGCGATAGAAGCTGTTGCACTGCTTCGTGAAAGGGGCATCGCGGCAACGCTGAATCTTGTCGGCAGCGGCGAGCTTGAGCAACAGCTTCGTGGGCTGGTGCGCGGGAAAAATGCCGGTGAATTTGTGAATTTCCTCGGCGCGATAGAGCATCGCAACCTTCCTGAAATATATCGCTCAAACGACATATACCTGATGTGCAGCGAGAGCGAGGGGATGAGCAACTCCCTTCTCGAGGCAATATCGACGGGTATGCCGGTCGTGTCGAGTGCGTGCGAGGGCAGCGATGAACTTGTTCGCGGCAACGGGATTGTCGTTCCACGGCAGGAAGCGGCTTTGTTTGCCGGTTCTCTGGCTCGATTTATTGAGGAGCCGTTTTTGTTTGCGCAGTGCAGCAGGGCCGCTGATGAACTGGCGGGCGCTTATTCGACCGCTGCCAACGCGAACAGTTATTTAGAGCTGTACCGCGAAATCCTCGCCGCTGTTGCACACTGAGGAGGCACCGAGGTTGTTTTTAACCGCAAGGCATCGCGTACCTTTTGCATTTTTTGGGGTTACGGCTCGACGGTCTGTGTGGCTTTGAAGTTTATAGTGCTTTAAGCTGTAAGCGGGCAAAGCGCGGTTGAAAAAAACTGAAAAAACGATAAACTCTTCGTTTTGAAAAGAAAGGCATTTGATAATGGAAGTCAACTATTTTAATGAGGCTGTTGAAACAGCGTCCAGGGAGCAGATACAGAGCATACAGCTCGAACGCCTGAAGGAAATGGTGGCCTGCGGTTTCAAGTCGGAATACTACAAAAAGAAACTTGCACATATCGGCCTCGAAAGCGCCGAAGACATCAAATCCCTTGACGATCTCCGCCGGATACCTTTCTCCTCAAAGGACGACCTCCGCCTGAATTATCCCTGCGGCTTTCTCGCAACAGATTTCGAGAATGTAGTCCGCATTCATTCATCCAGCGGTACAACGGGTACGCCGACAGTTATCTACCTTTCTCAGCAAGACCTCAATATATGGGCAGACTACGTAGCAAGGAGCCTCGTAGCCGTCGGTTGCACCAGGAAAGACGTGTTTCAGAATATGATGAGCTACGGGCTCTTTACCGGCGGCCTCGGCTTCCATTACGGTGCCGAACGCGTCGGGATGGCCGTGCTTCCGATTGGCGGTGGCAATACAACCAGGCAAATCCGCTATATGCAGGATTTCAAAACCACAACACTCCATATTACGCCCAGCTATCTGCTCCATATCGACGCCAGGCTTAAAGAAATCGGACTCGATGTGTCCGACCTCTACCTCAAGAGAGCGATAATCGGCGCCGAGCCGCACAGCGAGCAGACAAGGCGCAAGCTTGAAGAACTTTACGGTATCCCATGCTACAATTCCTACGGTCTCAGTGAGATGAATGGCCCGGGCGTTGCCTTTGAATGTGTTTACAGAACGGGCATGCATATCTGGGAAGACGGCTTCATCGCCGAGGTGATAAACCCTGAGACGGGGGAAGTGTTGCCGGATGGTGAAAAGGGTGAGCTCGTCTTAACCTGCCTCACGCGAACAGCGATGCCGCTTTTCAGGTATAGAACAAGAGACCTTACACACATTTACAGTGAGGAGTGCGAATGCGGCCGCACGCACAGAAAAATATCGCGCATAACCGGCCGTACCGATGATATGATGATTATCAACGGCGTAAACGTGTTCCCGTCGCAGATCGAAGAAGTGATAATGAACATACCGGAAGTGGGCACGAATTATCAGATCCTGCTCACAAAGGCTGGCGCGATTGATAAGCTTACTGTACGCGTGGAGATATACTCCAAGATGTTCAGCGGCGATGCTGCCCAGCTCGACAAGCTCAATCGCAGAATTGCCGATGAGCTCAAGGCGTCCATATACATCAAGCCGGCAGTGCAGTTGCACGAGCCGGGTGTCCTGCCTACGTTTGAAGGCAAGGGCGTAAGGGTTATTGACGAGCGCGGCGAAATTTGACCCGCAGAGAAACGAGAGGCTATTATGATTAAACAATTGAATGTGTTTGTGGAAAACAGGCCGGGTCGCGTGCGTAGCGTAACCGACATTATGGCAACCAACAATATAAACATCAGTGCTTTTACCATACAGGACCGCGGCGATTACGGCCTGATGAAAATGATTGTCGATAAGGCGGAAGATGCCAGGCTTGTGCTTTCGGAGATGGGTTTTGCCTGCGCGCTGAAAGATATTGTAGCGGTCTGCATTCCTGACAAGCCCGGCAATCTGCATAAACTCACGACAATTATGTACGATAACAATGTAAATATAGCTGATGTGTTCGGCTTCGTGATTGCCCCGAGCCGCACGGGCGTATGTTGTCTGGAAATTCACGACACAATCAAAAAAAGTGCGATTGAGAAGCTTGAGAGTGAAGGTTTCAAGCTCTTAGACAACTCAGACCTGACTGAACTCTGAACGTAGAAAGATACTTGATGAAACTTAGCAGCATTCCTGACATATTGGAAGACTTGAAACAGGGCAAGATGATTGTCCTTGTCGATGATGAGCATAGAGAAAACGAAGGCGATCTCGTATGCGCCGCGGAGCTGACCACCGCGCAGCACGTTAACTTTATGGTTACTTACGGCAGGGGACTTGTCTGTGTGCCTTTGGAGGCGGATACCTGTGAGCGGCTTTCTCTGCACCCTCAGACGCCTGTAAACACGGCTCAGCTTGCCACGGCTTTTACTGTAAGCGTGGATGCGGCCGAAGGGATTACGACGGGCGTCAGTGCGGAAGACCGTGCAAAGACGATTCGTCTTCTCGCCGCAGATACCACAGAATCCTACGACCTTGCACGTCCGGGTCATATTTTCCCTCTACGGGCCCGTGATGGCGGCGTTCTTACGCGCGAAGGGCAGACGGAAGGCTCCATAGACCTTATGAAACTTGCCGGCCTGAAGCCCGCAGGCGTTATCTGCGAGATAATGAACGACGACGGCACAATGATGAGAATGCCGGATCTGGAAAAGTACTGTGCACATTTCGGGCTCAAGATGACTTCCATAGAGAAGATTATCGAGTATCGAATGCTCCGCGAAATACAGGTGCGCAGGATACAGAAGGTGTCCATGCCGACCGATTTCGGCCATTTCGACCTCATTGGATACGAAAGCCCTGAGACGAATGAACCGCATCTGGCGCTTGTTAAAGGTGATATTTCCGGCGATGACCCTGTGCTGGTGCGCATGCATTCCGAATGCCTGACAGGCGACCTTTTCCACTCTCAGAGATGTGAGTGCGGCAAGCAGCTTGAAGCATCAATGAAGATGATAGAGAAGGAAGGGCGCGGTCTGCTCGTCTATCTGAGGCAGGAGGGGCGCGGTATCGGCCTGGCAAATAAGCTCAAGGCGTACAAGCTCCAGGAAGACGGCTCGGATACCTATGATGCCAATGTGGCGCTGGGGTTTGCGCCGGATAAGCGAGATTATGGCATCGGTGCGCAGATTCTGCGCGACCTTGGCGTAACGAGGGTGCGGATTCTAACCAACAACCCGAAGAAGGTCGAGCGGTTGCGTGCATACGGCATTGAGGTTGTCGAGCAGCTCCCGATCGAGATGGAGACTTGTGAACATAACATAAACTATATGCGTACAAAAAAACACAGGTTCGGTCATCTCTTGAAAAGTGAGGATTTATAATTTGAAAACACTGTCAGCTTTGCTTGCTCTTGTTTTTGCAGTCTCCGGTTGCGGTGGCCCCGCTGTGTCTTCAGGCTCCGTGCGCAACGTCCGGTTTGAGGGCTTCGCACCCGCAGGCATATATATAAGCCCGCTTACGAAGGTTGAGGCTGTTTCCGGCGGCTACAACGTGCGTATGTATGTCGAGCTGACCGATTCGTACAAGTCGAGAATCAAGTACCCGGGTCGTATGCGTGTTGAGCTGTTTGATAAGAAGCCTCAATCTGCCGCAGGACGTGGGGAGCGGATTTATATGTGGGACGAGCTCGACCTCACAAGACCCTCAGAGAATAATAAGCTCTGGCGCGATTCGCTTCGTTCATACGAGCTGAATCTGCTCGTTCCCGCCGATCGCGTAACGCCGGGCGAACACATCACTGAAGTTTCGTTGATCTCAAATGCGGGCATCATAAGCAACAGTATTGTTTTGAATTTCGGGCAAAGTGAACAGCCTGCCGGATGAACAGCTTTTGAAGCTTTACCGCTCAGGCGATTCCTCAGCGCTCGGCGTTCTGCTTGAGCGCTACCAGTCCAGGCTCTACAACTCCATACTCAGGATTTGCAAAAATCATGATGACGCCATGGAACTTTCCGCCGATGCGTTTGTCAAAGCTATTGAGAACGTTGAAAGGTTCGAGCAGGCCAGTGGGTTTTACACATGGCTGTTCAGGATCGGCGTAAACGGTGCGCTTAATTTTGTGCGCAGGAAAAGCCGTTTCAAGTTTTTTTCCTTTGACGGCTTCACTGATGCGGAGCAGAGCGGGGTGTATGAGCCCGGCTCCGCAGCTCCCGGCCCTGCAGAGGATATCGAGCGCAAGGAGCGTGAAACGCTCCTGACCGAAGCACTCGGCAGGCTTGAGCCCAATCACAGGACTGTCATTGTTCTCCGCGATATTGAGCAAATGAGTTACGAAGAAATTGCGGCAGTGCTTTCCATAAGCCTCGGGACGGTTAAAAGCCGTCTGTTCAGGGCGAGGGAGGCGCTGAGGAATGAGTTGCGGGACTATTATGAAAATGACTGACAAGAACATAGAGCAGATTGTTGAGTATGTTGACGGTTGCGCGAGCGCCGAGAAAACTGCTCAGATCGAGGAGATGATGCGTTGCGATGAGGCTCTCGCCGTCACGGTGCGAAGGCATTCCGAGCTTAAAGAGATGCTTACATCTCTTCCTGTTCAGAGCTGCGGTTCGGAGCTCGGCGATAAAGTTCGTGCCAGGCTCCACTCCCGCGGGCGCAACTTCCGGCGCATGAACAAACTTCATCGCTTTGCGGCCGGTCTTATTCTCGCGGCTTGCTTGGGCGCGGTTGTTTCAATGGTTTATTTCGACGGTAGCCCCGAAGAGAAGACCCCCGTTCTCGCTATGGTTGCCGAGGTGCAGCCCGTTCAATTTGACACTTACCGCCAGACCGAAGCGGCTCCTGTGAAAAAGGCTGTTATTATGGCTCCGCGGCGGGAGAGAGATGTGGCGATGAGGTCGGTTGTGATTTCGGTGAAGGTGGAAGACAGAGCTACCGCGGAAAAACGCCTCACCCAGGCGCTGTATAATCATTCACTGCTCGGTTCTCTGACTCTCACACGAAATGAGACGAGTTCCGGTTATCATTTCCCTGTCAGCGGTTCGTCGCTTGCCTCTCTTGCGCGAGAGATTTCCCCAATTCTTACAGGCAACGACAATCACATCACAATAACCGATTATTCCAACGCGTGCAACTTCGAGCTTGACAACATCAAGGGCGACCAGATCGTAAGCGTTTTCACAGCCAATAAACGTGGCGACACAGCGCTTGCTCTCGCGGCGGCTCAGGTTGAGAATTCCATCGCTGCCGGCCTTACGCCCGAGGAGCTTGCAATAACGCAGCCCGTTCTTGCCGCAACACCCTGCGAACCCGCCGATAATTTCGGCACCGTGAGCGTTTTTATCGAAATCAGCTCTCAGTAGTCCTCATTCAGGACGCCTGATTTCTCCTGCATCGGCCTGCATTTGCGCAGGCGGTTATTCCTCGCCACCATTCTATACGGCTCCGCTTACTTACGCGCGCAGCTTGGATTGTCGGTTTGGCTTCTCTTGTATTACGCCTCAAAGCAAAAACGAAAAAAGCCGACGGCTGTTAAACCATCGGCTTTTAATTTCTGTTCCGTATGACAGGTTATGCTTCGATGCTGTCAATGACAACCTGAAGGTATTTCTGCCTGTGGCCGACTCTCTTGCGGCTGTTTTTGCGCTTGCGGAAAAATGCGGGGAAAACCTTCCTGCCTTTAAATACGGCAGTCTTATCGGCTTCGCCCTCTTCGTTTGTTGTCTCGAAGATCTTAACCTTCGCGGTTATCTTCGCGCCATCGATGTAAGGCTTGCCAACCTTGACTTCCTGTCCATCGCTGACTAAAAGCACTTTGTCCATCTCTACAACTTCAACGCCGTCTGCGAGGTCAACGAGTTCAATGTTAATCACGTCGCCCTGAGACACCTTATATTGCTTTCCACCCTGTTCAACTATAGCGTACATATTTGTTATCTCACCTTTTTTTCAAGTTAGTAATAGAACGCCGTATGATATGGATTTTGAGTCTGCTGTAAAGCCAAAACTTGCAAAAATCAGCTTCTTGCAGGCATTTTACTTCTCTTTTGCGCCGCAGATCGCGTTTTCAGTTGCCCGCGGCCGAAATTTCCGTATTCGCGGCGAAGCTCAGCCGGCATTC
This sequence comes from Phycisphaerae bacterium, assembly GCA_050251615.1. Taxonomy (GTDB): domain Bacteria; phylum Planctomycetota; class Phycisphaerae; order Sedimentisphaerales; family Sedimentisphaeraceae; genus Sedimentisphaera. Next base: position 114,171 of record JBFWMM010000001.1, read on the forward strand.
GCAATATCGGCAGCGATACAACCATCTCCGGCTGCGTTGTGATTAGCGGATTGTCGCATTTGCCGTGCGGTATGTAACGTTACAACTGCTTCTTCAGCTCAGCGAGAAGTTTTTCCTTCGCCTCATTCATCGGGCAGGTAAGTGTAACGCCCGCTGCGAGGTCGTGCCCGCCGCCTCCAAGTGCTTCGGCTATCTCGCGCACGATTACAGGCCCTTCGCTGCGCAGCGAGCATCGGATTTCGCCGCCTTGCCGTTCGGTGAGCATCATCGCGACCTTTATCCCTGTCAGAGCCTGCAATTTATTCACGAGTCCTTCGGTATCTGTGCCGCGAGCTCCGGTATCGGTGAAGTCGGAGTAATTCAGGCAACCGACAACTGTACTGTCAAAATAAATCTCTGCCGAATCGAGCAGGCGGCCGGAGAGTTTGAGCTTGGCAAAGCTGTCCTGCTCATATATCCGCTTGTAAACCTCTCGCGTATCCACGCCCATAGCTACCAGCACCCCCGCGATTTTGTACGCATCTTTCAAACGGCTGCCGTAGCGGAACCAGCCGGTGTCTGTGGCGATGGAAGCGAACAGGGCGGTTGCGATGGAGATGTCAAATTCGGCATCGATGGATTTAAGAAAGCGGAACAGTATTATTCCCGTAGCTGCGGCGGTTTTGTCTATTACGCGCACATCGCCGAAGTTGCGTTGGGTGTTGTGGTGGTCGAACACGATACACTTCCTTCCCTCGAAGAGCGGCTCAAGCCCATCGGTTCTGTCAGGGTGGCCGGCGTCTGCGAGTATAATAAGCTCCGCGTTCTTCCACGGAGCGCTCTTGTGAAGCTCAGGGTCGCCATGGTGCATAACTACAGGCTTATCGCTCTCAAAGAGCATATCAATCCATGGGTCGTAATTCCCCATAACGATGGGCAGCGGCTCCTTGCCGAGTTTACGCAGGGCGCGGCAGAGAACGCTTATGCTTCCGCAAGCGTCGCCGTCAGGGCGGCTATGCGCGGTTACGATAATAGACTTGGCGTCCTTTATCAGGTTTAATGCTTTACTGTATTTTTTTTGCATAGATTTAAGTTCCCCGTAAAGTCCTTGCAGTATATAGCGGCGGCTCGTACGGTCAACCAAAATCGATTTTTGATGTGATTTTTGCGAAAATGAAGCAAATTGCCTTGCAAATAGGGCTCGGCTTGCTAAGATAATCGGTTCGTATAATGGTTTGCCTGCGTAAGGCGTACGCGGTTCGGCAGCCTCAGGCGAGAGCAACTTATTCCACAGAATTGCTCTAAGCTTGTTGAGCTGTTCCTTTTTAGCCCGTTCAACTATCAAGGCCGCCGCTCGATGCGGGAAAATTTTTAACTTGTGGAGAAAGCATAATAATGAAAAGTTTCATGGCAAAAAAAGGCCAGGTAGAGCAAAAATGGCTCCTGGTTGACGCTACCGACATGGTACTCGGTCGTCTGGCGGTATCTGTTGCTACTATCCTTATGGGTAAGCACAAGCCGACATACACCCCCCATGTTGATACGGGCGATTACGTTATTATCGTAAACGCGGACAAGATCAAAGTTACCGGTAAAAAAGCTGACCAGAAGTTCTACGACTACTACACCCGCTATCCAGGCGGACGTAAGGTTGTGTCGTTCAAGGAAATGATGGAGAAGAAGCCGGAACAGGTTGTAAGACTGGCAGTAAAGCGCATGCTTCCGAAGACGAAGATGGGCGATGCCATGCTTGGCAAGCTTAAAATCTACAGTGGCCCCGAGCACCAGCAGGTTGCTCAGATGCCCGAGAAAATTGAACTGTAATTGAAGGGTTTAGAAGAATGACAGAAACAACTCAAACCCCGCTTATCGACCCGGCAGCAGTCGGCATTCAGACAGAAGCAGTTTCCACCGGCCCCAAGGCAACCCCCGACAAGGGCGGTTTTATCTGGGGAGTGGGCAGGCGCAAAAGCTCAGTAGCACGCGTCCGCATCAAACCCGGCAAAGGCGAGCTTAAAGTCAACGGTAAAGAGCTCAACGAGTACTTCAAGCTTGAGCAGGACCAGGAGGCGGTTGTCGCTCCCCTGAAGACCTGCAATGTATTGAAGAACTTTGATGTGTTCGTAAACGTTAATGGCGGCGGCACAACCGGCCAGGCAGGCGCTACGCTTCTCGGCGTTGCAAGAGCTTTGGTTAACTACGATGAAGCGGGCTTCAGTAAGGAACTGCGCGAGGCAGGTCTGCTTACACGCGACGGCCGCATGAAAGAGCGTAAGAAACCGGGCCAGAGGGGCGCAAGAAGGAAGTTCCAGTTCTCCAAACGTTAACAGGGTTCCACCTCTCAAACGAGACATACAAAACCGCGCCGGCATAATATCGGTGCGGTTTTTTTATTGCAACGCCTGAACCTCCCTTATTGCTGGGGGGGGGCGAAACCAAATCTGAACTGTACATCGCACGGCTTATGCCGTTGCGCTGTTTGCCGATTTGATATCTCCTGCGTCGGATTGATTTGACGCTACCGTTTCGGGCGTGATGAATCACGCCCCTACGGCGGCGAATCGCGGTTCCCCTGCGATTACCTGCGTGCGGGCAACGTCTTGTACCAGACGTTCATATCCTCGAAGCTGCCGCCGATCTGTGTATTGCGGATGAGTCTGCCGCCGAACTCATAACCTTGCGTAGCGAAGGTGATATTCATTCCGAATGATGCCGCGCGAGCTATCGTGTATGCTGTTATGATGCCTTTTGCCTGCACAACCTCTTCCATCTGGGCAAGAAGCACGCTTGCAAGCGATTGGCCACGAGCCTCGGGTAGCGTGGCAAAATCTGTCATCTCGGCGTTTTTCAGCTCATTGTCAACCTCGGCCGAGGAGAGTGCGATGAGCTTGCCGTCCGCATTTCGGACGCCGAAATAATACACGTTGTCTGCCATGGTTTCCCTTATGTATGCAGGGTCAAAAATAGGGAACGGGTAGCTGTCAAAGACTACATCATAGATTCTGGCCATCGCTTCTGCGTCATCGGGAGTGCACTTAGATATGTTGAATCCCTCCGGCAGCTCCGCAGCGGGCTTATTCTGCGCCTGCTTCTCCCTGCACGCCTTCATTACGTCTTCGTTGGCCTGCGGGCTGGCGCTCTTGTGTCTCTCATCGCTCAGATAGTACCCGAGCAGCTTTGCGGCCATATGCCCCTTGTAGAAGCCTGGAATCCTCGCCTCATCCTCAAAGCCGGCGTGTCTGAAGGCCTGTGCATAGTCTGCGGGAACCTTCACAAAGACTTTGGAGTATCCCTTTGCTTCGGCGAGTTTTATCAGCTCCGCCGGCACGCCTTCACTGCCTACCAGATTGAATTTCATAAGGTATATGCGGTCGTTGGATTTTCCGTGCTGGATTGTCTGATTGTGAAAGATTTCGATTGTATCAGGACTCATTGTAGTGTTTAACCTCTATTCTGTTTGCTCTAAAATGATTCTGTCTATATTTCCGGTTGTTTTAATTACGCCTTCCTCCAGGAAGACTCCGTGTGTTGCCGTCTGCTTTGCAAATGCAAGGTCGTGTGTTACTATAACAAATTTAGTTTCGCCTTGAAGCTCCGAAAGCCACGAGGCAAAGTCTGTAGTTGTTCGGGCGTCAAGGGCGCTTGTTGGCTCATCGAGGAGCATATAACGCGGCTGTAGCATCAGCCCACGGGCAATCGCAACCCTTTGCGCCTGTCCGCCGCTTATCTGAGCAGGATACCTTTCGGCGAGCTCAGCAATCGAAAGTTTTTCAAGCATAGCTTCCGCATTCTCTCTCGCGGCCGAAGGGTTGCTGCCGAGCGCTTTAATTGGCGCAAGTGTCATATTGTCCATAACCGTCAGATGTGGAAACAGATTGAGCTTCTGAAATACAACGCCCAGTTTCGTGCGAAACTCCTTTTTGGCAATCAGAGCCGAATCTTCGCCATCAATAAAGATCTTTCCACTTGATGGTGTAAGAAATCTTGCGATACAGTTCAGCAGGGTGGTTTTTCCCGAACCGCTTTGGCCGAGAATTGCGGATATATGGTCTTGAGCCAGTTTTACACTGATATTGTCCAGTGCATTCTGCTTAGAGCCTCGATATCTATAGCAAAGGTTTTGTATTTCTATCACTGGCTGAATCCCCTCGAGCGAATCTTATTTTCTAAAGACGCGGCAAGTTTCATAAGCGGGAACGTAACTACGAAAAACATCACTGCTACAATGAAGTAAAACCGACCCGGCTCAAATGTAACCGATATGATTGCCTGCGCTTCACGTATAACTTCGGAAACCGAAATCACAGCTACAAGGGCCGTGTCCTTAGTAAGCGCTACGACCGAATTCATAAGCGGGGGCAAAGCTATGCGAAACGCCTGCGGCCAGACAACATACCTGAATACCTGATAGTGCGAAAGGCTCAGCGCACGGCCGGCAAGAATCTGGCCTCTGTCAACGCTCATCAATCCCGAGCGAATGACCTCAGCCATATATGCCATGGAATTTACGCCGAGTGTGCCTATTGCGGCTGCGTACGGAGAGAGGCCGAGCCCCATCCATGCGAACAGCAATTGTATGAGCACGGGCGTTCCGCGCAGGAAATCGACGATTGTGCGAACCGGCCAGTAAGCCAGCTTCCACGCACCCTCGGCGTGGTTGAGGATAATTGCGCAAGGCACGGCGAAAACGAAGCCGACCAGAAGCGAAGATGCGGCTATGAGCAGGGTTACCGCAAAACCTGAAGCAAGCTTTCTGACTATAACAGATGCAGGTAAGCCGTCTGAGGTACCGTCAGCGGGGGAAGAGGTGATGCCGAAGTATCTACCCCGTATTTTCTGCATTGTACCGTCAGCGCGCATCTGCCGCAAGGCGCCATTTATCTGCGAGAGCAGGGCGTTGTCTTCCTTGCGTACGGGGATGGCAATATCTTCGCTGTAGAGCAATTCGCCTACCGGAACGAACGGTCTCTGTGCGCTTTTGATCTGCCACAAGCCTACAAGCTTGTCCGATACAAACCCGTCAATACGCATTGATTTGAGCAGGTCAAATATCTCCACGCTTGATTTCAGCGTTACAACATCAATCTCAGGGTGCTTCTCGTCGAGATAATGCTGGTACGTTTCGCCGAGCACCGCGGCTATTCTTTTGCCGCCGCATTCGTTAATATCGTAGAGACGAGAGGGGTTTTCCCTGTGAACGAAGAGCTGCGCACCGGAGCGGTAATAAGGCTCCGAAAAGTTTACTACCTCAGCGCGTTCCGGTGTAATCGCCATCGAACTGACAATCGCATCGTACTTGCCCGCAAGCAATCCGGCCAGAATGCCGTCCCACTCTGTCGAGGTGATCTGTGGCTCGCGATTGATTCGCTTTGCAATCTCGCGAGAAACGTCCACATCGAAACCGGCAAGCTCACCGGTGTTGTCGTAAAAGCTGAACGGAGGGTATTTCCCCGTCAAAGCTATGCGAAGCGGTAGCCCTTCTACGGCCTGGTCTGCTTCTGCCGCGGTTGCAGATATTGCCGGCAAAAGCAGGAAGCAGATTACAGTAAAAGGCAGCGTAAAGAGTGTTTTTTTAAGCGTCATCTCTGCGGTCGTATCTGGCATTTCCTTCCGGAACAAGCGATATTGTGTCATCGTCGTCCGCCAGTAGTTTCTGTATGCCGACGGTCGCTCTCTCAACGGCGTCATCAAGCGCCAGTTGCAAGTTACAGTGTTCACAGTCTCTGTCGCAGTACCACGGTTCATAACTGTCGGGTTCTTTGTACGTGGTAATTACGCCCTCATAGTTTCTCAGGATAACCTTGTTGGTTGACCAGGAGATGAGGTAATTGGGCATAATGGGGATTTTGCCACCACCGCCGGGCGCATCAATGACGTACGTAGGCACGCAGAGGCCGCTTGTGTGGCCGATGAGGCTCTCCAGTATTTCGATTCCCTTACCGATTGGTGTGCGGAAATGCGAAAGACCTTCGGAGAGGTCGCACTGATAAAGGTAGTACGGGCGCACCCTGTTGGCCACGAGCTTATTCACGAGCGAGCGCATAATACGCGGGCAGTCGTTCACGCCTGCAAGCAGGACAGACTGATTGCCCAGCGGTACTCCCGCATCGGCAAGCCTCGCCAGCGCAAACCTCGATGACGCTGTAATCTCGCGCGGATGGTTGAAGTGCGTGTTAATCCATATGGGGTGATGCTTCTTTATCATCTCGCAAAAATCTTCGGTAATCCTCTGCGGCAGAACGACCGGTGTTCTTGTGCCGATGCGTACCATTTCAACGTGCTCTATTTTGTCCAGCTCGGTGAGGATTTCATCGAGAAGCTCATCGGAGAGCAGAAGCGGGTCGCCGCCGGAAAGCAGCACGTCTCTGATCTGTGGCGTGTTGCGGATATAATCCAGTCCGGCGTTAAGGTCTTCACGCGAGGGTACTGAATCGACATCACCCACTTTCCTCTTTCTCGTGCAGTGGCGGCAGTACATCGAGCAGACATTGCTCACGAGAAACAGCACACGGTCGGGGTATCTGTGCGTGATGCAGGGAGCGGGGGAGTCCTCGTCTTCGTGGAGCGGGTCGGCCATATCATTCTTCGATATGACCAGCTCCAGCGGAGAGGGAAATGCCTGTAAGAAAATCGGGTCGTATTTCAGGTTGTCTGTGTCAATCAGGGAGAGGTAGTAGGGAGTTATGGAAATAGGAAACTTCTTTACCGTACGGTTGAAATCCTCACGTGTTTCTTCGTCGAGCTTGATGTCGAGAAGTTCCTCGAAGGTTTCCAGGTCTTTTACCTGATGTTTCATCTGCCATTTCCAGTTGTTCCAGAGGCTGTGTACAGCTTTCGAATCTATGGCGTTTATGATATGTTTCTGTTGTGTTGTAAGTTTTCGCATTATAATTCCTCTGAGTTTATTTCATTTATTTTAACTCTTTCGCCAGACATCAAATTCGGCGATGAGTCGAGCTCGCAGGCTCCCATCATTGATACTGTCTGTTCGAGTGAAAGTGTGAGCGTGGCCTGCTCAAGCTCGGAGAGCTCTTCAAAAGCCTCGGAAAACTGCTCCTGGAGCAGCGTGGGCGCGGTCCTGGCAACTTCTTTGCCCGTTTCTGTAATCGTCAGTGCTATCTTTCTCCTGTCATGGCTGCTTTGGACGCGGTTGACCATTTTTCTTGCCACAAGCCTGTCAACGATACCGGTTGTAGTGCTCATCCCGAGCGAAATGTCTTCGGCGAGCTCTGAGAGTGTCTTGGGCTTGCCGTCCATTAACGAGTGCAGGCAGATGAGCTGCGGGGTGGTTATATTGTATTCTTTGTGCAGGCGGCGGGAGTGTATATCAACCGCTCTGATTATCTTTCTGAGCGATCGAAGTATCCGGACCTGATAATCCGTTGCCCTGTTTGAGCCTGCCTGTTTATATTTGTCCATTGTATTTGAGTCTATCTGTTTATGGTTATCCATTGTATTTGTTGCCGGTGGTGTGCATGTAAAAACGTTTCGTACACGAAGTATTATCGCTATTCCGCCCGTAAAGTCAAATCAGACGATTTGTCATCCCCTGCGTAATATGGCAGGGCGTTTGCCGGTGACCTTTTATTTGCGCAATCTTTCCGTATAATACTCACCGACACTTTTTATCATAATCAACCGAAAAACAGGGAATCAGTATGCTTACAAGAATAAACCCGACCGGCACATCCGCCTGGAAAAAACTTGAGGCTCATTACGCCTCGCTCAAAGATGTACAGATGAAATCTCTCTTCGCCGAAGACAGCGCGCGATTCGAAAAGTTCAGCATTTCATTTGAGGAAATCCTTCTGGACTATTCCAAGAACAGGATTACGGAAGAGACGCTTTCTCTGCTGTTTGAGCTTGCCGAAGAAACCGGCCTCGCAGCATGCATCAAAGCGCAGTTCGCCGGCGAAAAGATCAACGAGACCGAAAACAGGGCGGTTCTTCATACAGCGCTGAGAAATCAGAGCGATGAGCCGGTGCTTGTTGACGGCGAGGACGTTATGCCGAAGGTGCGCGGGGTACTGGCGCAGATGCGGCAGTTCAGCGAGAAGCTCCACAGCGGCAGCTGGACCGGCTACACAGGCAAGGCGATTACGGACGTTGTGAATATCGGCATCGGCGGTTCGGATCTGGGACCAGTGATGGTTACAGAGGCGCTCAAGCCGTACCGGAAAAATATAACGCCGCATTTCGTGTCTAATGTGGACGGCTCCCATATCGCAGAGACGCTCAAAAAACTGTCCCCCGAGACAACTCTCTTTATCGTGGCCTCGAAAACCTTCACCACGCAGGAAACCATGACCAACGCGTTCAGCGCGAGGGACTGGTTCGTAAGCAGAGCGGGGGAGGAAGCTGTCAGCAAGCATTTTGTCGCAGTATCCACTAATGCGGCGGAAGTTTCTAAGTTTGGTATCGACACGGCAAATATGTTCGTTTTCTGGGACTGGGTCGGCGGGCGCTACTCGCTCTGGTCCGCAATCGGGCTCTCAATCGTATGCACAATCGGCTACGACAACTTCAACGAACTTCTCAGCGGCGCTTATGCGATGGACTGCCATTTCAAGACGGCTCCGTTCGAGGCGAATATCCCCGTTATCCTTGCTCTGATTGGACTCTGGTATAACAACTTCTTCGGCGCCGAGACCGAAGCAATCCTGCCGTACGACCAGTACCTGCACCGCTTCGCCGCATACTTCCAGCAGGGCAATATGGAGAGCAACGGCAAGAGCGTTGACCGTAGTGGCAAGGCGCTGTCTTACCAGAGCGGGCCGATTGTATGGGGTGAGCCGGGCACGAACGGCCAGCACGCGTTCTACCAGCTCATTCATCAGGGCACAAAGCTTATCCCCTGCGACTTCATCGCGCCTGCGCAGTCGCACAACCCCCTCGCAGACCATCACGCCAAACTGCTCAGCAACTACTTCGCGCAGACCGAAGCGCTTATGGCGGGCAAAACCGAGCAGCAGGTTGTTGCGGAATTTGAAGCGGCCGGCAAAACAGACTACGCCGCGCTTGTTCCGTTCAAGGTGTTTGAGGGCAATAGGCCGACAAACTCATTCCTCGTGAAAAAGATTACGCCGCGCACGCTCGGCTCGCTTGTGGCTATGTATGAGCACAAGATTTTCGTGCAGGGCGCTATCTGGAACATCTTCAGCTACGACCAGTGGGGCGTGGAGCTGGGCAAGCAGCTTGCCAACAAGATTCTCCCCGAGCTAGCCGACAACGAAAAGGTTTCCTCGCACGATTCTTCTACAAACGGCCTGATCAACGCGTTCAAGGCAATGCGCTGACAGCCGCTTTAATATGTTTACGCATTGTAGAGACGCGAAATTTCGCGTCTCTACTTCATCCTGCCTTTTAGGGATTGAATATGTTTTTAAAACCGCTGAAGATTGTTACACTTGCAGGTTTGCTTTGTGTTCATGCAGTTGCAGTTGTAAGGACAATCAAGATTGAAGTTGATGATAAAATGAGAAGCTATGAGCTTTATATGCAGGACAATCAGCATTCCGGCGAGCCTGTTGGCGTTGTAATAATGCTTCACGGCGGTGGCGGAAGGGCGACATCTGCGATGCGAGTAACCCGCTGGAACGAAAAAGCAGAAAAGGAAGGCTTTGCGGTTGTCTATCCAGAGGGTACAAGGCCCTCCCCTGAAAAGCCTGCCAGTTTTTCTCGCAACCCGCAAACCTGGAACGATGGCTCACGCAGACTGCATATCGGGGCGGTGAGAAAAAACATTGACGACATCGCTTTCCTCGCGGGGCTCATAGACAGCTTGCGGTCTCGGGATGATATAGACAGCTCAAGGATATACGTTACGGGCTTCTCCAACGGCGCCTCAATGGCGTTCAGAGTGGCAAGAGAGCTTTCCGGTAGAATAGCGGCCGTTGCGCCGGTAGCGGGGGCGGACTGGCTTCAGGAGAAAATCCCCGCACGGAAAGTTCCCGTTATGTATATTACTGGAACGAATGACCCGCTGAATCCGATAAAGGGCGGTCCTGTCAAAATGGGGCAAAAGTATTACGGCGAAAAAGCTCCCGTCAAGCAAATTATAGACGCCTGGACTAAGTTGCACGGTTGCGCTGCGGAGCCCGTAATCGAGCATAGAGAAAACGCAACGTTATACAGCTACTCACCCGAAGCCGCTGAAACCGCGGCGTTTGTTTACTGCGAAATCGAGGGGCACGGACATATCTGGCCGGGAGGCATATCGTTGCTACCGGGGAGCATGGGTGGCTCAAATACGTCAAAGATAGACGCAACCGACCTGATATGGGACTTCTTCAAAAAACATAAATTGCCGGAGCAAGCTGCTAAATCAGCCGATTGAGCTGAAGCCTGCAACATGGCGGCCATTATTCCGCCAGCAGCTTTACGGGCCCGAGCAGACCGCCCGGCTCTTTTTTCCAGTCCGAGCCAACCCTGATATTGGTATTCGTAATGCGCTGCTCTGCGGGTTTGGCGCTGTCTGAAATCAATCTGTTGCGCCAGCTGTTTACCACTGTTACTTCAAGCTCATTATCACCGTTCTTGATTACTCCTGTCGCTTCTATCCTGAACGGCTTAATCCAGGTTATTCCAAGATCGCTGCCATTAAGTTTAACCGAAGCAATACCAACGTCCTGAACATTGGCAAGTTCAATCCAATATCGTTTGCCGGTTGTGATTTTCTCTGCGCTGAATGCTGTCCTGTACGTTGCGGGGCCGGAATAGTCGCAGATTGCGTTCTCTTTTATACTTCTCCAGTCTGCAAGCGCGTTAAAAACAACTTCTCCGCAGCCGCCGTACTCAGGCGGGAAGTTTACACTCCAGGGGCCCTTGATCGTCATCACGCTTCGCTTCGCGGGGAAGTTCGGCTTGCCGTTGCCGCTAACGGATTCAGAAATCTCATCATCGAATACGACAATGAGCGAACCGTTCGGGCCGAATTCAAGCGGGAGAGTGGTTTTGCCGTCTTTCTGAGAAAATGTCGTTGCAGTTGATACTTCACCGGTAACGGGATTCCATATCTGTGGCTGCCGGCCGCTTACGCGGAATGTGCAGTTCGAGCGGATTGCATCGGTGCAGAACGAGGTTACAAAATACACGTCTTTGCCGTCTATATTGTAATGGATATAGTCGATGTTGGCGTTGGCGGGAAGGGTGCAGCTGAAATCGGGATCGATGCCTTGCGATTGGAGGTATTCATGCGTCGTCATGCCGCTGATAAGCTTGCCTTTGCCGGTTTCTTTCCTGTCCCACAGCGAGGCGGCTGTTTTCCTGAAGAACTCCTGAGCCTCCTTGCCGCCCGAGAGGCTCACCATCCGTTCGGGCTTTTCCCCGAGCACGGTAGCTCCGTCGTGCAGCAGCTCCGCAACCTTCTCCAGCGCTGCTTTTGAGAGTACTCTGTGCGCCGGCAAAGCGAGCAACTTGTAGCTTGTGCCACTGGGAGTTACGATATTGCCCGCCTGATCTACCGAGAGCTGCAATAAAACATCCTCGTTTGTTACATCATAATCGTAGCCCGGCAAAACTCCCGCCGGGTCTGACTCCTTCAGGCCGAATATGTTTGGGACATGGTCGCCGTAGTAGTAGAGCGCGTCCGCCTGGAATTTTCCCTGCTGCAAGACGTACTGCACGCGCGAAATGTAGTCCATAAACCCGTCGCAATAAGGCCACCATGTTACCTGCGGGTTGATGTGGGTGCCGGCGAAGTATTCCTGGCCGGGCAGCCCCATCTCTTTCGGCGAGCAGGTAAATGTATGGAAGAAGATGAGGTTGAGCCCCGAGCAGAATTCGTGGTTCATGCTCGGCAACTGTGATGCCCAGAGCACATCGTTCCAGTGCCGGCCGATTGTGGTAAAGGATTCCGCGCCCACAAGCTGTTTGCCGTAGATATGCGCGGCGGATGCCGCCTGCTTTACGAAGAATCTCTGCGGCGGCGTGGGGCGGTGCGGTGAGGGCGCCCAGAACTCGCTCATCATTATGCTGCTGTGGGAGTAGTTTTTGAGCCCGTCAAATGGTCCTGCGTGCGGGCCAGCGGATTCCGGCTGAATGCCGATGCCGTATTCATCTGCTCTTTCGGCGAAACGCCGGTAATGGTTTTCGCTGATGCAGTTTCCGATGGTCTTTCTGAAATCTGCCAGAAACGCGTTACTCGCCTCGCGGCTGTCCACAATCTTCCCTGCGATTACGGGCAGATACTGCTTGATGTCGTAGCCGCAGTAATCGAAGAATTCGCGCTCCATTTCGGGCGTCCAGTTCATTCCCCCGCATTCCCAGCTGTCGGTTTCGAGCTGCGTCAGGACGGTTCCCGCGAGCGGGCCTGCGAGCTCAAGCAGGGGGCTTACGTTTCTGTTCCAGTAGTCATCAAACGCCTCTACGCTGAGGTGATCGATTACTCGTCCCTGCCATTTGCCGCTTGATGTGGAGACGTGTGAGTTTGCAACTGTATAGCCGAATCTGAGGATTGTCCAGCTGCCTTGCGGGGCGTTCCAGTCGAGCGAGCCATCCGGCTGCAATTTGTCGGATACGTCAATAATCTCTGAGCTGAAAACATCCTCCTCGCCTGCGGTTGCGGGCAGGTCGGTAAGGAGGAATGTCGTATCGGGTGCGCTCATGCCGATCTCGCTGAAAGCGCTTTTAAGAGCCAGATCTCTAATCGGCGCCACTACTCTGTTGCGTGCAACAATCTTTCGCCCGTTCTCATCGAGCATGGTCAACTCTGCTATTTGAACATTTCGCGGATTATCAGGGAATTTGGGGTCGTAAGATTCTGTAACCAGGATTGTGAGCTCTGCCGTTTCCTGCGGCGCGAAGAAAATTTCCGAGCCCGTCAGCTTGACTGAAATGTCAAAGGATGTGTCTTTGCACTTAATGCGGCAGCTCTTTGCTCCGTATCCCTGCCTGCCTTCGATTTTGATGCCGCTGATCGTTTTTTTGCCTGCAAACTCCAATTTGAGCCACTCGGGGTGTTGGGAAGTGGGCCCCTGCCCCTGCTCTGTGCCGCCGCTTACCCAGAATGTATCGGGGTTTCCGTCAAAAGCTGCATCGGCAGGGTAGCCGCGCTGGCTTGAGCTTGCGCTGAATTCAGCCGCGTTTTTATCGGTTTTGTTTTTGTATGCAAGTACGCAGATGTCTCTGTAAAAACCGTCTCTGGCGGGTGGTTCGGGAAGTGAAACTGACTGACGGGGAGTTGTCTGAACCTCTGACCACGTGAGAACTTTCGCCGCATATTTGCTTGTAACGCCGGGGCCGCCGAGATTCCAGCCGCTCATAATGGAGAGGCCAAGCTGCAAATCAAGCCTGTTCGCCTCGTGCAGGGCGTGGAGATAAAGCTCTCTCCAGGCGGGCGAGCCGAACATCGGCCCCTCGGGCACCTGCGCATTGCCGCGCTGCTCTGCGCCGCCGGCATCGAAAAGCATTGCGCCGCTGAAGCCTTTGTCTGCCATAGCTTCGAGGTCTTTTGTGATTGCTTCTTTTGTTACGTTGCCGTTGAGCCACCACCACCAGCATCTCGGGCCCGATTGCGAGGTTGGAGATGTGAAGTTGCCTGTAAGCAGTTCGCCACCGGATGAGGCAAGCAGAATTGTAAAACAAATTAAAACAGCCAGTCTTTTCATTGTGCCGGATTACCTTTCAAACCATAATTATCAAGCTTGCTGAAAGTATATCCGTTTTCGTCGTGATTTCTGCAAAAAAAAGGTTCATCGCGCAATTTAGCGGCATTCATCATTACAGGGATGATGCATATCCCTCGCGATTCGGAAAGCCGTTTCGTTGTTCACGAGATGTGATATGAAACAGCGGAGGCTCACGAGCGCCACGCTAATATTGCAATCTTTGGATTGTTTGTGCAATGGCACTTTTTGCCGGTTTAGAGCTCTATGCCGAAGTAGTTCTTTGCGTTGTTGAAAGAGATATTTTCGACCATATCGCCGAGGAGATCCATATCGCGCGGGATAAGCCCGTTTTCTGCATCATTGCCGAGTATGTTGCAGAGGATTCGGCGGAAATACTCGTGCCTGGGATATGAGAGCAGGCTGCGTGAGTCTGTCAGCATGCCGACAAACCTGCTCAGTAGCCCGAGATTGCTCAGCGCTTCGATCTGCTTTTCCATGCCGTCTTTCTGGTCGAGGAACCACCATCCCGAGCCGTACTGCATCTTGCCGGCGATTGAACCGTCCTGGAAGTTGCCGATCATTGTGGCCATAAGCTCGTTGTCGCGGGGGTTCAGGTTGTACAGAATCGTCTTCGGGAGGCTGTCGCTCATGTCGAGGCGGTTGAGCATCTTCGAGAGCGATTCTGCTATCGGGTAATCTGCGATGGAGTCGAAGCCTGTATCGGGGCCGAGCGCGTTGAACATACGCGTGCTGTTGTTTCTAAGTGCGCCGATATGGAGCTGCATTGTCCAGCCTCGGGAGTGGTCGAGCAGGGCGGTTTCGTGCAGGACGGCGGATTTAAACTTTTCTGCTTCATCCGTCGAAAGGGCCTGCTTTGCCCTTATCTTATCGAAAATCGCGCTCACTTCTTTATCAGTGTAGTCTGCGGCGTAGGGGCGGTCGAGACCTCTGTCCGAGATTCGGCATCCGATTTCGTGAAAGAACGCATGTCTGATGTCGAGCGCCCTTATATAGCTCTCGAAGCTGAATACATCCATATCCGCAAGAGAAGCCAGCTTGTCAATCCATTGATTGAGCGCGTCAAGATTCTCTACCGCCATCGCCTTGTCGGGGCGCCAGGTTGGCAATACTTTCACCTCAAAGCTGTCAGCGGCTATTTTTGCGTGATGTTCGAGCGAGTCTGTCGGGTCGTCAGTCGTGCAGACCGCCGCCACGTTCATCTTGCGCATAAACTCGCGCGCGCTGTAATGGTTGCGGATCTGCTCGTTGCAACGCTCGTAGATGCTCTTAGCTGTCTGTGGGCAGAGCAGTTCATCGATGCCGAACCAGCGTTTCAGCTCAAGATGTGTCCAGTGGTAGAGCGGGTTGCGAAGCGTATGGGGCACGGTCTGCGCCCATTTCTCGAACTTCTCCCAATCGCTTGCGTTGCCCGTGCAGAAGCGTTCGGGCGTGCCGTTGGTACGCATGGCGCGCCATTTGTAATGATCGCCGTAGAGCCAGGCCTGCGTGATATTCTCAAACTTCTCATCATCTGCAATCTGCTTCGGGGGCAGGTGGCAGTGGTAGTCGAAGATGGGCATATCTGCTGCGCGATCGTGGTAAAGCCTGCGGGCTGTTTCCGTTTGAAGTAGAAAATTGTCCGATATGAAACTTGTCATGGTAATCTTTCAAAAGGAAACGGGCCGATTGCCGCCTCTGCAGCCGGCCCGTTCGGTTAATCATACAACGTAGGTTCTTGCTGCCGTCGTGCCGCCGTGTCCTGTCCAGTTGGTGTGGAAGAACTCGCCGCGGGGTGAATCGAGGCGCTCGTAGGTGTGCGCTCCGAAGTAATCTCTTTGGGCCTGAAGCAGATTAGCGGGCAAGCGCTCCGCGCGGTAGCCGTCGAAATAGGCCAGCGCGCTGGATATGGCCGGCATCGGGATGCCCAGCTCAACCGCCGCCACGATAACGCGCCTCCAGGCTGCCTGTGCGTTTTCCACGGCATCCCTGAAGAACGGGTCGAGCAGGAGGTTTACAAGCTCGGGGTTGTTGTCGAAGGCTTCCTTGATCTTGCCCAGGAACGCCGAGCGGATGATACAGCCACCGCGCCACATCAGTGCGATGCTGCCGTTGTTGAGGTTCCAGTTGTATTCCTTTGCCGTTGCGCGCATGAGCTGGTAGCCCTGTGCGTAAGAAACAATCTTGCTTGCGTACAGCGCCTGCTTGAGGTCTGCAACGAGAGCCGTCTTATCGCCTTTATACTTCTTTTCGGGGCCGCTGAGAATCTTCGCCGCTTTAACGCGCTCGTCTTTGAGCGCCGAGAGGCAACGCGCGAAAACGGCCTCGGTAACGAGCGTTAGCGGCTGGCCGCTGTCGAGCGCGGCTTCGGCCGTCCATTTGCCCGTGCCTTTCTGGCCGGCGGTGTCGAGAATCATATCAACAACAGCGTTTCCGTCTTCGTCGCGGTATTTGAGGATGTCGCGGGTGATTTCGATGAGGTACGAATCAAGCTCGCCTTCGTTCCATTCCTTGAACACTTCGTACATCTCTTCGTTGCTCATGCCGAGCCCCTGCTTCATCAGCTGGTATGTTTCGCAGATCATCTGCATATCGCCGTATTCGATGCCGTTGTGCACCATCTTCACGAAGTGCCCTGCGCCGTTCTCGCCTACCCACTCGCAACATGGTTCGCCGGAGCCGGTGTGTGCGGAAATCTTCTGGAATATAGGCTTCACGGTTTCCCAGGCGGCAGGCGAACCGCCGGGCATAATCGACGGGCCGAGAAGCGCGCCTTCTTCGCCGCCTGAAACGCCCGTGCCGATGAAGAGCTTGCCTTTGCTCTCAACGTATTCTGTGCGGCGAATTGTGTCGGGGAAGTGGCTGTTGCCGCCGTCGATGATGATGTCGCCGTCGTCGAGGAGTGGGAGAAGTTGCTCGATGACCATATCAACGGGCTTTCCCGCCTTGACCATTATCATCACCTTGCGCGGGCTTGTCAGGCTTGCAACCAGCTCTTCCGGGCTGTGGCAGCCGATGATGTTCTTGCCGCTCGCACGGCCTTTGATGAATTTATCCACAACGCTTGTCGTGCGATTGTAACAGGCTACTGTGAAGCCCTTGCTTTCCATATTGAGGATGAGGTTTTCCCCCATCACTGCCAAACCGATTACTGCAATATCTGCTTGTGCCATTTGTTATTTTGCTCCGTATTATAAGGGTTTTAAGATTGTGTCTATCCGGTTATCGTTTTACTCTGGCATTTCCTGCCCAGATGCTCCAAAGCTGGTCTTCATCGGCGGGCTGAGCGTAATCAGTGAGCATTGTCGCGGCCAGTGCACCGCTTGCCCAGCCGAATCTTGCGCATTTCTGCACGTCCCAGCCTTTAAGTATGCCGTAAAGCAGGCCGCCGACGAATCCATCGCCGCCGCCGATGCGGTCAAGAACGCCAATCTCGCGTGGCATTATAACTTCCCAATCTTTTGAGTCTGTTACGACGGCGCCCCACATATGCAGGTTCGCCGAGATGACCTCACGCAGCGTTGTGGCGAAGTATGTTGCGTTGGGAAAGGCCTTCTGAACGCGGCCGATCATCTCTTTGAAGCCGTCTATCTTCTCCTCAAGACCTTTTCCTCCCGATTCGGGGCCTTCAATGCCGAGGCAGAGCTGGAAGTCCTCTTCGTTGCCGATGAGGATGTCGCTCAGGGACGCTATTTCAGCGAAAGCCGCGGAGAGTTCTTTTTCTCTACCTTTCCAGAAGCTTGCTCTGTGGTTGAGGTCAAAGGAAATGCGCGAGCCGTTCGCTTTGGCTATCCTTGCTATGTCGAGGCAGAACTGGCTTGTCTTGGGTGAAAGCGCGGCGATAAGGCCCGAAAGGTGAACGATTTCAACGCCTTCCTGCGCGAAAATCCTGTCCAGGTCGAAATGCTCGCTTGAAAGCTCCCGCCCGACTTCCCCCGCTCTGTCGTTCTGCACCCTCGGCCCTCTTGATCCCCAGCCGCTGTCGGCCATGTTTATCTGGTGGCGGTAGCCCCAGGGGCCGGCTTGGTCGAATTCAGGCGCTTCAAAATCCATCCTGCGGCTCTTGATGTTGTCCTTGATGAAATGCGAAACGGGGCTCCCCTTTACGAAAGCCGTCAGCACCTTGACCGGCAGCCCCAGATATGAGGCAACGCTTGCAACATTGCTTTCGGCGCTTGTCGCCTGCATCTTGAATGTGTCGCTACAATGAAAGGGCTGGGAGCCCGCGGGAGTGAGCCGCAGCCCCATGCTCGTGGGGATGAGAAGGGCGTATTTCTTTTGTGAAGTTGAAGCCATATTGTGTTTCCTTAATTTATTTTTCAAATCTGTTGCGCCAAGCCCAGAGCCCGAGCGCGGGGTTTGAGATGTAGAAAATCTCTTCGCCGCCAACGCGGTTATAGCCGTCTTTGAGCTTCTCGGGGTCGTAGAGCTTTGTCATTTCTTCGAGGTCTGCGAAGGCGAAGTTTACCGATTCAACTTCTTCGCGCGTGAGGCCGCCGGTGCAGTAGGTAATTTTGAACCTGCCCTCGCTTGAGCCGTGGATCAGGTGCGCCGCGGCGCTGAGGTTGCCGGCGAGCTCGGGCTCACTCTCAATGAGCTTAAGCACCTTCTCTGAGCCTACGTACCCGTACTTTCTTATAAGCCGGTCGATTTCTTTGTCTTCCCCGAACTCCTTCACACCCGGAGCAAGCACAATCAGCTCGCCGTCATCGGCCATTGCCATACGCGTGCGATAGATGCTCTTATTGCCCAGCCACGTGCTTTTGAACTCATCGGGCTCAAGGTAAACAACGCATTTCTTCAGCGGCTCATCGAGCATTTGAAAATTGACTTCAAGCGAAAGCGCCGCGGCGAGCTCGTAGCATTCAATATCATCGCCGATAAACATCCCGCGAACAACCTGCCCGTTATCGGTGCCCTCGATGACAGTCTGTACATAGAGGATTGGTGGCAATGAGTCCATGAAGTTGTCGCTGGCGTAGTTGAGCACCTTTCTCACGGGGCTGTCGGCGCGGCCCATAATCCGTTCCATGCCGTACGCGGCGCCGAGGAAGTGGCTCTTGTTGATGCCTTCGGAGCCGCCGGTGCCGACGAAGATGTTTTTGTTGTAGTTGGCCATGCCTATCACTTCGTGCGGCACAACCTGCCCGACCGAGAGTATGAGGTCGAATCCGCCGCCCGAGAGCAGGCTGTTGACCTGCGCGGGCCAGTCAAAGCTGACCTTCCCTCCGCTCACTTCGCTGACATATTCACCCGGAACGATGCCGAGAGTTTTCAGGTCGCTGCGCCAGTTGTGTACGCGAAACAGCTCGTGCGGCATCCTGCCGAACATTCTGCTGATCTCGCTGTTGGTCATAGGGGCGTGGGTGCCGAGCGCCGGCAGGACGTCTGTGAGCCTGTCGCCGAGAATCTCCCATGCGTATTCTGTGAGCAGGCCCGCGCGGCTGTGAAAACGCGTCGCGTCCGGCGGTATTGCCAGCACCTTCCTGCAATCTGTAAAATGTTCCAGAGCCTCTGCCAGGCCGGATCTTAAATCGGCCGCTGAGAGCGAGTCGTCCCTGGAACCTCTTTTGTAGTACAACATTGATACACCTTTCTGTTACCCTTTATCCGCCTCGCTTTGGGAGGCCGGATAATCTATATGATACAGATATTAAATCAGAATGCGATATAAACTTGGCTCTCAACGCAATTTTTTGACGTAAAATAGCGCTCGGAGCCTTCACCTTGTGTGAGAACCGGCGTATTGTGGTTTTGTTTTTCAGCTTACGACAACGCAGTTGCAACGGAACGGCAAAAACACGAAAAGCACGAAAGCGAAGCAATTTAAAATTTCATGTTTAAGATTTAAAAATCTCCGTACCTCCGTGAACTCCGTATCAAACATATAAACCTATCGGCAGTAATGAGTTAGTGCAGGAAAGGCGCGTTGCGGTGGGCTTTGTTTACTTAGTATTATTTGTGGTTTCGTCCGATTGGCAGGGCGCTTGTGCACCTCCGCTCTATAATCTTCGTGTGCTTCGCGCGCTTAGTGGTTAATCAATACAAACTCCGCTTGTGTGGCTAAAGTGTCGTCAGTCGTCAAGTATCTCATCTTCCGGTCTGGCGATTACCTTGTAATCTTCTTCCAACCAGCCGTTCAGGTCGGCAAGTTTGCAACGTTCGCTGCAAAATGGGAAAAACTTGTTTTTAGATGGCAGCTCAATTGCGGTGGCACATTTGCGGCATTTATACATCGTATTGTTTGATTTTTCGGTCATTTTCCTTATCCTTTCCGGCTTAGCCGGCGCTGTGCCAGCGTTTATTATCTAAAAACGCATATTATTATGTTCCCTGATAAAATTTACAAGCCCAAAATCGAGATCGAGATCGTGCCTCGCTACAACGAGACCGATCAGGGAGGTATCGTGCATCACTGCACATACCCTGTTTACTTTGAAATCGCTCGTACCGAGCTGCTTCGTGCCAACGGCATGGCGTACGCAGAGCTTGAAAAAAACGGTTGCCGCATGGTTGTCGCCGAGCTGAATGTGAAATATCGCTCGCCTGCGTTCTACGATGAGAAGCTGACGATG
Source organism: Phycisphaerae bacterium (assembly GCA_050251615.1). Taxonomy (GTDB): domain Bacteria; phylum Planctomycetota; class Phycisphaerae; order Sedimentisphaerales; family Sedimentisphaeraceae; genus Sedimentisphaera. Next base: position 134,329 of record JBFWMM010000001.1, read on the forward strand.
GAAGTGGAGTGTACAAAGGTAACTCGCGCGAGAATCGAACACAGCTACCGCCTGTATCGTGCCGAGACGAATCAGACCGTCTGCGAGGGCAACACAATCCTTGCCTGCATAGACGAAGCGGGGCGGCCGAGACAGGTGCCTGCGTTTTTACACGTGGACGAGCAATGAAGCTTGAAAAAACGTAAATTTTACGTGAAAAAGCTGGACAACCGCCCCTTTAACGCTAAAATGCGTTGTTCTTAAACTAACGCAGAATGTAATTGTTGATAATTTGACGCGAGGATTTATACATGGCACATAAAAAAGGACAGGGTTCTTCAAGGAACGGTCGCGACAGCAACCCGCAGTACCGCGGCGTTAAGCTATATGGCGGCCAGAAGGCAAAGGCCGGTTCAATTATCGTTCGTCAGGTTGGCACGAAGTTCCACCCGGGCTTTAATGTCGGTCTCGGCAACGACTACACCCTCTTTGCTCTTAAAGAAGGCGTTGTAAGGTTCCAGGGCAAGAAGGTACATATCGACTGCCCCGAGGCCTGATAAGACTGTCGGTTTCGATCGACCCGAATAAAACAAGGCGACTCCCGTAACGGGCGGTCGCCTTTTGCTTTTCAGCAGAGTAAGATTTGTTAAACAAAATCAAAGACGCCTTCCAATGTTTTGATGTTCCCGGTGACTTCGAGCGGGCCGTTGAGCTTTCCTGCGGCAACATCAACGATACCTGGCGCATAACCGCCGGCTCCGGCGGCAGGCAGCTGGAGTACATACTCCAGCGCGTTAACACGAATGTGTTCAGGGCTCCTGAGGCGATGATGAGCAATATCGTACGTGTAGTACAACACCACCGCGAGGCGCTCATAATCAGCGGCAGCAGTGATATTGAGCAGCGCGTTCTCAACGTTTACAAGACACTTAACGGCTCACATTACCACATAGATGCCGGCGGCAATTTCTGGCGTTGTCATCAGTTTATAGAAGGCACAACCTACGAAGCAATCTCCGCCCCCGAGTATCTTTACGGTGCGGCTTTTGCGTTCGGTTCATTCTTAGCCACTCTCGACACACTCCCCTGCGATATGCACGAGACCATACCCGATTTTCACAACGGCCGCATACGACTGGCACAGCTTCAGGAAGCGGTCAGTGAGGACCGGCTCGGCCGAGTGAGCGCGGTGCGTGAGGAAGTGGATTTTGTGTTTGAGCGCCAGAGCGTGCTTACGGAGATTCAGCAGCTTATCGATTCAGGCCGCCTGCCACTGCGCATCACTCACAACGATACAAAGATAAGCAACGTCATCTTCAAGAAGGGTAGTGCGGAACCGCTCTGCGTGATTGACCTTGATACTGTTATGGGTGGTTCGGCGCTGTTTGATTTCGGCGACCTTGTCCGCTCTGCGGCGAATACGGTAAACGAGGAAGAGGGTGATTTCGCAAAAGCAAGCTTTGAGCTGGAGCGCTTCAGGCATATCCATCGCGGCTACCGCGATGCAACCGCCAATATCCTCACCGAAAAGGAAATAGAACACCTCGCTGACGGCATAAAGCTCATTACGCTTATGCTTGTGGCACGTTATCTTTCGGACTATCTTCGCGGCGATGTCTATTTCAAAACCAGAGACCCCAAGCACAACCTTCGCCGCGCGATGAATCACATCAATCTCTACCGCTCGATAACGGGGCAGGAAGACGCAATCAGAAGTATCATTCAGGCATATTGAAGCTAAGTATTCCTCAGGGCACATACATCCAAAATTAGACAGCGAGAGAGCTGGAATTATTTGTCAAATCAGCCAAATTACTTACACTTGAACAAACCGGTTTGAGTATAGCCCGAGCCGGACGGTTAGATATTGTCAGTAATTAGAGAAAGGATGATTATGCTCAGAAGAATTATGTTTGCGCTGCTGCCGGCTGTGGTTGCCGCGGCCGCTCCGAACCTCGCCTACCGCACCAATGCGCCAACACCCCCTATGGGCTGGAACAGCTGGGATATTTTCGGTACGACAGTTACCGAAGAGCAGATAATGCAACAGGCCGATGCTATGGCCGAAAAACTGTTGCCGAACGGCTGGCAATACCTCACAGTCGATATTCAGTGGTATGAGCCGAACGCTAAGGGCCATGTTTACCAGGAGGGTGCGCCGCTCCAGATGGATGAGTACAGCAGGCTCACTCCCGCGCTTACGAAATTCCCCTCCGCCGCAGAGGGAGCGGGCTTCAAGCCGCTCGCAGACTACGTACACTCAAAGGGGCTCAAGTTCGGTATCCATATCATGCGCGGCATCTCAAGGCAGGCAGTAAAGCAGAATATGCCCATTATCGGCACAGCAGCGAAGGCCGCAGATATTGCCCTGACAAACCACACCTGCCCGTGGAATCCCGATATGTACGGCGTGGATATGAGCAGGCAGGGTGCGCAGGAATACTACGATTCCATCTTTGCGCTGTACGCATCGTGGGGCGTGGATTTTGTGAAAGTGGACGATATCTCCCGCCCCTATGATGATGTTCAGAAGGCCGAGATCGAAGCTATACGCAAGGCAATAGACAAAACAGGGCGACCGATTGTGCTGAGCCTCTCTCCCGGTGATACGCCGATTGAGCGTGGCAGCCACGTTATGAACTATGCGAATATGTGGCGTATCTCGGACGACTTCTGGGACCGCTGGCTACCTTTGCGCAATATGTTCGGCAGGCTCGAAAAATGGTCGCAGTACCGCGCGCAGGGCGCATGGCCGGATGCGGATATGCTGCCGTTCGGCTTCGTGGAATTCGGCCGCCCCACACGCTTCACGAAAAATGAACAGCGGCTTTGCATGAGCCTCTGGTGTATCGCACGCTCACCGCTTATCTTCGGCGGCGATATGACGCGTCTCGACGAGTTTACCGTGAATCTGCTTGCCAACAGCGAGGTGCTTGCGGTCAATCAGGCCAGTGAGAACAACCGCCAGATTTCGCGTGATAACAACCTGATTGTCTGGGCGGCGGACGTGTTAGGCAGCAGTGATAAGTATGTGGCGCTGTTCAACGCGCAGAGCGAGAATGAGGATGCCGATTTCTTCAGCTGTACCTATAAAAGCCCGCTTCTGGATGCCGGCAGAAATACTGTGGGCATTGCAGTTTCCATCAAGGGCAAGAGCCGGCTGACGCTTGCCGTGAGCAACGCCGATGACAACTTCAGCTGGGATCACGCCGTATGGGTGAACCCCTTGCTTACAGGCGCTAAAGGCACTCTGAGTCTGACAGATCTCAAATGGACCTCTGCAACCGCCGGCTGGGGCAGGCCCATGGTAAACAGAACTTGCGAAGACAAGCCGCTTGAGGTGGGTGGGAAGAGCGTTGAGGGAATCGGTACACACGCCGAATCCACTATCGTTTACGATATTCCCGAGGGCTACGACACCTTCAGCGCAATCGGCGCTCTCACTACAAATCAAGGCTCCATCAGGTTTGGTGTGCTTGCGGAGAATGTTAGCGCGGAGAAGCCGGAATCAAGTGAAGTGTCGGTTGCTTTTTCCGAGCTTGGCCTTGGCGACAAAGTAAAGGTGAGAGACCTCTGGGAGAAGAAAGACGTTGGTGTCTTTGAGGGAGAGTTCGGCGTTGCTTTGAAATATCATCAGGCCGGTCTATACCGCCTTAGCCCACAGCAGTAGGAAGCATAAAAACATCTTACAAAATCCGTTGATTTGTAAAACAGGGCAGGTTGTCGTAACCTGCCCTGTTTTTTTGTATGGGTTCTCCGGCAGCTTTTGCGCAGAGTTTGTCAGCGACCTGTTACGACTGACAGAAACTGCACACACTATTAACGAAATACTGTTTTTTTTATCGCATTCGCCTTACAGTGATACATATCATTTTGCTTATGACAGCAACTCTAAAACTCAATTACTTAACTGGAAGGAAAAAAATGAAAAAGAAACTGTTTACATCCGCACTGGCACTTTTACTTTCGGTGAATGCTTGGACGTTCGCAAGCTCGCCGGGACAATCGTTCAAAATTGCTGTACTGCCCGACACGCAGCACTATTCACGTAACTACCCCGAGACATTCGCCGCCCAGACACAATGGGTCGCCGACAATAAAGAGGCCGAGAACATTGCATTTCTCACGCAACTCGGCGATATTGTTAATAACGGCGGTAGCGATCCGAACCAGTGGGTAAACGCTGATGCCGCTATCGACATTCTCGATGGCGTCCTGCCTTACTCGGTTACTCTCGGCAACCATGACTTACACACGCCTCACGAAAGATATGATGGCGCCGCGGAATATCTCTATTTCTTCGGCCCGCAACGTTACGAGAATTACAACTGGTACGGCGGCAGCGACAGAAAGGGCTGGTGTCATTATCAGATATTTACGGCAGGCGAAAAAGAATGGCTTCACCTCAACCTCCCCGTCTTTCCTGATGATGAAGAGTTGAAGTGGGCGCAGGACGTTCTTGATGAGTATCCCACAATGCCGGCCATCTATTCAACCCACGCCTATCTCTCCGATATGGAAGACCCCAACGAACCTTTCCTTCCCCTCTATTCAGGCTTGAGCTACAATCAAGTCGGCTGCAATTCGGGGCTGGGGCAGTGGCAGAAGTTCGTTGCCAACAACGACCAGATCTTTCTCGTGCTCAATGGCCATCACTCCGGAGATGAAACCGAAATGACCGGCGATGACGGTGAAGCGGTTCTCGTTTCTCAAAATGTTTACGGCAAGGACGTTGTTCAGCTCTGCCAGGACTATCAGGCACTTGATAACGGCGGCAACGGCTATATGCGTCTGATCGAGCTTGACCTTGTTAATGGCAAGATTAACGTGAAGACATATTCTCCCACTCTCAACGCGTACATGACAGACGAAAGCAGCGAGTTCAGCATTGACCTCGATTTTGCGGCACGTTTCGAGAGCGTTATGTCGCGCGAAAGTACAACTATCCCGACGGTTCAGGCGGCCAACATTACGGTTGAGCAGTACAGCCCTGATAATGAGCCCACAGATATACTTGCGTTCATTCCCTACGAACAGAGCACGCCTCTTTTCTTCATGAACGACCCGAACGCAACCGAGGGCGGAAGCAACCGTGGCGACATTGCGATAAAGGTCGGTGAGAACCCTTATGATGATGCCATCAACGGCATTTATATTGCCACAATTGCCGAAAATGAGCGTATGAACGCCGACCACTATGAGCATTCCGGCTATTCGCACGTCAGCTCGCCCGCGATCGGCTACGGCAGCGGTAACAATTGGATCGCCACTTTCACGACATCTCGCATGTATATGGACAGCACCGTATTGTATGCTGGCGGCCACGAAGAAAACGTAAATGTTTCTGCCGCATACTTCCCCTTTGAACAGGGTTGGATCGGTGCTCATGGATCAAACTGGACCAATAATCTTGCGCTTTCAATGGTTATCAGTGGCGGTCAGATCACTCTCCACGATGAGCTCAAAGACATTATGTACGACAGCGTTATAATACCGCGATTTTATGCCGGATCCGCGGATTTCCCCGAGCAGGATGGCATCTGGAAACTTACGCTTGACGGCATAAACAGCATCCGCGATGGCGTTTTGCTGGCCTGTGGCGGAAAGAACGAAGACAACTACTCAGCAGCTGCTCCGACATCCGACGGCGAGGGTTGGTCAATCTTTACCAAGGATAACGGCGCTAACGGCCTCTCAACCGGAGAAGAAGACCCGTTCAATATAGTTTACATTCCTTATGAGACCCCGGGTATCGCTGCGGGCGTTGTATCGGGCAGAGGCGGCATCAGAAACGGTACCGAAAACTTCCGTGTTTACCACGAGGCAAACGGCACCTACCGCCTGACTATTGAAGGCCACAGCCCCGAAACAGGCGCACTGCTTCTTACACAGGGTACAGGCACTTACGCGGCTGATAACACTATGACTTATGAGCCGGATGGCGAGGCGTGGATTATTCAGACGCGCGACCTGCCCAATGGCGGCCTGCAGAGCAATAAATATAAGGATGTCGGCTTCGTGTTCGCGTTCATCCCGTTTGCTGACGCTCCCGCGGCGCCGGGCCCGAACAGGATATTCAATGAGTCTGAAATCTCTGCCGGCGACTTTGTTGTAACCTCCAATGCAAGTACTGAGGTTGGGGAAATCCATAGAATTGCCGGACGTAACTACCTCACAGCCGACCACAGCGACAGAGGTGATTTCGGTATGGCGCGCTGCGGTTTCCAGATGCCGATTGAAGAGGGCATTATGATGGTAACTGCTCGTGAGGCTTTCCGTACAGATGAAGGATCCACCTTTATGGCCACATTCTCCGCTGACCGCACATGTATGTATGGCGGTGCCGGGCTTACTCTGCATAAGGCACAGACGGATGCCGCGGAATGTAACGCCAATTTTGCGGCGGTATGGCTGCCCTTCAACGGCGGATATGCCGGCGGTCATATCAACATTGACGATGCCGTTGAGGCATCAGACGGCCCCGCGGTGACTGTAACTGCGGGTTCCCTTGCCGGCGACCACGAAATCAAACTTGCAGGCGTTACTCCCGAGCAGGGCGCATTGTTTGTAACTATTCAGTGTAACGACGACAAAACTGCCTGCATCAGCAGAAATGCTGACAATACCGGCTGGAGGCTTGTAACCCGAGACAACGCCCAGGTGTTCGGATTTGAAGACGATGAGTTCGGCTACCTCTACCTGCCTTACGGAAGCAAAGAATTTATTGTCGCGCAGGTTAACGCAGCAGGTACAACGGAAAAGGCAAACGGTGAGTTCACTGTTTCAAAGACCTCAACGGGCTCGTACCGCGTAACAATCCCAGGCGCAACACCTGCAACCGGTATGCTTCTGCTGAACAGCTGCGACACAAACAGCTTTGACGAACCCAAGCACGTACGCATGAGTTATGAAGCCGATGGCGACAGCTTTGTCGTTTCAGCTTACGAGCTCGGCGCTGACGTTCAGAACCTCTCCGATACGGCGTTTGAACTTGCATTCATTCCGTTCGACAGAACCTGGACGTTCGAGAATACTTTCGCTGCCGCTCTCACGTTTGCAGACTTCGGTTCATTTGCCGCGAGCTGGAACAGTGTCGCCGGTGATGATAAGTTCAATGCGGACTGGGATCTCAACGGCGATAATGCCATCAATACATTTGACCTGATTGAGTTCGCTTCTTCCTGGCTCAAATGACAATAATCCCTTATTTATACACGGGTGCGTCTTTACAGGCGCACCTGTTTCTGAAAAGAAAAAACTGATGAAAATAATGAAAGTTGGAACAACAGCTCTTTTTCTGATCTGCACAGCCGCAATCACTTTTGCGGGTTTGCCGGAAATCATAGCTCATCGCGGTGCATCATTTCTTGCCCCCGAGAACACTATGGCTTCAGTGATGCTTGCCTGGGAGCTCGGCACGGACGCGATTGAGATTGATGTGTATCTGTCCGGAGACGGCAGAATCGTAACCCTGCACGACAAAACAACAAAACGAACCGGTAATGCGGATTACGCCGTCGCCGAAACAGACTCCTCAACCCTGCGCACTGTTGATGTGGGCAGCTTCAAGGATGAGAAATACGCAGGAGAAAGGATTCCTTTTCTCGAAGAAGTTGTCGCTTCGATACCGAAAGGTAAAAGGCTCTATATAGAAGTGAAATGCGGCAAGGATATTGTACCTGTTCTCAAAGAGGCGGTAGAAAAAAGCGGTAAAATCAAGCAGATCTCCGTTATCAGCTTTAACTTTGATGTGTGCTGTGAAACGAAGAAAGCCGTTAAGGGAGTGCCGGTTTACTGGCTGGCAAGCTCAAAGAAAAATGATTCAGGACGATATCTGCCGTATTCTGAAGAACTGCTTGATAAATCAATTGAGAATAAGCTTGACGGGCTCGACCTGCACAGTGCCGGTATTACTGCCGATTTTATGCGTGTCGCAAAAAGAAAAAACGTGCCGATATATTGCTGGACAGTTGATTCGCCTGAAGAGGCTGAAAGACTCTCCGCATTAGGTGTAAAAGGAATTACGACAAACAGGCCGAAGTGGCTTAAAGAAAAGATGACTGAAAAGTAATTTGTATTTTATTTTAACGGATAAAAATGAACAAGAAGAATAAAAGTGCGTTTACGCTTATTGAGTTGTTGGTAGTTATATCAATTATCGCAATGCTGATGGCCATCCTGATGCCGGCTCTGGGCAGGGCAAGGCAGGCAGGGCAGAAGATTGTCTGTGCGGCGCATCAGAGATCTTTCGGTGTGGGCTTTGAGGCGTACCTGCAAGACAACCGATACGTTTCACACTGGGGCCCTAACAGAGGATACTGGTATGTACCGAATACCAGGAACAAATTGATGCCGCAGAACAGCACCTACGCATATTGGGGTGTCGCGTATTTCCCTTATCTCAAGAACAGAGATGTGTTCCACTGCCCTACCTCACGCTACAAACTTCAAACTTGGAACGAGGCAGATGACACCATCGAGGTGTACAACTGGGCGCATTACGGCTTCAACGGATTCGTATCAAACAGGTATATCTCAAGAGTGAAACGCCCTGGTGAAGTGATTGTTATGCAGGACCATTTTGAGCAGAAGCTTGATAATAACGGCGATATGTTTATGGTAAAGCCAGGTGAATCATACAATCTTACGCAGTGGAGAAACCGCGACTCGCTTCCAGATGCGATTGTGGAATGTTTCAGGCATTCAAGGAGCTCAAGGGCGGTTGAATCTGAAGAGCCATGGAGCCCCAAACAAAAGGGCTATTCGAACACGCTCTGGCTCGACGGGCATGTGGAGCCGATAAAGCAAAGTACCGGCGAAGATCTGAAAGTGTTCAACTATACCGGCGGCTACGGCAACGGCACGCAGAGTGCTTTCATGGGCAACACACCCGAAGAAGCGCTCAGCAGAGTAATCAGATAACTATATTACTGAGAGAAGTTAATGAAGACAATACATTTTACATTGTTGTGCCTGATCGCGGTAATTGCTCAGGCAGCTGATACCGAACGTTTCATTAAAACGGACCGTTCATCGAATGTCAAGCTTACTGCCCCCTCGGATGAAGAGAGCTTTAGCTTCGCAGTCTTTGGCGACAGAACCAGCGGCAGAGATTCGGGGCTTCCGATTCTTGAAAGGGCTGTGAGTGAGGTTAATACGATCTCCCCCGACCTTGTCATGACTATCGGTGATCTGGTTCAGGGCTATAACTCCGGCGAGCAGTGGATTGCCCAGATGCACGACTACAAGAAGGTTATGAGCAAGCTTGAAATGCCCTGGTTCCCCGTTGCCGGCAATCACGATATTTACTGGCGCGGCGAAGAAGGTAAGCGTCCTGAAGGTGAAAACGAAAGCAAATTCGAGGAAAACTTCGCTCCACTCTGGTATGCTTTTGAACACAAAAACTGCTGGTTTGTGGCGCTTTTTTCGGACGAGGGCGACGAAGAAACCGGCGAAAAGAATTTCAAAAAGCCTGAGTGCCAGCAGATGAGTGAGGAGCAGATGAGGTTTCTTGAGGACATTCTAAAGCGTGCAAAAGAAGCGAAGCATGTGTTCCTTTTTCTGCACCATCCCCGCTGGACGGAAGACAATTACGGTGATGACTGGCAGAAGGTGCACAAGTTGCTCGCACAAGCCGGCAATGTTTCGGCATGCTTCGCCGGTCATACTCACAGAATGAAGTTTGACGGCAAGAAAGACGGGATTGAGTATTATACTCTCGCTACTACCGGCGCTAACGTCCCAGGTGATAAATTGAGCCGTTATGACGGCGTATTCCATCATTTCGATCTCATAACCGTCCGAGGCGATGATTTTCATGTCGCGGCGATACCTGTTGAAGAGGTGATCGACCCGAAGGCGAATCATTTCTCAAAAACTCTCCTTAATGAGCTTCCCTGGACAGTTAAGTCTGAAGAAACGAGGTATCTGGAATACGCAGTCTGCATCCCCGAATTCAACACGGGCAAGGCCGTACTCAAGGTTGGTGTGGGGCATGCCGCGGACAACGCCGGAGATAAAGGCGTTACGTACAAGCTTGTTACCGCTGACGGCGCGGTGGTAAAGGAAGGTTTTATTAAATCCAGTGATTTCGACTGGATCAGCTGCCCGGCAAGTTCAGGGGCCGAGTTCACATTCATCATCTCCGACCTGGATACAAGCTTTGAAGGAAAAGCACCGGGTAACGGCGGCAGGATTAAGGTTGAAATGGACTGGTTCAGAGAGTAAGATATATATAACTGAATAATCACACATCAGCAATACGAAAGAAACTGTAATGAAAATATTTTTGAACACCGCGATCATTCTGCTACTTTTGACCGTTTCGGTTTTTGCCGGCAACTACTTTCCCGATACGACAGATTATAAGACTCTTATTTGTGATTTTCACATGCACACAGTTTTCTCCGACGGGCTCGTCTGGCCGACGGTAAGGGTGGACGAAGCCGAGAGAGAAGGTATTGACATGATTGTCATCAGCGATCATGTCGAGTATCAGCCGCATAAGGATGATATTCCCACTAATCACAATCGCCCGTTTGAGATCGTGAAGGAAAGGGCCAGGGAGAAAAATGTCCTTCTGGTAAGAGCGGCCGAGATTACCCGCAGCACCCCTCCCGGACATTACAACGCTATTTACCTCAATGACATCAACCCCCTTGATACACCCGAGTTTCTTGATTCTATCGAGGGTGCCAACAAACAAAGCGCCTTTGTGTTCTGGAACCACCATGAGTGGAAGGGCAAGGAAAAGGGCGACTGGAAAGAAGTGCAGACAACCATGTACGATAACGGCTGGCTCCACGGTATGGAAGTGGCCAACGGCAGGGTATATTACCCGAACGCGCATAAGTGGTGCCTTGAGAAAAATATGACTTTAATTGGCAATTCCGATATTCACGAGCCGTCCATTCATTACAACTACATCGCCGATAAACACCGCACGCTTACGCTTGTGTTTGCTAAGGAGCGAACGGTCGAATCAATTAAGGAAGCTCTCAAAGCCCGCCGCACAGTTGCCTGGTATAACAACAGCCTCATCGGCTCAAAGGATACACTTGCGCCTCTCTTTGACAGCCTGGTTTCTGTAGCCAAGGCTCACTGCGTCAAAGATGGTGTTGCTTTCTTTGAGGTTGAGAACAAAGGCCTTATCGACCTTGAATTGACTGCTCTCGGCAAAACATCGCCCAAATCCATGAGTATTCCGGCGCAGTCCAGCAAGATATTTAAGACAAGGCTTCCCGAAGACGGCAAACCAGCAAAGCTTCGGTACAGCGTAACCAATATGCTCGCCATGCCGGAAGAGGGTTTGCAGGTTGAGCTGGTTGTCAGCCCATAAGCAGAAGAGTATGAAATGAAAAGAATCTTTGTCATTGTCTTGATTGCGCTCCGGAGCTTGAGCTTTGCATCTGATGTGCAGCAGTGGAGCAGGCTGTGCCGCGGGATTGATTTTATTATGTACAAATCGCAGGAGCCTGTTTTGCAGGCAGTTTATGCGGTTCGTGTGGATCTGCAAGATAAATCGCTATACTTTTTCACGACTCCGGATAATGGTGAGAGACCTTTTGAGACGGACACTCAAACAACGGGTGCCTTTCTCACACAGTACAAACTCGCGCTTGCCGTGAACGCGAATTTTTTCAATCCCTGTTGCTCGAAAGATGTTCAGCCCGTTGACCTGCTCGGATATGCCGTATCATCAGGCAGGCTGGTTTCAGAAAATTTACAAATTGCAGAGGATTCGGGGGTTGCTGAAGTGCCTGTTCAGGGCAGCGCGGTAATGATGATAACCAAGGACAATAAGGTAAGTTTCAGCCGGTGTGATTCTGACGAAATGCCGGCTCTGATGAAAAACGCTTACAACGCCGTAACAGGTGGGCCTGTCCTTCTGAAAAAGGGCACTAATCTTATCGAGGAGCCTGATGATGCCGTGAGACATCCCCGCACGGCCGCCGGCACATCAAAGGACGGCCGCTATTTGTACTTTGTTGTCATTGACGGCCGGCAAAAGGGCTATTCAGACGGCGCTAATTTGAAGGAAACCGCCGAATGGCTTCTCAAAATCGGAGCTTACGATGGAATCAACCTTGATGGCGGCGGCTCCTCATCGCTCGTATGGATAGGCGAAGAGGAAACACCTGTTACCCTCAATAAACCCAGCGGTGGGGCTCAAAGACTTGTTGGCAACAATATCGGAATCGGCATACGTCAGGACTGAAAAATAAAAACACCCGTCATTTTTGACGGGTGCTTTTGTTTTTACTTTGGAGCGCGTTTGAAAATCATCCGCATATCGGGCAGATTATAACGCCGTTATCGTGATTGTATGGTCAACAGGCTTGAAACTATCCGCGAGCTCGCGTGCGAGTTTATCGTGTACTTTCTCTGTCAGCGCGACGGTTGCCTCCATATCGGCCTTGCCTTCGTCGCCATGAAAAAGGCTCTTGATTTGTGTGGTTTCGTACTCCTGCTTGCGCTTGACCGCTTCAAGAACATTTCTGAACGGCTCGCAGAAAGGATTGCTGACGTAGTCTGCCGCAAGGTTGACGCCGTCGGCGAGCTGCTCGGAGCTGTATGTCTTTTCCCACTGCCCCCATTTAACCTTATAGTCACCTTTGCTCAGCCCGCTCGCCTTGAGCATATAGCGGTTGAGCTCTTCGTTGAACGGTACGATTGTCATGCCTGCTCTGCCGCTTGTATGTACGGCGGGTTCGCCGTCATCGCAGTAGGGGTATCTTGTGCTGTGCAGGTTGATGGTGATTGAATTGCCGAATGAGCTTGATGTGATTTCGTGCCCTGCGGTGGCTTCGGCTTTGCCCGCCGCCGCGTCAACGCTGATAGTCGCAAGCTCGCCGTCAAGGCCAAGGCCTTTCAGGAATGCGTACGCCATAACGATATGCCCGGCCCAGTCGGGATGTACGCCATCATCTCCGTTGAGGTGAAAGTCAATGCCGTAGAGAGTAAGCGCTTTATAGCTGCCGAGAAGCATAGGCGTAAAGACATCCGCAAAGGCAACGTTTTGTTCCTGTGCCACTTTCAACGCCGTATTGCGGAATTTGGCAAGGCTTCTGTTGAGGTCGTCATTGTTAATGTCTTTATTCTGCCACCAGGGCCTTTTGCCGATGCTGCCGGATGAGCCTACGAGCACCCTCGTTCCTGCCGCCTTGAATTTCTCCACGATTTTCGTGGTATTGTTGTAGTAATCGTTGCAGGCGTTTTCGTCAAATGGCACGTAGTGAAAGTCGTTCATACCGTAGCAGGTTGTTGCGATTGTCGGCTTGAAGCGCAGGCAATCGTTGTCCATACGTCCGAGGAAGCCGCCTGCCTGCTCGCCGCCCCAGCCGTACTGGCGGGTGGTTATTTCAAGTTGCGGCGTACAAACCGTAAGGTATGCTTCGATTATTCTGGAGTAGATCTTCTGCTCTGTGATTGAATCGCCGCAGATAGCGAGGCGATCGCCTTTTTTGAGCATAAGCGCACCCTGTTCGGGCGCCTTTACTACGTTGTACCCATCAAGATAAGAGTTGATGTCAAGTTTCTCATACTGTACCGCCTGAGCCGTAAGAGCGAACGCGCCGGCCAGACACAAAGCGACAATTTTCTTCATTGCCTTTCCTTTCGGATTTGTAAAATAATGTTACCAAAACAGCCCGCGGCTAACGCCCCGAAGCGTCTTCAATTTTACTCCTGCTCGTTTTTATCGCAATAATAAAACGAGCTATAAATCTTGCCCTTTACAATTCGCCCGCTTTACATAGCATACCATGATATGTAATTCTTTGGTAAGTGCAGGAAAATGAGCTATCTTGACAGAAAAATATCAGAGCAGACAAAGATACCGGGGCTTGGCGTTCTTGCCGCGGCGGACGGGTTGCTTGAGCTTGACAGATCAAGCGATTCCCTGCATGTAAGCGGCAAGGGTGGCGTTGAGGGGATTCTCTCTACGGGTGATGGGAAGCTGGAGTTTATATGTTTCGCTTCGCAGACGCTTGCGTATGTGAAGAGCCTCAGCGGGTATCCTGCATACTATCCGCTCCGTGATGTTTCGATGGATGAGCCTGTCAAAGCGGTGCTTATGGATCTCGACGGCACAACTGTAAACAGCGAGCAGTTCTGGGTATGGATAATCGAGCGCACCGTTGCGTTTTTTCGCGGCGACAATTTATTCACTCTCGAACCCGAGGATATACCGTTTGTCTCGGGGCACAGCACTACAGAGCATCTGCAATACTGCATTGGAAAATATCTCAGTGGCGTTGCCATTGAGGAAGTTCGTGCGCGATACTTCACTATATTCCGTCATGAGATGGCCGAGATAGCCGCCGGTAGGGGGCGCCCCGACGCGTTTACTCCATCCCGCGGTATCAGGGATTTTCTGTTGAGACTCAAAGAGAGCAAAATCAAAATTGCCTTGGTAACGAGCGGGCTCTACGAAAAGGCGATGCCTGAAATACTTGCCGCATTCAAGACGCTCGGTCTCGGCGCACCCGAAGACTTCTACGACTCGATAATAACCGCAGGCTTTCAGCCCGGCCATAACAACTACGGCACAATCGGCGAGCTTTCTCCAAAGCCGCATCCATGGCTTTACGCTGAGAGTGCGGTTGTGGGGCTGGGGCTTTCTTTCGAGCAGCGCGGCACGATTGTGGGCATTGATGACAGCGCGGCGGGGGTTTGCTCTGTGAGGCTTGCCGGATTCTCTGCAATAGGTGTTGGCGGCGGCAATATCGCCCACGCCGGCACAAAAGCTCTCTGCACGCATTTTTGCGAAGGCTTTGATGATGTCTCCGATCTGCTTTTCGGCTGATAATGCCTTTACAGATCGCTCCGAAAAACAATAATCTTAAACCATGGCAAAGAATAAACCTATTTTTAATAAACCGCCTCTCTCGATGCAGGTAACTACGCTCTGGGATTATCCCTCCCAGCACTACGGTGATTCACTGCAAGGCGATCCATCGTATATCGGCGCAACACCCAGCTATATCATCTGGAATCTGCTCAGCCGCTATACAAAGGAAAAAGACCTCGTGGTTGACCCTATGTGCGGCAGTGGTACAACGCTTGATGTGGCGCGTGATTTGAACCGCAAGGCGCTCGGCTACGATCTGAATCCTATGCGCCCCGATATTTTCCACGTCGATGCGCGCGAGCTGCCTCTTGAGGATGAGAAGGTTGATTTTGTCTTTGTTGACCCGCCATATTCCACACACGTTGACTATAGTGACGATGAGCGCTGTATCGGCAAATTGCACGCCGGAGGAACAGAATACTACGACTCTATGCGTCAGGTGATAGGCGAGATCTACCGCATACTCAAGCCAGGCAAATATATGGGGCTTTATGTCAGCGATTCGCATGAGGTGAAGAAGGGCTTCTTCCCGATTGGATTCGAGCTGTTCGCGATTATGCGTGAGCTGTTCGAGCCGATAGACATAATATCTGTCGTGCGGCACAACAAAACGCTTGAAATGGGCAACTACCGCAAAGCGGCAGATGAAGGCAATTTCTATCTGCGTGGATTCAACTACCTGTTCATAATGAGAAAACCGCTCCCCGATCGCAAGCAGAGCAAGGTAAAGCCTGCTCGGAGACGGCCTGAACATTCAAGCTCAGGCAAAGGGTACAACAGAAATAGAAAACATACTTCGCGGCCGGATAAAAACACAGGCTCGCAACCAAAGTCTCAGCGTAACCGGAAGCGGCCTGCTGAATAGCCTGTTTCATTATAGGCAACTGTTTCCGCATGAATCGTTGTTCCAATGAGGACGATGATTCATCGGCGCCTGTCTTACCAAGCGCGTTCCTTGCTCTCGTACTTGCGCGACTTTGCTATGTAGCAGAATACACCCGCAATGGTTGCAAATGAAAACACGGGAATGTACAGTACGGAAAACGGCACCGCGAGCAGAGCGACATACCACTTGCGCCAGCTTGGAATCAGCGGCAGTACGTACGGCACGGAGAAGAATGTGAAGGCGAATGTCATAATGAGTCCGAGTACCAATTTCAGTCCATCGTGGGCGAAGGCTGTCAGCCGGAGGGTTACCAGGAGTGAGTAAGTTTTGTGTAGCGCGGCAAACGTATCAACAACGTTGCCCACAGCCATTACGTTCTGTGCCAGCCCCACAACCATCGACAGCATAAAGCTGAAATACGAAAAAATAAAGAAAAGATGTATCGGGTTCTTTATCCAGACACGCCAGTGCCTTACAATACACTGAGCTCCGCCTGAGCTCCAGCGCAGCTTTTGGTGATACCAGCTCGAAAACGTATCAGGAACATGCGTATGAATCGGCTTGAAGCTCTGCTCAACCTTCCAACCATGTTCGTTGAGCTTGAGCGCGAGATCCATATCCTCTGTGATTGCGTTGGTGCTGAATCTGCCCACCTGCTCGAATGCGGCTTTCTTCACAGCCACAAACCCGCCCCAGAGGGCGATCGTGCTGAAGACGTTATATGCGCCCTGAATGAGCGTGAGCATACTATATTCGATGTGCTGCATCAGCGGTATAACACCCTTGTTTTCAGGCACATACGGACAACTCACCGCCGCCACGCGCTCATAGGAAAGCCTCGTGATGGCGTCTGTAAACGCATCCTCTTTGACAATAACGTCGGCATCCACAAACACAATAACTTCCGTTACGACAAGCTCGCTGACGCGATTCAGCGTCTGGCTTTTGCCGAGATTAGATTCGTTGTTATGCAGTGTGAAACCAAGCTCGCCGGCAAGCCTTTCAAGTAACTTGCCGCTATCGTCTGTGCTGCAATCGTTGACGACAATCACATTCGCCTTGCCTCCCGCAACATCATAGATGCTGCGAATTGTAGCCTCGACTGTATCGACATCGTTGTAGCATGGCACGACAAACGTGACCGCCGGCATCTTCCTTAGTATGCGCTTTCTGCGCTTATCGCTGCTCGCAAGCAGGATTACAAGCGCCAGAAATATAATAAACAAAGCGCCGGATATAAATTGTATCATTAAGTTCCTTGATATTTTTCAGAGTCACATTATCGTGCAGGCATTCAAAGCTCAAAGATGTATTTTATCATACAATCATTTGTTTTCAAGTAAAGAGTCTCTGTGTTAATCTTTTTCTTCTTTTTTACCGAGCCGGTTCGGGTACATTTCTTCGGCGAATTGGCGGCTCGCTGCCACCATCTCGGGGTAGGGGTTGTCGCAGATATCAATGAAGCCGATCTGGTAATTCTCGCCGTCAAAGCGGCCCGAGCAAACCTGGTCTGTGTACTGAAACCAGTGAGCACCAATGCAGGCGGAGTCTGAAAGAGCGGATTTTAGATAGTTTTCGTAGATATCTGCTCGCTGTTGCTGGTTATAAACGCTGCGCAGTCCCGTATGAAAAAGGCCACGGTCCAGCGCGCCGAAATGAAACTCGCCGATAATGAACGGCTTGTCAATTCCCGCAGGCATTGAGATCGAGCCAGGGAGGTAGTTGTACCTGTTCACGCTGACAACATCGCAGTACCTTGCCGAAGCATCAAGCACCTCGCGTTCGCCGGTATGTATGCGGCTGCCGAGATAAAGCTTGTCCGGTGCGATTTTCTTCAGCTCCTCGCTCACGATACGATAGTATGCCTCGGCCACCTTCCCCGCATCACGGCCGGGCCAGTGCAACTCGTTGTCCACGAAATACCCGATGCACCACGGGTCCGTGGCGGTGTCTCCAAGCCCGCGTAGAAGCGCATGCGCACAGCTCTTTCTGAATTGCGCCTCGTCAATCTCGCTCGGCATATCTTTGGGAATAGAGGAAGAAAGGGTTGCTGTGTATGGCGTGCGCCGCATCGAGCAGAACGACCTGTCAGACCAGTTTGCTATCGTGTTTATCCCCCAGCTCCTCAGGCGTTTATGCATAACATTGCCGGCTATGTTGCGGGTCTGCTCGGCGGACTCGGTCTTGTATTTACGGGAGAGGTTGGCGAACAGGAAATTCGTGTCGGAAGTTGCCTTCTCGAAGTACTTTTCTCTGCCTTGAAGCGGCGAGTCCTGTGAGTATATCATGCAGGTTATGCCGTCAGACCAGAACAATCGTCCGAGAGGGTCAACAAGCCACCATTTGCCATTGTATTTCTCAGTGCGGAAATGACCGGTTGCTTCAAGTTGGGGGCCTTCGCTCCATCCGCCATACTCATCCCGCTGCGGCGCTGAGGGGTGCTCGTTCAAATCTTTTCGCTCCGCCTCTGCGGCAACGACCATATCCTCCGCGGACTTCGTCTTGCCGGGCCAATCCTTGTGCTTGTACTGCCCGAACTCATCAACGAAAGGAAAGAAGCCGCCGGAAAGCTCTTCCTCGCTCGGCAGTTTGTACTCTCCCACGAGCCGCGGGGTGCTCAGGCGCACTTTCGCCGTGCCCTTGCCTTCGCCGCCGACGCGCACAATCTCCGTCCGCACTACGGCGGTTAAATCTATTACCTCCCAGTGCTCGGTAAAGCCGCCGGGAATCGCCCGCATATTGATGAAGCTTTCCTTTATATACTCGGGCAACAGGGCGGAGGAGCGCCAGAAATGGATATACAATGTTCCGCTTTCGCCTTGGGCAAGCGGCAGAAAGCCTTTGTTTGAGCCGCCTGAGCCGGCGAGTATCTTGCCCTCAATCTGCACATCGCAGTTGCCTGTATTCGCGATGTCAAACGCCAGCCCCAGCGCTTTGCGGTAGTCCTGCGGCGCATAGCTGAACCGAACGCTTGGCCAGCGGTCTGTATCGCCGAACTCCACTTCCATTACGCCATTTTCAAGCAAAAAACCGGCGTCCGTACAGTCGATTGACTTTAACACGATGTTGGTGATGGGTTTTTCAGAGGCGCCAAAAATGGCAGGCGCCAGAAGTAAGGATGTCACTCCAAGCAGACGTAATGACAGGTAATACCATTTCATATTCTGTGCCCTTTCTTATTACAGGTTGTTATACGATGTTCAGAATACCCTGCCTCGCTTGATTAGTCAATCGCTTTTGCCGAAAACACCTATTTTTTTGTTTTACCGAGCCAACGGCGCCGATTTTTGCTTGCAATAACCATGGTTTCCCGTATGATTTTGCGTCTCTTGCCGTTTCGGCAGGAGAGTGAGAGGGTGTAGCTCAGTAGGTAGAGCAACGGCCTTTTAAGCCGTGGGTCTTGGGTTCGAGTCCCAACACCCTCACTTTTTCCGAATGATTCGGTGGGAGCTGTTTTTTTGCAAATTCGCTTGACACTCCGATTTGAATCAATAGTATATCACTTCTCGCCTGAGGGCGGGAAAATGATTCCCCGATAGCTCAATCGGTAGAGCGAGCGGCTGTTAACCGCTAGGTCGTAGGTTCGAATCCTACTCGGGGAGCT
>JBFWMM010000001.1:153748-163015 GCA_050251615.1 Phycisphaerae bacterium
TCCGATTTGAATCAATAGTATATCACTTCTCGCCTGAGGGCGGGAAAATGATTCCCCGATAGCTCAATCGGTAGAGCGAGCGGCTGTTAACCGCTAGGTCGTAGGTTCGAATCCTACTCGGGGAGCTTTAAAGGCCGTTGGCCCGTTTATAACGGTCCGCGGCCTTTTTTATTTGGAGCCTGTTTCGAAGGAGGCCAGTCCTCATAAGTCTCGAAGAGGCCGATGGTTGCGGTATGGGAAGTTGCCTTTGGGTTTAGTTTTGCTTGCATGTCTCTTATGACCGCAGGTTTACTGAAAGCGTATTCCAAGGAGCCAGATAAACCGATTTTTCTGACTCTCTGAATCTGTAAAACAGACTGGTTAGTATCAAAAGAGTTATTATAAATGGATAATAAGCAAAAAATAGATGCTGTCAATAAACTTATCGAAGAGCTTGGCGAGCAACTTTCAATTGCAGAAGAAGATGTAATAACAAAACGTAATTTCGATGCATTTGAATTGCCAGATCTAATTGCTCAAATCGTGGATTATCTACAACCAACTTTGTCAGGATATGAAGCAGCTATTTACTGGCGACTTTTCCGACAGGCAATTATTGGTTCGGGCCTACAGCATACACGAACAAGCGTGCGTGGGTTATGTTCAGGAACAATCATTTCGAGCAGTGGGCAAGGAGAGAATTTAGCTTATCGTTCTGTACAAAAGGCTTTACAAAGCCTAGAAGACAAAGGCGCCATCATAAAGGCGGGCGATACCAATCGACATGGAACTCCATATAAGATTGCCTTGCCTGAAGAAATACCTGTTTGTATTGAAAGAATTAGACAAACAAACTTGGAAAAAATTCCGCAATTCAACACCAAAAAAGATCTTGATTATTACAATGTGCCTGAAAATCGATTGCGTATATTTGAAAGAGATTCTTATAAATGTCACTATTGCAAGAAACAGTTAACACGATTCAGTGCTACACTTGACCATATTCAGCCAGTATCAAAGGGTGGTGATAATTCTATGGATAACCTTATCACTGCATGCCTCCACTGTAATTCTCGTCGAGGTAATAAACCGGTTAGTAACTTTATTGAAAATGACAAAGAATAAGAACGCTTTACTTCATACTGTTAGCCAAAGAGGTTGTGTAAAATGTTTTCTGTAAATTCAAAGCAGTGCGGTTGACAAATCTGATTTTTATTCTTTATGTCCAGACTGTTCAATAGCCTCTTGGTAAAAAACATATGCAATGCAACGTGATAATGCTTGCCAGCAGCCTAAGTCTCTTTGCGAGACTTCAAAACGAGACATTGGTTCATTAGGGTCACTTCCTTTGCGTGCCCAAAAAATCAATCCTGTATAATCAGAATTGTATTTCCAATTTGCATGAGCAAAAGCATTACGAAAAGCTCTTACCGGGTTATAAGTTAAAAATTTGCAACATTTTCTTGTTGTGCTGCCGCATGGTGCTTTTTTGCGTAAAAACTCAAAACAGGCATCTTTTAAATAAACAAATGAAATATAATTTTGCGTAATAACTTGCGCTCGAACTAAACCAGGTTTGGGCATTGTTTTATCATTGTTTAAAATATCCATATCCATAAATTGTTGAAAAGCACGTAATTCATCAAATCTGTGATGGATATCTACCATATCAAGTTGTGCGATTTGTTGCAAGCCCACTTTTGCAATCACTTCATTAATTTCGGAGGCAATTGCTGTTGCCAAGTTATTGCTTTCTGTCAAACCAATATGTAAATTATCTCGGAGAAATGGAGAGTACTGTCTCATTTGCTCATCAATCTTGACCCAACTGCTCATTCAAATATCCTCTTATAATAATTTTCTTTAAGTTAATGTACACAAGATGATTCTATCGTAAATAAGTGAATAAGCAAGATTTGATTTGTTAACCACAATAGAATCAGCTTTTTCTAAAAACCGCCTGTTAACAACTTTTTGAGGCATTAGATTTGTTACCGAGTTCGTATTGATAGGCGATACTGTCCGGCTTTCTGACGGACGTGCGGGGGATTGGAGGTTAAAATGATTCCCTGATAGCTCAATCGGTAGGGCGAGTCCCGATGCACATCGGGATTAACCGCTAAGTTGTAGGAGCCTAAAAGCCCGTTGGTCCGTTTATGACGATCCGCTGTTTTACTGAACGCCAACAGCAAATGTGGTATGAAATCTAT
The DNA here is from genome assembly GCA_050251615.1 of Phycisphaerae bacterium. Lineage (GTDB taxonomy): Bacteria > Planctomycetota > Phycisphaerae > Sedimentisphaerales > Sedimentisphaeraceae > Sedimentisphaera. Next base: position 155,938 of record JBFWMM010000001.1, read on the forward strand.
TGTGATATGCCGTTTATGTTCGAGTGCGAGTCGAGAATGAACGGAAGTGAACAAAGTCGCTCCAATTGCAGACAAATGCAGTTACTTTGTTAAATACTCCGAAGAAGAAACTACTCCGCCAACCTTGCCTCATCCCAATCGCCGTAAGATTGACCGGTATCTTTGACTTTCCAATCCAAGCGTCCGTTGGAAGCTCGTCCGGCGATTACGGCTGAGGCTTTGCTCGGGCTATTGAAAGCATGGTTATCCGAAAAGATGTAAAACCCTTCTGTCTCCGCCAAAACTCCATTTTGCAAAAGTTCATCACGAAGTCCAATGATCCACTTGGGACACTTAATACTTGTTTTCTTTTGTACAAGGGAATCTTTTACAACAACAAATTCACCATTTACAAATTTCGCCGTGGCAACAGCATCGCGAGCCTTAAATTCAAATATAGGAGATTCTGCCGTGTTCTCGGCGGCATCTTCAGCTGTTACTATTGGTTGAGGTTGTAGCAAATCAATTCCAAGGACTGGTAAAACCATCTGCATTTGCTCAAGAAAATATTCCATGTCTGCCAGATCAGATTCAGGCAAAGGAATATTGGCAGGACTTGGGCTGGAGCCATTCTTGAGCGGCATTCGCTTGGCTTCTTGAGCAACCTGAATCATGCGAGCTTCAAGGTAGCGAATGTGGCCCTTGGTAAGATTGTCATCTTTCTGAGTGAAAAAGCAGATGCGATCCCAAAAATCCAGTGTTCGATGGTGTTCCTTGATTCGGCTGGCAATATTCTCCGCTTCCCCGATATAGGCAACAGGAAACTGTGATTCTTCGTCTTGGCCGGTGAGAATATAGACCCCGGGTTTAGTGGCCTCTGATCTTTGCGTCAGTTTTTGAACCTCTGAACGTGGACATGCCAAGGCAATTCCTGTCCATTGTTGTAATTCAGCAATGGTCAACCCGTTAGGTTTGCCTTCTGTGAGAAATAGTTTTATCGTTTTTCCTGCCATGGCCGGTTTCCACAAGGGTTGTGTAAAATGTTTTCTGTAAATTCAAAGCAGTGCTATTTATCCGGCTGTAGGCGAGCGTAGCGAGCCGGAGGCCGGATAAATAGAAGATTTTGCTTGAAATGGCGGGTACATTTCGTTCTCCTATTAGAAAAACTAAAACCAAACGGAGACACAAAATGACCCACCAGCAGTATTGTAACGAATTCAGTGGTGCAATGGAACTCTTAATTGAAAATGGATTTGATGGAATGGCTGGCCGGTAAAAGATATTTGAATATGAACGTGGAATATGAGGACGAATCGCTATCCGACATTTCAGGCAAAAAAGAATTTTACAGAAAAGGTGTTGCATAATCCAAACTCCTGTAAGATGTTTCAATCTATGACCCATCCCCTTATAACACAAGTACTTAAAATCCGCCCGAAAAATTTGTCGCACACCAAGGCTACCCGATTAATGTTTTTTCTTCTTGATAGAAGTAGGGCTAAGGCTACAATTCACTAAACTTCTGATTTTGCGAGGTGGGCTTAGTATGTCAACGATTTACCATTCAAAGTATTACGCAAATGAACTTACGCGCGAAGGCGGCGAGGAGGCAGAGAAGCTCTCACGGGCCCTATTTGATGCTTGCGTAGATTTGAACCCGCATCAAATCGAAGCGTCATTGTTCGCCGTCAGGTCTCCGCTGAGTAAAGGAGTGCTTCTTGCCGATGAAGTCGGGCTCGGCAAGGTTGATGAGCATGGCAATGTAACCGAAGATTTGCAATCCCGGATACTTGGGCAGCTATCTGAGAGGTTGAGATACGACCAACTATATCGTGATGCGTTAAGCGATCCCGAACTGAAGCGGACTCGGCAGGAATTAGAAGTAGCGTTATCGAATGCCAGTGAGGCGAGAAAAGTTGTTTATGAACTATTCCAAGACCTTGACAGCTTCTCGCTGGATGACTACAAGCCTCTGGCGGACATCGAAGCGAGCAAGAAACGGCTTCTTGAGTTTACCGAACTGTCACTCGCGGCTGATGGCGGCACGATACGCGAAATTGAAGGTGAAAAGTTTTGCAATCCATACTGGCGGAATCTACCGGCAACAGCCATCGGAGCATCTGTTTCCATGCCGTTGGAGCAAACGAGTATTTTGACGGTGTGGCAGGTACAGGTATTCTGGAAAGATGCCGAAACGAAGATATACATTATCCCTGTTGCAGTAGATATTGACGGCAAACGCATCCCCTCGTTAGAGAAACAATACCAGCAATGCTTCCACGCAAAAGCGGTTAAGCCTTCTCTCGATGATAATCAACGCCACGAATTGCTAACAAACCACATAGAATCCAGTCTAAAACGAGAACTGGAACACCGTGGAATTACCAGCGCAAACACCGGCTATTCCGCAAACATGCTGTCTTGGGTGGAGGTGAATGCGTGATGCGAATATCAGGACTACAGATCAGTAATCTTAGGAATTTCACCGAAAGCCTCGTTGTCAGAGGGGAAAATGCAACAATTGTCAGGATGCGAAATGAGTGATACTCGAATAAATAAAAAGGTAAATGATTTCTTGGGGACACATCCATCACCATGCTCATTCGCCTGCTATACGACTTCGAATGATTCGCACACAGATTCTCAAATACCACATCGAGCATTACAACAGGAGCCAACAGGAAAACATGAAACAATATCGCAACTCCGATCTGCATTAATTCGACACCACGCCAGTCCAGAAATGCTGACTCGAGAACGACGAAAGAAAGAGAGTTTGCGGAAATTTGGTTATCCCGCTCCGGAAGATATGCCGCATCGATTTCCACGAGCAGATAAGACCAGAAAAGGTAACTTAGCGGAGGTTTTTCTTGCTGAGTATATCGTGGCCACTTCTGGTGCGTCTCTTCCTGTTTATCGCCTTAGATACAATCCCAATGTCGAACAGTCTATGAAAGGCGATGACGTTCTGGTGTTTGATTTTGAATCTGATCCGGTGCGGATACTTGTCGGGGAAGCTAAATTTCGAGGAACTCCCTCCAAGAAAGCGGTCACAGATATAGTTGATGGCTTGATTCGCTCTCATCAAACAGGGCTGCCTATTTCGTTGCAATTTGTAGCAGATAGATTATTCGAATCCGGCAATAATGAGCTTGGAAGCAAGGTTGAAGAATGCGTTAATTGGATCGCACAAGGACGCCTCGATCTTCTGTACGTTGGTCTGCTTATGAGCAATACCAATGCGGCCTCGCTTGTAAAGTCTCACACGGAGAACAACCTTCGCAACCTTGTAATGATTTCACTTGGTGTTGAACACCCTAACGATCTGATATCTGCTTGTTATGACGGTATTGAGGAGGAATACGTAAATGGCGATTCCTTCTGAAAATGCTCGTCAGATTCTTGATTCTTACAAGACAAGTCAGTTTGCTAATCTATTTGCCCAGTCAGATGCACGATCAGTACTTTACGAAGTTGGAGAAACTCCTGACAATTTCCCACAATTCATCGAACGGTTAACTGATAGAGTTACGTTGTTGGCATACGCAATACTATCTGCGGGAGTAAGTTTGGCAGAGAGTGGACAGCACATAGAAGCCGTTGCCCCATTGGAAGAAGCGGCTACATTACTCAATAACACGCATCGCCATCTTGCAAGCGAAGACACTGGCAGTGGATTTCATGTTCTCATCGCCGCGATGGCTTTTTATGCTTCTGGGCAGTATTCTAAGGCGTTTGTCGCCATAAAACACATCGAACCACAAACCGATTTCGCAAAGATAATCGCGGCGTTTCTCCGGAAAAGACCCTCTGAGATTATTAGTGTCTCAAATCCATACCTGCTTGCGGATTTGGAGCAATTTGAGGATTACGAGAATATTTGTGAGCATGCTATTACAGTGGCTATTTCCAGAGCGTTGTCGTTGGTTATTGAATACTTGGCAAGCGGGAAGGAACAATATATCACCGCAGCCCAAGACGTGCTGGATACCGCGTTATCCATTTCTGTGGAATATCAAACACCTGCACTCTGGTGGATTGTACGCCTACTGAAATTGATGATTTCTGACAGTAGTGAATCATCGTTATGGAATCAATTACCACCGTATTTTCCCGGCAACCCAGCTTTGTTAGATCATTATATTCGCCTTTTGCTGTTCGGTAAATATCCTGTGATGGAATTATGGAGATCACAAAGACAGGCTCTCCCTGTGGTATTGGATCAGACAAAACGAGGTTCTGTTGTAAACATGCGGACTAGTTCTGGTAAAACACGATTGGCAGAACTTGCGATGCTCCAAACCCTTCATGCCGACAGCTCCGCGAAGATTTTATATTTGGCACCATTTCGTTCGCTCGCGTTTGAATTGGAGCAAACTCTTAGCCAAACGTTCGATTGGCTCGGGTTCCATGTTTCACACCTATATGGTGGCTTTAGAGTCAGTTCTGCCGACAAGCAGCTGGCTCAAGATTCGAGCATCATCATCGCAACACCTGAAAAAGCCCGAGCGATTTTACGGGGATCATCAGAGTTGCTTAATGATATCAAACTAATTGTTGTTGACGAGGGGCATCTTATTGGTGCAAACGAACGCTATGTTAAAAACGAGCTATTTCTCGACCATTTGCGTTTTATTGCGAATTCACTGAATTGTAGAATCATGCTACTGTCCGCAGTACTTCCGAATCCAGAGCATCTTGCAGCTTGGATTACCGGCGATTCAGGCAACGTTGCGAAATCAGACTGGAAACCATCATCAGAACGTTTTGGCTTGCTTAGGTGGCAAGGCAATCATGTTCGCATTGATTGGCGGGGCGAATTTGAGTCCTTTAATCCTCGTTTTGTTCAAGCAAAGCGAATATCAAGGCAATATGACCATGGTCAGCATTGTTGGAAAGGCCGTCAGAGTCTTTTTCCAAAGAATAAAAATGAAGCTATTGCAGCTTCTGCAATTCGCCTTACAGCTATGGGGCCTGTTTTAATATTTAGCGGGCAAGCACGAAGCGTGAATGGAATGGCTGCGGCTGTTCTGACTTCCTTAGGTGAAGAAGCCACATTTTCATGGCCTCTCAAAGAATGGAAAGCATTTATTGCAACGTGTGAAGAAGAATTGCCTGTAGGAGCCGTTGAATTGGAATCTGCTAAAAAAGGGGTGATTTGTCATAGCAACAATCTCCCTAATCAAATTAGGATTGCAACAGAACGACTTATGCGATCCAAGCCTCCTAAAGTTATTATTGCCACAACAACTTTAGGGCAAGGTGTAAATATAGGCATATCAAGTGTTATTATTGCCTCGCCGTACATCTACAATGACAAAACGATTGATCACCGTGATTTCTGGAACATTTGCGGACGGGCGGGGCGTGCTTTTGTAGACGGCGAAGGAAAGATTTTGTACGCAATTGATGAAACACGAAAAGGTTGGCAAATCCGAAAAGATCAACAGCTTGCGGAAGGATATTTTAACACCGCAAACGCCAATCCCGTTGAAAGCGGTTTGTTATTTGTAATCAATGGTATGTATTCAGTTGCCGAGCGAGTAGGTGTTGATTTTACACAACTATTAGAAATGGTTGCAGAAAATGACTTTTCGGCACTTGGGGACAAATCGCAGATTTGTAGCTACATAATAGATTTGATAGATGGTGGTCTCCTCGCCTTTCAAGAAGATGCAAGAGTAAATCCAAATGAGACAAATCCAGAAGTTTGGGTAGATGATGTCTTTCGCGCATCGCTGGCCGCTATCCAGTCGGATTCAAACCAAGTATCACTTACTCAAGACCAACTATTCGCGTTTTTGAAGACCAGAATCAAAGCCATTGTAGATGCTTGCCCTGATGCCAATGAGCGTAAAGCCTATGTTGCAACAGGATTGCCTTTATCCGCTGCCAAGAATGTGTTCCGAGATCGAGAAGTGTTCATACAGTGTGCGAAGGTACTGGATGATGCCGAATGTTCTCCTCAATCCGTTATTGAATTTCTCTCTTGGCTCGAGGAATGGGCACGCGATAATGCAACGGCTGTTATCGAGGAGTTGCCTGATAAAAGTGATTTGGATGCGATTCGGTCAGACTGGATTCTTGGAACACCAATGCGTGATATTTTAGCGAAATTCAATGGGGCTGATACTGCTTGCAAAAACATCTATGGCTACCGAATGCCATGGCTTATCAATGCCATCTCTCAACAAATAAGAAAAATGGGCAATGATGAACTTGCGGATGTATTGGGAGTCGTGGGATTGTTGGTTGAACTTGGTGTCCCCAACGACAAGGCCGCATGGATATTTCTTGCTGGAGTACGTTCTCGCGCTGCCACAACTGAATTGTCACAATGCGGAGTGCCTCTTGGAATCTCTATAATACAGGTCAAAAGGAGTCTCCGTGATAAAGACACTGTAGATGCACTAAAGCAAACTGTGAGCGAGGCCACAAAAGCATGGCTTGGCCTACATTGGGAAATGGTAGAGCATGTAAAGACCCCCATACCCAATTTCCAGCGATTTACCTGCAAAGATTTAGCTGGTCAAAACACGCTCATAGTTCGTTCTGATGACGGGACGACATATCTATGCTCAGAAGACGGTGTCCAACGAATGGCGGTTGAATCCTCGGATGAATGGCCATTTCAGCAAGTCGCTAACGATTATCGATTTGCTTTCCGGCAAAAGGATAATGCATTTGAACTGTTCGTCCGTGATCCCAGAATCGAAGCTGACAAGATGCTCTGACCGAGAAATGTAGTACATAGGCGTGGCGTCCAGTGTTAAGCGAGAATAGGCGGTTGGAAAATCGAATATTCGAATTTAGGGCAAAAAGTTCATAGCTTCAAATGGAATTTTATGGTAAATTCTCGGCTGAGTTAATTTTGACATAGAAACCCATGGAACCAGCCGTGTGCATAAAGATTTACGGAGCCAAAAACAATCAGTGGCGTAAAAACCACTGTTCACGATTAACGAAAACGCTCAGTCATGAAAATGGCTGTGCGTTTTCATATCCCACTGTTATCAAAGACTTACGGCGTTTTTGCCGTCCGTCTGTCAGCTCTCTGCTGTTCTATTCTGGCGACGATTTTCCCACGTAACCCCAATCA
>JBFWMM010000002.1:0-118193 GCA_050251615.1 Phycisphaerae bacterium
AGAGGTTGGTTGCGCCATGGGCCCGTCTGGAAGCCGATTGACGCAATGAGATGGAATGACAGACTAAGTATGTAGAAGCTTGCATTGAGCTGTTACGGGACGAGGGTTCGACTCCCTCCGCCTCCACCATTTTGAAAATGACAACCCGTCTCTCCAGAGTGATTCTCTGGGTAGGCGGGTTTTCTTTTACCCCTTGTATTCAAAGGGTTTCGGCCTTTTTGACATCTTTCCGAAACCTCTCTCCAGCCACCTGATTCTCTCCATTCTCCCGACGTTCATTCTCTGTTTGGGGCGGTATTCTCTGTTTTCTTCGGACAGGGTCCGATACGCGTCCGGTTACAGATATCCTTTCAGATTAAGCATTTAGCCGAATGACGGTATTTTGCGGTTGTGTTAAGACATCAAATGGTCGGGTCAAACCACCCGTTTAGACAAACCAAAAGTCTCTCGCAGGTTTCGAGAAGTGATATTCATTCGGATTTCCAGCGTTCAGTATTGCTTGGGAAAGTATTCTTTGCCCGCCTGCCAAAGATATTTGTCGACCTGTTTCAGGGTGAAATCTTCCAGTCCATAGAACCTGCTGAACTGAATTAAAATTTCATGGTATGAGGGATAGTGCTTCAGGTCGTCCTTCTTGAACTTATAGAATTTATCCACCCGCTTGAAGTGCATGAGCATCTTTTCCACAAAGCTGTCATAGATCGGATAGTCCTCCGGGAAATGGTGGCTGCAGTACTTGGTGGCAAATGAATAAAAATTGATGGTCTTCTGACCGTTAACCTTAACCACGGCAATATCGTTCACCAGAGTCTGATCCCGATTTGCGAGGCGGTGGTCGATATCCAAATCAACTATGTGCTTGGCAACGGTGAATGGTGAAAAAATGTTCGTGCTATAAAAATCGTTCAACGAGCAGACCTTGATCAGGACATCATCCATATCGACATTTCGGGGATACGTCTCCGCGAACAGTTTTCTGAGGCTGCTCTCCTGCAGTACATAATTGTCCAATGAATCCCACCGCTCCAGATACATGGACAACTGCTCCGCCGACGGTCTGACTTTATTCATAGAGCGCATCCTCGTTGATATAGGTTGAGTCGTCATCCCCCTCGGGCTTGATTGTGAAAAGGCATTGGTAGCAGCCTTCTTCCTTCAGGTATTCGATCGGGTCGCCTGTCAGCCGGAAAAACTCACGCAGCTTTTTTGACAAATCTTGCTTCCGCTTGGGCATGTGATGGAACGGTGTGTCCTTGGGGCTTGTGCTATCAATAGTGCCTCGGTTTTCTGCAAAATCCTTCAAAAGCGCCCAGTGAACAGTCGGGTTCCCGTTTCTTGAATTTGCCAACCCCATCTGGGTGTAGTTATATCGACCGTGTGATTTGGTCGTGCGGATGGAAACGGTATGGCCGTCAGTAAACTTGATGGTGATGCCGCTCCAGCTGATACCGGCAGGTGTCTCGAAATGGACCATGCCTCCCGAATCCGGCTCAGGCACACCTGCCTGAAAGGTTGTAAATACATCAGCTGCCGATCTGAGAGCTTTCAGGCTGCCATTGGCTTGAATGGAAAATTCCTCGCTCAGTACGATACATTTTGAACCACTCCGACTCAGCAGGTCTTCGTTTCGGGGTGTCAGCTGCTTGCGGGTTGGAATGATCAGCGCATAAGGGTCATGTCCAAGCAGACTGATATTCCTGACGCTTTCGAGAAGTTCGTCCGGGTCACTCTTGAAGGTCAGGTAAACCGGAAAATTGAAACCGGCGGTGGGTGTATAATCACCGAGACGGAAAACACCGGGAATGCCGTCCAGCGAATTGTCATTCCGTGTGATTCCAAGCCCGGCACAGATGCTTTTTTGGAACGATGACCGGTTTAATGTATAGACCAGCACATCCCTCTTGTTCAGGCCGTAAGGCTTCTCTTCCCGCTCAGGGCACACCGCAGCAATATCATCGGCGGCATGCTCGACAACTTTTCTGGGGCAGCCCTGTCCACAGTCGGTTTTGCAATTGACCGCAGACGCACGCTGATTGGTTAGCTGCAGGAACTTCGTTTCAAATCCACTGAAGGAGTCCCAACCACCAAACGCATCCTGCCACTCACACCACGGGGCATTCTGCTTCGGGTGCTCTTCTAAAAATTGCCAGAGCCGGGTTTCACTCACCATTATCCTCCGAGCCGGAAATGACAAATCCACGGCGAATCAGCCATTTTTCCAGAACTTCAGCATCATCATCCCGTTTGAACTGAGCCCGGTTTCCGGAGCTGAGTGTGACGGTTCGTGGTGTTTTGGAGTCGGCAAACTTGATCTGGAAGCTGGCTTTGCTCAATCGGCCGCCATTGGGGATGCTGCGATCCCGCTCTTCCAGTGATGCAAAGATGTCCTCGGCTTTGCGGATTTCGATCTCTTTATGTGTTCCGCCACGGAAGATCTGGAACTCCTTGAGGCGCACCCAATCGATCCCTTCAATATCATCACAGAGGATGGAAGCTGAACCAGACTCCCTCAACGGCTCCAAAGTGAATTTGCTTTTGCCATCGAAAAACTCGCTGTCACCAAAAAGATGAAGGCCAAACTTGGTGCGGTACAGTTCCTTTTCCCCTTTGGAGCGTGCGTTCATCCGGATCTCCCCATTCTCTGGGTTGTAAACAATCACGTCATATTTTTCCGGCCGATAGAACAGACTTTTGGATTCACCGTCCTTGATGATTGATTCCCGAGCGAAGGGCTCTCCATGACGGACAAGGAACCAGACAAAATCCTCTTTCACATAGATGAATACCTTTGAAGCCCGGCCCCGGCGCTTCTTGGCAAACCATTCATCCAGATCCGCTTCGAGGGCGGCGATGGTTTCTTCGCTCGGTTCTTCAAAGTCCGGAATGGTTTCTCGGGTGCATTTGAAATATTCAAATGAGCGGGGGCGAAACAGGAACTGCTCGGCATGGAGGCGCTCGATGATATTGCGGTCCTGAACCCAGACCTGCAGAGCCAAGTCACCGTAAGCGGCATCTTCGGAGATACTGACATCGATCTCGGTGTCGGCAATGGCCTCCTGTATCAGGTCGAAACCCTCAGGAGTCGACATCTCGTTAATGTAATAGAGGGCTTCCGACATCTCAGGTGGTGTGCTGGTGTTCGGGTTCAGCAGCACGTTACTCATGACTGTATAGTCCAGTCCGTTTTCTGCGGCTGCCGATGGCAACTCTATCCCTCGCCCGGATAGATATTCGGTGTAGGGCTCAAAAAATGTGATCAGATGGCTTCGGTCGATCTTCCGAAGCATTTCCGGCTTTGAAAAGCGGCGAAGGTTAAAAGTTGCCATTAGTATCTCCTGTTTTTTTAGCTTATAGCTGTCCTTACATAGTGTTCTCTCAAATTCGTTTACGGCCCACGACTTTGCCGAGAATCCTCAGTTCATCTTCAGGTTTGACCCTGATTGGTTTCAGCCTCGGATTCTCCGGGACCAGCTCGATGAGCTCATTTTCAATTTTCAACCTCTTGACGGTGGCTTCATCGTCAAGCAGAGCAATAACGATATCACCATCTTCGGCAATTGGCTGACGCCTCACAATGATCAGGTCACCGTCATTTATTCCAGCATCGATCATGCTGTCGTCCTGCGTGTACAAGGCAAAGCATTTACCTGATCCGACAACGGATGCTTCCACCAGAACCTCGCCCGTGATGTTCTCCTGAGCGAATATCGGATGACCGGCTGCAACCGTGCCGACAATCGGAACCGCCACAAGGGCGACCGCGTTTGTTTGAGGATGCTTGGTCACAGTCAACCCGCGAGCCTTGCCTTCCTCTCTTTTCAAATAACCTTTACGAACCAGCTGGTTAATCCGGTCATGCACGCTGGCGTGACTGATTCCAAATGTTTCGCTCATTTCTTTAACCGTCGGCGGATACCCTTTGGCTGAAACATACCGGCATATTTCATCAAGTGTTTCCTGCTGCAACGGCGTAATGTCGCCTTCTCTGTTTCTGCCCATAGCGTACTCCTTCTTTAAAAAGACAGAGAGCCCCAGTTTGGGCCGAATAACAAACAAATATACGACCTTATGTCCATCAGGTCAAGAAATCTTGTAAATAAAATTTCCGACGGATTGAAATTCCTCCCGGTAAGTAACCTCCGACAGTTCCGAAGATTCACTTCGGACATGAGTTAGAAACCAGACAATTGGCCGGATGCCAGGCAGAGGCGGTTGTGGGTGCTGAAAAACGCGCATCCCAACCGCCTTTTGTTTTGGCACCCGCAGCTTCCCTGATCGGCACCGGCCCAACGGAGGCCCTTATGCTTGATGCGGAATTAGCACCAGAAAACCCTTACTCAAATCAGTTGACCGATACCCAATTGCCGGATGCTGAAGGCATTACACCGGAGCAGCGGCTGGATGCCATTGCGACTGTTTTGGCTATTGCCGCTCTCAGATTCCGATACCGTAAGGCCAATAATGCCAATAACTTAAAGAATATTGCAGATTCTTCCGGAACCTTCGGAGAAGGACTTGATTCTTCTGCCAGAAAGAGCGTCATTCATGACAACCGAGTCCTGTAAACAAATATAAGGAGTTGAAAATGAATGACTTGAAAAACAAAAACACGGAGCGAAGCAAGACCTCAGTGCTGAGGCAATTGGCCACGCTCCAGAGTATGAGCCTTGATCAGCTCAGAGAGAAATGGCTGGATCTGTATGGAACCGAACCGCCCCAGTACAAAAAGCAGTTTCTGGTAAAACGGCTGGCGCACCGGATTCAGGAACTCTTTTATGGTGGTCTGTCTGAGCAGGCAAAAAAACACCTTAAAAAGGTCGCCGAAACAGATCCGGTTGCAACCGTAATCCGCAAGATCCCGGAGGAACGGAAATCACAGGAGGCCATCTTGTCGGGCACTCGCTTTGTCCGGATCTGGAACGACCATCGCTATGAAGTGATCGCTTGGGAAAACGGCTTTGAATACGACGGCCGCATCTTCAGATCCTTAAGCGCCATAGCACGGGAAATCACAGGCACCCGCTGGAACGGAAAGATCTTTTTCGGCCTGAAGAACAGTTACAGAAAAAAGGAAGGTGGTCCGAATGCTTAACAATACCAATACACAGAACGGGCAGCGCAAAACACTCCGGTGCGCGATCTACACAAGAAAGAGCCACGAAGAAGGTTTGGAACAGGAATTCAATTCACTCGATGCTCAAAGGGAAGCTGGCGAGGCGTATATAGAGAGCCAGAAGCTTCAAGGGTGGAAACCCATTCCATATCGCTATGACGATGGCGGATTTTCCGGAGGGACCATGGAACGTCCGGCCCTGCGAAGACTTCTGGCTGATATCGACGACGGTAAGATTGATGTTATCGTCGTTTACAAGATCGACCGATTATCCCGCTCCCTGCTGGACTTCATGAAGATGATCGAGGTCTTCAACGAAAAGGAAGTGAGCTTTGTGTCCGTCACGCAACACTTCAGCACCACCGATCCGACGGGACGCATGTTTTTGGGCATCCTGATCACCTTTGCTCAGTATGAGCGCGAGGTCATCGGCGAGCGTATCCGGGACAAAGTCGCCGCTGCAAAGCGCCGAGGTAAATATTGCGGAGGGCCTGCGGTTCTCGGTTATGACGTAGACCGTGAAAACAAAAAGCTGCTGATTAACCAAAGCGAAGCCCCGTTGGTGAGACTCATATTCAGGCGATACACACAGGTGGGCTCAGCCAAAAAGGTAGCGCAAGAACTCAACGAGCAAGGATACAAAACCAAATCATGGACCACCAAAAAAGGCAAAGAACGGGTCGGTACCGAATGGAACACGGCTCAAGTTTACCGCCTTCTCAATAACAGGCTTTACATCGGAGAGATAGCCTACAAAGGGAATAATTACCCGGCTGAGCACCAAGCACTGGTTGACCAGAATACATGGGACAAGGTCCATGCTCTACTCTCCGAAAACAATCGAACCAAGATGAGCAAGGCCCGGGTGAAAATGGTCTCCCCTCTGAGTGGTGTAATCCGATGCGGACACTGCGACAGCGCCATGGGCATCACCTACACCAACAAAGGTGACCGGCGCTACTCCTATTATATATGTGAAAAGGATACCAAACGCGCCGTCAGTCGATGCCCCTTGAAACGGGTTCCTGCCGGAGACATCGAGTCGGTGGTACTTGATCAGCTCGAAGCTGTATTCAGGACCCCGACCTTGGTTGCTAAGACCTACTTTGCCGCCAGAGAAATAGAGGCTGAAGAGCAGCAGCGCCTGACGGCCCAGAAAAAGGAACTCGAACAATCCCTGAAAGGTGTTCGTCAGGAAGCATTGAAGCTAATGTCGCCCGACAACGACGATCCCGACCGGAACAGCCGACTGCCCTTGGTAAACCAGCAGGCCGTCGATTTGACCAAACAGTTCACCAACGTATCGGCCCGATTGAAGGTGATTGATACCGAGCAGATATCAGAGGGTGATGTATCCGAGGCATTCCAGAGCGTTGAAACTTTCTGGGAGGATCTGTTCCCCCTCGAACGTAACCGGCTGATCCAGCTTCTGGTTGAAACCATCGAAATCAGGGAAACGGGAATCGATATGGAGCTGAAAACAAACGGCCTCACAAATCTTGTCACCGAACTGGCCGGACTGGCCTGTGAGGTTAAAGAAAGGAGCAACAGCTGATGAAGAAGATCAAACCAACTATCAAACTTTCAGACGGAGGGAATCTGCATATCCATATCCCCATGTTTATTCGAAGAATGCGTGGCCGGAAAATGGTGTTCACTCCAGATACGTTGGACGGTGAAAATGAAGGGATGCCGGAAACGGTTCAAACAGCCATCGTTCAGTCACTGGCCAGAGCCTTCTCATGGGCGGATATCCTTGAGAACGGTGAGGTGAAATCCATCAGCGAGTTGGCCAGAGATCTCGACGTGGATTCATCCTATGTCGCCAGAACGCTGAAACTTACCACTCTCGCTCCCGATATTATCGAAGCCATCATAAACGGTGAAGAGCCCAGCGGATTGTCCCTGTCAAAGCTGGTGAAAACATTCCCACTGGATTGGAGCGAGCAACGGACAGTCTTTGGCTTCTGCTGATCGTTAGCCAAAATCCCCATCCATAAAGCCGACCTTCGTGTCGGCTTTTTTTGTGCCCTGACGAGTGAGTTCAACGAAATTTCACTGAGGGGTGGCAAAAAAAGTTAAAAATTATTTCCCCGCTTCATCCAATCAAATCCCCCTCAAATTCAACGTATTAGCAAATCCAAGCACATCCATATCGGGTGAATTTTCCGTGGTCCAACGAAATTTCGCCAAAGAAGGGTGACAGGTCTGGTGAACACAAAAACGTTCACGACCTCACCCGGATAAATCATGCCGGACCTGTCTTCCGGGAGGTCCTTAACAAAGGAGGTTCGGCATGAACCAGATCAAGAAGACAGAACTAAACGAACCGCAGCAAAAGCTCATCGAGCTGATGCAGCAAATCAACTTCGGGCGCATTTCCAACATTCCAGTTGTTGGCGGCAATCCCGAACTCACCGCAGACACCATTATCGAGCGTGAAATCAAACTGGGCGGCCAAAACGGCAATCGTCCGGAGCTGGAAAAGGATGACTTCACCCTGAAGCAGGAGGTGCTCGCTCTTCTCGAACACCTTAGCCACATGGGTGATGGAATCATTCGTCATCTTGAAATCAAGCATGGGCTGCCATTCCTGATTCGTATCGAGGAACGGGCCGCATAACAAACTGAAAATTTAGACACTTCGACAACAAGCTGGACGCTAGGCGGAGGCTGTTGTGGGTGTCGCCGAGCCAAACCTGACCGTGTGTTTAACAGCACGGCAGGTGGCAGAAAAGGCGAACCTGCGACACTCCGCTTGTTGAATCAGCTCTTTCCTCTGTTTACGGCCCGTGCCGACACCCACGCGGTGCTCCTCCTCGCTCCGAGGAGGACCAAATGTTTTATCGAAATTCTTATGAAGGCATCGATGGGTATGCCGCAGACCTTATTCGGCACAAAGCAAGGCAACTGGTGGGTAAAGCCGGACTGACAGAAGACGATCGGCAGGATCTTGAGCAGGAACTGATGATCGACCTGTTGGGCAGAATGAAGCACTTCAACCCTGCAAAGGGGAAGAAAACAACCTTCATGACTCGCATCGTGGAGCGGAGGATTTCAACCATTCTTGAAGCCCGCTTCGCTCAATGCAGAGACTGGCGCAAATGCTTCAACACTCTCAACGACCCTATTCCGGGCGGTGACAACGATTCAGCAGAGCGTATTGAACAGGTTTGCAGTGATGGGCTGATGGGACACCACGGCAAGGAAAGCATCGAGCAACGGCAAAACGATATACGCTTCGATGTCGAGCGGGTCATTGCCGCACTACCGGCAGATCTGCAGGAACTCTGCGAAAAACTGCAATCGAGCAACATGGCTGAAATTGCACGGGAGATGGGTGTGCCGCGCAGCACTCTCTACGGAACACTGACCAAGCTGAGGGACGCATTCCGGGATGGTGGATTGGAAGAATACCTCTGATCGACCGACGCATCGCCCGAGGTTCCGGTAAGTAAGCATCGTGCCGCATGAAGCGGACAACCGGGGCCTCGGTAAACAGAAAACCTGAGAAACAACAGGAGATTAATAATGGAAACTTACAAGTATCGCTTTGATCAGTCGGTCCCGGCTCAGGACTTGGAAGACACCTTCATGCTGGCGTTGCTGGCTGTGGAAAGCATGTATGGACACTCCAGAGTGAGGATGGAATCCCGCTTCAATCTGGATAAACAGAATCGCACCTGTCAGATCGATGCCGCGACCAAAGTCGGCGGTGATCTGGCGAGCATCTTTACCGGATTCGCCACCAAGGAATACGGCGAGCGTGCGGTGATGATTGACCGTGAGCCCGCCGGTGGCGGATGCGCCTGTAATGCAAAAGCACCTTCAGCAATGGAGGTGGCGGTATGAGCGAATTGATGACCACCACGTATTCCATGTGGCGGCTCTTCCGCAATTGCCGCAAGGCTTGTGAATACCGCTACCTGAGGGACCTTGTTCCTCTGGAGCGGGATCACAACCTGGCTTTCGGATCGGTCATACATGATTGCCTTGAAATCTGGCATGGGCAGAGGGACCTCGAAAAGGTTCTCGAACATATAGATCAGGTCTATGCCAACCGGTCTCATGATGATCATCAACACGCCGACTGGCATCTCGCTACCGCCATGATGAGTTCATACACTGAGCATTATCCCGTCGAGGATTTTGATGTGGTCGCTCTGGAAAAGACCTTTGAAGGAGCGATCATCAATCCTGACACCAATGCCGCTTCAAGAAGTTTTGTATTGGCGGGCAAAGTGGACGGTCTGGTCAAGCAGGATGGGCAGTATTTCCTTCTGGAACATAAGACAGCCTCTCAAATTGACGCCGGTTATCTGGAGAGGCTCTGGACTGATTTTCAGATCATCATTTATGCGTGGTATCTGGAACAGACCCTCGGCATCCACATCTCCGGCATTATCTACAACGTGCTGGTAAAGGCCAAACTGCGCCAGAGCAAAGGTGAAACGGAAGCTGAATTTGAAACCCGCCGTGCTGAGTTGATTGCAAAATCTAAAACCGGCAAGAGCAGTGCCAAGCGCAAGATGCCTGAGACGGATGAATCCTTTCAGCAACGCCTTAAAGAGAAATATCTCGAGCCGGGCATGTTTCACCGGGAGCTGCTCTACATCTCCCGCGATCAGTTCGACGAGCTCCGCAGCGAGCTTTGGGAGCTTTCCAAAGCGATGCTGGATGCCCGTCGCCGCAACACCTTCTACCGCAATACAGCCTTCTGTTTTCAGTATGGACGCGCCTGTCCCTACTTCCCGCTGTGCCGGAGCGGTGAGAATCCCAACGTCATTGAAAACCATTACCAACGGGTGCTCCCGCACGAAGAGCTGCGGGATGGAGCAAGTGAAGACGCTGCCCCTGTTTTTTAACCCAAACCATACAAGGAGATAAATCATGCTTCCAAAAAGCAAAACCAAACCGAAAGCAACCCTGAACGACCTGACCGCACTGGTTTATGGTCCGAGCAAAATTGGCAAAAGCACTTGGTGCTCACATGCGGATAACGCCCTGTTTCTCGCCACGGAACCGGGCCTGAACGCCCTCGAAGTGTTCGAAGCGCCCATTACCTGCTGGGATGACCTTCTGCAGGCGTGCGCTGAGATTGCGGATGGCAAACACGACTTCAAAACCATCGTCATCGACACGGTGGATAACGCCTATCGTATGTGTGCGGATTATGTCTGCAAGAAGTTCAAGATCGAGCATGAGTCCGATCTGGGCTACGGCAAAGGCTATGCCCTCATCAACAATGAGTTTCAGCGTGTTATCAACAAGCTGGCATTTCTGCCTTATGGCCTGATCCTCATTTCCCACTCCCACGAGCGTGACATCGAAACACGTACCGGGAAACACACACGCATTGTGCCGACCCTGCCGGATAAAGCACGCAAGCTGGTCACCGGTCTGGTGGACCTGATCCTGTTCTGTGATTTGGACATGAAGACAGGTGACGACGGCAAGCCCATGTATCAGCGGGTCATGCGCACCAAGCCAAGTCCTAATTACGACGCCGGAGATCGAACCGGCCGACTTCCGGAGATGATCCCTCTGGATTTCCAGACCTTTCTGAAAGCTTTCAATCAAACGGCTGCCGGTTCAGCGGTGAGTGCCGCCCGGACTAAGTCGGAGCCAGCCACAACGGCTAAACCTCAAAATAAGGAGTAATAACTATGAGTTGGAATAACGACGATACCATGGATCTGGCGCAGTTCGATGATGATTTTGTCACTGCGGATGTTGAAGAAAAGGACTTTGAGGCTGTTCCCGACGGGAAATATCAGGTCAAGGTCGATCGCGTGGAGCTGACCCGCTCGGAAACTTCCGGTAACCCCATGCTCAAGTGGGCGCTGAAGATTCTGGGACCCACACACAAAGGTCGGCTGCTTTGGCGCAACAACGTCATTGCCAGCAAGGACAATGTGAAATGGCTCAAGCAGGATCTCTATACCTGCGGCCTTCAGATGGACAAACTTTCTGACCTCCCGGGCAAACTGGAAACCCTTCTGGATGTCGGGCTCGAGGTGACCAAGCGCACGAAAAACGAATTCGAGAACATCTACTTCAATCGCCGGATTGTGCTTTCGGATGAAGATGCCGCAGCACCGTCGGCCGGTCACGATGTAGACGACATGATTCCGTTTTGAGGATGGGCATGGTTACCGTTGTCGTTGATACCCGGGAACAGGAGCCTTACGGATTTGACTCGGAAGCTGTCGCATCAATCCGCAAGGCCCTCCCGGCAGGAGATTACTCCATCGAGGGATTCGAGACCCGGGTGGCGGTGGAAAGAAAGTCCATGGCGGATTTTGTCTCCACTGTCATCCGAGGCCGAAAGCGTTTTCACAAGGAGCTGGAAAAACTCCGGCATTATGACGCGGCCTGTGTCGTTGTTGAAGCCAATTACCGGGATGTTCTCGGTGCTTGCTACCAAAGCGACGCCCATCCAAACGCCCTCATAGGAACCACTGCCTCCATCATCATTGACTTCGGTGTGCCCGTTTATTTCTGTTCAGACCGTCAGGCAGCCTGCCGGTTTGTTGAAGAGTTTTTAATGCACTTTCACCGGAGGTTCGCTCAATGCCAAGAAAATCAAACTCCCCGGCAAAACTCCGGGGAAGAATAGAGAAAGTTTATTATGCCGGGCCAAAGTTTTCCGCAGGCCGTTTACTCACCTCCACCGGAGATGAAATACAGTTTGCCGGAAACCTGTTTGCCCGCGAAAACCAGCCCGTGGTCCTTGTGGGGACGTGGGCCACCCATCCGAAATACGGTCGTCAGTTCAAGGTCGATGCCATGGAGCACGATCTTGATCTGAACCCGGAAGGATTGATTCATTATCTGGCCAATCACCCGGACATCAAAGGGATTGGTCCAGCCAAAGCCCGCCTTATAGTCGAAGAGTTCGGTGATTCATTTGAGGAGACTCTGATTGAATCACCGGAGCTTATTGCTTCAAAAGCCAGAATCTCCCTCGAAGCTGTGGGCCGTCTGAAGGATGAGTGGTGCAAAAACCGCAGTGTCAATGCCGTTCTGGCTTGGCTCTCAGCCTTTGGATTGACCCACCATCAGGTGACCACACTGGTTGACAAACTGGGTGGGAGCTGCCTGGAGATTCTTAAAGCCGACCCCTACATTCTCATTCGGGAACTGCGTGGGTTCGGCTTCAAGAAAGTCGACAAGATTGCCCGCAAGCTCGGCACCCCAAAAGACCACACACCACGAATCCGTGCGGGCATTCAGTATTGCATGCATGAAGCGCTGGATCAGGGAAACTGCTGGGTCGAATACGAGGATCTGATTGATCAGGCCAACCTGCTGCTGGTGATGGATAATCTCGACAGCCGTATTCGAATTGAAACGGCGCTGGATAATCTTATCAGTGAAAGACGGCTCTCCTGTGAATCACATGGAGGACGTTTTCTGGTGGCGCTTTCCGATATTCTAAAAATGGAACAGGATATTGCCGCCACTTTCACTAAGGCAGATGATCCGAACCCTCATTTTAAATCGACCCGCAACCTGCAGAAACTGATTCTGCGTCAGGCAGAAACGCTCAATGAAAAGCAGCTCGAAGCGGTTCAGTCAACCCTGACGCATTCCATCAGTCTGATATCCGGTGGAGCCGGATCGGGGAAAAGCTACACCGTATCGGTCATCAATGCCGTATGTGAAGAGTGTGACCTGGTGGTGGTTCTATCCGCTCCGACAGGTAAAGCGGCCAAGCGACTTGAGGAAGTGAGCGGTCGCACCGGAACCACGATTCATCGTCTGCTTGGCTATGATGGCAAATCCTTTTCAAAGGACAGTAACAATCCCATCGACGCTGATATTCTGATCATCGATGAGTTTTCAATGGTGGATGTTCCCTTGGCATGGCACCTGTTCAATGCAGTCGACTTTGCCAGAACGGCCATTGTCATTGTGGGAGACCACAACCAGCTGCCACCAGTCGGACCGGGAAACATCCTTCGGGATCTGATTCACTCGAATGCCATTCCGTCCGTCATTCTGGACAAGGTGGTCAGACAGGCCGGTGTACTGAAGGAAAACAGCACAGCCATTCTCAAAGGAGAAGTCAGAAAGACCAGTGAAGCCAGTGTGCATGGATGCCGGGACTGGTATCTGGCGGATCAGTTCACCGATCCGAGTGCAGCTCGAAATTTCCTGTTGGATCTCTTTGGCAAACGACTCGATGCCCTTGGCTTTGATTTGATCAAGGACGTGCAGGTGTTGACCCCGACGCACAAGGGACCGCTTGGAACTAAATCCCTCAATGAAGACTTGCAGCGGCTGATCCAGAAACGGCTCTGGAATGCAAATGTACCGGAAACGATTCCCGGTCGCCGGTCACCATTTTTGAAACACGACAAGGTCATTCAGACCCGCAACAACTATGACCTGAACGTGATGAACGGTGCCATCGGCCATGTGGTCGATGTTTTGCCCAACGGCACGCTGCTGATTGATTTCGAGGGTGTGGCGGTTGAGATCGAAAAAGGATCGCCGAACCTTCAGGACATCCAGCTGGCCTATGCGCTGACAATCCACAAAACCCAGGGATCGGAATTTCCATGCGCTGTCGTGGTGGTCCACAAAGCTCATTCCTTTATGCATCATCGTAATCTGCTGTACACCGGCGTGACCCGTGCCCGCAAGACAGCGATTGTGCTGGGCGACCGATGGGGTATCCGCAATTGCGCCAAGAAATGTCAGGTGGATGATCGCAAGACGTTCCTCTCCATTTTATTGAACAATGTGAATTGTCCTGAAGAGCAGTCAGCTTGCGCGGGGGCACAATGAGTATGGGCGGTTCAGATAATGTCAGAGAATACTACCGCCTGATAACCGAGCTCGATATCGGTGATGTGGCAAGGGATCTTCTGGCCGGAAGAATCACGCAGGAATCTCGGCAGCGGCTCCAATGTGATTGCCCGCACCATCAGAGTCAGTCCCATCGCTCACTTCATGTGATGCTCGACAAACAGGGCTGGTACTGCTTCGGCTGCGGTGTGGGCGGAGATGTCCTGCAGCTGGTCGAGTTTGTTCAATCGGGCACGGTTACCGCCGGGCAATCCGGTCCCATGCCCGACAGCCATCGACAGGCCCGTGACTTCCTTGCTGGAAAAGCCGGGATGCCGCCGTTGTCGCGTTATGGCCTCACGCAGGAGCGCTTGGAGCAGACGGAAAATGATCGTTCCTTTGAGATCCGGGTTAAAGATGCCCTGACCGAGCTGGCCCGCTACTATCACCAGCGGCTCAAGGAAAATCAGGAAGCGCTGACTTGGCTGAAAGAAAAGTACGCCATCAGTGATGAGACCATCGACGACCTGTTGATTGGTTTTGCCGACAATGAGTCTGGTGTCATTGCTGCCCTGCGCTCAGGCGATCATGGTTTCAGCAAACGGGAACTTTCAGCAACGGGAGCCTTTCGCCCGACCAGTCAGGATGGATTGAATCCGTTTTTTGAAAAACGCATCATCTTCCCATACTGGAGCCGTGGGCGTGTTGTGTTCATGATCGGCCGCAAGACACCATTGACACCAGATGCAAACTGGGAACAGGGAAAGTATAAAAAGCTTCCGGTTCACGATGAACATCAGCGTCCTTATATTGCCCGGTTCATAAACAATGCGGTTCTCTTCAATGAAGACTGTCTGCTGGGCAAGCCCGATCACATCATCATTACCGAAGGCGTGACGGATTGCATCGCTCTTATGCAGCAGGACTTTCCTGCGATCTCTCCTGTTACGGTAAGAATCAGGGCCGCAGACTGGGAACGTTTGGTTCCGAAGATGCGCGGACTCAAGACCGTTTATATCTGTCAGGACAATGAAATCTCGGAGGCAGGGCTCAAGGGAGCCTTGCAGACTGCCCGCACGCTGGCCGAACATAAGATTGATACGAAACTGGTTACCATTCCTCTGAATGAACCCCAACAGCAGGCACGTCAGGAACTTCAAGAACGGTTCAATCTGACGGCGGCTGTCGGTCCCCGGGAGCTGGCCAAATTGCTCGAAGGCCATTCTGCCGAGGAAATCCGGGATGCCGAAACGCTGTTGGCCAACGCCAAGATTGATGTAAACGACTTCTTTGCATTGGGCAATGGCAAAGCTGAATTTCAGGAGCTGCTGTCAGCGGCCTGTACGCCGGTGGAGTTCGGCATTCAAAGCCTGCCCGAGGATGCCCCAGAGGAAGAGAGAAATCGCCAGCTTGAGCCGGTTCTGGCCGAAATTTCAGCCCACTCACCACTGGAGCAAAGTCGCCTGCTGAAACTGGTTCAGGAACGCCTTGGTAAATCGGTTCCAATGGCGACGCTGAAAGAACAGGTTCGTTCTGTTCAACAGAACCGAAGAGACAATGCCAAAAAGGAAAAGAAGAAGGCCAAGCGTCTCAGCGGATCACCGCCTGGCTCATGCCGTGGTCGCGTCGATGAAGTATTGATCGACACAGAAATTGAAAATGGCGCACCGGATTACACCGCTGCAGCCGAAGCTGCTTATGACTGGTTTTCGGCCAACGGAGCCCAGTTTTTTTACACCCAGACCGGCGAGCCGTTCATGTATTTCGACAACTCCATTTACTGGATGGATTCACCCGATCGGGGGCGCAAAAGGCAGTATGCAGCCATGCTCTACAAACACACAGGCATGGTTCCCACTTCCAATGGTGGTCGCACCTTTTTTGAGGTGCTACCCAGTCTGGCTATGATTCGCGGACAGGTCCGTGACCATTTCTCGTGGCTGCACACAGATATTTCCAATTTCACCGTTTACTTCAACCTGAACAATCAGGACCATGAAATTGCCCGGATCACACCCGACGGCATCGAGATTCTGAAGAACGGTGGAAACGCCGACGGGATCATTCTGGATGGTTCCCGCGAGATGAAGCCCCTTAAATTTATGAAAGAAGCCTCACCCGAGGAGGCCGATAAATTGCTGGTTGATTTTTTGATCAATAATATGACCTGCTCGCAGGGAGACCGCTTTCTGATTCTCTCGTGGTTGACATGTTTCCTGTTGATTGATTTTTCAGGGACCCGGCCCATGACCCGTTTTGAAGGTTCGGCCGGATCGGGTAAGACCACGGCCAGTAAAATTATTTCTGCTTTGTTGTACGGAGAACCTCAGCATAAGAAAGCCACCGATGCTGCCAACTACACCGATGGTTCCCAGAACCCGCTTATTGTCCTCGACAACATCGAGGTCCGGCAAATGAGCGAGGAGCTAACGACCTTCATGCTCACCAGCATCACCGGGATTGCTAAGGAGAAGCGCAAGAGCGGAACGGACAGTGAAACCGTGACCGAGCGGACCAAGTGTCTGCTCAACACAACCGGCATTGAGCCTTTATGTGGTGAGCTTTCCGAAATTCAGTCCCGGAGTTTTGTTGTCAATTTCGATATCGATAATCAGGGCAACGACTGTT
This sequence comes from Phycisphaerae bacterium, assembly GCA_050251615.1. GTDB lineage: Bacteria > Planctomycetota > Phycisphaerae > Sedimentisphaerales > Sedimentisphaeraceae > Sedimentisphaera. Next base: position 16,538 of record JBFWMM010000002.1, read on the forward strand.
TCATTGAATCGGATGTTATTGCCGCCATACAGCGGAATCGGGATCTGATTATTTCCGCCCTGATGAAAAGGACCAGCGAGGTACTGGCAATGATGAAGGACGGAATGCGGACACAGGCGATGAAGTTGCTGCATGAGGCCCTTGGTAATCATGATAAAAGGCGCTGCAACGAATATCTCAGTCTGATGTATCTGATGCTGCTGGCTGGATCGTCTCAGGAGCAGGTAGAGCAAGGAATGACAACTCTGGCTCCAGCCTTCAAGCAGCAGATACAGACCATCAACCAGACAAGTCGTGAAACCGCCCGGGAATCCAATCACACCGCCACGGCGCTCTCGACCTTGTTCAAAGCATGGCAGACCGCCGTGGAGGCTGATCGGAAAGATATGTATAACGACCGCCGGGTGGATCACATTCAGGAGTTTATTGCCCGTTATCAGATTCAATTCGAAGAGGATGGCTGTCTGAAGGAAGTTTTATCCCGGGAATTGTTCGTGGCACTCAAGCGTGTGGCCAGAGATTTCGGCCTCCGGTTTGAAATGGATTCATCGAGGCAGTTTGCCCAGCGTTTTGCCAACGACCTCGAAACCATCCGTGGAGCCGGATTTGATGTCGTCATCAGCCAGAAACGCTACGGAACCAAGCTCTATACCATTCAATCAGTCGAATAGACTACTCTCCATATCATTCCCAGTCAGGCCCGTGGATTCATCTCTGCGGGCTTTTTGTTTATATCCCCGGAAGATTCTGGCGAAACAGTTATCCAGTCGGTAAAACGATTAGAAATTAGCCACTGGCTGGTAAAATCATTACAAAGATCGCCTGTGTAGAAAGACCTTTCTACAATGTAGAATGTCCGAAAAGCACCTTTCTACAGCGTAACTCACTGTTATTTATGGCGTTACGTGGCGGGCGTAGAAAGTGTAGAAAGATTTCAGAGGTCACTCCCCCTTACTGTTCATTTTTTCAATTTATTGGATGAATGGCATGCATAAAAAAATCGGGCTATGCGTGAGTAATATTCCTATACCTTTCTACACTTTCTACAAAAACATATATAACTAACTGCTATTACTGCTGTTAAGAGATGTAGAAAGGGGGTGTAGAAAGGTCCCTGAACGTAGAAACCCCTTTCTACGCTTTCTACCATCCGACACACATGGTCCGGCTCCGGTAAGTAACGGGAAGAAAAATAAACCCGAAATTCCGGAGGTCACCCATGAGCCTTTTACAAACCATGCTCACGCATCTCGATTCCCCAGAGTGTGAGCCTTCCCAACAAGCTCCGCAGCCAACTGAAAATGACAGCAGCGCACCGGAGCCCGATCTTTTTGTATCCACCGATCTGGAAACCGCACAATTCGAGTGGGTCGTCACGTCTGCCAGCGATGTTGAATCGGGCGGTAAAATCTATCGACGTCTCGAGCCGGAGTATTTCGCATGGCTCCGATCCCGCATGCTGGCAGCCCAGTCCGCCTTCAAAGCCGGAAAACTTCCCGAATCAACATGGGAAGGCCTGAAAAGCAGGTTCAATCCTCTTCAGGAATACGCGGTTCAACAATTCGGCAAAGAAGCTCTTCAGCAGGCATCCCGCCAGCTTAGCCCGCAGAATTACCCAGCTCCCCGCCATGTTCCGGCAAAACCTGAGAAACCTGCGGAACCTCCCAAGAACGACTGGATTTATCCCGGAAATAAATCAATGAATTGCATAGAGCAGGTCAGCTCCGAAGCATTGGCCAAGGTTGATGCCATCAAGGAGGATGCCATGTCCAAGAAATGGTCTGAAGCCAGGCTTTACCAGAATCAGGGACGATATCGGTTTCCCTGCGGTCAGGATTACGGACTGGTCTGTTTTGTCGGCGGTGACCCGAAAATCGGTGCCGTGACGGAAAGATATATCGAAATCATCCACAGCCCGGACTCGCCGCGTCCCAGCACGCTTAGGTTTCACAACCCGGATGTTCCGCAGCCGTGGCTAAAGAAAGTGGAGAACAATCATGAGCATTAAGAAATACGCCAATGCCGAACAGATCCTCCCGAGAGAGCTTCTCAAGGAAGTGCAGAAGCATCATTCCGGCATCCTTTGGATTCCCGCACCGGGCAGTTTTTACAAGGAACGCAGACAGCTGGTTATCGCCCTGAAAAGTCAGGGAATCGAAACCGATGAAATTGCCAGCCTTGCCGGTATCACGCGCCGTAGGGTTAATCAAATCCTCGCGGACCACAGAAAGGAAACCGACGCCCGACAGGTTGAGGACTCTTCCGGTATGTAAGGCTTGTGGTTCGGGAAAACGGGCTAAATCTGCCTTCCGCCCCGAACCCCGAAATTTTGAAACAGAATTACACAACGGAGAAAACCTTGGGCATTGCAAAGAGAGACAAGCAAGATCTGGATCGGTGGCACCGCAATCAGGGGCCAACAGATCATGAGCAGGCAAAGAGCAAGGCGGGAGCTAAAGAAGGAAATCTTCGGACGCTAAAGCATGGCATCTTTGCCGATCGCTGCCTGACTCCGGAAGAAAAGGTCATGTTCGACAGTATCATCGAAAAGCTGCACGAGGACTTTCAGTTCAATAAATCCAGCGACTTCCTGCAGGTCGAGCTGGTGGGCATCTACTCGGTGAAGCTGGTCCGGGCTCAGGTTGAAGGAAACACACAGGCGGCCGAGAGTCTCGATCGAATGATCCGCTGTCACATGAAGGATCTGAAGACCACCAAGATTGCCCGCGAGGGTGAAGAGCCGAGAGGTCCACAGACGTCACCCGCCGAATGGGCCTCCGCTCTGCTTGAAAAAGTGAGTGAAGCCGCCGCCCAGAAGAGCGCTTCCGTGAAAAAGCCGAAAAAAAGTTCAGATAACACCGGAGCCTCGAAAAGAAAGAGCGCGAAGGATTAGGCAGTTATGGAGGCTCCCGATGACAGGAATTTCAGATAAGACGTGTTCCCGGAAATTTCAGTTAAGTAAAATTTCCCGAATCGAAGGTGCGAACCATCGATCCAGCATCGCTTCCCTCCAATCCTATGCGCATAAGACCATACATAAGAAAATCAACTTTATTGGCTTATGCGCACATAACGCCATAAATCCCAAAGTGGACTGTATGGCCTTGTTTGCGCATAACGGCATATGCCGCAATTTGAATATGCGGCCCGGGAACGAAAAAGGAGCAGCAGAAGCCGCTCCGGATGTTCAGGTCAACGCTGGAGCTACAGCCTTTCAAGAGCATCCTCAAGCTGGCCATCGACAAGGTGGGTGTAAATCTGGGTCGTTGAAATATCCCGGTGCCCAAGCGCCCTCTGCACGACAAGCAGGTCACTGGTGGCTCCGTAAAGGTGTGTCGCAAAAGTATGCCGCAGGCCATGCGGAGTCAGGTTTTTTTCAATACCGGCCTTCTTCAGCCAGAAGGCTATTCGGTTGGCTATCTGCCTTTGGCAAAGACGTGTTCCTTTATTGGACAGAAACAGTGCGCTGCATTGTGTTGTGCTTTGCCGGGATCGTTCTTTCAAATATCTTTTCAGCAGGATGCGGAGGTCGGTTTTTATGAACTTGACCTGCACGACATTCCCTTTGGCTCTGACTCTCAAATGCTTTGCATCGAGGTCGATATCGTCTGTGTTCAGCGCTTCAAGCTCACCGATGCGGATACCGGTGCCAAGCAGGACTTCGATCATGACCCGGTCACGCATTCCAGCAAAGCCCGTGCGGCCTTTTACCTCTTTCAGCAATGCCTTCTTTTCTGAAGCCGTCAGGAACACCGGCGGTTTCTGTGCCAGCCTTTTCATACGAACGGATCGCGCCGGGTTGTCAGAAGTAAGTCCGGTATCTGTTGTCCATGCAAAGAATGACCGGACCGCAGCCTTCAAACGATGCACCGATGCCGGTGACCTTGCTCCCGAGTCGGTGGTTAAAAGCTCTGGCGTGGACAAAGCCCGGTCCAGTAGACCGGGTGTCACATCTTGGCAGCAGAGTCCGGGCTGGAATGATTCGGCCACACAGGCCACCAGTCGAAGGTCCCGCCGGTATGCGGTCACACAGTCCCTGCCGCTTTGTTTTCGGCCGACAGGTGGGCACAGAATCGCTCTATGGCCGCTTCCAGTCGATCACTGCTGTTCGGCATCGGTCACCTCCATCTGCTTGCTGTGTCCCATCGGGGTGCTTTTGGGAAGCGGGAGGTCATCAATAAATCCGGAATCCTTGGCCCAGACAAGCATCATCCGAAAAACCCGGATGGTCTTGGCAACGGTCCTCTCGGCTCGGGCATTACCATTTCCAAGTTTCAAGAGTGCATCGCATTTGAGGAACTTCCCGACCTGAGTGATTCGCAGTTCCTCAAGCTTCTTGTCCTTACCGAAGTATCCCTCAATGAGATCAAGGTCCTTCCGGTAGGTGTAGAGCGTCCGCTCCTTTTTGCCGTTCTCCCGAAGATGGTTGATGAAGGCGGCTGTGGTTTCATGAATGGTCATCTTTGTCATGGCATTAACTCCTTTGTTTGTGAAGCCGGTGGCTTAACCCAGAAACTCATCGATCTGCTGGAGCAGCTCTTCGACATGCCCGAGCGACCCGACGTGAGCCCAGTTGATATTCGACTGCACGACATCTGCAGCCAGCTTCCTCTGAATCCGCTGGATGTACTCGGCAATGTTGTCCTGGCGCTTTTTGTAGGCCGTTCTGGCGTCGTCGCTGTTTTTTACCTGTTTCATGGGGCGTCTCCTGCTTCGGTTTATGGTTCTGCGGGACCGTCCCGCGTCATGTCCAATGACGCTTATATCCCCTTGGAAATCAAGTGTTTGCAGAGATGTTTCTGCATTAATTCAACAACCCTAAAACAAAGGAGCGCAACATGTTAAAGAAAGCACTCGAATGGGTAATCCCATTGACGCTGGCCGGTATGGTTGCTGGCTGCGCCACGTACAGGCCGCCTGAGCAGATTCAGTCGGCAACATCCACCCTGAACCGCTACACGCCGGAATATGTCCGGGAGGCAAACAAGGCTCTGGTTGAATCCAACCACCCGGATGCGGAACGTCTGGTCGGAATCGGCCTGCGTCTGCAGAAAGCCATTGATTCACTGGATAGCTGGGCGAACACAAATCCGGAGGACAGTGAACAATGAAACAAATACTCGAACAAAACAGCGAAGCCATCCGGGAGGCAGGTCAGGTACTGGTCGATATCGGCTCTGAGCTGGCGGCCGGGCGCATAGACGACGCATTCGAACGTATGGACGCCGCCCGGCAGAAATACGTCGAATGGCAGGAACTTGATCAGGCCATTCTGGATATAGAGGAAGCTGTCAGTAACAGGACGAACACATTGGCGGTCCAACAGATCCTCACAGAGCTAATCTCATCGGTTCTTGGGGTTGCCATCCGCAAAGGAATGAATTGATGGGTGTCTCTGATAAGGAGCGCAGGCTGGCCGAAACACTCCGTGACCCGGTCTTGTGGGGACAAGCATATCTCTACAACAGGGACGGTTCGGCGCGGTCTTATTGGGAGCATCAGAAGGAAGACCTCCGGTGTGCCCATAAAAATATCATCCACCTCGATGGCCGTGACGTTGGCAAGTCGATCGTGCTCTCAACGGATGCACTGCACTATGCCTTCACGACTCGCGGCGGAAAGGGATTGATCGCCGCTCCTCATCAGGGACATCTCGACACCGTAATCGAAGAAATCGAGTACCAACTGGACCACAATGAAGACTTGATGAACAGCATTGCCATCTCGAAATACGGCAAACCCAAAATCACCCGGAAGCCATACTTCCGACTGGAGTTTACCAATGGCTCCGTGATCTATTTCCGTCCGGCCGGTGCGTATGGCGATGCATTCCGCTCGCTTCATGTAGACCGGGTTTGGGTAGATGAAGGCGCATGGCTTTCCGAGCGAGCATGGAAGGCTCTCAGACAATGCTTGAAAACAGGCGGCCGCCTGAAAATCTATTCCACCCCCAACGGCCTGAGAAACACCACCTACTATCGGCTGACCCTGTCGGAACAATTCAAGGTGTTCCGCTGGGCATCGTGGCTCAATCCATTCTGGACCGCCGAACGTGAATCGGAGCTGCTGGAGTTCTATGGCGGTAAAGATACCTCTGGCTGGCAGCATGAGGTTGCCGGGGAACACGGGAAACCTTCCTATGGAACATTCAATGTGGAGCAGTTCAATCTCTGCCGACAGGAATTGCTGGAATATCAGAAGGTCACCATTACCGATACCGAGCTGCGTGATTGTGAAACAGAGGAAGCCGCCTATGACCGGCTTGAACTGCTGCTCAACCTCACGCCCCGAACCGGGTTATTCTGGATCGGCGGTGACCTTGGATATACCAATGACCCGACCGAGCTGGTTATCTTTCAGGAAGCCGAGGTGGGTGATCGCAGCATCCTGAAGCTGGTGCTGCGTATTCACATGGAGCATGTTTCGTATCCACACATTGCCCAGACCATCGCACTGCTCGAACGCTATTTCACTCCGGCGGGTATCGGTGTGGACAATGGCGGTAACGGTCTGGCCGTCGTGCAGGAACTGCTGACTCTCGACAAATACAAAGAGCTGGAATTGGAAGGCCGCTTGAAAGGCTTTGACTTCGGCGGCATGACCCGGCTTACCATCCGCGATGGCAAGGAGATCAAGAAGCGGACAAAAGAGCTGATGACCAGCCTGATTAACGGTGCCCTCCAGCGCAAACAGATCATCTTCCCGTCAGACGATCTGGAAATTGAAGACCAGTTCACCACCCAGACCTACACCCTGCGGGACGGTAAGATCATCTACTCCAAAGGCAACGACCACATCATCGACGCGGTCCGCTGTGCCATGCTCATTCGGGAGCAAGGTAATCTCGACCTTGCCGGTGAAGAGACCGTCTGGCTCAAACCTGTTCTGACAGAGCCGGTCTTTATTTAACCCGCCTTTCCGACGTTTTTCCTCTCCCTCCGGTAAGTAACCCCAGTGTAGCCGTGATCGCCCCACAGCGGGGAGATGTGCGGCCGTTAAACCGGAAATAACCCGAGAGGATTACGTGGATACAAACGCCCAGCCAGATACCGAGCAGCCTGATAACGAATCCAATGGATACGCCATTGTGCCCATGGCCGCAGCGGCAGCCCTCGACGCATCTGCCTTCAGCAAGGTCAACGCGTCGGACGCGGTTCCGGCCTCATGGGAAGAGCGAGCCAGAAAGGCTTGGGAATACTATGTCGAAGAGCCGCTGGTAAAAAACTGTGTCAATTCATGGCGCACCTTTGCGGTCGGTGATGAAATCAAAATCACCAGCGATGACGAGACGCTGAAAGATGATGCGGTCAACGCCGCATGGCGACTCAATGTCTCGGAATTCATAAAGGACATGATCCTTCAGCTGCTGGTCAAAGGCGATGCCGTCGGCTTCAAACGATATGCAACTTCCGGTCAGGACATCGAGGAAGTGGTATGCGTCAATCCGGTTTCGGTGAAAGTGAAATATGCCCAAGGCGAGCTTATCGAAGCCAAGCAATATGCCGAAGACTCAGGATCGGCCAGCGATCCCATCGATCTTCCGGTGGATCAGGTCATCCACTTGAAATGGGATGCCCCGGGCTTTTCACCAAGAGGTAACTCACTGGTTCTTCCCGCGTTTCAGGCCATTGAACTGCTGCGTGACTACCGCCGCGCCGAACAGGCTATTGCCAAGCGTTGGGCCACGCCGTTCCGCTTGCTCAAAGTGGGCGGTGCCTTCGGACAAAAGATGGTCATGCCGGACCAGCGAATGCTGGAACAGGTCCGCGACATGGTCAACAAGATGGATATGAAAAGCGGCCTTGTGGTCCCGTTTTATGTGAATGTGGAAACCCACGGCACGGATGGCCAGGTCCTTAATGTCGAGGACAAGGTCAAGGAGGTCAAAGAAGACATCGTAGTGGCTCTCGCCTTTCCCGTTCCTTGGTGACCGGAGACGGTCCCAACTTTGCCACGGCCTCTGTGAGCATGCAAAAAATGATGGTCATGATCCGTGAGATCAAACAGGCCGCCCGCAAACTGCTCGACTGGATCTTCGATGACTGGATGGAACTGAAAGGCCACGCCGACAAGTCCCTGCAGTTCATCTTCAACGACCTTGATCCCAGCGATGCCGTCGATTTCAAGAAGCTGCTCATCGAGCTCTATGACCGCAAACTGATCAGCCGTTCCAGCCTGCAACTCAAGATGGATCTGGACCCGGATATCGAGGCTGCCAACCGCGAGACCGAACGTAAGAACATCGACCTGATGGATGAAAAACAGGTGAAACCGGTCGTCGATATGGTGGTGTCTGGCATCATGAGTGTGCCCAGCGCAAGAAAGATGCTCGGTATTCCCGCTGATGGTAATGATCTCGATACTGAGGCCCACCATCACTATTCCGAGGAGCTGGAAGCAACGGCGGCAACTTCCTTGTGTGATGAATGCAGCCACTTCAATCCCGATTCCAACCGTTGCCGGGTACACAACAGCGAGCGCACCTTCGATTCCCCGGCCTGTCGATTCATTGACCGCCGGGAATCCTGATCATGCCCTCCGACCTTAAAGAGCGCATTCAGGCGGCAACGCTCAAAAGCCTGAAATCCCGTAACCGCTACAACGATTCCATTACCGCCCAACTGACCCAGTCCCTCAACAAGGCTGAACAGGAAGTGGCTCAGGCCATTTTGAAATACCGTAGCCTTGGGTCACTGCCGGATAACAAACTGGCTGCATTGAAAGGTCTGGAAAAGCTGCAGGGCGAGCTGGACGATGTTCTGCGCCAGTTGAAACGGGACCAGACACTTGTCTTCCGTAAAAGCACCAAGGACGCCTTCAAAGGCGGCATCGCACAGGGCATCACCGAGCTGACATCCGCATCGCTGCCTTTCTATGCCGACCTCAAGCCTGAGGGGATCGATAAACTTGCCACAAAGGTGTTCACCATCGTCGATACCAATGCCCTCGACTTCATGACGCAGTACAACCTCACGCTGGCCGGTGACGTAAATCGGGAACTGTCCGACGGCATAAAGCGAGTCATCATGCAGGGCATCATAGAAGGAAAAGGTACGGATGAAATTGTCCGGGACCTCGGACGGGTTGTCATCTACAAAGATTCCTTCAAACAGGCCGGTACAAAAGTCTTCAGCAAGGCGCAGTACCGCATGGAAATGATCGCCCGCACCGAGGTGTTGCGGGCACTTAACATGGGGAGGCTCAAGTTCCACCAGCATGTCGGAATTGAGAAGCTGGAGTGGATGACCATGGGTGACGAGCGAACCTGTCCGGTATGCGGGCCTCTTAATGGTAAAACCTTCCCAATTGATAAATTTCCCGGGCAACCGGCACATCCATTTTGCAGATGCACCAACCTTCCTTTATTTTAAAAAATCCTTGACATTGAAACATGTGTTCATATATTATCAAAATTGGAAACTATTGAAGCGTGGTAGTAATGACATCGGAATCGACAGAAATGGCAGAACGTTTGGCGCAGTTGTTCTCCGTCCTTGGAGATGGAGCCCGCATGCGCATTCTGTTTCTTCTTCGGGATACCGAGTTCACGGTTCAGGCGTTGGCGGATGAACTTGAAATGACCCATTCAGCAGTTTCCCATCACCTGCGGCTGTTTCGTCCATATCAGTTGGTCAAAAGCCGAAAAGAAGGAAGAAACGTATTTTATTCGTTATATGATGACTGCGTGTGGAACCTGTTGGAGGTAGGTGTGGCTCACTTGCAGCATGGACATTTTGAATTCACGGTTAAACAGTGACCTTTTTGCGAAAAACAACTCAGGCAGTGACACTGCTGCTCGTGCTCCTCATGAGCACGATGTTGGTTCTCCCTCCGGGGATGGACCTCGAGTTTTGTTTTGGCAAGGATGGCCATTTCGATGTTTCATTGAAAGGTTGCGAGGATGGTGCTTCGCCCAAGATCCCCGCAAGAGAATGGCCCTCGGTCGATGATGCGTCGCACCACGGTAACTGCCTTGATGTCGCGGTAGCCTGTAGCGCGACACAGCAAATCGTCCGCTCCGATGGGAAAACGGATTCTTTTAGCCATAAATCCACACCAAAGAAAGATCCTTCCGACCCGCCATTTATTCCATCTGAATTCCTCACAGCTTCAGCAGGCGCATTTCCTGGCACCGATCCTTATCCCGTTTCCCCTGAGGATGTTTCCTCATCCCACCTTGTTTTTCTCCGCACTATAGTCCTCCTGATTTGATACCTCTCCGGAAGTAAGAGCTCCCTGTTGTTGCGAAAGCACGTGCTTATTGCGTGATTTTCAACCAGACGTGGATTGTCTTCGCTTGAAATCCGTGTTGAACCGGATTGCTGCGAGTCATTATTAATAAAAACCGGAGAAAACTATGAAATTGAACCTATTCTGGGTTCCCGTCACCGTGGCCATGATGCTCACGGCGGGATGCGCCACCCAGCGTGTAACAACGGCGCGAAATTTATCGGGAAATGAACCCCCGCAGCATGTATTTGAACTCAAGGCGGGCCAGAAGGCTGGAGAGACGATCACGCTCTTTGCCTCGGAGCCAGCGGTGACCGTTCCTGAACAACTCACCATGGCCACCGCCATGGCGTTGGCGTTGAAAAAGAATCCGTCACTGTCGGGATTTTCCGCAGAAATTCGCGCCAGAGATGCCGCAGCCCTTCAGGCTGGACTTCTGCCAAACCCCGAACTAGGGGTGGAGATGGAGAATTTTGGCGGCAAGGGTGCCCTCGAAGGGGTTGATGGAGCCGAGACCACCATTGCGTTTTCCCAATTGGTGGAGTTGGGCGGCAAGCGGGCAAACCGGCAAAGGGTTGCCGCCTTTGATAAGACCCTGGCTGAATGGGATTACCAGAGCAAGAAGCTCAACGTTCTAGCCGCAACGGCAAAAGCCTTTGTAGCAGTTCTGATTGCCCAGGAGCAGGCCGTGTTGAACACCGAGTTGCTTAAACTCGCTGAACAGACCACCACGGCCGTTAGTGAAAAAGTCGACGCCGGCAAGGTCTCTCCAGTCGAAAAATCCAGAGCCCAGATAGAACTGGCTGCCGCACGGACCGAAGCCAGCAGAGCGGATCGTGAGTTGGAAGCGGCTAAGCGGCGTCTCGCAGGATTCTGGGGGGCCGAACGCGCGAATTTTGCCCGAGCAGTTGGGCAATTGGACGACATTTCGGCGTTACCGGACGAGGAATCGCTCAAGGCGTTTTTGAACAACAATCCGGACCTGGCGCGATGGACGGCTGAAATTGAGCGAAGCGAGGCAGCTCTTCAATTGGCCCGATCCGAAGCCGTCCCCGATCTGACCTTGAGTGCCGGGGTAAGAAATTTCCAGGAGACCGACGAAAACGCCTTCGTCGTCGGCGTTTCAATCCCGATTCCTTTCTTTAACCGCAACCAGGGCGGCGTCTCCGAGGCCCGGGCGCGTATCGACAAGGCTCAATCAGAGCAGCGGGCGGCAAAAGTCGGATTGGCGACTGATCTTTCGGACACATGGCAGAACCTTTCCTCCGCATACACGGAGGCAATTGGCCTTCGGAATGAAATCCTCCCCAACGCTCAGGCGACTTATGAATCAACGGAATTCGGGTATCGCGAGGGAAAGCTGGATTTTTTGCAGATGCTGGATGCTCAGCGCACCCTCTTCACCGTCAAGCGCCAATATCTGCTGTCTCTTGGAGCGTACCACTTGGCAAGCACCGACATGGAGCGTCTGGTCGGAGTGCCTCTCAGTGACATAAAAACCATCAAAAATAACGCCGAGTGAAGGAGCCTATAAGAATGAAAAACAAATACGTCATTATTTCCGTTGCCGTAGTCGCCGCATTAAGCCTGGGAGCTTTCCTCTTTCCAAATGTCAATAGTGAGGAAAATCAGGTTCACGTAGAACGGACGAGCCATGCAGCCGGAGAAGAGAAAGAACACGACACCCACGACCATGATGAGCACGGCAAAGATAAGTCGACCCACCCGGCTGAGCATGCCGATCATGACGACCCTGCCGAGGGAGAAGATGGTCATGGTGAAGAGATCGTCCGGCTCTCCGATGCTGAATTGAAGGAGTTCGGCATTCATTTGAAAACCGCCCAGGCTGGCACCCTCAATCAGTACATAGAACTTCCCGGCGAGATTGTACTCAATGCCGACCGCATTGCCCATGTGGTGCCACGGGTTGCTGGCATCATCAGGGAAGTGCGGGCGACTGTGGGCGACCGGATCAAGGAGGGGCAACTCTTGGCTGTTCTGGAGAGCCGGGAGCTGGCGGATGCCAAGGCCGCCTATCTCGCTGCGATTGAACGCGAGAAGCTGGCACAGGCTAATTTTGCGCGAGAAGAGCGGCTCTGGGAAAAGAAAGTGACCAGCGAACAGGAGTACCTTGATGCCCGCCAGGCTCGCGCCGAAGCTCGAATCACAAGAAACTCGATGGAACAACAGTTACATGCCCTTGGGTTCACCGATGCTGTGCTCAAGGAGCTTCCTGAGCACCCTGACGCCACCTATACCCGCTTCGAAATCCGTGCCCCACTGGATGGAACGATTATCGAGAAACATATGACTCTTGGTGAAAACGTTGGCGCGGACGCGGATGTTTTCACTATCGCAGACCTGTCCACCGTCTGGGTGAATTTGAATATTTACCAAAAAGATCTGGTCAGTATCCACAAGGGGCAAACCGTGGGGATCGAAATCGGTCATGGCATCCCTTCCGTGGAGGGGAAAATTGCCTGGGTCGGGCCGCAGGTGGATGAGGCAACCCGCACCGCAAAGGCCAGGATCGAGTTGGTCAACTCGGACGGCAGCCTTCGACCGGGACTCTTTGTGACCGCCAAGGTCGCGGTCGGCAGTTCCCTTGCTGGTCTTGTGGTGCCCAAGAGCGCGCTTCAGTCGTTTGAGGGCAAGACTGTGGTCTTTGTGCGAACCGATGAAGGTTTCGAGCCCAAGCCGGTCGAACTTGGCCGACAGAATGGAACCACGGTGGAGATTCTTTCGGGACTCGTGGCCGGTCAAACCTATGCGGCCGAGGGATCTTTCACCCTGAAGGCGCAATTGTCCAAGGGCGCTTTCGGCGACGGGCATAACCATTAAGAAAGGGGCTTGCGACATGGAAACAATTATTCGCTTTGTATTGCGCAGCCGCCTCTTGATGGGGGTGCTCGGAATCCTCGTGCTGGCTGCCGGATGGTTCAGTTATAAACAATTACCTGTCGACGCTTTCCCGGATGTCACTCCGGCGCTGGTGCAGGTATTTACGGAAACCGAAGGGTTAGCCCCCGAGGAGGTGGAAAAATTCGTCACCTATCCCGTCGAAACGGCGATGAACGGATTGCCGAACCTCAAGGAGATACGCTCCATTTCCAATTTCGGGCTCTCGGTGATCAATATTTACTTTGAGGACGGCACGGATATTTATTTCGCCCGGCAGCTTGTCGGCGAACGGTTGCAAATGGCCAGGGAAGAAATTCCTGAAGGATTTGGCGATCCGGAAATGGGTCCGATAGCCACCGGTCTCGGGCAGATCCTGTTTTTCGTGGTCGAAGACGAAAAGCAAAGCCGCACGCCCGAGGAAATGCGGGAAATCCAGGACTGGCTCATCAAATTCAACCTGCAGACCGTCCCCGGTGTGACCGAGGTGCTTTCCCTTGGTGGAGAGGTGAAACAGTTTCAGGTGCGGGTGCGCCCCGCCGACCTGCTTCGCTACGACCTGACCATCAATGAAATCAAGGAAAAGGTGGAAGCCAATAATGGCAATGCCGGGGCGCAGTTCCTGGTTAAGAACGCCGAAGAATACATTATCCGGTCGGTCGGTCTTGCCGAGAAAATCGGCGATCTGGAGCGGATTGTCCTTAAGGTCCAGGATGGTACGCCGGTCTATTTGAACCAAGTGGCCAATGTTGTCATAGGTGGAGAGATCCGCCGGGGATTGGCGACCATGAACGGCAAGGGTGAAGTGGTGGTTGGCATGGTCCTCAAACTCATCGGGACTAACACCTCGACGGTTATTGCCGATGTCAAGGCCAAGCTCGAAGAGATCAACCGCGTTCTTCCCGAGGGGGTGAAGGTGGTGCCCTATTACGACCAGGCCACGCTGGTTTCAAAATGTGTCAAGACCGTCACCGACTCCTTGATCCTTGGGGTGCTCCTGGTGGCTGGGGTGCTCCTGATCTTCATGGGAGGATTGCGCGCCAGTCTGGTGGTGGCTCTATCCATCCCGTTCTCCATATTCTTCGCTTTCATCCTGATGAAGGTTTTGGGCATCAGTGCCAACTTGATGTCTCTGGGTGGATTGGCCATTGCCATCGGCATGATGGTGGATGCGACCATTGTCATGGTGGAAAACGTGGATCGAATGCTGCGTGAAGCTGATCCCGATGAATCCCGTCTGGCTATTGTCGCCAGGTCCTGCAGCGAGGTTGGAAGACCGATCATCTTTGCCATCGCCATCATTGTGATTGTCTTTCTGCCGCTTTTCACCCTGCAGGGGGTCGAGGGAAAAACCTTTAAACCGCTGGCTCAGACAGTGGCACTGGGCATGTTCGGCTCCTTGCTCTATGCACTGCTGCTCGCGCCGGTGATGTCCCACCTGCTGATGCGTCGCCCCCGCTCGGTCGCTTCCGGGGAGGGGCCGAAGGAGGCTTGGATTGTCCAGTGGCTGCTCCGGCCCTACCGTCCGGCAGTGGAGCTGTTCGTCCGCAAACGCTGGTTGGCGGTGGGGTTGGCCGGACTGATGCTGCTTGCCGGTGCTTTGGTTCTGCCCCGCCTGGGATCAGAGTTTGTGCCGCGTTTGGATGAAGGTGACCTGCTGATCCGCGCCACCATGGCTCCGTCTATCTCGCTTGAAGAATCACGGAACACCATGTCGCGCTTTGAAAAGCGGCTGATGGATAAATTTCCAGAGGTGACCCGTGTCGTTACCCGCGTCGGTCGCGGCGAAGTCGGAGCGCATGCCGACCCGGTGAACAGCGCGGAAGCTTTCGTTGCCCTCAAGCCAAAGGATCAATGGACGAGCGCCGAAACTTCGGATGAGCTTTACGCGAAAATCAGTGAAGCTTTCGAATCATTTCCGGGAGCGCAGTTCAACGTAACGCAGCCCATCGCGGCGGCAGTGGATGAACTTCTGACCGGAACGAAAGCGGAGCTGGCCATCAAAATATTTGGCTCTGACATGGACATACTCAAGGAAAAGGCGGCTGAAATCGAGTCCGTGATCCGAGGAGTCCCAGGGGCGGCGGATGTTCAGAAAGATCAGGTGACAGGAACGCCGCAGCTTCTTATCCGCATTGATCGACAGGCAATAGCACGCTATGGCGTCAATGTGGAGGATGTTCAGGGTGTCATCCGAATCGCTGTCGGCGGGGAGTTTGCCGGTCAGATCTTTGAGGGTATCAGACGATTTGACATCACCGTGCGGTTCACGGAAGCCGCCCGTAGCGATGCGGACTCGATTCGGCACATTTTGATCTCCGCTCCTGGGGGGGCGAAGATTCCTCTTGATCAACTTGCCACCATCGACGAGATCATCGGGCCGCGTCAGATTACCCGGGAGAACAATCAGCGCTTCATTACCGTGCAATGCAATGTGCGTGGTCGCGATATCGGCAGCTTTGTCGCTGAGGGGCAGAAGGCCATCGCAGAAAAAGTTCAAATGCCTCCTGGGTATTTGGTCAGTTGGGGCGGGCAATTCGAGCTCCAGCAGGAAGCAAACAAAAGGTTGGCTCTCGTTGTTCCAGTCACGCTGCTGATCATCCTTTTGCTGCTCTTTATGAACTTCGGATCGCTGAAGAACACCTTCCTGATCCTCTTCAATATCCCATTGGCGCTGGTGGGCGGTGTGGTTGCGTTATGGCTGACCGGTCAGAACCTATCGGTGCCTTCATCCGTCGGTTTTATCGCGTTGTTCGGGATCGCATTGGAGAATGGAATGGTGCTGGTTACCTATTTGAATCAACTGGTTCGCGACGGGGTGTCGGTTGACGAAGCTTCCGTTCGAGGGGCATCTCTGCGGCTTCGCCCGGTTCTCATGACTGCCATTACTACTGCACTGGGGCTTATCCCGCTGTTGTTGAGTTCCGGTACAGGAAGCGAGGTGCAACGGCCATTGGCGACAGTGGTTACCGGTGGACTCTTTACCTCAACTGTCCTGACCCTATTGGTCGTTCCGGCTTTGTATAAATGGTTCTCAATCCAAGTGAAGAAGGAGATTTAACATGAAAGAAGTCAAAGCATATATAGCCAAACACAAACTGGGACCGGTCACGAGGGCTCTACATAAGGTCCAAGGGCTGACCGGAGTCAGTGTCTTTGAATGCAGCGGTTATGGACGCGGTCTGGTTACCACGGCTGAGCCCGAGCTTGGGTTTCATCCAGGTGTCAAACTGGAAATAATCTGCAGGGATGATTTGGTGGATGTCGTTGTCAACGCCATCGAAAAAGCCGCCCATACCGGCTTGAAGAGCGACGGCAAAATCTACGTTGCCTCTTCAATCGAGCAGTCTGTGCGGATCAGCACCGGCGAACGAGGAGAGGGCGCGGTTTGATGATCGCACTCTAAGGAAAAGCAATATCGCCGGACTCGGATAAAGAGTCCGGCGATCCTAAAGTAAAGACGATGAGGTGGATTATGAAACAGTGGCGAATAATAGTAGCTGTATCGGTTCTTGGGGCTGTTATGGTTCTTTCCGGTTGCGCGACAACCCGGAACATGTTGGGAAAAGATCTCACGAAAGAGACAATTCCCAATTCAAAAACATACTTCAGCCAGGTCTGGGCAGTAACTGACGACGATGAATTCAGGGTTTCCGGAAAGCTCAGGCTGAAAGGCAACTTTGGTCATAACGTTCCTGATTATGTGGAAGTCGAATTGGTTGACGCTGGAGGCAACATCATTGAGAAGCAAAAAGTTGCCTATTACCCAAGAATACTCACAGGGAGAAGAAAACATCGCGAGGCCCGTTTTACCGCCAGGTTCGAACAGGCACCTCCGTCAGGAAGCGTGGTTCGTCTTAGCAATGTCAACTGATTTGCAGAACAAGGATGTCATCCTGTTTGTCCTTCCGATGCGTTTCGGCGTTGGTGGACAAACAGGGGTGATGCCATGAACCCCAGATTTCTTTTGTTATCGCTTCCTGCGGATTTTCTGGAGTATCACCGCCAGAGCCGATCTCCCTATGACGGCGTGTTTTCCGAACCGGTCGAAACAGAGGAATACCCGTCCGTAACCGCCTGTGGTCTTACTGTTTTGCAGTCTTTGAAGATTCCCGCCTAAAAAAGCAGACGCCATTCCGACACATTTCAAAGCCTTCCGGTAAGTAATCGCTGAAACCTCCCGCTCGCCCGGTGCGATCGGGGCAAATAACAGTGATTGAACCGGAGAATTTGATGGAAATGTTTGCCACTGACCTGGAAAGGCTGGCGTTCCTCCTTGAGGCAGATGCGGCGCTCGCTATCGATCCCGACGAGCTCGGGACCGATGCAGCCGAACAGAAGGCTCCTGAAGAGCAGCCCCCGGAGAAACGCCCCAAGTACATCACCAACTACATCGGCAGCAAACAGAAATTGGTCGACTGGATCTGGCGTAACACCCCGGACGGAGTTTCCTCCGTTATGGATGCCTTTTCCGGCTCGGCCGTTGTTGCTTACATGTACAAATCCAAAGGGCTGCGGGTTTTTGCCAATGACCGTCTTCGCTACAGTCATCACGCAGCCAAAGCCATTATCGAAAACAGCTCGACGAGGCTGTCCGAGGCAGAGATCGAAAAACTGCTGGCGGACAACCCCAAAGCCAAAACCTTTGTTCAGGATAATTTCAAAGGGATCTTCTTTGCCAAAGGTGTCCACGCACTCATCGACTCGCTGAGAGCCAATTGCGACGATCTGTCCGGTTACAAAAAGGACATCGCGTTGTTTGCTCTCGGCAAAACCTGCATGAGCGGCAAAGGCGGGTTTGGCCACTTCTCGTCTTCCACCGACTATGGGAAACGTCAGGACACGCCTGAAGAATTCAAAAAGCGCCTGAAAGCGAATATCGAACGGATCAACGCCCTGATATTCGACAACGGCAAGGAGAACAAAGCCTATCGCGGGGATGTTAACGAGATCCTTCCCAAGGTAAAGGCTGACCTCGCTTATTTTGATCCGCCGTATGCCACCGAGTTTTCGACCACCAATTACGAAAAAGCCTATCACTTTGTCGAAGGGCTGATGACCTATTGGGATGGCCTGACCATCAAGGCGGACACCAAGGTCAAAAACTACGAAACCAGCCATGTGACTGTGACCAAGGGCAACGCCTCCGACTTCTTTCAGGAGTTTCTCGGTAATGCCACCCATATCCCACACTGGCTTATCTCATACCGCGACCACGCCTATCCAAACGAACAGCAGATGAAAAAGATCATCGACGGTCTGGGGCGTCAGAGCCGGATGAAGACCAAGGATCATAAGTATTCGATCACCTCCAAGCATGGCGAAGCGTCCAGCGCCAAGGAGCGTCTTTTCGTTTGCCTGAAAGGTAACCAGTCCCATGCGGATACCGATCAGGCGGCAAAACCTGTTCCGATGGCTGCCGCAGCCAATATCCATACATCCATCCCGGTGGAACTCTGTCTCGATGAAAATGCGGGGCTGAACGCCGAAGCGATGAGCGGAGGTCTGCCGGGTGATCCGCAGTTTACCTTCATCCTCTGCCGAACCGGCACCAATCGGAATGGTGACCATTTCACCGCTGAAGAGCTGGCCACGAGGCACATGACCGTCATAAACAAGAAAGTCGACCTGCAACACTCTCAGGAGTTTGGCGACATCGTCGGTGGAATTGTGGCGGCTGACTATCTGGAAGATGAAATCGGCGGCCGGGTCGAATGCGTGGGTGAGCTCTATACCGGAGACACGCCCAATGCCCAGCTGGCCTACAAGCTCATGAAGCGAGGCATCATCACGCAAGTATCGATGGAGTGTGATTACGAAGAAGGTGAATGCTCCGTCTGCCACAAGCGCTTCAAGAACAAAGCCGATTACTGCACTCACCTCAGAAAATTTAAAGGCCGTGAACTCGATGGGGAACCCGTCTTCGAGATTCTTCACGGCGTGACTTTTACGGGCCTGGGCCTGCTGGACCGCAAAGGGGCAGATGAAAATGCCCGCATTCTGCAGGTGGCGTCGGTTCAGGAACCATCTGTTGAACACCAACCCAAAGGAGATCCAACTATGGACGAAAAAACCAAGAAACCAGATGAGTCGTCCGCCGACGCCGCTAAGAAAAAACAGGAACGGCAGGAAGACAATCCGGCTCCCGGAGGCGAGCTGGAAAAGGAAAACCGCCAGCTGAAAGCTCAGGTGGCCGAACTTCAGAAACGCATTCAGGAACTGGAAGCCGAACAGAAGGCTGCCGCTTCGAAAGCCCGCGCCCACAAGCTGATTTCAAAGCTCGAAAAGCAAGGCATGGATTTCGGCGAAGACCGCGACACGGAACTCAAGCGTCTGGCGGAATTGTCGGATGACGCTTTTGCCGCCACCGAGGCTGCCTATGAAAAGATGGCCAAAAGCCAGAAGGCGGATGCCAAGGCTCAGCCGGAACCGGAAAAGGAGCCTGACAAGCAGAAGTCCAAAGCATCGAGCGAAACACCCATGCGCAGTTCAGCCGGGGTGAGACCGCACGACGTGGATGACCGCAAGCTCTCCCTCGAGGATCGCCTGCGCAGCGGCTTCATGGCTGCCTACAACAACCGTGTCGGTAACGAATCGAACGAAACCGTGGAAATCAACTAACAAGGAGAAGAGCTATGTCTTTTATCAATCCATGTCACAGGGGCCTCGCTTACGGTGACGGCTATATGCAAGGCGATGGCCAGCTTGGCCATCTGGTGAGTCTGGCGGGAAACGATCTGTTTTCTGTCAACACCGATCCGGAGGTCCGTTCTTTCGGCATCCTGATCAAGGATTACGCAGGCGGTGAAATGCCCGGCATTTACTGCAATGGCGGTGTGTACGAAACGGATGTTTTCGAAGGGACGATCAATCCCGGGGACGATCTGAAGGTATCGGCTACCGGCAAGTTGACCGGCGGAAACATCGGGAATGACGAGTATGTCATCGCTCAGGCCATTTCCGTCCAGAGCGGCGTTTTGAAATTCAAACTGCTTATTTAACCACAGGAGCTGTACACATGAAGAACAACCCAATGAACATTCACAGCCAGGAATACATGGAGACCATGGCAAGGCTCATGAGTGAAGCTCTTGAGTCCCCGGAAGGGATGCAGGCGTTGGCTGCTGCAATTTCCGCTCCGATCGAACAGGAAATCCGGCGCAAGGAAATCTCCTCGCTGCTGCTGACCAAACATACGCTGCCCAAGGGTGAACGTCCGCTTTATCAGAAAAAGCCGACCGTCAAAGCCCACTGGATCAGTAAGGACGGTGAAGCGCAGGAGCAGGAAATCGGCAAAGATGAAGTCGAATTCCCGACCAACCGCATTCACTCCAACCCGATGGTGGATATTTCCGTTCTCAAAAATGGCAATATCGGCACGCTGATGGATATCCAGACCAGTGCATCCGATGCCATTCAAAAAGAGATGGACCGCAGATCAATCAGTGTGTTGTCTGCGGCAGTACCAGCTGCCAATACTATTGAAGTGGCTGGGAACACGCTTACCGAGGAAGCCCTCAATGAAGCCATCTCCATCATCGAGGACCTCGAACTGTCGGTGAAATACATCGTCATGCGCGGCCGTCGTTTCAACGACCTGCGCGGCTGGGATCTCGATCCACAGACCAAGCTCGAGCTACGTCAGAAAGGTGTGGTCAAGAATTACGGCACCGGTGGCATCTTGCTGACGGCGTCCATGCCCCTCGATGAAATCCTGATCATTCCGGATGAAGAGGTGGGAAAAATGCCGGTCCGCGAAAAGCTTAAAGCCGAATCCATTGACCAGAAGACCCGCTTCAAAACCGGCTGGCTTGTCTGGTCCGAAATCGGTCAGGGCATTACCCGCCCGGACATTTTGGCCCGAGTGAAACTTGGTGTTTAATGCTGAAGGAGGAATCATGTTGACGATAAAAAATGTACGCCCCGGCATTCTCATCATCCCGGATGCCGGTCTGAAATTGCTACCCGGAGAGGCTGTGCCGGTTGAAGAACAGACCGACCAGATCAAACACTGCCTGAAAACCGGTGTGCTGATTCAGGTCGAAAAGGAGAAAGTAGATAAACCTTCTTCTCTGGAGAAACAGGATCAGGATGATGATCTGAGTAAGCTCAACGCGACCGACGCCATTTCCAAGGTCAATGAAGAGGCCGACCCGGCCAAGCTTAAAGGCTATATGGAAGGCGAAAAACGCAGAACTGTGATCGATGCCTTGAAAAACCGCCTCACGGAGGTTGACGTTGACGCTTCCTGAGCTCATAGCCGACCTGCGCATTGACCTGTCCGATCCGGATGCGTCTCTCTTTGTGGATTTCACATTGGAGAGATGCGTCCGGAAGGCGGTTTTTAAGCTGTCCCGGGATGCGGAGATTACTCTCACCATCGAGGGCGGGCAGATTCTGCCGGATATCAGCGGTGAACTCAGGGAGCTGCTTCTGCTGCTCGGGCAGATACATGCCTGTCAGGTGATGCGCTCTGCCACCGCCAATGCCTTCTCGTTTTCCAGCGGCGACAAGCGGGTCGATAAATCCAAGCAACCTGAACACTGGGCCAAGCTCGAAGTGGACCTGCTGGATGAATACCGCAAAAGACTCTCCGCATTGAAGCCCGGAACTGAGGTCAACGAGGACGGCTATATCATTACCCCGGGCGGTCTTTCGCCGGTGATTTATGAACAGGGAATCTGCCTTGAAGAGGATTGCTGATGCTTTTGACAGATCAGGAAAAAGAACAGGCAGCAAGGGACGTCAGAGAGCTGATTGTTTCATCCGGCATCACTGCCACAGTCCTTCGCATTGTTCCCGGTGAAAATCTATACGGAAGCGATGATCAGGAATACACCCCGACCGACTCAATCCCCGTCGAAATTATCCATACACCCCCAGAGGATCTCGCCGGAAAAATCGACGCCACCATCTCCGTTCTGCCGGAAGCCGACGTGCTCCCGGAGGACAGACTCCAAATAGAGACAGTCACATACAGAATACAGACACTCGAAGAAGAACACTTCTTTGGAGTCATCACTCACCAATCCATCAAACTGGTGAAGGTCCATGGGGGTTAAACGAAGCGGCGACTGGAACAAGGCCAAAGCCAAACTGAATGGCACCCTTGGCCCCCGGATTGCCATGGCCCTTCAGCAGGCCACCATCCGTAATTCACTCTTTCTTGTCCGTGAGATTCAACGCGGCATCCGTAATCAGGCTCCCGGCGGACAGGCTTTTGCCAAGCTGGCCGACAGCACCATCGCCCGCAAGGGTTCCAGCAAGGCGCTTATCGATACCGGTTTTCTGATCAACTCCATTACCCAGAAAATTATGGTAGACAAGGCATTTGTCGGTCTTCTCCGTGGAACCGTTAACAAAGACGGTGAAAGTATGGTGAATATCGGCGCTGTCATGGAATACGGAGCCACCATCAACCACCCGAACGGTGCGACCATTATTATCCCACCCAGACCTTTTCTTCATCCCGTCATGCAGAAATACCGCAAAGAGATTGAGCAAAATTACAGACAGGCCCTGAAAGGCATTCTCTAACCCGACACATCCGCAGCGCTTCCGGTAAGTAATCTGGCAGAAACAACCGGAGGCTACTGTGAGCACAATACGAACCGTTACAGAAACACTGATCAGGCAGATCAAGGCCGACATCCATCCCGATGCCGTGCTGGTGCTGCCGGATGATGTTTTTGAAGTTCAGCGCACGCCCAGCGTCATTCTGCAAGGGCCTAAGTTAAGTGAAAACAAACTGCGCCGCAGCCAAAGTCGCCTGATTGAGAAGAATGTCGACTCCATGTCATTCGAGGAGTGTTCCTTTCCGCGACTCTATCACCTCGACTTTGACTTGATCGTGACCGTGGACCGTGAGGTCGAACTTCTTGAATTTCAGGAATCGGTCTCCCGATTTGTCCAGCGCAATCCCGTTTTGACCATTACGGATCAGGGACAGCTTAACCTGACTGAAATCGCCCCGCTGGGTGGTTTGAACCGGGTCAACCTTTCCAATCTGAAGCAAAGCTCCGGACGCATCCGCATTGAAGATTGTCCTGTTTACGATGGCGAAATCAGAAACGGCCATCTGATCAAGGACCGAACTTTCCAGTTTCACGGCAGCGTGAATGAAGAACGAACCTATGAACCCAAAGGAGATGAACAGTGATTGAAATCAGAAACCTTCAGTTTCAACCGCTCACCTTTAATCTGGCCGGAGACAGAACATTGCATCTCGGCCCGCGTGAGCGCACCTCGATTCCGCAAAAAGATATCTCACCAGAAATCACGCTTGCTGAAAAAC
This sequence comes from Phycisphaerae bacterium, assembly GCA_050251615.1. GTDB lineage: Bacteria > Planctomycetota > Phycisphaerae > Sedimentisphaerales > Sedimentisphaeraceae > Sedimentisphaera. Next base: position 39,960 of record JBFWMM010000002.1, read on the forward strand.
GCGGCTTGGTGGGCCTTTCAAAGCCGGAAGAAAAACAGCCTTCCGTTTCAGATGAGACGGCTGAAACCAGCGAACCCAAAACCACGAAACGGAGGAAATAAGTATGCCTGCATATCTATCCCCCGGAATCTATACACGGGAAACAGACTTCAGTTTTTATGTAAAGCAGATCTCCACCTCGGCGGCTGCCATGGTGGGTATCACCCAAAAAGGCCCGGTTAACAAACCAGTGTTAGTTACGAGCTGGGAGCAGTTCATCAATAAATTCGGCTCCTACATCAACGAAGGATACCTGGCTTATGCGGCCAGAGCGTTTTTCGACAATGGCGGTTCGATTCTCTATGTCTGCCGTGTTGCCCACTATACCGATATTACGGATAAAAGCACCCTGAGTGCTGTTAACTCGGTTGCCGTTCTTTCCAATCGGGAGTCAACGCCTGAGCTCACATTGCAAGTGAACGCAGCCAATCCCGGAACATGGGGCGACCGTATTGCCGTGACAGTCGAGGACGGCTCTTTGGACCCGGCCAATGCCTTCAATATCATTGTCAAATACAAGGACAACATCGTCGAGGTGTTCAAAGACCTATCCATGGATGAAGCTTCGGCCAGCCATGTGGAACTTATGGTCAATGAGGTTTCTGATTACATCACGGTCAGTGATTTGTCCCCGTCTACTGGGACTGCAAATGACAGACCTGCTGTTGGAAGTTATCCGCTAATTGGTGGTGGAAACGGTCTCTCCGGCATGACCGATTCGGATTACATCGGCGACCCGTCTCAGCATACCGGACTCTATGCCTTCGATGAGATCGATGCTCTTAACCTGCTCATGGTTCCCGGTGTCACAACCGTTCCGGTCATCAATGCAGGAATCACCTATGCGGAGAACCGCAAGGATCTGCTCTTCATTGCCGACACGCCGTTCATGCTTGAACCGCTGGAGGTTGTCGATTTCAGAAAGGGTCAGGGAACCTACACTCACGCCGCATTCAACTCATCTTACGCGGCCCTCTATTATCCTTGGCTGGAAATCAGCGATCCCATCACCGCCCGCAAGAAATACATCCCGCCCTGTGGCGCAGTAGCCGGGTGCTGTGCCCGAAGCGACCAGAAGACCTATGTCTGGTGGGCTCCGGCCGGAATCGACCGTGGTCGCGTTTTCAACGCGGTGTCGGTCGCCTACAAGACCAGCCGTGGCGAACGCGATGTGCTCTATCCCGAAGGGGTCAATGTCATTGCCGTTTTCCCGGACACCGGAATCAACATCTGGGGCCAGAAGACACTCCAGAGTCAACCTTCAGCGGTGGACCGCATCAATGTCCGCCGACTAATGATGTATATGGAGGAAGCCATTTCCGAGTCATCCCGTTTTGTGGTGTTCGAGCCGAACAATCCGCAGACATGGCGGGCTCTTGGTCGTTTGGTCAATCCCTTCCTGCAGGACATCAAGGAAAAAGGCGGTCTCTATGACTACGCCTTCCAGTGTGATGAAGAAACCAACACGCCGGTGGTCATCGATCGCAATGAAATGATTGCCCGGGTGTTCGTTAAGCCGACCAAAACAGCGGAATTCATCGAACTGAACTTCATTCTGACCGGCACCGGCGCGGACTTCAGTGAAATCATTTAATCAGGAGATAAAACCATGAGAAGTGGAAATATGCCCAAGAGCCTTTACCAGAACTGGCAGTTTGCCATCGAGGTGAACGGCTTTGATGTGGCCCTGTTTCATAAGGGACAGGAGCCGAAAACGGAATTCGAGGAAGTGGCCTTTGCTCCCGCAGGTTCCATGTTCGACCAGAAAGTGGCCGGACGCGTGAAGTTTGAAGACATCACCCTCGAAAAAGGAATCCTTCAGGACGGTTCTGATGATGCCGCCCGGGAATGGGTAAAAAAACAGGTCGACGTTAATGCGGTGACCGGTGGTCTGCCTGCCGATTATCTGAAGGACATCGATGTGGTGCGCTATGACCGCAGCGGCAATGAAACCCGACGCTGGACGCTGCATGGTGCATGGATCAAGACACTGGAATATGACGAACTCGAAGGCGGCAACACCGAAAACACCATCGAGAAACTAACCATCTGCTACCAGTATTGGACCTGATAAACAAGGAGTGAAGAAATGTATACCTACGAATTACCCAGTGGCATCGAAATTGAACTCAAAGAGATGACCGGTGCCGAAGAAGAACTCATGACTAACCAGCGCCTTATCCGTAACGGAGAGGCGATCAATCAGGTTCTCAGAAACTGTACTGTCCGGCTTGGGGAAAATGAAAAGCCGACGGTGAATGATATTCTCGATCTGCTCTCGGGCGACCGCCTTTTCGCATTGGTAAGGCTGCGCCAGATTTCCCTCGGAGAAGAGGTCGAGCTGGAACTGACCTGCCCGAATGCATCGTGCCGCATGACCAACTATGTGACGGTCAATCTCGAGGATCTCAAAGTCACTCCCTACACCGAAGAACGTGAGTTCGAATTCAAACTGCCCGGCTCCAAGAAAGCGGTTCGTTTTGGGTTCCTCGACGGCCATAAGGAAAAGCGACTTGCCGCATTACGTGAACCGAATATCTCATCGGCCATGATGATTCGACTCGTTGATATTGACGGGAAAGCACCCAGCAAGAAATCCCTCGCTGAAATGTCCATGCGTGACCGCAGTGCCCTGCGTCAGGAAATGGCCCGGGTCGATGCCGGTATTGATACGACTGTGGAAGTCGACTGCGATGGCTGCGGCACCCGGAACAGAACACGTCTCGAGGCTGAACCGGCTTTTTTATTTCCAGGAGTTCGCTTGTAAGCGACAGCTTCTTTCTCGCCTATGGCGGGCTCCACTGGAGTTATCAGGAAATCCGATCACTGCCGCTCAGGCTTCGCCAGCAGTTTGTAGAAGCCTTGGAGCGGCAGATTGATTTTGAACGGGAGCAAATGGATAAGCGATGATGAATAACGACCTTGGACTGGGCATTGTCGTATCGATGAAGGATGCGTTCTCGCAGAACGCCCAGCGCATTGAAAGTTCAATGACAAGCCTTGACGGAACCGTCGCGGCCGCCAGTGAACGTATGACCAGAAATCTGGATCGTATCCAGAAAGGCACCATGATGGTTGGTGCCGGTCTTGCTCTCATGGCCGCGCCTGTTGCCTTGGTCGCATCCACCGCTGCCACTCAGAAAGCCCTCGGAGAACTGGCTTCGCTTGGAGTCAAGGACCTCGGTGCCATTGAAGATGCCGCCGAGTCGTTTACAAATCAGTGGTCAGGTGCCAACAAGGCTGCCTTCATTACAGCCACATACGATGTGAAATCGGCTCTGTCTAACCTCAGCGACGAGGCCGTCGGCGTCTTCACCAACATGGCTGGTCTCACTGCTAAAGCTACCAAGGCGACCACACAGGAGATGGTCGGAACCTTCACTACGGCTTACGGTATCTTCAAACCCATTATGTCGGATATGACCGATATGGAATGGGCCACTGCCTTTTCCGGAGCTATGGCTCAGACCGTGGCCTCTTTCAAGACCAATGGAACCCAGATGGCCGATGCGATCAAAAACATCGGTGCCGTTGCTGCCGCAAACAATATTCCTCTGCAGGAACAGCTGGCAATCCTCGGTCAGTTGCAGACCACCATGCCGGGCTCAGAAGCGGGAACGCTCTACAAGGCATTCATCATGAAAGCGGCCGAGGCCGGTGATCAGCTCGGGCTCTCGTTCACCGATACAACCGGCCGTCTCAAAGGCGTCATTCCCATTTTGCAGGAGATCAAACAGCAGTTCCCGGATTTGTCGCAGGCAGCCGCTCAGGTGAAGCTGAAGAAAGCCTTCGGCTCCGACGAGGCGGTCAAGTTCCTCCTGCAGATGGCGGCCGGAACGGAATCGCTCGAAAGCAATATCAAGTCAGTCGGCACAGCCATGAAAACCGGGACAGCCGTCACCAATCAGATGGCCAGTGCCATGAATCAGGATATCGGAGCCCAGTTTGGATTAATCCGTCAGCAGATGTCCAATCTCACCGAAATACTGGGTCGCACACTATTACCGGTCGTCACCCCGGTAATGAACGGCATCTCCCGCTTTGTTCTTTTTCTGCAGAAACTGGCCAAATCCATGCCCGGAGTCACCCGGGTAGTTTTGACGCTCTCCATGGCGCTTGGAGCGTTGCTGGTCGTTGCCGGAGCGGTCACTTCGGCCGTCGGACTGGTCGGACTCATGCTTCCGGCAATCAAGGCAGGGTTCGTCGCCATCAGTGCAGCGGCCGCAGGTGTCGGCTCTGCCATTGCTACATACTTTCTACCGGTCACCGCCGCTATTGCGGGTGTGGTGTTGGCGGTCTATCTGTTGAAACGGGCATGGGAGACAAACTTCGGAGGAATCAGGGATGTCGTGCTCGGGACGTGGAACAAGATCAAGCTGGTCTTCGAGGGCGTGAAGACCCTCATCTCATCTTTGAGTGGTTCTACCGGTCAGATGTCGGCCGAGCTTGCCAACCGGCTCAAGTCAGCCGGGCTCCTCGGTTTTGTCGTGACCGTCTTCAAAGTCTATTACCGGGTGCGGGAATACCTCTCCGGGCTGTGGGAAGCCTTCTCACACGCTTTCGGTCGAATCCGGGCAATTCTCGAACCAGCCGTAAAGGGGATGGTTTCTGCCTATGCCACACTCTACAAAGCCATCTTCTCGGTTGTGGAAATATTTGGTGTCTCGGCCAATTCAGCGGACGGATCGGCGTGGCGAAAGTTCGGCTCCGTGGTCGGAACAGTTGCCGGTGTTCTGCTTCAGGGGTTGGCCTATGCACTCCGCATTGTGGTCTGGAATATCACGATGGTAGTCAAAGCGCTCGCCATTGTGGTGAGAAGCGTCGTCTGGGTCGGCAAGGTGATCGTCGGTTCACTGATCTATGCCACCAAATTCATCTACAAATTTCTGCTTCCGGTCCGGCTGATTGCGCAGGCGTTTGTGGCCGCCGGGAAGATTATCTATTCCGTCTGGCAGATACTGACCGGAGATGTCTCCCTGCTGGATGGTTTGAAGGCCATTGGCGGAGCGGTCTTTGATTTTCTGGCAACCCCGTTCAGGTGGGCACGCGATGTCATCAGCGGCGTCTGGAGCTTTATCACCTCGGTTTTTGACGGGATGATTCGGTTCTTTGTTGCTGCCGGTGAACGCATCGTCAGCGTGTTCATGAATCTGCCGATCGTCAGCACATTGCGGAACCTGTTTGCAACTGTGAGGAGTTTCTTCTCGGGCGATATGACGTTTTTCGAGGCCGGGAAAAAGATGCTCGTCACACTGGGTGAAGGCATCTGGTCGGCGGTTACCTATCCATTCCGCATGTTGAAAAGTGCCCTCAGCAAGCTTCGAAGCCTGCTTCCGTTCTCCGATGCCAAAGAAGGTCCGCTATCGACCCTGACTGCTTCAGGTAAAGCTCTGCTCACAACACTGGCGGATGGAATGCTTTCCACGCTGGCATTGCCTGCAAAAGTGTTCTCCTTTGCGGCTCGTGGAGTTCTGTCTGCACTGTCTGGTGTCTGGAACGGGCTCAAGTCAGCTGGCCAGACTGCGATGAACTTACTCTCTGCTCCCTTCAGGACGGCAGGAAATCTATGGGGTTCACTGGTTGAGGGTGCCGGAGCGATGGTATCCAAAGCCGGTGGCATGATCAAAGGCGCGTTAAGCAATCTCATCCCCGAACTGTCTCTGCCGGATTCATGGAGCGGCATCTGGAATAAGCTGTCTGCCGGTGCGACTGCGGTTAAACAGACGTTCACCTCCACCTTCAGCGGGCTGAAAAACATCATCGGTTCCGGTATTTCAGCGGTGGCTGAAAAAGGAACAGCCCTCTGGAGCCAGGTTAAGTCCGGTGTGGGCGGTGTCATTCAATCAGTAAAGCAGAAAGCATCCGGACTGCTCAGCGGTGCTTGGAGCGGTATCAAGTCCTTATTCTCCTCTTCACCGGCACCTGAAGCCAAAGCTGCACCAAGATTACAGATTGCTTCTGCCAAACCTGCTGTTGTTCAGCAAAGCGCCGGACGATTCGCTTTGATTCCGAGTCTCGATAAAAAGCTGATCCCGACGGTGTTCTCCGCCGTGCTTATGCTTTCGCCGGTCATGGCTTCGGCAATGCCGGTCGTAAACTCAGGGCCAGCCGGAGCAGCCGACGTTACACCGAAAATTCCGGTAAGTAAGCCTTATCAATTCCCGGATGCCATTGCGGTTCCCTCAGTTCCGCCAGTGACCATTGCCGGGCAGATCGCTCCGTCGATGGGGATGATTCCCGCGCTGAGTATTCCGGTCGATGTCCGAGCGTCAGTGGATACGGTCGGGACCGGCATGTTTCAGGAGGTCAATGCAGCTCCGCTAATGCAGTCGGAACCGCATTCGCCAGAAAAGCTGGCAGCGGCAAGAACAAGTCCGTTTGTGTCATCGCCAGCAGGCCAGCAGGAAGGTCCCGATGTAGCCAGCCTTCTGGAGGCACTGCTCAACAAGCTCGATGCGCTTTCGGAACGGCCGGTGGAGGTTTCCGTGGCCACGCATATTGATGGTCGTCAGGTGGCCGAGGCGGTCTACAAGGACCTCCGGGAGCGAAAAATCAGAAACTATGAAACCCTGTGAGGCAACCGATGAAAAGAGTGTTTATTTGCAGCCCCTTTGCCGGGGAGATTGAAAGAAACGTTGAAGTGGCCAAAAAACTGTGCCGCATGGCCATGGACCAAGGCTATGCGCCATTCGCACCACATCTGCTGTATCCGCGTTTTGTTAATGACCACGATCCGGAAGAACGCTCCGCTGGTATCAGCTGCGGGCTTGCATACATGGAAACTTGCTCTGAAGTCTGGGCGTTTATCGGAAACGGCATTTCCAAAGGGATGCAGCAGGAGCTGTCCCATGCCAGAGAGATCGGCAAAACGATCGTTGAAATCCACGAGGTTGAATGATGGCTTGGGACCGACAACCGATAAAGGGATATCTGGTCGATGCCGACACAGGCGAGCGACTGGAATTCCAATACAATCCCAACAATATCAGCGATGAAAAATCGACCAGCTATGCCGCCATCAAGATTCCCGGCATGAGCCATCCTCGTTATCAGTACGTGGCCGGTGAGCCACGCCGGATTGTTTTCAAGATCGAATTGTTCAAGGGTCCGGTGAAACAGAAAGTTGACTGGCTACGTTCCCTGCAATATCCGGAGCACGCTGAAAGCATGCTCAAAAATGCGCCCCATCGGGTCATTCTCATTTTCGGCGATCTCTATCCGGGCGTTACCTGCATTGTCAGACAGGTGAAGGCCCGCTTTTTCGGACTCTTCGACCAGACCAATCTCGCTCCCCAGCGGGCCGAGGTGGATATATCCCTCGAAGAATACGTTGATCAATCGGTCAACTGGTCGGAGGTGCGCTCATGATCGGCAAAGACTCCAGATACGCAAAATGTCTCCGGTACAGAGACAACGATGGTGATTCCCTTGGCATGCGCTTTCCCATCGATACATCACCGCGATTCGATGACCGCTTTCATACCGTGACCGACGGGGACCGAGTCGATCTGCTGGCTCATAAATATCTGGGAGAAGCAAAGCTCTGGTGGATCATCTGTGACTACAACGATATCTTTTTTCCGCTGGAACTGACGCCCGGAACAGTCCTTCGAATCCCTTCCATGGATCACGTCAATATGCACATTCTCGACTGAGCCCCGACACTCCATCAGCTCTTCCGGTATGTAAGCAGTGAACTGCGAACAGCCGGAGACGTGCATGGAACTCGATACATTCAAACCGACATTTTTGATTCAGATAGAGGGCAAATCGCTCTCAAAGGATATCACTCAGGAGATCACTTCTTTTGTCTTCACCGACAATGAAGAGGAACTGGATGTCCTCGAGCTGTCCATCACTAACCGCAACCTGCAGTTTGTAGATGACTCGCTTTTTCAGGAAGGCAACGAGATCATTGCCCGGTTCGGTTATGTGGGAAACCTCTCTCCACGCAAGAAGGCCGTCATCAAGGACATCGATTACGATTTCCCAGAAAACGGCGACCCCACCATCCGTATCAAAGCCTACGACAAAGGCTTCAAGCTGGCCGGAAAAGAAAACCAGAAGGTCTGGCAGAAACCTGCGCCGGGCATTCTCTACTCCGAAATTGCCGAGAAGATCGCTTCGGGCAATGGCCTCAAGCCGGTCGTGACGCCCACCAAGGGCTACCATCTTCGCGTAACCCAGAGCAATCAGTCTGATGCCGTCTTTCTCAAAGAACTGGCAACCAAGGCCCGTGACCGGGATGGTCAGGGTGTCAGCGGCTACTCCTTTTTCATTCAGGACGATGAGCTCCATTTCCATCCAAGGGAACTGGAACAGGCTCCGCTGCTAACGCTGGAATATTTCACCGACCGCAAGGGCGTTCTGCGCTCTTTCAGGCCATCAACCCAATCACAGGGAGCCAAAGGTGCCGGGGTCGAAACCAAATCAGTCGGCGTCGATCCCCGCAAAAAGGATGTGGTGGAACATAAAGCCAACAATGCCACAACTCCCGAACGGACCTCGCTCGGCAAGCAGACCTATTTGGTGGATGGCAACACGGGTGAAGGCAGTTTCAAAGAACAGGAGACCGGACAGGTCGTTCCCGCCTATGAACGTTCCGAAGCCTTTCATGAAGAACCGGCACAGGAGCCTGCTCAGGATACAGCCGAAGGCAAATTCAGAGAGGCCGAACTCAAACAGGTGGAGGCCACCGCCGCTACCATCGGCATTCCCTCACTGCGGGCCAAAAAGAACCTCGAAGTGAAAGGCGTGGGCCGGAAGTTTTCCGGCATTTACTACTGCCACTCGGTTCGCCACAGCATCGGTTCATCCGGCTATTCCTGTGAAATCAAACTAAAAAAGAACGCCCTTGGCAAAGGTGCAGGAGACAAGTCCGCCCAGGCCAAGGGAAAACCAAACGATAAAGAAGCACCGGCAACCCCGCAGAATGAGCCACCGGCCATGGTGACCATCAATGCGGATTCCGGTGCTGTTTCTTAGGAGGAACCATGGGAGATCTGAGTAAAAATTTCAGCCGGTCCGAATTTGCCTGCAAGGGAACCAACTGCTGCGGGCATTCGGCTCCGATACAGCCTGAACTGATTTCGGCGCTTCAGGCTCTGCGCGATCAAGTAAGCCTGCCGCTGAGCATCACCAGCGGCTTTCGATGTAACCACCATAATGAATCTGTTGGCGGAGCCGCTCAGAGTTTTCACACCTTGGGAATGGCTGCCGATGTCGCCTGCTCGGATGGACTGACAGCCGAAGACCTGGCTCGTGCAGCGGAAACCATTCCGGCTTTTCAACAAGGCGGCATCGGAATCTATCCGTCATGGGTCCATCTCGATGTCCGGACAACCGGGAAAGCGAGGTGGCGTAATGACTGAGTTTCAAAAGACCGTCACCGTCGACTCGGGAATCGGACTGAACGGGCCTTTGCAGTTTGAACTGCTGCCCAATGGCCGCAGTGCCCGTCTGATCAAAGACTACAAGGTCAGGATCTCTGACAGCCGAACCATTACCGTGCCTGACGGATTTGAAACGGATTTTGCATCTGTACCGCGTCTGTTCTGGCGAATTGTGCCGCCATGGGGACGCTATTCTCCGGCTGCCGTTGTGCATGACTTTCTCTATCACACCGGACTGGTGACCCGAGTTGAAGCCGACCGCATATTTCTCGACCTGATGACCAAGCTCGGTGTTCCGGCATGGAAACGCCGACTGATGTATTGGGCTGTTCGCGTGGGTGGCTGGAAGGCTTGGAATGACAGCCGCCGGAGGGAAGGCAGCCATGCTTGAAACCTCCGATAAACAGACAGAAGAACGCTACCGCAACCGCTGGTACGGCAAGTACCGGGCTTTTGTCCGGGACAACAATGATCCGGAACGGCTCGGTAGGGTTCGGCTCGAAATCCCTGCAGTGTTGGGTACAGGCCGTGAAAACTGGTCGGACTGGGCAGCTCCCTGTTTTCCCTATGGCGGCAATGATGATTGCGGCATGTTCCTCGTGCCTGAAGAAGGCGCTTCGGTTTGGGCCGAGTTTGAAGGCGGCATTGTTCAATATCCAATCTGGACCGGAGTCTGGCTGGCCAAGAGCAATCCCGGCGAACAGCCGGAGGAATCCAAACGAACCTGCAGCAATGCCTTCTGCCATGACTGCGAGGACAAGCTGGAGCACCAGAGCAATCCCCACGACAATCTCGAACACCGGAAATACCATGGCCATCCGGAATACTACTGCCCGCGTTTCAGGGTGCTGATGAAGACGGAAACCGGGCACACCATTCTGGCCGATGACCGTGATGGTGATGAATTGATGCGCCTGATCGACCGGGCCGGTCAGATCCTCACCATGGAAGCCAAGGTCAAACCGGAAATGCAAAGCGGCAACGCTCTCAGACGAGGGACCAAGGATGCCGAAAAAGGCGACCAGCTCGATATTGCTTCACATATCGTCGGATCAAAAGCCCGGGTCCAACTCACGGACCTCTGCCGTCAGCAGGTGCTGCTGGAGGCATGGCAGGACAAGGAAAAGATTCACATCCTTTCCTGCGACAAGGGCCGTTCCCGCTGGCAGAAGATTCTGATCGATACCACCAAAAGCCGGGAAAAAGTTCACATCTGGGGACTCAACGGCACACAGGAAATCCTGATTGACTCCACCAAAGGCGCTGAACAGATCCGCCTGACCGACAAAGCCGGACAGGTGGTCAGAATGAACGCGGCTTCGGGAACGGAAAGCATCAGCGCAACCGACAAGGCGGGAAGCCTCATTTTCATGGATGGTGTTGTCGGCAACATCATCATCAAATCGACAAACCAAGTATTGATTAACACATAAGGGAAAGCTGCATGAGTGATTCAAAACAACCCGGGCTGACCGCATCCGAAGAGATGCTCGCCAGAACCTTCGACGCATGGCGCAAGGAATTCCGAGGGATTCTGGAAAACCACCGCCGTGAAATTCAGGACCGGCTGGAGAAGATCGAACGGGAAATCGAAAAGAAATCTGACAAGGAGAATGTCGAGGTACTGGTTCGCGGCATCAATTCAGACCTGCACCGCCACGCTGAGGAAATTGACCGGCTCCACACCCGGGTCAGCGGCAAGGTCGGTACGGAGACCATGTGGAAAATTGTCGGGCTGACACTGGGAATCGGCACCGCTGTCGGCGGGCTTGTCGGCTATCTGATCAATTTAACCTTGAGGCTGAATCCATGAGCGGACCACAGGCACGTCTCGGAGATGTCAGCAGTCACGGCGGTGTGATCATCACATCAGCCGTTCGAACCATGGTGAATGGGATTCCAGTGGCCCGCATGGGTGACCTGCACGTCTGTCCCATCCCCGGACACGGCGTTACCCCCATAGTGACCGGAAGCATGACCACCATTACCGAAGGCAGCCCCAACGCCAGAATCGGTGACATTACCGCCTGCGGTGCGGTGATTGTGGCAGGCAGCCCGAACACCATAGACAATTGAGGAAATTTGCATGCCGGAAGAATCAACCATACCGACACATCCATATTGGGACGTTTTCCCCAAGCTGATCCGCGTCTCTACTTCTGAATGGCCGCAAACTATTCCGCTCTCCATTCGGGGCTCTGTTGAATCACCGGTGTTTGAATCTTCCAACAGCGATGTCGCCGAGGTGGATGAAGCGGGAAATGTGATCTGCGGTATGCAGCCCGGCGCAGCCATTGTCATGGTCTGGCGCTCAGATGACCGCCTGAGTGTTCGTCATGTTCAGGTAGAAGTGTACGGCACGCCAATGGGCGGAGGAGAAATGCCCTCATGACCGAACAACTCGACATTCCGACCTATTGGGAGATTTATCCTCAGAGCATCCGACTCTCGCTATCTTATTTCGAGCAGCGCATCCCGCTATCTGTTCGCGGCAGTGGCTTGAACCCGCAGTTCATTTCATCCAACCCGGCCGTGGCCTATGTGGATGACGAGGGTTTTCTGGTCAGCGGGCTGCAGATTGGCAACGCCATGATTATGGCTTGGGATTCAGATGCCAGGCAGAGCCTGCGCCATTTGAATGTCGAGGTACGTGATCCCTCGTGGTTCGCCAATCATCCCGACTTCCTGCTCGATCTGGGCACCAGTGTTCATCTTGTCGGCTCTGTTGTGGATGCCCTCAATGCCCGGCCGCTCGCAGGCGTTTTGGTGACCATACGGCGCAGTGAGGAAGGTCCGATCGTGGCGCAGCAGATCACCGATGCATCCGGGCAGTATGAAATGGAGCTGTTTGAAGGACTCTATGTCTACGAGGCAAGCACCCCCAACTATATCGACGCCCATGGCCTGCTGAACGTCCTTGAATCAGGAAGTTCCGGCCAGAATATCGTGCTCTCTCCGGAGCTCAACGGACAGGTGGCCCGCATCGTTTTGCAGTGGGGACTCAATCCCCGGGATCTCGATTCTCATCTGCGCGGTCCACGCCCGGGTGGCGGCACATTTCATGTCTATTACTCGACGGATTATGTGCAGGATTGCGGCGAGCTGGATGTAGATGACACCTCATCTTACGGGCCGGAGACCATCACCATGCATCGGCTGGTGGCCGGAACCTATCGCTACAGTGTTCACGACTACACCAACCGCAACTCGAGCACCAGTACAGGTCTGGCCGGATCAGGCGCGACCGTGAAAGTGTTTTATTACGACGGCCGGGAATACACCTTCAATGTGCCCAATCAACCCGGGACCGTCTGGAATGTTTTTGAAATCAACGGAACCACCGGAGCGATCACCGCCCTCAACCAGATGGAGTTTGAGTCGAATCCGGGCAGCGTAGGAATTTAGGAGAACGCCCATGATATCCATAGAAGAACCTCAGGCCGGAGCCGTGGTCGAACAGACCGATTCCGGCGAAAACCATTTCATCCTCAGAGACATGGCGCTGCAGCTTGCGGGTATCAAAGCCGAAATCGCAGGCATGAAGACCATTATCGAAGCCTCTCACAATGCATCGGAAGCATTGAAACAGCAGGCACAGGAGGCTCTGGAAGCACACATTCAGAATACACAGGATTATATGGATCAGGTCACGATCGAACCGCCCCCAGATTTTTATCCCTTTGTATCGCTTCCCGAAGGAAGTCAGGTGAAAGACCTGCCGGACGGCAATCGACTGTTTACCCTGTCTGACGGCATGATCCTCAAAACCAACGATGACCACACCATTTCGGTCATTGTCGATGGAGAGCCGCATCTCATTACACCCGGCCCCGGAACATCCGTGGAGGTCAGCCACGGGCGTGTCTTTGAACTGGTACCGGATTGGGTTGAAACGACCGTGGAACAAGCCGGAATCGAAGGGCTCCCGATCTCCGCCCAAGTGGATCAACTGACCGAACATCGGTTCAGCGTCGAGCTTGCCCCATACAGACTGCTGCTCGATCAGCAATTGAAAACCCTGTCCGTCATCAATCCCTCCGGCAGCATCGATATCCTCGGCATTGCCCGGATTGAAGGTGTTGGCGAGACCATTACTGTCCGCATTCTGGCCGATGGAGCCAAAGGCTTCTCCTGCGAGAACAGTGGTCATGGCGGCCTGATCGAAAGTGGCGGCACCATACATCTATCCATGAAAAATGGCACCAGTTTGATTATTCGTTTCCCGGGTGACGGCTCGGGTGAAAATGACGGTTCCATCGGCTGTCAGGGGTTCTGCAACCTTGAATGTGAGGAGCGTGATCTATGAATTACGATTTTCTCGGCACAGGGCTGAAATTCCCTTTGAACTTTCAATCCATATCCGGCGGAGCCGAAGTATCCACATCGACCTCACGGGAGCATGAACATATCCGGGAAAGCATCATTCAGATCCTCGGGACAAGACCCGGCGAGCGATTCATGAACCCTGAGTTTGGCTCGAAACTGAAAGATCTGGTGTTCGAACAGAATGATGAAGTGCTCAAGGGGCTCATCCGGCATCATGTCATCGACGCGATCCGCCGCTGGGAAAAGCGAGTGGTCATCACGGACGTGTCGTTCGACGATTCCGTCCGCAACAAAGATATCAACCAGCTGCCTGTCATCATTTCCTATCGGGTCATTCAGACCCAGGTTGAAGGAAACCTCGTTTACCCGTTCTTCAGGGAACTTCCTTAGACCTCCGACACTTCCAGCCAGCTTCCGGTAAGTAATCGGCGTGTGTGGAGTTTATCGCTCCGCTTAAAAAACGACGAACGAACCGGAGGCACAATGGGCCGCGCAAGTATTGAATATATCAACAAGGATTATGAATCGATCCGGCAGGAGCTGCTGGCCAAAGTGCCGCAGCTGACAGACCGCTGGACCGATTTCAATCACTCCGATCTTGGAGTCGTTCTGCTGGAACTGTTCTGTGGGGTTGGCGACATGCTGGCCTATTACCTTGATGCGCAGGCTGCCGAGGCATTTCTACCCACAGCCCGTCAGCGTCAGAGCGTGATAAATCTCTGCAATCTTATCGGCTATCAGTTGGATACGCCGGTCTCTTCTACCACCAGCATACGTTTTTCATTGGCCGCTCCGCTCGATTCTGACCTGCCGATTCCGGCCGGAACTCAGTGCCGGGCTCTGCTCGAAGATGGCAAGGCCGACTTTGAAATCGTGGATGATGCCTTTATTCCCCGTGGTGAACTCTCCGTCGATATTCACGCCCGTCAGGGAATCCGCAAATCCGAGGAGCTGGAAGCCACCGGAAAGCCTTGGCAGCGTTTTTACTTGAGCGGTGTATCCATCGCGCAGGCAACCATCCGTGTTCTTCTCGATGATGATACCTGGAGTGAGGTCCGCCATTTTCAGGAAAGTGATGGCGATAGCCTTCACTTTATGGCCGATACGGATGCCTTGGATATTACCTCCATTCTCTTTGGCGACGGCCAATCCGGAGCGGTTCCCGCTACCGGAAAAACCATTTCAGTGAGCTGGCTCGAAAGTCTCGGAGCCAAGGGCAATATCGGGCCGGGCCGCATCACGCAGCTTCTGTCAGCCGTGTATCACGATGGCGCTCAAATCCCCCTTACCATCTCCAATCCTGTGGCTGCTACCGGCGGCTCATCCCGGGAAACCATTCAGCATGCCCGCAATCAGGCTCCGGCCGAACTGCGCAGTCTCTGGAAGGCGGTAACGCTTCAGGACTACAAAGCCCTTGCCGAGGGCTATCCCGGTGTAGCCAAGGCCAAGGTGCTCGATACCAACGACTGCCAGAACATCCGCTATTACAACGTCCATCTGGCCATCGCGCCCAATGGTGGCGGCATGCCTTCCGGATTGCTCAAGCGTGATCTGGCTGAATATCTGGAACGTCGCAAGGTGATCACCGTCGAGGTGAAACTGTTCGATCCGGTGTACCGGTCCATCCATATCGATTGTGAAGTGTATGCATGGCCGGGCGAAGCTCTTGAAAACGTGCGCAGTCGCATTGAATCGGCTCTGGCGGATTTCTTCGCTTTCGATCAGGTGAGCTTCGGCCAGACCATCCATTCGTCCGATCTCATTGCCCTGATCGATGGTGTTCGGGGAGTCAGCCACATTCATCTTTACACGCCCCAGCTGGACGTGGAACTCGGGCGCGGTGAAATACCGGTTCTCGGTTCGGTCAATCTCGACATGCGGAGGGCAGAATAGTGGCGGATTGGTTCCAAAACAACCTCATCGATCTGCTGCCGCCGCTGTATGAGCACAAGGATGAAAGCGGCGACCTTCGCTCTCTGCTTTCACTTCCGGCAGGTACGCTGGATGAGATCAAGGAGGCTATCGACAGATTCCCCGACATTTTTGATGTGGAGCGCTGTGACGAACGGTTTCTGCCCTTGCTCGCGTATCTGGTCGGTCACCGCTATGACGGCACAGACACGCCGGAAAACCAGCGGCGGCTGATCCGTGAGGCGGTTGAAATCTACCGGCGCAAAGGAACCATTCCGGCCATCGATCGCAGCCTTGTGTCGATTGGCTGGGAGGGCCAGATCGAAGAAACCTTCCGCAGCGCCCTCCGTTTGAATTCCCGCTCCCGATTGAGCTCGGCAAAACTCCCCGGCAATGTGTTCAGCCTCGGAGTGTATCGGGTTCACAGTCTCAACCTGGCAGAAGGTGTACGAGATGCATTGTCTTTTCATCACCCGGCTGGCACCCGTGCGTTTTTTCTGCAGTGGCTGGCCACCTTTCTGGAGATAGGGTCCGATCTGGAATTTCAAAACGCCGCCCACGTCCGCAGTGTGGTGCTGGCCTTTCTCGATGAAACCTTCGTGTTGGGTAGAAGCCGTCTCGGCTCCTGTCGCCATCTGACCCACAAACAGCGGATATTCAATTACCTTCAGCTGACCAGCACCGTCGAGATGATTCCTGAAATTGACCGGGCCGCCAATAAGGTCTCCCGTTTTTATGGCCGTCAAAACAGGATGCGCCTCAATCACAGGCCGCTCAACGAAAGACGGCTAGTGAATACCTCCATTCGAGAGGACAGGCTGTCCTTCTGTAACCCGATCTATACCGGCCGAGATTACCTCACCGATATTGTCGAATCCGGTTTCAACCTCTCGGCTGACCATCTCAACCTCCGCAAGCTTTCCTTTGCCGATGCGGAAACCCTTTTTTGCTTCCGGCAGAAAGACCTCTTTTCAATTCTGCAGGCGGAGGCTTCGGAAGCCCTGCAGAACAGACAGACTTTCGGCTTCAACATAGAAGCGAGAAACCGGCAATGCTTCCAACTGGGCCGCTCACCGCTCAACGGCGATGTGGTCATCAATGCCATTCAGGGTGGACACAGCAGTGCTCTGCTCGTTGCCGCTGTCGGATGCAAAGCCGGTGTCACCGAAGCATCAGATCTGATCAACCGCTGGCGTCGGAGAGGGCCTGTATTCAAGCTCAACGCGAATGTCCTCAACAACCGGACTTTGACCAATGCGAACCTCACCGGAGAACGGGCATCGCTTGAAGTCTATGTGGATACAGGTTCTCTCCAACGCCCACGGATTGTGCCTTTGAGCCTCAACCAACGCGCTCTCAACACGACCTCGTTACGCCTCTCCGTGGACCGGACCCGACCGCTCCGCATCGGCCGGATGAAACTCAATCAGGCGGGTTTCCGGTTTACCGAACCGTCCTACCGCTGGCTCTTCCGTCAGCAGGATTTCAGTGAGGCGCAAGAGGCCGCGACTGAGAGCGCTGTGAACAAATATCAAGTAACCCAATGGCCTGTTTAAGGAGAGATTATGGCAATTCACTTATACCTCGATGGACAGTTGACCCAGCAGATTTCGGAAGGCGATTTCAGCAATCCGGATGCGGACAACTACAACGGCACGGATGGAGAAATCAAAGACCGGCAGATTTTCGTGGCCAATGAACAGACCATGCTCGCCGCACCGATTGATGACATCCAGACCGACATAGAACTGACTGAATCCCGCTTTGCCGATGCGGAATACATCGTGATCGGCACTGAGCAGATGCAGATCCTTTCCGGTGGCGGAACCACCAATCTGACCGTAAGACGGGCCGTAGCCAATACCGTGGCCGCATCCCACGCGGCCGATGCACCGGTCTATTCCGGATACGACTATACAGGGCTGGTGGTGGACCCGATCGACGAGTTCGAAACCGATGAATCGGTCTGGTACAAGCTCGCGCTCACACAGGCCGGACTCGATGCCGCCACCCAGAGTGCGCCGCTCAACCTTGGGGCCAAGGCCCACAATCAGACGATCTCTTTCTGGCGTCGCTGCACGGTGCTTTCAGGCACACCCGTCCAGAACAAGATCGATATCAAACTGCGCCTCGCCGGAACAGAAAACCCCGTTTTATAAGGAGTGAACCATGGCTTATCAAAGTATTCAGGGAACTGCCAGCGGTCGATTGGACCTGCTGAACAAGATCAAAGATTTTCTGGTCACAACCGTTGGCTGGACACTGCATGACGACCAGTCCGCCGATGCCCGGCCATACTATGTATTCAAATCTGCCGGGGAATCCGGAGCGGAAGATATCTATCTGCGTTTCCAGATCGGACAGAGCTCGGGCCGCATTGAAGTGGCCGCTTTCCAGTATTGGGACAACACCACGCAAACCGGTACAGGCGAAGCGTTCCACAGCTCTTACACCTATCTCAGGGCGGAGGATACCGCCGATTTCATTTACTGGCTGTATGCCGACCTCGATCATGTATTTGCCGTCACCAAGATTGTCTCGACTTATTACGGCCAATACAGCGGTTCCATTAAACGGTTCTGGTCTTCGGCAGTTGCCATAACCCAGACCGCACTTGTCAATGGGAGCGACGTGGTGGCGCAGGTCAACGACGCATCGATCTTCACGCCCGATCAGCATTACATCATCAAGGACGACGCCAATATCGAGCGGATCAAAATTACCGCCATCGATACGGTTGCCACGCCCAATACCGTGACCATCGAAACACTCGTCAGCGATTATGCCGCCGGAGCCAAAATCGGCGAGGACCCGCAGCCGGTCATCACCGGTTACTACAACATGCCAAGCACCTTTTACGCTGTGAACAAGTTTGACGGCTGGACTTCCGCCAGCGGACAACGCGGCCGTTGCGGTGCTGCCCACGGCAACCTGCAAAGCGATACCGACCCGGAACAACGCTACAGCACCACCATCCTTTTCCCATGGCTGGTCAGTATGAACGGTTCCGACAGCTATCAGGAGCTGCGCGGGGAACTTATCGAAATCTACGCCACCGGCGGAGCCAACGTGGCCTCCGAGGACACAGTTGAAATCGGCTCGGATTCCTATCGGGTGTTCAACCTGTCCGGTGGCGGCTGGTGTGCAATTAAGGAGTAAGGCTCATGGCTGTTGTTAAAGGACAAATCAAAACCACAACCCCGGTGAAAGGTCAGCGCGTTCCGCAGCCGCTGGCCAATCTCAACAAGGGACAGGCATTCAAGATGACCGGGAGGATTCGCCGTGGCCGTGCATAAGGGAGCAATCATCAGACCTGCCGTTATCCGGGGCATTCGTAGCCCCGAATTTCAGGTCAACCTGCCGCCTGTGCAGGGAGCCTATTTCGACCTGTTCGGCCCCCGAGATCAAAGGCGCACCATTGTGATACAGGCAGATGCCTCTGTCAGGGCTTCGAACCAACGGTCAATGGTGGCCGACAGTCAACTTATTGTGGCAGGCCGCATCGAGCGGGATGCCGATACCTGGCTGATTATCCCGCAGGCATTTGAACAGCTGGTTTCTGCCGCCGTCCGGGTGACGCATCCTCGGCAGGCAATGCTGGATACAGCACTCAGGATAAGCGGCACCAGGGCATTGACGGTCGATACCGCCCAGCATCTGGAGCAGCAGTTTGGCCGTTCCGCCGATGCGGGGCTGACCATTTTCAATGTGATTATCAACGAAGAACACGAGATTCAAACATAAGGAGAAGACCATGGCATTGGGACTCATAGTTAAATCAGGCCGTGTATTGACGGCAAAGCTCCTGATGGGACAGGCGGTGGAAGGCATAACCCACTGCGCCATCGGGGATGGAGATGAAACATTCACCGATCCGCAGAATCCGCCTGCGCCGGATATCGAGCAGACGGCCCTCAAAAACGAGCGGGCCAGAAAGCGGTTTTACAAACGAACCTTCCTCAAGGAGGACGCCGAAGGTGCGCTGGTGGTCAACGGAGTCCGCTATCTAGAAACCGGCGAAGAGACCAACACCATCGGCATCTTTTTTCGATTTGACGAGGCCGAAGCCAACGGAATCACCATCCGCGAATACGGTTTTTTCGGCGGCAACGTCGAGTACGTGGCCAGTGTGAGCGGTGATCTGGCCATGGGCGGTATGTTCCATCAGGACACCAACCCGGTCGGAGAGGTGCTGCGCCCGGGCTACCTGTACGAAGTGAAGAACATTCCAGATTTTAACAAGATTTCCGATACCCGCGTGGAGTTGGTCGGGATCATCAAAATATAACCGGAGGTAAACAAGATGAGTATTTCAAGAGATACATTCGATCCCGCCAAGAACTATAAGCGCATCCGCTATCATCAGGACCGGGATCTGCTCGATTCCGAGCTCAACGAACAGCAGGAACTGATCAATCTCGAGCGCCGCAAGATTGCCGACATCCTTTTCAAAGAGGGATCAATTCTAAGCGGTCTCAATGTCACAGTGCAGGATAACGTAATTACCCTGACGCCGGGCATGATCTACATCGACGGCCATGTAGAAGCGGTTGCGGGAGCCACCTTGACCTATGATCCGGCCACCACCAGCGGCGCGGACTATGTCTATGCCGAGCTGCTCAAATACAATTACGGCTACACGCAGGACCCGTCGCTGATCAACCCGGCCACGGGCGAGCCCACTGCTGAACGTGAAAAATGGGTTCTGGCTCTGAAAACCACCGACACCACCGGCCTGACGCTTCCCAACAACGTGACCGAGCGCAAGGTGTTTCCCATTTACAAATTCGACCGGGAGACCGGCGATGTCACGGCGACGGTGCAGGAAAAATCCAATCTGTATCTGCGCGACCTGCTGGGCACGCTTCCCGGCAGCCGGATTACGGTTTCCTCCATTACCGAGGATCAGCTCTCCTTTGCCGCAGCCGAAGGTCTCAATTCGTTGCTGCAGAACCTTGCCGAGCGGACCTTCGATCAGGCGGGAAGCTATCTGGTCAGCGGTTTCGATAGCTTTATCGGCTCGGTGGATGATACCGATGTCGAGGTGATTACCAACGCGGGCCGGGCCTACATTCAGGGCTTCCGTCATCAGCGGGATCTGCCCACCTCCACGCTGGTTCCCAAGTCGGTGGCCCTCAAGTCGGTGCGTGGTGAACAGAAGACCTACAACATCAGTCAGCGCCGTTACCCGGTCAACTCCACACCGCTCAAAGAGACCACGCAGGTGGAAGCCATTGTGGAGATGACTGCCAATGTGACCCGTGGCTCGGTTGGCGGCGGTGAGGATCTGCTCGATCCCAATCCGGTCGTAGATATTCTGGAGGTCAGTCAGGGTGCGACCATTTTTCAGGAAGGCATCGACTGGCAGCAGTCCGGCAACCATGTCGACTGGATCGGTTCCGGAAATGAACCGGCCATCGGAACCACCTATACCGTGCGCTGGACCTATACCAAGCAGATGATCAAAGGCGAGGATTATGTGGATGGCGGCTGGTTCGGCATTACCGCCCATCCGACAGCCGGAACCTATCATTATGTGGTGACCGCTTTTGATGGCTCGGGTGAAACCGCCTTTAACTCCGGCAGCGTTCTTTCGAGAATGACTCTGGCCGGAGAGATGAATCGTCTTTCATGGCTGCCGGTCAACGGAGCCAATGGTTACCGGGTTTACCGGGCCACGACCAATGGTTCCAGAACCGACTTACAGCGCATCAAGGAGTTGGGCAGCGAAGCCATCTCCTATATCGATGATGCGGTGGACGAACCTGTGGCCTCCAATCCTCCAACCAGCAGCTCGGCGGCGGTTTCCATGTCCACGACCCAGATCGAGCTGGGGAATCTCAATGTGGTCAACTTCGGTCGCGGAGCGCTGGGTGATGAACCGGTCAACGGCTCCAACTGCAGTATTGATTACGATTATTTCCTCGGCCGCAAGGACATCATTTACGCCACCACCCGGGAGATCAAAAGACTCGAAGGCGCTCCGGCGGACTTTCCCAAGCTGCCAATCGTTCCGGAGGATACCTTGGGACTGTGCAGCATCGACTGCCCGCCCAACTCAACCGATATGACCATCCGCAATTTCGGGCTCACCCGCATCACCATGGATCAGATCCATGACATCATCAAAGATGTGGAGGATTTGAAATACAACGATGCCCAGTATCAGATGAACAACGAGCTGCAGAACCGAGACGCCCAGTCAAAGAAAGGCATTTATTCGGACGATTTTTCCAATACGGCGCAGTCGGATATCTATCACGCCGAATGGGATGCCCGGGTCAATGAGCTGGGCAAGTTTGCTTCTCCAGATCGTTCGGCTATTTCCAATCCGCTCGAAGTGGATATGGGAAACAGCGATGCCAGCTTTTTTGGCAGTCTGGCGCTGCTGCCGGGTTCGGAACAGGTAGTGCTCGAACAGAGCGACTGGTCTGAGGAACGTAATGTCAACCCGTATGCGGTCTTTGAAAAGCCGCCTGCCATGCTGCAGGTCACACCCAATATCGGCCGTCGTGGCCAAACCGGCATTGCTGTGATGGGGATCAATTTCACGCCGGATCGCTCCGGGATTGTTCTGCGCTGTGACGGGCGGGTCATGGCCAGCAATCTGGTCAGCGATGATGCCGGACGTGTAGCGGCCTCCTTCACGGTGCCAACGGAATCCCGTAACGGTAACCGGATTGTCGAGATGACGGATGGCCAGTTCACCGCACGGTCCAGCCTGCAGATCAATGATCCGCTGGTGATCACCCGTATTCAGCGTTTTATCCAGACCAACATCATTACCCGTATCGTCCGCGTGCCGGTGGTGCGCACCGTCTGGAGAACCCGCACCATCTTTGTCCGTCGTGATCCGCTGGCGCAGACCTTCAGCTTCACCGAAAATCGGGTGCTGTCTGCAGTGGGTATTCAGTTCACCCAGCGGGACGCCTCCATTCCGGTAACGGTTCAGATTCGAGGCGTCACCACCGGATTGCCCAACGACACCATCTTTGCCGAAAAGGTGATCGCTCCGTCTGAAATCAATCTCGGCGGTGAAACCAAGGTGACCTTCGACGATCCATTCTATGCGGAAGCCAATACCAGCTATGCGGTGGTCCTTTTGACCAACAGCACCAACTACAAGGTTCGCACCGCCACTCTTGGCAAAACCGGCCGTCAGGGAATCATCACCCGGCAGCCCTATGCTGAAGGTGTGCTTTTGGAAAGCTCCAACGCCGAGACATGGACACCGCTCAACGGTTCCGACCTCACCATGAAACTCTATGGCTATGAGTTCGAGAATGAAGGCACGGTCCAGTTCCAGCCGATCGGCAGTGTGCAGTTCTCCGATCTGAACATCGATGAATACTCGGCCATCCCGGAAGGCACCCATCTGATCTGGGAATACTCCACCGATGGCGGCCAGACATGGGATGCCGTCGTTCCGGCCGAGGAAGAGCGTCTGCCCAATCTGGCCAATGGCGTTTTGGTTCGGGTGCGCTTCAGCACCGGCATGGACAACGACACTCCGGCGCTCAACTTCCGGGATGTCAACCTGATCGGTTACCTGAACAATACCACCGGCACCTACCTGACCCGTGAAAACGAACTGACGCAGGGCGTGGAATCCACTAAGGTTTATACCCAGATGGATATCCCCAGTGGCACCAGTGTTCAGTGGTTCGCCTCCAATGACGGCGGTGAAACATGGGAAGCCATGACCATCGACGATACCCGGCCCATCGATGAAGACTGGACCGAATACACGCTGGTCAGAACCTTCAGCGATTCGCAGGGCAACAAGGTGCGCTACAAGGCTGAGCTGACCGGAACCGTATTGACCTATCCGAGGATTCACACCCTCGGTGCAACCCTGAGCTGATGGAGGTCCCGAGATGATCGTTAAACGCCGTGGCGGGATGACCGAATTTATCCCATCTCCACAGGAAAAGCGGGAAGGACTGGTTCGGGATCATTCCTTCAATCTGATCGAAAACCTGCATCACAGGTTGGGCCGATTGGAGGAAGAACTTGGATTACCGCTCGATGAGGCTGAAGCCTGCACCGCCTTTCTGGAGAAAATGAAGCAGGATGAAACCCTGAATAAGGAGATTCATACCAGCCTGATCACGGGTAGCAGCCCAGATTCCTGAGCCCATCCCATCCGTGAAAAACAGCCAACGCCCCGGAAGGCCAGCACGCTTCAGGGGCGTTTCTTTTGATGTGTCCGCCTGAATGCAGCCAGAATCGTAACATGTTGAAAATAAAGGTGTTAAATGTGGATTCTTTCTGTTCTTCTACTTGCTTTCTGACGGAATTAAAGCATTCATTGACATGTAAGCTGAAGGCTTAAACGCAAGCCCGGCAACGAGTTATTAACCGTAAAACGGAGACTGTGAATGGATTTAAGAGAACTCAGATACGGAATCGAGATCGAGACCGTAAAACGCACCCGGGAACAGATAGCCTGGGCAATCCACTCGGTGGTTGGTGGCCATGTCAGGCATATCGGCCAACCGGCCAGCTACGACCCATGGGAAGTGGAAGACCTGCGGGGACGTAAATGGAAAGTGGTCAACGATGCATCCCTGACCAATGTGCCATCCCACCTGCGGGCGGAGCTGGTGAGTCCGGTATTGACCTATGACGACCTCGAGCAACTACAGGAGGTGGTTCGGGCCATCCGCAAGGCCGGTGGAAAAATCAACAGCCAGTGCGGCATCCACATCCACATCGACGCCGAACCCTTTGACGGACGAAAACTGGGCAACCTTGCCAAGGTGGTTTACAAACAGGAGCCGCTTATCCTCCACGCCCTTAGTATCAACAGCGACCGCCTGCGTCGTTACACCAGACCGGTCAGCGACGAGCTGATCCAGAACATCGAACAGCATCGCCCCCGCACCAAGGCCGAGCTGAACCGCATCTGGTACGGTTACCACAACAACCAGCCCCAGCATTACGACAACACCCGCTACCACGGAGTCAATCTGCACAATGTCTGGTATCGGGGCACAGTAGAGTTCCGCTGGTTTGAGGCGACCCTGCATGCCGGAAAGATCAAAGCCTACCTGCAGTTCTGCTTGGGCATCGCCGCCAAGGCGCTCAACGGTCGAGCCGCATCCAGCCGCAAGCGGGACTTCGATCCGCAAAGCGCCAAGTATGACTTCCGGGTATTCCTGCTCCACCTCGGCCTGATCGGGGACGAGTTCAAAACCGCCCGATTACATCTGATGAAAAACATGCCCGGTGACGCGGCCTTCAAGAACGGTCGTCCCAAACCGGATGAAACCGAAACCACCATTCAAACCCCTGAGGTTATAACTGACGCCGGGTCTAATCCCGGCCTTTCTGTTTTAGGAGGTGAATCATGAAGATACTGATCCACTCGACAACACTGGACGGCGAACCGCTGGAAGCTGACGGCATCGCTCTGGAAGGAAAAAACTGCGCAGATCTGGTGGAGTTCATGAAAGGCCAGACACCGTTCACCATCGAAGCGTCCGCCCGGGATTACATGCTCGGTGTGCTTGGCCGCATCGAGCCTGACCGGAAACGCCAGCTGCCCGAAGATCCCGAAGCGGCAGCAGCCGAATTCCTGACCCTGCTTGGAAAGCATGGGTTGGTGGAGTTTCTGCCGGATGACGCCTTTATCGACCTGCCGCCGGAGGACACCTTTGACAAGGAGGATGATCTATGTGCGGACAAGTAGGCATCATCTTCGGCAAAAAACGCCGCCGCATTGCCGAGCGGGAATATCTGAATGAGCTCTTTATCCGCATGTTGCTCTGCAGTGAGGAACGCGGTCCCCACGCCAGTGGAATGGCATGGCTCAACACAGACGGCGACTTCCGGCTTTTCAAACGCCCCATCCGGGCACACCGGCTGGTCAGGGAATCGACCTTCCATGAGCTGATGACCGAGGTGGATAACCAGACCACGATCCTCATGGGACACACCCGCTGGCGCACCCGGGGCAGCGAAGACAACAGCCGCAACAATCATCCCATCCGTTCCGGCATTATCATCGGCACCCATAACGGCACCATCTACAACGCCGATTATCTGTTCCGCAGACTCGGCCTGCCGCGCTATGCAGAGGTGGATAGCGAGCTGCTTTTCCGACTGGCCGACCGCTTCGCTCCCGATGGAACCATCAACGGCAGAGGCTTCCGCAAAGCCCTGCGCCTGTGTCGGGGCCAAATGAGCGCCGTGTTGGCCTCGCGGCTTGATCCCGGGGCCATTACCGTCATCAAAGGGAACAAGCCGCTGTCGCTGCGATACAGCCGTAAACACCGGGCAGTGCTCTATGCCTCGGAACCGGAATACATCGAAGCCGCTCTGGATGACCTGCGTGGCTGGCGCGAACTGGAAATTCCGCCACTCACCATGCTGACCTTCCGCCATGAAACCCTCAAGGAGTGGCAGAGCCATCCCTTCAAATTTATCTGTCAGGAACGCAAAGGAACCTTACCCGAAGGAGTGAAAGCATGAAAAATAACGACAACCACCTCCGGCTTTTTGTCTACGGAACCCTCAAAAAGGGATTCTGGAACTTTGACCGGTTCTGCACCCGGGCCATCAGCATCGAACCCGCCACCACTTGGGGCAGGCTCTACAAGCTGCCCGCCGGATTCCCGGCACTGGAAGTTCCGGAGAGCAGCATACTGGCCACTGGTACCGCCGATCCGCTGGCCGATACCCAAACACAGAACGCCATCGAGCTACCTGAATATGGCATGACCCGACCAGAAGGCGACTGGGATCTGGTCCATGGAGAGCTGATGACCTTCGCCAATCCCGGCTTTGACCTACCGCCCATTGACCGGCTGGAGGCATTCGATCCGAATGGGCACAGCATGTACCAGCGGGTGATGGTGGCAGTCAAAAACAATGGTGTGCACTCCTGCTGGACATACGTTATGAAGGACTATGCATGCCGAGAACGGTTGTCTTCAGGAGTTTGGGGTTAAAATTGGCAACGTCGGCACTATTCGACAATAATTAACTTGATTTCGGTCTGACAAACAGTTATCTTTGATGGGTATATTGCGGAAATTGCGTCCGAATACAGAGGCTCTCCAAGTCTGAACTCTTGGAGTTAAGCAATAACCTCATGATTAAGAAGGACATGACCTATGGAAGAACGATGGCTGACAGTCGATGACATTTGCAAATACCTCAATGTGAGCAACGAAACTGTTTATAAGTGGATCGAGCAAAGAAATATGCCAGGCCACCGGGTAGGACGACGTTGGATGTTCAAAAAAGAACAGGTGGACGCATGGGTTGAGGCTGGCGGCGCTGCATCGACAGAAGATAATCGCAATGATACGGGGACCAAATAGAGATGGATATCCTTCTGACATTTACCGGGTTTCATGACCCATACTCAAAAGGGCTGGTAGACCAAGAAGAACAACCGGGGCCGATCCTGTCGTTGTTGAGCGTCAGAAGTTTTGGGCACGTATTTCTCTTTGACACCCCAACCACCCGGGAGATCAGCATGAACACCAAAGAGGCGATCAGCGCATTGCATCCGGGCTGTGAGGTTCATGTTCTGGATATGAAATTGTCCGATCCTACCAGCTATCGGGATATCTTCGGCGGGTTGAAGCAGCATGCGCATGCCATTCAGGAAGAGCATGGTCCGGCCAACTTCTTTATCTCGGTCGCATCGGGTACACCACAGATGCATGCCTGTTGGGTGTTGCTGGCCGCATCCGGCGAAATCCCAGCCAAGATCCTTCATGTAAGACCACCACGCTTTGTAACAAAGGATCTCCCCCCTGTAAGCGAGATTGACCTGTCATCGGACGAATTTCCGTCGGTTCGATTCAAATCCTCCAGCTTTTTCATTGATGAACATGAGGTGGATGTGGATTCGGCCCGGGCACAGCTCGGGATTGTCGGGGATCATCCGGCTATGCTCAAAGCCCTTGAGATGGGAGCCATGCTGGCCTCATCGCTGGCTCCGATCCTGATTACCGGAGAGACCGGAACCGGAAAAGAGCTGTTTGCCCGATATGTCCATGCATTGAGTGGCCGACCTCAGGATACTTTTGTCGCGGTTAACTGTGCGGCGATCCCGGAGGATCTTGTTGAGAGCATTCTCTTTGGACACAAAAAAGGTGCCTTTACCGGGGCTGTGAATGATCAGACCGGAAAGTTTGATGCGGCTCACAAAGGAACGTTGTTTCTGGATGAGCTTGGGGAATTGCCGCTGCCTGCTCAGGCGAAACTTTTAAGGGTGCTTCAGGACGGCATTGTCGAACCGATCGGTCAAACCAAAGGCCATGCGGTTGATGTCCGGATCGTTGCGGCTACCAATCGTGAACTCCGCAAGCAGATCCGCAAAGGTAATTTCCGTGAAGACCTTTATTACCGGCTGAATGTCGGCGAGATCAAACTGCCCTCCCTGCGCGAGCGGCGTTCAGATATTCCCAAACTGGTGCTCCATATTCTGGACCGGCTGAACGGTTCCCTGAAAAGACAGCGTCGACTTACTGCCGATGCGCTCAGTCGCCTTCAGGCCCACAACTGGGAAGGCAACATCCGGGATCTTGAGAATGTCATCGAACGTTCTGTGAGGTTGAGCCGTGTGGAGGTGCTGGACGCCTCGGACCTGCTTATTACCGAGCCGATCACCTATGCCGATCCATTGGATGCTTTGCCCGAGCCTTACGAGGGGTTTTCTCTGGATGAGTTTCTCGGCAGTGCCCGCAAGCAGATGATTTTGAGGGCGCTTGAGGCTGCGAACGGAAACCAGAGTCAGGCGGCGAGAATGTTGGGTGTAACCCCTCAGGCGGTGCACAAGTTTTTGAACCAGACAAAACGAAAACTTTAAACCGGGGTTTAAAATGTATCAACCTGAGTTGAAATACGATCAATGTTTGTCCTTTGTTGGTTATTTCATAATAGCTGAAATAACAGCAAGTTACGTTGTTTTAGATTGTTTGGCACGCCGGTTGCTAAAGACCAGATGCAGAAAGAAGCGCAATTGGTTGAAAAAGCAAAAGGAGCAACGATGCCAGCATTCAGAGTCACTTCAATTATCGACGGAGATACCTTCGAGGTGTCACCGGAGTGGAAATGGAACGGTTAGACGGGAACCAGAGTCCGTCCTGCCGGTTACGATGCTCCGGAACTACACACCGCCAAAGGGCAGAAAGCGAAGGATGCTTTGTCAAAGCTTATCAATGGGCAGCAGGTTGAACTCAGGACCGCTTACAAAGTGGATCGGGGCCGACTGGTCTGCGAAGTGTTTGTCGGGAGCAGAAACCTTGCTGAGTTTTTCCCCGAGTATTGAGAATTGTATGAAATTGAAACCAGCAAATTAATCAGGAGAACAAAGATGACAGCATTTGATCCATCACAATTCACGGCACCAACGGCAAAGCCTTTGCCGGTAATTCTGTTACTGGATGTAAGCGGAAGTATGTGCGGGCCGAAGATTCAGAATCTTAATGCCGCCGTAAAGGAGATGTTAGAGACATTCTGTGACTCGGAGAGTGGTGAAACGGAAATCCATGTTGCAATCATCACTTTTGGAGCCGAAGTTAGTCTCCATCAGGCATTGACGAGTGCCAGTAATATTTCGTGGCATGATTTGTCTGCGGGAGGTGGCACTCCACTGGGCACTGCACTCAAGATGGCGAAAGCGATGATAGAGGACAAGGATGTCATACCATCGCGTGCCTATAGGCCTACGGTTGTTCTCGTTTCGGATGGGCGTCCAGGGGACAACTGGAAGACTCCTTTGCAGGATTTCATCAATGAGGGACGTTCGTCAAAGTGCGACCGAATGGCAATGGCAATTGGCGCAGATGCAGATGAGGACGTGCTTGGAAAGTTTATCGACAACGCTGAGGCACCGCTTTTGTATGCTGAAAATGCCAAGCAATTGCGAGATGCATTTAAATTTGTCACGATGTCGGTCACGATGCGTACACAGTCGCAGAACCCCAATCAGGTAACGAAGCCTGCCGATATTGAAGTCAAGCCTGCAACGATAGAGGAGCGGACAGAAAGACCTAAAACAGCACCTGCACCGTCTCAGGACACAGATGCAACTAATGAACAAACAGATGAGGAGGATTATTGGTAATGTTTGATCCGAGTAAATTTACGGCACCAAAGGCAAAACCGTTGCCTGTGTTTCTTCTGCTGGATGTCAGCGGTTCAATGGGTGAAGTTGTTGATCCCGAAAATGTCGTCCGCACTGGACAGACCGTGGAAAGCGATGGGCAGACTTGGGAGTTGGTAGAGGGTGGAACATCAAAGATTCAGATCATGAATCAGGCGGTTAAGCAGATGCTTGACTCATTTACCGCTGAAGAGGGAGCAGAAACTGAATTTCTGATTTCCATCATTACTTTTGGTGATTGCGCCGAACAGCATCTGCCGCCCACTGCTGCCTCGTCTGTTGAATGGACGGACATGGAGGCTGACGGGTGTACCTCAATGGGCGAGGCGTTCAATTTGGTAAAAGCTATGATTGAGGACAAGGATGTTGTTCCTTCCCGTGCCTATCGCCCGACGATTGTATTGGTATCCGATGGACAGCCAACGGATTCCTGGAAAGCTCCCGTTGAGTCGCTAATCAAAGATGGTCGTTCTTCAAAATGCTTCTTTATGGCTATGGGCATTGGCAGTGATCCGGGGATTGAGACACTTGAGCGTTTTATCTCAACTACGCCCGTCCTAGCGGAAGTCAATGGGAGCGAGATTAAAAACACCGTCTTTCGAGCGGAAGATGCAGATAAAATACACGAATTCTTCCTTAAGGTAACAATGTCGGTGACCACGCGTAGCAAATCGCAAAATCCAAATGGAGTTCCGACATCTACAAATGATTCAATAGACGAAGAGGAGTATTGGTAATGGCACAAGCAATTGGCGATCCTGAAGAACTGGAGCGTTTCGCTTATTCATTGCAGCAGTTTATTGACTCGCTCAATGATGCGACAGCAAATCTCAATGGTGCATTCTCTGCATTGGGTGATTCCTGGCAGGATGAGAAGCGGGCGCAATTTGAAGAAGAGTACAACACACTTTTACAGCAACTGCGGCAGTTTGATGAGAACGCTTCTGAGCAAATCCCGTATCTAACTGCGCTGGCTTCCCGCTTGCGTGATTATTTACAATCGTAGGGGCATTTAGCAATGGCACAAGTTTCTATCGGACAAGTTGAAAATTTGGAAGACCTTATGCGGGGCTTGGAATCTATCCGCGAAGGTCTTGAATCTGCTTGTCAGGAACAAATTTCCGCTGCTGAAAAGCTCTGCGAAGTAGCTGGGGAAGAAGCCCAAACCAGTGAAGACATGCTGGAGCAGGCAACGCAAGCTGAGCAGGAAGCTCAGCAACAGTTTCAGTCCGCCCAGCAACAAGTTCAAACGGCACAATCATCATTGAGCAGTGCGCAATCCGCACTATCCTCTTGCGAAGCGAGTGGCAGCTACGATGAAGATGGAAACTATGAACCACCCGATTGTTCATCTGAAATGGGTTATGTGATCGAGGCTGAGTTCGCCCTTAAAGAAGCCGAAGCATGTCTTGAAGAAGCACAAGAAGCTCTTGAGAAAGCTACGGAAGATCGCCATAAGATGGAACAACGAGTCGAACTTGCAAAGCAGGCGTTGTCAATGGCTGAACAAGCTCTTGAACAAGCACAACAAGAATGTACCCAGCGAATGCAACAAGTTAAGAACATCATTGAAGCGGGCAAGGCACGTCTTGCATCTGCTCAACAAGCACTCGAAGCCTATCTGGCAACGAATCCATCTGTTGCTCAATTTCATAAGTGGCTTCATTGGCAACCCGAAAAAGGAAAGCCAATCACCCCTGATGTTATCCGTGACCGGATGAATCTTTCCTCCAATCAACAACGCCTGTTGCAAGAGTATTTATATGATAGAAATAGATCCTACCGCAACATGGTCGATAGATACCGTAGCCAGTGGAATTCTGCAAAAGGTGATGTAGAGCGAAACATGGTCAATCGCAATGCTCGCATTCATATAAGTGGAGAATACGCAGAACAAATGGCGCGTTATGCTCTTGCACCGCTGGGTGGAAAGATTGACACACAGGGACGGACGCATGTTGGGGATAACGGCAGATATACCAAGACCGATTTAATTGTCAGTGATTTGCGAGTGCCAGTTATTCTTGGCCGTGGTGTGAAAATGGGAGCACCCGTCGGTGGCTCAATGGCGTTTGAAGTGAAATGCGGCAAGGCGAGTTACTTCTATTCGCAAAAAGATCACATGATTTTTCAGGCGGAAGGGCATAAGGAAGCTGATGCACACTGCACTCTCTGCTCACGAGATATTCATGATTTATCGCCAGAAAAAGAAAAGGTACTGCGGGATGCCATGCGTGAGACAGGTTCGCCGTTAGTCGGTATGCTGCCCGCCAAAAACGAAATAGACAAATCCTGCCTCGATGCCATACATCAAGATGAGGAGACAGATTGACATGAAAATTCGATTAACAGAAATACCAGCCGATAAGATTGTAGAGATTCAAAGTCTTGTTGATGCTCTCCGCGAAGCCTCAAATGCCGGGGATATGGATGCTGTGGATAAAACAACGGCAGAACTCATTTCGTTGACAAGCGAGATGAATTCAACAGAAATTTCAGAGGAAAAATGGAAGCAGTGGCTGGCTACTACCAGAGCTAATAATCCGGATTTTCAATCGGACTATTTAATAGCCAGGGATATGTGCAAGCAATTTTTTTTAGAAGAGCTGTCCAACAGCATGGTTCTCCACCTGCCAATTGAAGAACAGGAGGAAGATGATGTTTGAAGATGTGTTAGGGATGTCAAGATACTGCACGGATGAATTTTGCAACTCAGTACGTGATGAGTTCGGAGCATCCATTGTGGCTGATGTGCTGGAACCGATTCAAAATGAAATCAGTTCACTCTGTGCATTAAATAAAGAATTTCAACAGAATGCTACAAATGTGAATCAAGTATTGCAGGAAGCCCAATCATTGCAAATGGGCGGGGGTTCAAGTTTATGAGTAACTTCGAAAAGTCCATTGCTACGCTTGTCAAGGTCGTCACGGATTATCATAATGGACTTGCTATGATTGACCGCGAGTTTGATCAAGCTTGCGAAAAGGTTAATCATTCAATATCTAACATTGGCGGAACGCCCGTCAAACACACCAATGACGAATTTTCCAAAGAGCGAAGCCTTAGACAACAGGCGCGACAAATCGAAAAACAAATAGCAAAAATTAATGACAAAATTACCAAACTCGACCAAGCAATCATTGCGGTAAACAAAGAAATACAGTCTACCACCCAGAAGAAGGCTGACTTTGAGCAGCAAATTGAAAACCGCTGGCTCATTGAAAAAATCTATTATTTTTTTGCTGAAGACAACGCAAGGCAGCAATGCGATCGTTTGCAAGGTGTTCTAAGCAAACAATCAGCGGATCGTTCCGAACTAGAAAAGACAAAGCTGGATTTTGAAAACAACCGACAATCGGCATTATCAGAAAAGCAATCTTTGCAAAAGCGGCTTGATAGCATCCGGCAGCAACTTTCCGCATTGAGAAAATCCTCCGCAGAACTTGAAAAACGAAGGCAATCACGCAGAAAGAATCTCCAAAATGGGTTGCCTGCGAATTGGCGGAAAGCAACTCAAGAAATAGCGTTTACTTCGAAGCAAATGCTTCGACAACAACCTCCCTTCGAAAACATTAAAGAGACTGATGCTGGCATCGTTTCGCAAATCCCCAAAGCTCTTATTCTTGGTCGTCAAATGGCATCGTTCAATGATTTGTCTTGTTCGGTTCCTCATGAAGTTCCGTTCCCCTTTGAGCGCTCTTTAATTCTACCAGAAGAGAATCAAGCTCAACGGCGTTTGGCTCATCATCTCTTGTTGCGGCTGACACAATCTATCCCACCCGGAAAACTTGAACTCATGCTTGTTGACCCGCTGAAACAAGGCGATTCATTTGCTCCATTTCTGCCACTGTTGCAAGTTGAGCAATTGATGCCGCAACAACGTGTGCTGACACGAGCTGATGAAATTGAGGCTCTTCTCGGTAGTATGGCAGATGAAGTAGAGGAAATGATTCAAAATAGATTTAAGGGAAGGATATCTGACTGGAAGGGGTTTAATGCTGCAAACCAGGACAATGCTTTGCCATACAGAGTATTGCTCCTTTTCGATGTCCCAGAACAGCTATCAGACAAGAGTTCGTGGTATCTGGAACGTTTGATTGAAAATGGACCGCGATGCGGGATACTGCCAATTGTTGCAGTTGACACAGAACGTATTGAGGATAGAAGGCACGAAAAACTGCGTGAAACATTTAGCCTTTCCACTCAGAGAGTCGACACGTTGTTGCGCGTCAATTCCGAGAATACAGTCGGGTTGTCATTTTCTTATCACCCTGAGCGATGGCCGCAACAAGATGCTTTGGATTCTTTTTTGGTCAAACTTGCCGAACACCATGCTGAAGCTGGTCGCTTCAGCAAATCTTTATCCGATCTTTGGGCTAACTACCAGAAAGGTGCAACTACCGTTGACGGGCTGAATATCCCAATAGGATGGACGCCATCCGGTGATGTCGTCCCATTGAGATTAGGCGCAACAGACTCTGAACATCATGCACTTTTGGCGGGAAAAACCGGTTCTGGGAAGTCCAACCTATTGCATGTAATGATTCATTCGCTATGTGAAAAATACGCACCGCATGAAATTGACCTTTACTTATTAGATTATAAGGAATCCACCGAGTTCACGGTATATGCCAAACCAGAACTTCCACATGCCAAACTGGTCGCCACAGAAAGCGACCCTGAATATGGGGTGACTGTATTACAGCATCTCGTGGAAGAGTTAGAGCTTCGAGCAAGTCTTTTCAAGTCATCAGGTGTGCGCGATTTTCCGGAGTATAGAAATTCCCGAAGTTGTAAGTTATCACGTATTCTATTGGTAATTGATGAGTTTCAAATTCTGTTTACAGAAAGCAGGCAAGTAGCAGATGCCGCCGAGAAACTGCTTTCGCAACTCCTGAAACAGGGGCGGTCTTTTGGTATTCATATTCTCCTGGCTACGCAAACACTAAAAGGGATCAACGCCTTGTCGATAAGCTCTCTGATTTCGCAGTTGGGTTGTCGTATTGCGCTGGCATGTGGACAAGAAGACTCTGCTATGATCCTTAGCGGGAATAATTGGGCGGCATCTGAACTTAGGAGTCCGCCAGAAGGAGTTATCAATAACGCCAATGGTGCGAAATCGGGCAATGTGAAAATTCTAATTCCACTGGCAGAACGAGAGTTTTGTCTTGCTCATCTCAAGAGATTATCACAACGAGCAACAAAACGTGGAATTGAGAGCAAAACCCATATTTTCAACGGCGCACATCTCCCGCTACGTCCATCACTAGATAATTACAAGCATACCTGCGGACAATCTGACTCAATTCTTTTGGGTGAACAACTCAATTTCGCAGCCGACTTTCTCTCTGTTCCGCTTACCAATCGCCAAGCATTCAATATTCTTTTTTGCGGTTACCATGATCAACTTCACGATGGGTTGTTAGCATCTCTACTCGCAAGTTTATCGAGAGAATCTATAAATTTTGACGAAGTTGTTTACTTTAACGGTCGTGGTGTTGAACCTGCTGATGCTTTTGGTGAAATATCATCCAGCCGTGGTGGTACTTTTAGGCGGTCTGATGATCTCGGCGAAATACCGCTCGAAAGTATCGCTGAATCAATTGGGACTCGGCGCACGGCATTGATTATTGATGGTTTAGATGCAGAGAAGGCATTGCATCCCGTTCAATCATTTAGACCACCTAAGCCCGGAGAACCTCCAACACCGGCATCATTACTAAAGCGAATTGCCGAGGATGGTTCACGCAAGGGAACCTTTGTCTTTGTGTTTATGGATAACTGGCGACGATGTGCCAGTTCATGCAAGGATTTGCTGAATTTATTTGAACTGCGCGTAGCATTTTGCATGAACGAAGATGATGCGGGACAATTGGTAAGCGGGAGCATTGGAAAATTCAAGGGTATCGAAAAACCAAACCGTGCCGTTTTTGTCAATCGCATGACAAATGAAATTAGTTGGTTCCGTCCATACATAAATGGGGAAAGTTTATGAAGAAATATTTAATGACATGGTACGGAATGACTGATTTCAGGGCCTCACTCGGACTGGAACAGACAACCGGCCCCGTTCTGGGAGCTTTGCTGGCGGAAGATTACACCGATGTGATCATCCTTGGCTTTACGCACCCGGATAAATCCGAACACAAAGCCGATGAATTTCAGCAACAAATAGCAGATGTTGAAGGCTCTGACCCGGCTGCTGCAAGACAGTTGATCGACCTGTTTTCAAACACAGGGGATGCACACCATCATTTCAATGAATGGCTAAAGAAGCAGCTTCGGGATGCCGGTAAAAAGGTCGATGTGCGTTTTCACCCTGTGGAGCTGACGCATCTCAATGACACGGAAGGCATCTATGAGGCCGCGACTCAATCCCTGAATGCGGTTGCCACATCTGAAGGTGAAAAGCTCGTTACGCTCTACCTGAGCCCGGGTACTCCGGTTATGGCTTTCGTCTGGGCTTTTGCGGCCCTGAGGCACCCGACGCTAAAAAAACGTCTTATCGCATCTTCTCAGCCCGGAAGACCTCCGGAAAGAATCGTCCTGCCGAACGAGTGGCTGGAATGGCACGGAAGACAGGTTCGAACAACCAATACGGAATCTGATCAGTATGATGCCATTTTTCACCTGTTCGGCGAACAGCGGATGCCGAACCTGCTTGGCGTGATCCAGTTTTCAAGCAGGAAGCACATCTTTGTGAATTCCGCACAGTTCCCTGCCGATGTCATGAAACAGTTTCTTGGAGAAGCTGAATACGGTGAAATTGCGGTGGACCCGTATGACCCTGAAAATGTCAGGGCCACGATTCTGGATCTGATCGCGAAAATGCCTGCCGATGCGAAGATCGGCTTCAACTTAACGGGCGGAACCAAGTTGATGTATGCAGGTGCTCTTGCCGCATGTCGCAAAGTGAATGCGAGGCCATTTTATTTCAACAGCCGCAACAATCAGGTGGTTTATCTCAATGACTTTAAGACCGTTGAAACAAAACGGATTCCATCGGTAGAGACCTTTATCCAGCTCAACGGCAATAATCTGTTTATCTCGAAAGCGGGCCATTGGTCTGATATCCCCGGCATAGAATCTCCTGACCGGAAAAGTCTGACCAATGAGCTCTGGCAGGCACGTTCCAAAATTTCACGGCTCTATAGAGAGCTGTCCCGTTACAACGACAGCTTTCAGCCGTTTGAACTGCACAATGGGGATATCTACGCAAAGCTCTCCAAGGATAAAAGTGCGAAGATAAGCATCGGCCCTAAACACTTTGATTTCAAGGAATGGCCGGATTTTGCCAAATATCTCTCTGGCGGATGGTTTGAAGAATACACCTTCATGAAACTTCAGCCCCTTGTTGACACCGGTTTGATCAAGGATATGCGCATCGGTCTTGAAGTGTCATTCAAAGAAGACGATGCCGACAAGAGCTCATCAAGCTTTAGCGCACAGCTGAGCAACCTGTTTGGGGATACTTATCAGGAGCTTGATATTACCTTCACGGACGGGCGACGTCTCTATGTCATCGAATGCAAAGCTGGCAATGTGAACAGCGAGCATGTCATGAAGCTCCAGAATATTGTCCGCTATTTTGGCGGAATTGAAGGCAGAGCTGTTTTAGCCGCATGTTTCTACCCGAAAAACAAAGTCGTAAGAAAGAAGATCGACGACTCGAAAAACCTGCAGTCAGTATCGGGTTACAGCCTGTTCAGGCAGCTGGAAGAAATGATTCAACCCGGAGGGCGTCATCGATGAAAGTACCCCTCTATATCATTGTTGATGTTTCCGGCAGTATGCTCGAATGGGGAAAAAACTTGATTGCTATGAATACTGTTCGTGCGGTTGAGCAATATATTCGACTCGGAAAAGCAAACGCAGAAATAAAGCTGGTTGCATGGAGAAAAGATGCAAGCATTATCGACTGGAAGTTGGATGATGAACTGCCTTCTTCTCTTGTGTCATGTGAGGGGTGTGCCAATGCAGATGCCTTGATCGCTTTGCTTGAAAAAACGCCGGATGCCAAAATAGTTTTTATTACGGATGGATTTTGGGCATCGGCTGATGCAAAAAAACTAAAACGTTGGAAGAAAAACCTGCCTGCCGACACTCTACGCATTCTTAAAAGTGGTGCAGATTCCAACCCTATGCTTAAAGGGGATGAAGTATTACCAGTGGAAGACCTGTTTGCCGCTTTAGATGGCTGGCTTGAAGGCGGTGGCGAATGGTAAAAGTCTGGAAAAGTTTCGGTGCCAGTGTTTTAGGTCCAGGCCATATTACGACATGCAAGCCCAACCAGGACGCATGGCTTGGTTTTCATCATACATGGGGAGATGGAATTGTCGTGTCGGATGGTCTTGGCTCAAAACAGTTCTCCAATTTTGGCAGCCATGCAGCCTGCCTTGCGGTCGCCTGTTCTGCACACGCTTGCCACGATGTAAAAACTGATCCGACCGCATTCTGTAAACAGGTTCAAGATAGGTGGCTTTCAATCATTTCTCCGCTTGAACCAAAGGATTGTGCAGCCACATGTTTATTTGCATACCGCACCAATGCCGGGACAATCAACCTTGGAATGCTTGGCGATGGTTTGGTTGCCGTCGTCAAGACAGATGGTTCTATTGAAGTTATGTCCGACGACAAGACAGAAGGATTCTCAAATATCACAGTCGCTTTGTCCGCAAATGTGAAGGCAGACGATTGGAAACGACTCTCTTTGCCTGAAGATGAATGTAAGTCAATAATTCTTTGCACCGATGGTGTTTCGGAGGATTTGATAGATGCTGAAGGCTTCGTGAAAGAATTCTATCAAGCTCACAGCAACCTTTCATCTGTGTCTGCCGCTCGGCATGTGCGTGAGATGCTGGAGAATTGGCCGACACCAAAACATAGTGATGATAAATCAATCGCTTGCCTTTTTTGCGTGGAGGTGACTGATGAGTAAAGACACATCTAAAATTTCAGCAAAGCCTATGGTGGATGATTATGGCAACGTACATTATCTCGGGGAAGAATTAGCCCGTGGTGGTCAGGGGGTGGTTTATCGCACTAAAGATGCTGATTTGGCGATTAAACAACATCTTAATGCTTCTGGAAAGCCAGATACAAATGCCAATTTGCGCAATCAATTTCATAACATAAGGCTTTTGCCGCTTCCTCCTCGCATCCCACTTTCATTGCCGCTTGCTATCTTGCGCGATGAGCCGGGATATGTCATGCGCCTTCTGAATGGCATGAAACCGTTTGGAATTTTTGATCTCAACGGAACTGATAAAAAAAAGTTAAAAGAGTCATTTAATAAAAAAGAGTTAAAGCTTCCCGAATGGCTTGCGAAAATGCCGGATAGCGATTCAGCTTTGCGCTTGTACCATTATGCACTAACCGGCTCAACCCGTCGTCGACTTTTTGCACTCTCTAAATGTGCTTCGATACTTGCCCGACTTCACTCCGCTGGCTTGGTGTATGGCGATATTTCTCCGAACAATGCTTTTATCGGCGAAGGCAACTCAAAGGATGTCTGGCTGATTGATGCCGACAACCTCCGCCTTGAACGAATCAAGGGCGGGAATTCAGTTTATACGCCACACTACGGCGCACCTGAAATTGTGCAAGGAACTAATCAGTCTCGCCCCCGCACAGATTCCTGGGCATTTTCGGTCATGGCTTTCAATCTGCTTACACTTGCCCACCCGTTTATTGGAAAGAAAGTGCTGCAACCAGAAGACGATGACGGCGGCTGGGATGCAGAACCAGTAAATGAAAACGAACCTGTTGATTTGGACGAACAAGCATACGCAGGCCTGTTGCCTTTCATTGATGATGAAGATGACGACAGTAACCCCGCCATCACCTGCCCCCCGCTACCTCGTGAATTGGTGGCAACGGATGAATTGCGTCGGTTATTCCAAGAAACATTTGGAATTGGAAGAACTCAACCGCACCGCCGCCCGGCAATGATGTTTTGGGCAATGGAATTAGCTAAGGCTTACGATCAGTCATTGACTTGCCCACAATGCTCAATGAGTTATTTTGTAGAGCATAAATGCTGCCCGTATTGTCAAACCGCTCGTCCAGTATTTGCCCGTGCCAAGACTGAACGATGGGAAGTGTTAATTCCAGAAGGCACCTGCGAGTTTGCATTGCCGCACCGTCTTTTCTATCCGTTTTCGCTGGAACACAATGACGATACGGAATACGAAGCGGTTTTAGACTTTGAAGATAAAACTGCATTCCCTGTTCGAGGAACAAAGCCGTTTCCTGGCTGCTTGTCGTTTGAATTTATGGAGACGGAAAAATGAAATTTGCAGATCTTCCTTCCAAAATAAGAACTGTTCGTGTCAAACAAACAAACGTACCTACCAAGGATTTGAAAGAGCAACCTGTTCTTGGTGTTGAAGCGCATGCCACCCGCCCCGGTGAGTTTGAAGTCAGATTGATGGAATCAGTTGTCTTTGTAAAACCGACAAAGAGAGAGGAATCAAATAGCCTCTCTCATGAGCTAACTAACGGGTGCGCCATACTTGCACAGTTTGCGAACCCAGCTAAAGATGGAAGCATTGAATTGCAGATTGCTTTTTTCTCTGGTGAATGCTTGGAAATGGGCGACATCGAAATTGGGGTGGACGAGTACGTAGAGAACCGCTCTTCCGAATTATTTAAACTGCCTAGCGAAAGAATTTACGCAGACCTGAAGCGAAGATGCTGTTACATGCATGGCGAATCCGCCTATTTTCTCTTTTATGCGGGTGCCGCTGTTGACCGAGATTTGCGAGCAGAGCAAAAAGAGTCTACTTCTGATAATGACTTTATAGAAAATGACAGTCCTGACAATGCACAAGAGCCTACTGACGACATTGAAAATTCGAATGAAGAAGAATCTGGTGCATCGCCAGACAAAGCGACACGTCAAAATTCATTCTGCATTATTGGCGATGGGATTCGTTTTGTCGCCACAGAAAAACAACGAACCGATGGTAAAACAATCTACATCGCCACCCGCCTGACTAAGCCCAAGCAATCGCAAGACCGTGCGTTGCGGCTGGCACGAGGCAAACTCAAATTTGTGGATTGGACGCAGGCGGGGCAAATACAAATCCTCACCAAATCACAAATGTCGGCACTCACCAGTGATGATGGAAGTTACCTAAAGAAATGGGATGAGTTTGTAGCGGCTGAAGGTGAACTTTTACTAAATCAGGCTCGTAAAGTCGGTTCATTGGAATTTTGTGATATGACGCAAAACCGCGAAGGGACGGTTAGCGTTCAAATCACTCATGCTTCAGATTCGGCATTGGAGATGCTGGCAGACAAAGATGTTGAATCTGTTGATTTGATTAATGAGCTGCCAGACTATTTAACCAACGCTGAATTGACTTTTGCACAATTCACAGGAAACATCGAAAAGGAAGCAGAGGACGAAGCTTTTTTTGGTAAACGAAGAGGCGAACCAAAAGAACCAAGCCCCCGATTTGATGTAAAGTATTACGATGCGGTTACTCGAACTCTTACGCTTAATACCGAAGCCATACCTAATTCTTCTGGAAATCTTATCCTTTCCCTGGCTGGACAGATCGCACAAATAAAGCGGCGACTATTTGCCCGTAAGGCAATTCTTGAGGGGCGTGCAGCCAACCCTCAACTTGGGCTTCTAATTGAAGAAAAGGGCGAGATCGCACCAACAAGGGCACCTTCTAAGATTAAACCACTAACTGCCTTTGTCGCTGAAAAGGTATTCCTCAATCCACCTACAGACCGACAAAGAGATGCGATTGATGTGGCGTTGAATACCCCGGATGTCGCCCTTATTCAGGGACCTCCCGGCACGGGAAAAACAACCGTCATTGCTGCGATTATTGAACGTTTGAATGAATTATCTGATAAAGCTGGAGCAAATATAAAAGGTTCAATTTTGCTGACCGGCTTT
The DNA here is from genome assembly GCA_050251615.1 of Phycisphaerae bacterium. Taxonomy (GTDB): domain Bacteria; phylum Planctomycetota; class Phycisphaerae; order Sedimentisphaerales; family Sedimentisphaeraceae; genus Sedimentisphaera. The sequence continues at coordinate 81,674 of JBFWMM010000002.1, forward strand.
CAGCATGACGCCGTTGAGAATATGACTGATCGCCTTGCGATTAATGGATTGCCAGTTCCAAAATTCGGAAAACGGTCAGGGACAGACGGCGATGGATTTAGTCGATTTGAAAGGCAACTTGAAGAATGGTGTACGCAGAGAGCGAGAGAACTCCGTTCAAAGAACCCGAAGTTGATAGAAGTTGAGCAGGAAACACAAATCAAGAACCTTTGTATTCAGTACCTGAAAGCACCAACAAGAACACTTGCGTTAAACATTGCACAGGGCATTGCAAAATTGGGTATTTCCATTGTCGGAGAAGAATGCTGTCGCCGTGCCGCACGACTTGCTGAAAGATTGTCGCTGCAGGAACAGCTGAATGATAGTGCATCGTATTCATTGTTGCAATCAGTCCGCCGGTTGCGCCATCGCCCTGAAAGCTTTGCTGATGACGGAGTGGATCGGGTAACCGATGCTTTGGAAGATTTGCAGGATGTTTTGGATGACGACGAGAAAAAACTACTCGACAAGGCAAGTTTATGGCGTCCTGAAGATGGCGAGCCTTCATTCTTGGAGGACATCGCCAAATTAAAAAAGAAACTTCTTTACCGTTTTACATCCCCCCCGTTATTTCGTGTGGAAAAACAGAATGACGAAATTCTCGCACTGGCGGAAGATGCGGTGAAGAAAATAAGAACGGCAGGGCTTTCTGTGAAGGATAAAAGAACAGCCGCACTTGCGGAATTCCTTGCGGAACTCGAAAGCAACCCTTATGGAATGATCGATACTGTTGCTGACTATGCCTACGCTTTTGCTGCTACTTGTCAGCAAAGTGTCAACAAGCAAATGCAACAACAAAAGGGGATATCTGTCAAAGACGCTGCTCAAGAAATTCAGAAGATTCAGTATGAATATGTAATTGTTGATGAGGCAGCTCGTGTGTCGCCACCTGATTTGATGGTGGCAATGGCGCAGGGGAAAAGAATCATTCTTGTTGGCGACCACCGCCAATTGCCACACATCATTGATGAAACGGTTGCTCGTCAGATGGAAAATGAAGAGACGGGAGAGAATGAGTCCGACTGGTTGAAGAAATCAATGTTTCAGTATTTTTTCTCGGAGAGGCTAAAGGCTCTTGAGGAGAATGATCGCATTCAACGGCGAGTTACACTAGATAAGCAATATCGCATGCATCCCATGCTGGGCGCTTTTATTAGCCGCAATTTCTATGAGCGATTTGATTTATCTGAAAAGTTTGGTTCAGGAAGACCCGAAAGTGATTTTGTTCACAATTTATCAGGCACGGATAATACGCCCGCCATTTGGCTGGATGTTCCCGTTAGCAAAGGCAAGCATCAACGAAGCGGAACCAGCTGGATTCGCCGAGCAGAAGCCATTGCTATTGCTCACCAGTTACAGGCATGGATGAACTCTGACGAGGGGAAGGAACTTTCCTTCGGTGTCATCTCTTTCTACAAGGCACAGGCAGAACTTGTCAAAAAACAACTTGGCAAATCGGCCGGTGACGACAAGAAGCTCCGCATTGGTACAGTCGACTCTTTTCAAGGTATGGAATTTGATGTTGTCATCCTTTCAATGGTCAGAACGATGCCTGAAAACTGGAATTCTCGCGACGACAGCGAAGAAATACAGGCACGAAGATTGTTTGGGCATTTATGTCTTTACAACCGCTTGAATGTTTCGATGAGTCGTCAGAAAAAACTGCTTGTGGTGGCTGGAGACCCGGGGCTTTTGCAAACGCAACTTGCCGAAGACCACATTCCTGGATTGGTAGATTTTTACAAGCTTTGCCAAACAGAAGGGAGGGTAGTACCATGTCAGTAATCCTCCTTGATTACGGGATGCCGAAGCCCTTTGGCGAAACAATCGGCAGAGAGCGTCATCTATCCTGGCCGGTTAATGCATATCGCGTAACGCTGCCCAAAGTCTCTCAAGATGATAATGCCTTAAATGCCTTTGAGCGTGTTGTATTAAAGCTCATTGAGGCAGGTGGATTTCGTGAAGCCAAACAGCTTACAACAGAAACATGTCTTCCTAATGATCTTATTCAGTGCGTATTGCTTCGGTTGCGAGATAAGGGTTACGTTGATGAATACAATCAGCTTATCAAACAGAAATTTGAAGAACTAAGAAAAAGTGAGGAAGCGAGTCCGACGTATATTACTGCACTTCTGTTTCGAGAACTTGCTACTGGCAAGATTCTTCCATATTTACAAATGCTTGACGACGAACCTCTCAAAAAGAGGGAAGAAGAAAACGAAAGGCGATTTTGGAAGATTCGATTGGGGCAGAACTATACCTCTATGATTCCAATACCCCGTGATGTCTTGCTGACCTTACGAGCAATGCAAAAACGGTCAATGGCGTTTGGCGAAGGCCACCGTATGCCCTCTGTGCAACAAATTACCATTGCACCACAACCTGAACGCTATTTTCTCGATTGCCCGATTGCTATTCAGAAAAGTGATGGAGAATTTCGCATTGCCGATCCATTTGGGAATGGATTTTCTCTTCAACTTGAAAATGCTTTTAGCCAGTTGTTAGAAAGCGATGATTCATTAAGCAATTGGATGTTGAACTGGCGTCAAAACTTGTCTAATCCAAGTCAAAACAAACCAGATACCCGTCAAAAAGAGGTGTTTGAAACAGATGAAAATTGGGGACGCTACCCCAAACTCATCGCCAGCCTCCGTCCTAGACGCAATGACCAGCATCGCTCTATTCAGAACATCTATGCCTCACTTGAATGGGCATTGTTTTATTCTTGCGCACATCATTCATATAAAAAAGCAGTAGAGCAGCTCAAACTAACAAATCCGGACAAGCACCCGGATTTGTTAGCTGAATCCGCAAAAAATATCGGTTTTGAACTTCCAGAAGGGAGATTATCCTCAATTCCGCAAGGAAAACTGGAGGACTTTCTATCGGGTAAAGCGGAATTAAGAACTGTGTTGGCTCTTACGTTTTTAATTGCTGAAAATGATCCGACGCATCCATTGCGAAGCATAGTCAATGAATTTTCTGACTTCGTACCACGGATGTTCAATATAAAAAACAAAAGGGATGAAGAATTGCATGGATCTGGACGCATTAGGCGTGATGATGTTGAACTGCCAGATGACAAGTTTATGCGGAAAGTGATTGCCACCATTTTGCCATCTATCCAATTCGCTAATACACCAACATCGAAAGTAGATGCCAATTATATTGCTGATTCTTTACTGGATGCACGAACGAGTATCCAAGGAGAATTCGGATTCGATCGGTTTAATCGGTTTGGGGAGAATACGCAAAACCGACTTGTCAATGCTGAAAGGTTCTGGCTGGAATGCAAAGATGGAGATAATGCGTTGTCTTTTGCCTGTGACCTCTATGCAGCTTTACAAGATATTTTTCGGCAGCAATTTTCTGGCGTCTTACTACTGGATGTTGGCGATGCTGAATATGCACAGCGGGCAGAACAAAACGCAAAAACCTGCGGTTTAGGAGAATTTTCAGAAGGGTTGCGCCGTGTAAGGCGAAACGCTATTCGTGAAACTTTACAAGGCAACGATCAGACACTGGGGGCATGTGTTATTGTTTTTCTTTTAACTTCCGACGAAGAAATTTCACAGACAATTTTGCAAACACAACCCTCGTTTATCGCAGATGTAGAATATGTCATTGACCAACGAGGGCACGGCAACGAACCTTTGCCGCTGACGAGGGATGAGACAATGAAACTACGCAAAGCTGCTTACACAACCATAAAAACATTGCAGGAGATATAACCATGGGTTTATTCGGAATGAGCGAAAATGAACTAAAAGATTTTGCTAAGAAGTTAGATGAGCGGCAAACGAGTCTGGATAACCTAGAAAGTGATGTTGCATCAAAAGAGAAAATTCTTAACCATGAAAAGGAACTGTTTGGTCAAGAAAGAACAGCCTTTGAAACTCAGCGGAGCAAGTTCCTTGAAGAAGTGGAACAACAACGCAATGACATCGCATCTGAAAACGCCGAACTCGAAAAACGGCGACAGGAAATAGCAAAAGAGGAAGCTAAAGCTAAAACGGGCTTTGTTGAAAAACAACGGGAAGCGTTTAAGGAAGTAATTGAGAGTCGGATTGCGGAATTGGATGCCCGCCAACAAGAACTGGACAAGGCTGAATCTACGTTTGTGGAGCGGTTGAAAGAATTTCATGCAGAAGAAGGAGAAGTTGCCAAGCGAGAACTGGCGGTAACTGAACGAGAGCTAAAAGCGAATGCTGGCTTCGCAGATAAAGCAAAAACTTTGGCAGACGAAGCGTCCCGTCAGCACAAAGCCAATCAAGCTGAAGCCGAAAGACTGAAAAAACTGGCTGACGCAATTTCGACTGAGCGTAAGCAACTTGAGGAAGAAAAAGCGCAGCTTGTTCAACATGAGAAAGCGGTTATCGCTGCCGAGCAAAAACGTGATGCGGGCTTTGCCGACGAACGTACGGCATTGGATGCGGAGCTGCAGGATAGACAAGCGAGGTTCGAGAAGGAATTTGCTGAAAAGCGCACTAATCTACTTTCCGGTTTGGAACAAGAAATTGCAGAGAAAAAAGACAAACGCTTAAAAGAAATAGTTGAAGCGGAGAATGTTGAACGTGAACGTATCCTCACTGAAATCGCCAAGGAGCAAGATGACTGGGCAAAACGGAAAGAATCTGACCGTGAAAAGTTGAGAGCCGAACAGAACGAATTGGAAAAACAGAAGGGTGCGCTCTCCGCACTCCAAAGTGAGCAAGAAAGACGAAAAGTCGAATTGGAGCAAAATGAGCGGGTACTGGAACGTCAGGCACAACGACTTGAGCAACAGTGGCAAAAGAAAAACGATGAGTTGCAAGAACGGCTTGACTCGTTGCTTGAGGAAGAACGTGAGTCTCTGGCAAGTGAAAGAAAAACACTAAAGGGCGAAAATACACGACTGCGTGAAAGCTTGCACATTCAAACGGAGCTTGTTGGGACATTGGATCAGCTAAAACAGCAACTCGGCGATCAAGACCCGGCAGAGGTTCTCCGTGAACTTAACAGCAAAACCGATGAGATCAAACGGCTACGTGAAGATATGGTTAATCGTCCAACCGAGGCTGACCGCGAGAAATATACTCAAATGAAACAGGAAGCGGAGCGGCTCAAAGCTCGTGTCGACGAACTCACGAAGCAGGTAGAAAGCAATGCCTCTCAAATTGAAGAGACCAGTGAGTTACGACGCAAGAATAGTGAGTTGACTGCTGACAATGGAATGCTCACCCAAAAAGCTGACAGGTTCGAGGGTGCGGCAAACGAAGCTCAGGCGGAGTTGGAACGGCTACGCGCTGCGTATGAACGTCCAGCCGAAGTTGCTGCCCGTTACAAGGAAATTGAACTGCCGCATATTAAAGCTGATAAAGTAGCACAACCACAAAGAGCTGACATTGATGAAAGTACTTGGCTTGCTGGTGTCGGCAATGCGTGTGATACTTACGAGCTACACTTCCACCCGCGCATCTTAAAAGCATTCCACACCGCACTTAAAACGGCGGAATGGTCGCCTCTTACGGTTCTTGCAGGCGTTTCCGGTACGGGGAAATCCGAACTGCCTCGCCTTTATTCTCACTTCGGCGGATTGATGTTTGAACCGCTTTCCGTCCAGCCCAACTGGGATTCGCAGGAGTCCATGCTCGGATTCTTTAACTCAATTGACAACAAATTTGATGCACAACCAGTTTTGCGATTCCTTGCCCAAAGCCAAAAACAATGGGTTGAAAACGGCGATGACAGCTACCCCGGTTTACAAGATGCTATCTGTCTAGTTCTGCTCGACGAGATGAACCTTGCTCATCCTGAACTTTATTTTGCCGAATTCCTAAGTAAATTGGAACTTCGTCGAGGAATGAAGGGATCAGATGTTCCGTGTTTGCCAGTAAAAATTGGCGCAGGGATGCCCGCCTACCAGCTCCCACTCGGACGGAATGTGCTTTGGACAGGCACAATGAATCAGGATGAAACCACAAAATCCCTGTCAGACAAGGTTCTTGACCGCTCAATCATTGTTCATTTCCCGCGCCCCACAACACTTAAACGTCGCCTGAAGTTAGCACCGCTTGATGAAAAGAATCGCGGTCCTCTTCTACATAAGCGTTCGTGGCAATCATGGCTGGCTAAAGGGACATCTCTTACCGAAGAGAATGTGAAACCTTTCAAGCAGTTCATTGAAGACATGAACGCCTCCCTTTCTGTCGCAGGGCGTGCGATTGGGCATCGGGTCTGGCAATCTGTTGAGTATTATATGGCAAACTATCCTGATGTTCGTGCTGCCCAAGCTTCAGGCGATGAAGGTGCTCTTGACAAAGCCCTTCATATTGCCTTTGAGGATCAACTCGTTCAAAAGGTCATGCCCAAGTTGCGAGGTATCGACACACGTGGCAAGAGCAAGACCGAATGTCTCGATAAAATCTCCGCCCAAATCAACACTGGGATTGGCGGCAACCCGTTCAACCTTCGTGAAGACTTTGAAATTGCCTGTGAACTCGGTTACGGTCAATTCATCTGGCAATCAGCCAATTATCTTCAGGATAAAGAAGAAGTTGATGTAGTCGATACACCCGACATTCAGCCCGAATCTAAAGCTGTTGACCTATCACAACCTCCAGCGAGCTACCATCCCGATGAAAAAGATCGCGATGAATAATGGTCAAAATTGTCTAATAGACAAAAGCGCATGTTCTACTCTCAGAAATAGGATGCGGATGGTTTGCAGATGACTCTCACTGAACTATATCAATTACAATCAGAGGCAGGGCAAGCTGGCAATGATGCGCGAGAATTGCTTGCGCAAACACATTGGTTTGCCGTTAATGTCGAGTTTGACCCAAAGACTGGCGATGCGCTTCCGCAACCGTTGTCTGCATTTCTTACCAAAATCGCAAGCGGTAAAAACGTGGAAGTGAAGCACGACCGTCTTTATCGCATCACGGAACATGCCCGTCCGTCAATACTCCGACTTTTCCGTTCGCTAAACGAAAATCCCCGCCGTGAACACGCCTTGCTGCCTGTTCGTGCAGTGCGTGAATTGGATGCCTCCAGTTTTATCAAGCTCAGTACTCGTCCTGGACGGAATATACGCGAGAAGCTTGCGGGTAAACCGTACTTGCAGGCTGTCCGACGTTTTCAGTCAGTCGATTTGACTGAAAACCGACTGCTGAAGGCATTTGTCAGTCGCTTGCTTGAAATGCTTGAACTACGCCATAAATGCCTTGATGAAGCGGAGGACGAACTGGTTGTCCGCATACAGTCATGGTTGAATACAGGTGACGCACACGCCATTTCGCCATGGAACAACCTGCCTCCGAACAATACGCTTCTTTCCCACCGTGACTATCGCAGAATATGGGATGCCTGGCGTAGGTTGCAAAGTCTTGACGATGACATTACCCGTGACTTTTCGCAACTAGATGATCGCCGGAAAACGATGCAAATATGGGATCAGTATGCACAGATGTATCGGGAAGGCTCACATTACTTTGCTGATATGCCCATTTTGTTTGCCTATGATGATTTCAAAGTAGAGCCATGGACTTCAACGCCTCTAACCAGTAAAGCAAAAGGTAAAATCAAACGATTTGTCAGCTGCCCGTCTGTAACCCAATCTGCCTGTATTGATCTTGCTTACCTGCATCCACAGTTCGCAACCACAACTTCAAATCGCCAAGAGAACAGAGAAAACTATTTATGGCAAGAATGGAGTAATGAAGATGAGACCGTTGCTATGGGGCTTTTCGATTCGGATGCAGCCCATCTTCATCCCAATACAACAACAATCTCCCTGCCCGACCTTCTGTTTTCCCATGAAGACACTTATACAGAAGAACACCTTGACCGTGCCGCACAAGCATTTACCAATCACTTGAGCAAAGCATTTCAGCCCGATCAATTGCTCTGGCTTGTTCCCGATGCCCTCAACGATTTTGATCTTGAGATTACCAGACGCAATATCAACGCCCGCTTTCCAAATGCCCAGCCGCTGCCTCGCAGTGTTGCAGCCGTCTTTGAGCAAGTGGATTATGCAAGACTCAATAACGGTTTTGCCGTGGTGGTAATAGACACCATCGGAGGAGCAACCACCGCCACCAAACTTATTGCCCGCTCTGACCAAAAACTTAAAAAACAAATCCCCGAAACCAAAGGCTTTTATTGGGAGCGTTGCCCTACGGTTATTCTCTCCCGTGACAAGCACCAAGCGTCCCAAATAGATAACCTTGATATGATCACGGTGGATGCCGACGGCAAATGGCACAATAAGACACAACCTTTAAAACCCTCTTTTATTGATCAGCAAACACTGAGGCATGATTCTCGCATCGGACAGTTTGCGTTCGTCATCAATATAAGCCGGAGTCCCGTTGCTGGAGGAGTGCGACTATACGACCTACAGAAACAGACGGAGGATATCCCCCTCTGGCGTGACCAAATCCCCGAACTTTCCATCAAAGTAATGCTCAACGGACGCTATCAGCGGTTCTATCTTGTCTCACGGGGAACAACCGTTGTCCCCGTTCGCGGACAATCGGTTTCAATTCCCGTCAAAAGTCATTTTACACTGCCTGCGGGGAAACGATTTTACCAGTTCCCAATCTTTCAAGGAGAAAATGAGGATGAAACAGGCTATTCCGCCCGTCTCAACTCGCCAGCTTTCCCACTGAAACAAGACAGTGAATGCAGCCTTCAACTCACCTTTGAATACGGTGCCGACGAACCGTATAAATTAGTTTTTACGCCAATAGACAAATTATTCACGCCGATCCGCGCAACGTGGCAACGCACTGAAGAAATTATCATCACTGATGCTCCCGCACCGGGGTATCCCAAACCATCATCTTGGGATAATTTACGGCATGTTACCAAACTCAACTCTGATGAAACCAGTGACCTTATGGAATGGTTTATCAATGCAGTGGATCACTTAGATCGAGATTTATTTATCCGTCCAAGACCGAGAACCGTAGGGGTGTTAACCACTGATTGGATTAAAAATGAATTTGCATTTGCATCATGTGATGATGTTGAAGAAGATGTTTTTATCCACCAGAATAGCTTTGCGAGGGGGGTTGACTTCTCATCTTTCGAGGAAGGAGATGATATTTCTTTCGAACTTCAAGAACGAGACGGTAGATACTCAGGATGGAAGGTGGCGTCAACCGATTACCACGAAGAAACACGGTTACTGGACTTTGCTGGTGATGACCAAAATAATTTGTGTTCAAAAATTCGTACACGCCTCTATTTTCCAATAATACGGACTTGGCGGGACGGACACTCTTTGTCGGACAGGCAGTGCCCAAAAGAATTCAAACTCAAAGCTCAAGCTAAAATCAACTACCTCGCCAAACTTGTTGGTCTAAATGAAATCCCAGATCAAATAAAATACGAAATATTCTTTTTGATGTCCTGCATGCACAAGGACGCACCCGACGAATGCGTCCAATGGATTACAGAGCAAGTTGAGAGCGGTCATATCCGTGATCCACGTGCTGTCGGTTTCGCCCTTGGCGATCTTTCACAACGATGGCAGCAATACATATTCGACCAGCTTGTTTCACCTCCAAACCATTCAGCCGTTAGCGTTTTTGCCTACGCCATTTGGCGGGAACAACATTTTGTTGAAAAATTTACTATTTCAAATTTGACTGCATTACTGAATTCAATACTAAACCGGTTAAAAAATCTCACTCCGACAAGAACAACAAAGAAGTGGGCAAAAAGGGATTGGGTTCGAGCAACCGCCGAACCGTTAGAGCTACTCCTCGGACTTTTGCGTACTCGTGCTTCAGATAACACCGAAATCAGGATGCTACTCCAGCCCCATCAGGACATCACAAAGAAACTGGCAGAGCAAGTTGACCGAGTAGAGGATGTTATCACTCAATCCAGAGCATCCCTCTTCTCTCGCGTACAGATTGATGTCAAAAAGCCCAAGGGCGTGCGAAGCTCAGATTTAATCTACTCCCTACGCCTCTACCTCACCGGCGATGACGGGGCAAATACCATCCACATCACCAGCATTTCGGATGACGATAATGACTGAATATCTGCATGTTTACTGGACAACGAGAGCAGTGTCTCGAATCAGCCTTCAAATTGAAAAGCCGGAAATGTTCCGCAAAACTCCTGATCTGCTATATGCACTACGGATGTACCTGACGGGCGACTCTGGAGCGAACACTATTGTTATCACAGGAGTCAGTGATGAATGATGAAGACTGAGGTTTGTAAAACACTCCGTCGGGTATTCAATCGGGAATCGAACCCACGTCCGTTCTCTGTTTCAGGAAAATGTAGAGAATTAAGTTTCTCTCGGAGTCCGGCAGGCTGAAGGGATTTGATGTGTGGTAAGGAGTTGAATAAACAGGTCTTATGGATATGATTTGGTTTGGAGAATGAATTGAGGTAAGGCTCCGTGTCCTCCACTGCCCCGGCGTTGTTGCGGGTGCTGATTGCACCCTTGTTCAGTTGCCGGCGCGCTGACTCTCCAAATTGTCAACTATGCTTTTTCATTAAGCTTAAGCTCTTGCCTTCCTTAACCCGATTGATAGAATGTTTCTTTTAAGATGATGGCATATATCACTACAAAGGCTGGCAGAATGATATGAAGAATTATAATTATAGCCATGGCTATTTAGCAGACACACCACACACTTGCCTGCCTGTGTGGTATTATACCGTAAACATACCCGCCAAGCACTGCTTCCTCGTAGAGTATGCTCAAATGGCGGGTTTTTCTGGAGACGGAGAAACTGATGTCTGATAATACTCAAAGATATGCCTACCCCGACTTGCTTGATCCTGATTATGTATTTGATGCATTGCTCGGCTACGGTATGTTTTCTGAAAAACTCCCTCCCTGCTTTACCTCCGAATCTTTTCTTGAGGCTCTCAATAACGGCAAAATGCCTATCGCCAAAAAAAAATCGCACAGCTATGTTGACTACAGAGCATCAAGAAATACCAATGTGCCAAGGGCTATTTCTATTCCTCATCCTGAATCTTATCTGTGGCTCTGTCAGTGCATTAAAAAAAACTGGGACAAAATCAACCTTCATAACGGTAAAGCTGATAAATTTAACTATTGTCATGTCAGGAAGATTGAGGGGGAAAAGCACATTTTTGAGATGAATTATCAAGGGACTGACAAGTGGTCAGTCGAAGAGAAAGATATTGATTTGATGCTTGGATGCAGATTTGTTGTTCAGGCAGATATTGCCAAATGCTTTCCCAGCATATACTCTCATTCAATTCCTTGGGCTTTAGAAGGAAAGGAAGAAGGAAAGGGCAAAAGAACAAACGACTGTAATAACTGTCCGAATTGCGGTGAGAATTGGTCCAACGGATTGGATAAAGTATCGAGATCTATAAAGGATGACGAAACAAATGGCATGCTGATAGGGCCGCATACTTCCAATATTCTTTCAGAGATAATACTTACTGCCGTAGATCGGAGCATACAGGAGAAAGGCTGGAAAAAGGTCGTAAGGCATATTGACGACTTTGTTTTTTACGCTAAGGACGAGAGAGAAGCCAAAGATTTTCTTTTTGATTTACATAATTCCCTGAAAGAGTATGAATTAGAGCTGAATGCGAAAAAAACGAAAGTAACCGCATTCGCGGATTATCTGCATTCCCAGTGGGTTTCCAAGCTTGGCCAATTTATTTTTCCTGAAAGGGATGAGATAGGTTTCACAAGCATAAGGTCGTTTATTATGTATGCTGTTCGTCTCGCCAGAAAGGAAGAAAATTCTGCCATCATTTATTATGCAATCAAGATGGTTGCAAAGAAAACATTGTCTGACAGAGCGAAAAGGTTGTACGTAAACCTGGTTTTGCAGCTGACAATGGAAATGCCGTATCTCGTACCGCTAATTGAAGAGCATGTGCTACTACCGCACTGTACGTTTGTCGAAGAGTGCCTCGGCAAGTATCTGCCGCTTCTTCTGGAAATATCAATTCTAAATTTATCGACAGATTCAATAGCCTATGTATTCTACTTCGCATTAAAGTATGGCATTGATATTGATGTCAGCGAAGAGCAGGAAGAGAAAATCGCAAATATGTTTGATTGCGTTTCAATGTTGCTGGCTTACAAGTTTCTCGAAGCTAATGCGTGTGAAGCTCCGAAGATTCAGGAAGCTATTGAATGTATAAATAATGGAAGTAGCAGGACTAAGGATAAGTTTTGGCTACTGCTTTACGAAACCGGCAAATTAAATGATAATGATTTTTTACAAAAAATGAATAAAAACGACATCAGTTTTATCAAAGCTGATTATGGAAGGGGTGAGAAATAGTTTTGCATAATCACACTGAACACCCCATCAAGCGTAGCAAATGAATCACTTCGCCGCGTTTGCAGTTTCTATAGAAGAAAAAACGTAGTTGAATCTGGCGGGCGGGGCGGTGTCTCCGCTGATATAGAAGTCCATCACATCGCCGTTGCCCTTGATATTATCCGCCCACTTGAATTCAATGTCTATCGATGCGTCCTCGCCGCAAATCACGGCGCGGGGGATGCCGATTTCGATTTCCTTCCCGCCGGTTGCAAAATCAGCGCCGCCCGCTGCAATCCAGCTCCATTTGCCATCAACATTTTTTTCGATTGATGCTTTGCCTCCGGCGGTTTGCGAGCTGTTTATAAGGTAGTCATAGCCCTGCCAGCCGGTGGATTTGTCCCTGTCAATATCGATAAAAAGCAGCATCCGGCCTGAATTCGCGGGTCGCTTAATGTTGTCTGCGCAACATGCGTAGAAAAACAGATTGTTCTCACTAAACGCAGCCTTCAAGCTCACAAAATCATTGCGCCCCGAATCGTTGCGGTACAGCAGACTGCTTCCGTAGCCGCGGTGGTTTCTGCTCAGGGTATCGCCTTTGTGGTCATAATAAACGCAGCCGGCACTGCTCCAGTCCGCGAAATCCCCGTCTATATCAATGCTGCGGCTCTGCTTGGCTACGGGTGGTTTCTCGGTGCCCTTGAATTTTCTGATATCCGCGACTAACTGATAGTAGTAGTTGTCGCCGTGGCTGCCTTTCACCGGCTCAATGTCCCTGCTGTACTCATCGCAGAATTGGTCGGGAAAGGCGTTATCGGTTCCCTGCCAGTTTTGAAATCTGCCGGCGACCCATTCATTCCATCCCGTAACAAACACAAGCTCGGGGTCCAGCTCAAAAACTCGGCTCCATTGCTCCTCGAAGTTGTATCCGTACAGATGAGCATCCGGTTTTTCATCGAATCCGTTTTTGTGCGTATAGCTGCGCCCGAACACCTGCTTCCTGTCGTTCATAGCCGCCGGCGCCAGCTCCGCGGTTGCGTTCTGCGCAACGCTCACCGAAACCATCTCGTATTTGCCGGGGCTGTATTCAGCGAAACCGTGTTGCGGGTAAACCTCAAGCCAGCTCCATTGGTCAGGCCTTGTGGGTCCGCGGCGATAATCCGGCTGGCAGGGTCTGAACGTGAAGAAGTCTCTTGTTTCCTCGGGCAGGTTGTCGGGGTAGGCCATTATCAGGGGCTTTTCTTTCCAGTAAAACCAGAGGTCTTTGAAGCGCTCGCGTTTATAGATTTCGAGCCAGAGCTTCTGTACCATATCCTTGCTGCCGTCGGTGGGTCCGAACGGGCAGAGGAAAGCAAACTGCGGCGTTTTAACGCCGTCATTCCTCGCTTCAAGCCAGACCTCTCCGAGCTCATTAAACGCAGCATCCCATGTGAACGGGGCATTTGTGCAGTCAAATACAACAACATCAACGCCGGCATCGGCAAGCATTTCCGCATGCTTGCGAAGCACCCATCTGTCGGTGGAGCGGTAATAGCCAAACAGCGGCTCGTTCCAGTGGCAAGGGCCGAATGCGTTGTTTTGCGCCCATACAGGGTGATTGTAATCGTTGACTGCTTCGGGAAAATTGCGAACGATTTCACTGATGTTTACAGGCTCTGAGTCAACGTTCTTCTCCATATGCCAGAGCCAGTAGAACATGGCAACGTATTTGTCTTGCCCTTGATTATCCGCTGTTTGATAATCGGGCAGCTTCCTGCCCAGAGCATCCGTAGCGGCCCAGCTCAGGCTGATCTGTTGTGGCGTAGCGGCAAAGCTCAGGCAAGATAGCGCCAGAAGTAACATTACTCTGAAAAAGTTCTTGTTCGTCATAAATCACCTTCGTCATAAATCACCATATTGGCAGGTTGAACGGCATTTGCGAATCTATCACAAGGCTTATCGATGCAAGTCCTTCAGTTTCAAAGCTGATTGTAACATCGCTCGGGTATGTCTCTGATTGGAGATAGACCAGCAACCTGCCGTTTTTCGTCATTTTCTCTCGGCTGCTGTACGGGGTAATATCGCCCTGATCGCCGTTTTCGATTCCCAGAATGTTTACCGGCCCACTCACCGATACGCTTATCAGCTTGTCGTTGTCGGTAACGATAGTTCCCTTTTCATCGATGATATACATTTCGACATGCGCTATGTCGCGGCCGTCAAGCATCAGTTTTTTCGTATCGCAGATGGCGATTATCCTCGCCGGTTCGCCCGGGGTGGTGAGTGTGTATTCGGCCATTGTTACCCTGGCAACCTTGCCGATAGCCTTGTAGGATGAGCCGGTGGGGTTTTTTATGCTGATGGTTTTGTTTTCCGGCACGCTGAATACGCCGAGAGTTTTGTCGTCTTCGTACAGCTCTATGTCCTCGCAGTTGGAATAGCAGTTAATTGAACCATCGGGCATTTTGCAGAGCTGAACAAACGGCGTAGTTGCCCACCATGCCATGCGTTCGTAGTAGCCGGTTTTCGGGAATCCCGCCAGGTCCATAAGCCCCGAGCGCGAGCCGCGGCTGTGTTGGCCGTTTTTTTCCCATTGCCCCGCCTCACCGAGGTAGTCTATGCCCGTCCAGATGAACTGCGAGCTGATAAACGGATTGTCTTTCACGGCTTTCCAGGCTTCAAAAGAGCGGCCATTCTCGCTACCGGTGAATATCTTGTACGGGTAGCGCTCGTGTTCCGATGCGTAGAGTTTTTCTTTGTAGTTGTAGCCGATGATGTCGAGGTAGTCCTTGAACACATTCGCTTCGGGGCCCGCACAGGCGGCGGTAACGGGGCGGGTGAGGTCGTAATCTTTGACGATCTCCCTGAGCTTGCGCGCCTCGCTTACAAGACTGATGTCTCCCGGTTCAAACGGGTCGTTCGGGTAGTCAATCTCGTTGCCGATGCTCCACATTATCACGCTCGGGTGATTTCTATCCCTGAGCAGCATTGCTTCAAGGTCTTTCTCTGCCCATTCTTCGTAATAGGCGTTGTAGCCCTTCGTGTCGAATTTGGTCTGATTCCAGCCGTCAATCCACTTCCTCTTTCCTCCGTTCCATTCATCGAAAGCCTCATCCATTACGAGAAACCCCATCTTGTCGCAGAGCTCATAGAGGTACGGGTCGTGCGGATTGTGGCTCATACGGATGGCGTTAGCCCCCATTTTTTTGAGCAGCTCAAGCCGCCTCGCCCAGACCTTCTTCGGCACGGCCGTCCCGAGTGCGCCGGCGTCATCATGCAGGCAGACGCCCTTTATCAGCATAGATTGTCCGTTGAGCGAGAAGCCGGTGTCTGCGTTGAAATCAAAGCTGCGCACACCGAACGGGGTGTAGCTGCTGTCTATAACCTCTTCGTTTTCCAGGAGCTTTGTTTCAAGCATATACATATCGGGGTTTCTGATTGTCCAGAGGATGGGGCTGCGAAGGTCGAATTCGGTATTGAATTGGTTGTCCCCCGGTTCTGCGGTTATGTAGCGCCGTTCACGTGCGGCGACGCGGTCATTTTTGTCGTAGATGATGTTTTCAAGGAACAGTTGTCGGCTTGTGTTGCTGTCGTTTTCCACGGTTACTTCGAGCTTGGCCTTTGCGCTCTTCTCGTCGATATGAGGTGTCGTGATGTACGTGCCCCATTGCTTTACGTGTACGGGGTCGGTTGCCACGAGAAAAACATCTCTGTTTATGCCCGTGCCGGTGTACCAGCGGCAGTCGGCGAAGTCGCTGTGGTCCAGCCGTACCGCAATTACGTTCGTATTTTCGCGGCCGAATTCGAGCAGGTCGGTTATGTCGTAGTAGAACGATACAAAACCGTTCGGGCGTTCGCCGAGCAGCTTGCCGTTGCACCATACCTTGCTGTTGCAGTAGGCGCCGTTAAACAGGATGCGGTAGCTCTTTGTGCGCTCATTGCGGGGAAGCTTGAACTCCTTGCGGTACCAGCACACGCCGCCGGGCAGATACGCCTGACAGCTCGGATTCGCGGCATCGAATGGTTTCTCGATGCCCATATCGTGCGGCAGGCTTACCGGCCTCCAGGCGGAATCATCAAAACCGCGCTGGTAAGAGTTGATGTTGTCTGTCTCTGTGAATCGCCAGTCCTGTACGAAAAGCTGGTATTTGTCTTCCGGCTGGAATGCCGTCATCTCAAACGCCATTACGCTACCGCAGAGCAGGAGGAAAAGTATCTTTGAAATTTGTCTCATTTATTTATTACCTGTCTTTTGGAAAAACTGTTCGATGATTTTCATCAACTCAATCGCCGTTTCGCTTTTATGACGCTCCGGATACTCGCGCCAGTCCTCGTCTCCGTTTTTTATAAACACCTTGGAACCGTCGCCTGAGATCGCTTCCGGCTTATTGGCAACGATTACATCCATATTTTTGCGTTTCATCTTTGCGAGCGCGTTTTCAAGGACGTCCTTGTCTTCGAGCGCAAAGCCCACTATCATCTGATCGTCGCGTTTGTTACGGCTCGCCCATTTGATGATGTCGGCGGTAGGCTTCAGGCGCAGCAGTATTTCGCTCTCCTGCTTTTTGATTTTCCTGTCCGAAACGGTTTCCGGCGTATAATCCGCCACCGCCGCACACATTACGAGGCAGTCGCACAGGGGGAACTCATTGCGTACCTGCTCGAACATCTCTGCGCTTGTCTCAACATCAATAATGCGAGTGTGGCGCGGATAGGCGATGTTTGTCGGTGCACTTATCAAAACAACCTCATGACCGAGCTCATCGGCACGCTGCGCGACAGCATAGCCCATTCTGCCTGAGCTCGCGTTTGTAATGTACCTTACCGGGTCAATATATTCCCTCGTCCCGCCTGCTGTAACAAGAATGCGCATGGAGTTCTCCGTTAATTAGCCGGTCAATCTGACGGAAGCAATTCGCTGATTTCCCGCGAAATCGGCAAGTATCTCCGTCTCGTAACCGTTGTTATTGAAAATCTCGGCAACTTCCTTGCCTTGATTATAACCAATTTCAAGTAGCATTAAAGAGTCTGCGTGCATATAGTCCTTTGCTTGTGCGGCCAGCGTTTTGTAGTACGCAAGCCCGTTGTCCTCCGCGACAAGCGCTACGGCAGGCTCGAAAGCCTTCACGTTTTTGTGAAGTGTTTCGTATTCGTCGGGCGAAATATATGGCGGGTTGCAGGTGATAAGGTCGAAGCGCTCAGGCGCTTCAAGCGCTGCAAACATATCCCCGCTACGGAGCGATATTCTCTCGGCAAGCTTATGGAACTCGATATTCTTCTCCGCTATCTCAAGCGCATCTGCGCTTATGTCCGTTGCGGTAAAGCGTGCCTCGGGCACATTCTTTGCCATTGCAATCGGTATGCAACCGTTGCCGCAACAGAGGTCGAGAGATTTTGTTTCTCGCTTGCAAGCGCGCAGAAAATCCACACCCGCCTTCACGAGGTCCTCGGTTTCAGGGCGTGGGATAAGACAACCCCGCCCGACCTTCAACTCGATGCTGTAGAATGTTGTGCGGCCGATAATATACTCTACCGGCTTATCCGTTGAAGCCTGCCGCACCGCTTCGCGCAAGGCACCGAGCTTGTTCTCCGGCACGGGCGAATCGATGTAGAGCTGTATCCGCTGGAGGCCGAGGAAGTGGCTCATGAGCATCTCGACTTTGAGACGCGTGTTTTCTATGCCCGCCTTCTTCAAATGCCCCACGATTACATCGAGCAGCTTGACCGTCGTCCATTCGCTCATATATGCACCTTATGCATCATTCTCGGAAACGCTATGCACTGTCTTATGTGTCTTTCGCCTGTGAGCCAGGCCACTGTTCTCTCAAGGCCGAGCCCGAAACCGCCATGCGGGACAGAACCGAACTTGCGCAGATCGAGATACCAGCTGTAGCTTTCGGGGTTGTAGCCTTCGGCTTCAATTTTAGACAGAAGCATGTCGTGGTCGTGTTCACGAACCGAGCCGCCGATAATCTCGCCGAATCCGCCGGAAGCGAGCAGGTCGAAATTCTCCACGACAGCTTCGTTGCCGCGGTCCTGCTTCATATAGAACGCCTTCACTTCTTTCGGGTAATGCGTAACAAAAACGGGCTTATCGTGCATCAGCGAGATGATTGTCTCATCGGAGCCGCCGAGGTCTTTGCCCCATTCAAAACTTTGCGCGAGGGCAAGATGTTTCGGGTTGTTTTCAATTTGAGTTTCAAGCTCCGCTTTTTCGGCGCTGAGCGACTGAAGCCTTGCGGCCGCCGCGGACTTCTGCCAGCTTTTGCTCGCAGATGCGAGAGTATTTTCCGCTTCGGCTATCTGCTCATCCACTGCTGCAAGAGCATCGGATAGCTCGGAATAAAGCTTCTGCATAAACTCCCTTGTCTTTTCGCCGCGAAGCATCTCTACGGCCTCGGAGTATGTTATGCGATAAAATGGGGGCTTAATCCGCTCAAGTACGCTGATGTCCGAGCCGAGAAAATCGAGCTCGGCGCGGTTGACCGCGAGTACCTGCGAAGCGATATGCGAAACGAAATTTTCCGCAAGCTCAAGCAGTTCATCCAAGTCTGCAAAGGCAACCTCCGGCTCAACCATCCAGAATTCGGTCAAGTGGCGGCGCGTCTTGCTCTTCTCGGCGCGGAATGTCGGGCCGAAGCAGTAAACCTTGCCGTGGCTGAGCGCCGCGGATTCAAGGTAGAGCTGGCCGGTTTGCGAGAGATGCAGCGGCTCGCCGAAATAGTCCACTTCAAACAGCGTCTGCTCGCCTTCTCCTGCGGCTGTCGTGAAGATGGGCGTGTCTATGAGCGTGAATTCGTTCTCGTTGAAAAAATCTCTTATCGCGCGAATCACGGTATGGCGAACGCGGTTTATGCACCACTGCCTCCTGCTACGCAGATGGAGATGGCGGTTTTTCAGGAGGAAGTCAACGCCGTGTTCTTTGTTAGCGATGGGGTACTCAGCGCTGTTGCAGAAGATTTCCGCCCCTCCAACGACCACCTCCACGCCGCCTTCGCTTCTCTCATCGGCGCGCACCAGGCCTGTGATTGTCAGGCTGGATTCCTGCCCGAGACGCTTTATCTCGTCGAAGAGCTGCTCGGAGACGTTTCCCTTTTCCACAACACACTGGCAGTATCCGCTGCCGTCGCGAAGCGTGAGGAAGATAACCTTCCCTCTCGGCTGGCATTTTTGCACCCAGCCGGCCAGCTTTACCTGTTCGCCCGCCTTTTGAGCCAGTCTGCATATTTTCGTGTCATAGTACTTATTCATCCGCAGGCACCTTATACACGACCTTCCGGACGCTTTGCTTGCATGAGGCGTCTATGCCGGGCGCATGCGCTTCTTCGGTGTAGAGCAGGGCAAACATATTGGCCCCGAGCTCCAGCATAGCCGCTCCCGCTTGGTCAAGTATATCAGCCGGCTTTTCGTTGAAAAAGCCCAGATCCTTATCTGCATCAAAGGAGCCGTCGCAGGTAAGGGCGGCACTTGGCAGAAAAATAAAATTTTCTCTGCCGCGGCAAACGAGCTGAATATCAATGTAAGATTTGTGGTATTCGAGCTTTTTTTCTGCGATTGGTAAAGTCTCATAGTCCTGTACCGTAAAAAAAATCCCGCATTCAAGCTCGTATCGCCCCTGTTCCATAAGGGTGAAATCCCTTGTAGATATGTCTTCAAGGGCCTTTGAGATGCCCTTATGGCTTTGGTATCTGTGTCGATTATCTATTTTGTCAAATATCATAAAATGCTGTCCTCGTATTAAGCCTCTTATGATACCTATCCGGCGGTGAAGCGTCAATTATGTTTTGCAATTGCAAAAGCAATCCGATAGTGTTATTGCGATGAGAAAGCAAAAAAGTACAATGAATGTCATAGCTGGTTGCACAACTCACTACATTATTAACAAATTGAAAAAGAAAAACAACATGATCAGACATTCAGCATTGATGCTTCTTTTTGCAGCGATGAGCTGCCAGGCGATAGTGGTACATCTTGGCGCAGATTCCGATAATCTCGTTGCCCCCGCGGACGACCCGGGCTGGGGGAGAGTGGGGCGAGTAGGAACGAACGGCTCCGGCGTTTATCTCGGCAATGGCTGGGTAATCACGGCGAACCACGTATCAAAGGGAAATTTTACCGTTGACGGCGATGCTACATACAACACCATCGCAGATACCGGCGTACAGTTGCGAAATACCACCGATACCGCCTATGTCGATCTTTATATGTTCCGTGTGGACGTGCAACAAGGCAGCCTCGGCTTGCTCGACGATGTCGTTCTCGCATCCTCTGCTCCAACTGCCGACCGGCAGACCGTTCACATAGGTACCGGCGTCGGCCAGACATCCGCGGAAGAGACCGGATGGGACGTGGTAAGTGGAGAGTGGACAGTTCAAAGTATTCTGCGGAAAGCGGATTATACAGGTTACTACTGGAGTAGCACCCGCGAGACCAGATGGGCCTACGAGAGTGGTGCCGGTGAATATGACTACAGCGGCATGGAAGCCTTTGCGACAAAGTTTGTTTCAGCGGACAACTACGGAATAACCTCGAACAATGACTCCGGATCAGGGCTTTTCGTTAAGAATGGGGAGCAGTGGGAGCTCGCAGGAGTCGCTACGGCTGTAACTGCATATTCAGGGCAGCCCGCAAGCACTTCCGTATATGGCAATCTCGGTATATACGCGGATCTTTCCGCGTACAGCGACCAGATCACAACCATTATGGTTGTGCCCGAGCCCTGCACGCTTCTGCTGACAGCCGCGGGAGCGCTGTTTCTAAGGAAGCGCAAACGCCTCTGAGCATACGCCGCGTAGAGGCGGCATTGCAGTGAAAAACAGTTGCATTTTGCGACTATTGTTGTATATTGCAACTTATGCATTACGATGATACTAATCAAAACGTTATCCTTGATTCGATAAGCGAGGGAGTTTTTACGGTTGGTCTCGACTGGAAGATTACCTCTTTCAACCGAGCCGCCGAGGACATCACCGGCATATCGCGCGAGGATGCAATCGGCAAGAGATGCCGCGAGATATTCCGCTCAGACACCTGCGAGGCCGGTTGTACGCTTGCGGAAACGATGCACAGCGAGAGGCCCATAATGAACCGCACCGTGCATATCATCGATGCTCCGGGCAACATGCGGGCAGTCGCAATATCAACGGCGCTCCTCAAAGACAAAGAGGGGGCTGTCATCGGCGGCGTTGAGACATTCCGCGATATGAGTCTTGTCGAAGAGCTTCGCAAAGAGATTTCCGGCCGCTACAGCTGCGATGACATAATCAGCCGCAGCCATCGTATGCGTGATATTTTCTCCATAATCCCCAATATCGCCGAGAGCCGCGCGACAGTCCTTATCGAAGGACCCAGCGGTACGGGTAAGGAGCTTCTCGCTCGTGCGATACACAACCAAAGCTTGCGCAGTGACGGGCCGTTTGTGGCCGTGAACTGCGGAGCACTGCCCGATACACTTCTTGAATCAGAGCTTTTCGGGTATAAGGCGGGCGGCTTTACCGATGCTAAGAAAGATAAGCCCGGCCGCTTTGCTCTGGCCGAAGGCGGTACGATTTTCCTCGATGAGATTGGGGATGTTTCGCCGGCTATGCAGGTTAAGCTGTTGCGGGTTTTGCAGGAGCGCTCTTTTGAGCCGATAGGTGCGGTAGCGCCTGAGAAGGCGGATGTGCGCGTAATCGCTGCCACAAACAAACATCTCGCGGGGCTCGTCAAAAAAGGGCAGTTTCGCGAAGATCTCTTCTACCGCATAAATGTTATGCGTATCGAATTGCCTCCTCTGCGTGAGCGCAAGGAAGATGTGCCTCTGCTCATAGAGCATTTCATCTCCCGCTTCAACCACCTGCACGGCAGGAATATCTGCTGTGTTACCGGCGAGGTCGGCGCGGCGCTTCTTGCCTATGATTTCCCCGGCAATATACGCGAGCTTGAGAATATCATAGAGCATTGCTTTGTGCTCTGCGAGGGGGAGATTATCGAGCTTCGGCACCTTCCCGAAAGCGTCAGGCCGCAATCGCTTGATATGCAGAACGTGCCTGCGAAACAGCTCACAATTGCCGCTATGGAAGAAATCCTTATCCGGCAGACGCTCAATGACTGCCGCGGTAATAAAACCGCTGCGGCAAAACGCCTCGGGATTGATAAAAGCACGCTTTTCCGCAAGCTCAAAAACTCGGGCTTGGACCAGATATAAATCAACCGCCGGGCACGCAGAGAAATTGCGCCGGAAGAGATAATGGAGAAGGGGTAAATTCAAGATTAAATTATCAATGGGCGGAGCCCCTTCGTTGCATTATGCAACTGCCTGTCGCCTGTCGCCGTTGCATAATGCAACCGCGCTTGCATCTCTCCAATTATTCGGCAAACTGATTTTTACTCCATAAACACTTTTCCTGAAATGATATACATTCTATTCATTGCCACAGCTTCCGTTTTGGCGCGCTTATTGCGTAACAGCACAGTAAGATGGTGAATATGAATATCGCAATACCCGTTTACAACAGCTTCGTTTCAAACGTATTTGATTTTGCGGGCAGGCTTTTGCTTGTCAGCTATGAAAATGGCGTTGAGCTGTCTCGCAGGGAGATCAAGCTTGTAAATCCGATTTCCGCTCGCGCCAGGCAGCTCGAGGATAGCGGAGCGGATGTGCTTCTCTGCGGTGCTTTGTCGCAATCTGTAGCGGCGATGATCGAGGCTGCCGGCATTGCCATTGTGCCATATATCACAGGTGATGTTGAGGAGGTTTTGAGCGCGTATCTCAGGGGAGAGTTGCTTCGGCCGCCCTTTGAGATGCCGGGCTGCTGGATGCATCGGAGCCGCGGGTGTGGTTGCCGTGAAAGAAGGCGCGGCAAAAGGCGAGCGGGTGAAAAAAACAACACAGCAAGTGAAAGGAAAAAACTATGAAATTAGCCGTAACATCGCAGGGTGATAAGCTTGAGAGCCCCCTTGACCAGCGTTTTGGCAGGGCAAAATGGATAATCGTTTTTGATACCGAGACGGGCAACTGGCAGGCCCATGGCAATGAAGTAAACCTGACTGCCATACAGGGTGCGGGCATTCAGACCGGCTCAAACATAGTAAATCTCGGTGCAGATGCCGTTATCACAGGTAACGTCGGGCCTAATGCGTTCAGGGTGCTTCGCGAAGGTAATGCGGAGGTCTTTCTGAGCGGCCCGGTTACCGTATCCGAAGCAATTGAGGCTTGGAAAAACGACAAATTGAAACAGGTCAGTTCGGCGAATGTCGAAGGGCATTGGGTATAAGGCGTAGCTGATGAAAGTCTATCTTGATTGCTATCCCTGTTTTCTAAGGCAGGCGCTTGATGCAGCACGTTTTGCCACTGATGACGAACAAACGCAGCAGATTGTTTTGAGGAGCGTTATGAGGGCTGTTGCTGATTTTAATATGAGCTGCCCGGCGCCAGTGGCTGCGCAGATGATTCACAGGGTGGTCAGGGAGCTTACGGGCCTCGCAGACCCGTACGCCGAAGCGAAGCAGCGTTGCAACCGGATTGCCATTGATATGTACAGGGAGATGAAAGAGCTTGTATCAGCATCAAATGCGCCGCTTGAAACGGCGATTCGTCTGGCGATTGCGGGCAATATCATTGATTTTGGCGTAAAGAGCGAGATTCACATCTCCGATATACGCGAGACTGTCGCTGATTCTCTGGCAAGTGAAATGCCGCGGACTGAGATGGACGCTTTCGGAGAAGCGCTTGCTGAAGCGGAGAACATCTTGTATCTCGCTGACAACGCAGGCGAGATAGTCTTCGACAGGCTCCTGATTGAGCAGTTGCCGATGGAGAAGGTGGTTGTAGCGGTGAGAGGCCTGCCGGCCATAAACGACGCGACCATTCAAGATGCAAAGATTGCCGGCATTACAGAGCTTGTTGAAGTAATAGACAACGGCTCGGATGCTCCGGCTACGATTCTTGAAGATTGTTCGGAGCGCTTTCTTGATGCCTTCAACCGCGCCGATTTGATAATCGCCAAAGGACAGGGCAATTATGAGACGCTCAGCGATGTTGACAAAAACATCTTCTTCCTTTTGAAGGCGAAGTGTCCGGTGATTGCCGGGCACATCGGTTGTGAGGTGGGGGAGCTGATTTTGAAAAGAAATAAAACGTACAGCGGTTTTGCTTGTGCAGGCCGTTAACAACAAGTAACAATAATAAAGGAGATTTATTATGCCTTATGGAGACAGAACAGGCCCGCTCGGCAGAGGACCGAAAACCGGCAGAGCCGCAGGCTTCTGCGCAGGTTACGATATGCCTGGCAGTGAAAATTACGCTTTCGGGCGTGGAATGGGTCGCGCAGGCGGCAGAGGCAGGCGTTTCGGCTCTGCGAGATTCGGCCGCTTTGATCGAACAAATGGCCAGAGTATTTCCGAGCTTTCGGCGAGTTGCGATGAATTGCGCAACACACTTGAAGCTCTCGAGGCCGAGATCTCTATTCTCAGAAGCAATAGAGAGTAACGGTGAACCGTGTGAGCGGGGGGATTATCGTCTCCCCGCAAATCGGTTATTCATTAGAACTGATTGCAGAGAATTGAAATGGACTCAATTATTGATGTGGAAAATGTTCAAGTCGGCTTTCATCCCGATGGCTACCGCATAGACCGCACTGCTTCTGCCATGAACAGATATACAAAGTGGGACATAGCCCCCAGCAACCACTGGAGCAACCCGAGACCGGTATGTTTTCACAGCCTTCCGACGAGCGGATGGATAGCTGTTGATAAATTTTTTGACTGGACAGAACAAGCAGAAAACGGAGATTTTCCCGAGTGAAACTAACAATAGCAAGCGGTAAAGGCGGTACCGGCAAAACAACTCTCGCCACGAATCTGGCGCTTGCGCTCTCTTTGAGCGGGCGCAGTACGGTTTATTTGGACTGCGACGCGGAAGAGCCCAACGGGCACATATTCCTGAAGCCAGAGGTTGAATCTGACGAAGATGTTGCAGTGCTTGTTCCGGAGGTGGATTTTGATGCCTGCACGGCCTGCGGCGAATGCGCCAAGATCTGCCGGTTCAGCGCGATAGTATGCTTGAAGGATAAGCCGCTTCTATTCGAGCAGCTCTGTCATTCCTGCGGCGGCTGCATGCTTGTATGCCCTGTTGGCGCAATCAAAGAGCGGCCGAGGAAGGTCGGCGTTGTCCGCCGAGGCAGGGCGGGAGCGGTCGGCTTCGTCGATGGCTCTCTGGACATTGGCGCTATCCAGACGCCAGCCGTCATCAAGGCCGTCAAACAGAACATCACAGATGGCGCAGTAAACATTATAGACTGCCCTCCGGGCACATCCTGCCCCGTGATTGAGGCGGTTCGCGGAAGCGATTTCGTGCTTCTCGTTACAGAGCCTACGCCTTTCGGGCTCAACGACCTGAAACTGGCCGTTGATATGGTGCGCAGGCTTGAGCTACCGTTTGCCGTGGCGATAAACCGCTGTGATGCGGGCGATGACGCGGTTCTAAGGTATTGCTGCGAAGAGGCAATAGATGTGCTGTTGCAACTGCCGAACGAAAGGCGGATTGCGGAGTGCTATTCAAGAGGGCTTATGCTGGCAGAACAGATGCCCGAATACAGGCAGCTCTTTCTGGATATGTTTGAGGCGATTGAGAGAATGGTAAGGGAGGTGAAACAGTGAAAGAACTTGTAATTATAAGCGGCAAAGGCGGTACCGGCAAAACCAGCATCACAGCGGCGTTCGCCTCTCTTGCGGAGCGCTGTGTGCTGGCCGATTGCGATGTCGATGCGGCAGACCTGCACCTCATTATGAAGCCGCAAATCTTGCGGAGCGAGTCGTTTTCGGGTGGCAGCAGGGCAGAGATACAGGCAGAGAGTTGCCTGGCTTGCGCAAGATGTGCGCATGTGTGCAGGTTTGATGCAATCAGCCTTACGGGCCCCGCAAACGATTTCGCCGTGCGCAGCTTTGCGGTTGACCCGATTTCATGCGAAGGATGTGGAGTCTGTGAGAGGGTCTGTCCGGCGGGAGCGATTAAGTTTGCGCCCGCTGTCAACGGGCAGTGGTTTGAATCAAACACGCGCTTCGGCACGATGTTGCATGCAAAGCTGGGAATCGCCGAGGAGAACAGCGGAAAGCTCGTTTCTCTGCTCCGGAAAGAGGCACGTATTACGGCTGAAAAAGAGCAGTGTGATCTGCTCATTGTCGATGGCTCGCCCGGGATAGGCTGCCCTGTGATTGCCTCTGTAACGGGGGCGGATTTACTGCTTATCGTTACCGAGCCAACGCTCTCCGGCCTGCACGACCTCCAGCGCGTTGCCAAACTTGCAAAGGGGTTCGGTCTGCCGGCAATGGTATGCGTAAACAAGGCCGATATCAACCCTCAGATGACTGAGCGGATCTGTGAAATTGCCGCTGAACTTTCGTTTGAGGTTGCGGGGAAGATTCCTTACGATAATTCTTTCACCGCCGCTCAGATAGAGGGGCAATCATTGATAGAATATGGCGCCTCCGAGGCGACACACTTAATAACGAGAATGTGGCGCGGTATTGAAGAGCGCCTTGAAATAAAACACAACTGACTAAAAGGAAAAAACAAGTATGAGATTTGCAATCCCCTTACATGATGGCAAGCTGACAATGCACTTCGGCCACTGCGAAAAATTCGCCATTATTGACGCCGATACAACCACGCAGACAATCACCGCGCAGGGGCAGAAAATCCCGCCGGCTCATGAGCCCGGAGTTTTGCCGAAATGGCTTGCCGAGGAAGGCGTAAATGTGATTATAGCTGGCGGAATCGGCCAGAGAGCCCAGCAACTTTTCGCAATGAATGGTATCAAAGTGCTTTTCGGTGCGGCCGCTGATACGCCTGAAAATCTGGTAAAGGCCTATATGGCCGGTAATCTCAGCACGGGGTCGAATGTCTGCGACCATTAAACCCGAAAATGGCGAAGTTTCGATAACGGTGCTCGTCGATAATCTCGCGGCCGATGGCTTTGGTTGCGAACACGGGCTTTCCCTCTGGATAAAACATCCCGAGGGAAACGTCCTGTTTGATGCGGGGCAAAGCTCGCTTGTTGCGGATAATGCCACAAAGGCCGGAGTGGATTTAAGCTCAGCTGATGCGATAGTTTTAAGCCACGGCCATTACGACCATACCGGCGGCCTTGCTGCGGTGCCGGCGAATGATTGCCCCATCTATCTGCACTCCGCCGCGCTTGAGGAAAAGTACAAGCGCCTCGGGCAGGGCGGCAAATATATCGGCATGCCAGATTCGGCGCGAGTTGCCCTTGCAGGCAGAGTTATTCGATTCACTGAACAGCGCACGCAGATTTTCCGCAGCCTTTTCGCCACCGGCTCGATCGGCGGGGCAAAAGACATAAAGCCGGAAGGGTATTTCTATACCGACCTTACCTGCCGCATTCCGGATATGTTCGCCGATGACCAGGCTGTTTATGTAGAAACGAGCCGTGGTCTGCTGGTTGTCCTCGGCTGCACACACAGCGGCCTCGAAAATACCCTCAGCCATATCTGCCGCTTGGCAGGCCAAAAGCAGATATACGCGGTTATCGGAGGCACGCATCTCTCGAAGGCATCCGATGAGGAAATTGAGGATGTCGCAGGCGTTCTTAAAGATTATGGAGTGGAGAAGATTTACCCCCTGCATTGTACGGGGAAAAGAGCGAAAGAAAAGCTCGGCGCTTGCTTTGGCTCGCGCAGCGTAAATCTGAAAGCAGGCGAGGCGGTATTATTCTGATGACAAAATAGTTGCAAAAGAGAAAATGAAAAGTAAACTTTATAATTGAGTAGAGTAGCGTTCGGGTTTTTGAAAAAAGGCAAATTTAAATGCAAAAGGGTACGGTAATGGGCGGCAGCGTTGCTGAGGAAGATGAGAAGATGCTTGAAGGTCTTTTGTCGGACTGAACAAACTTTACTGTAAATTGTAATAAAAAGTGCCGGAAGGATTTGTAAATGGATTCAAAACTGAAAGTAGTGATTGTGGGCGGCGTTGCGGCGGGGCCTAAAGCGGGCTCAAAGATCATTCGCCTTTGCCCCGAAGCTGATGTTACGCTCGTAGAGATGGGCGAATTCCTCTCTTATGCCGGTTGCGGCTTGCCGTATTATATCTCGGGCGTTGTAAAAGAGCAGGCCGAGCTTATGAGTACGCCCGTGGGCACAGTTCGGGATTCGGTGTTCTTCCAGAACGTGAAGAACGTTCATGTAAACAACCACACCGAGGCAACGCAAATCAATGTAGAAGAGAAGACGCTCACCGTCGTTGACCTCAAAAACGGCACGCAGAGAAACCTGCCTTACGACAAGCTCGTACTTGCCACAGGCGCTTCGCCCGTGCATATCCCCATTCCGGGCGCTAAGCTGAAGAACGTCTTTTCGCTCCACGGCGTCGAGGATGCTGAGGGAATCAAGGCGGCATTCAGTAGCGGCAAGGCGCAGGACGTAACGATTATCGGCGGCGGGCTTATCGGCATTGAGGTTGCCGAGGCATTCACTGAGATTGGCGCGCGCGTTACGATTGTTGAGGCGCTTGAGCAGATCCTTTCATTCCTCGATGAGGAGATGGCCGCGCTTGTTACCAAGCACCTCGAATCGAAGGGCGTCAAGGTGCTTGCGGGCACGAAGGTAACCGCGCTTGAGGGCGAGCGGAGCGTGAAAGCAGCCGTTACCGATAAAGGTACAATTGCAGCCGATATAGTCATTATGGCGGTCGGCGTTAAGCCGAATGTGAAGCTGGCAAAGGAAGCGGGCCTTGCGATAGGCGCTTTCGGCGGCATTGATGTCAATGAGAAGATGCAGACGAGCAATCCGGATGTTTATGCTGTCGGCGATTGCGTGGAGGTGAAGAATCTGGTTACGGGCAAAAAGGTGTTTATGCCGCTCGGCTCCACCGCGAACAAGCACGGCAGGGTGGCCGCGATGAATATCTGCGGCAGGGAGGATTCCTTCCCTGGCGTTCTCAACACCGCGATATGCAAGGTGTTCGATTATGGCGTTGCCTGCACGGGTCTTTCTGAGAAGAAGGCGCTTCAAGAGGGATATGATATTATAACGGTTCTTACGCCCGCGCCTGACAAAGCGCACTTCTATCCCACAGCAAAGCCGATTCTGATGAAGCTTGTCGCTCAGAAGGGCACAAGAAAACTGCTCGGTGTGCAGATTGTCGGCCCGGGTGATGTTGATAAGAGAATTGATGTCTCGGCGACCGCTATCACAGCCGGAATGACCGTTGATCAGGTCGCCCAGCTCGACCTCGCCTATGCGCCGCCTTATGCGCCCGTGATGGACAATATCATCACCGCCGCAAATATCGCGCGTAACAAGCTTGACGGCGTTTTTGAATCCATCACGCCGATGCAGGTGAAAGCGAAGATTGATGCGGGCGAGGATTTTGTACTGCTGGATGTTCGTACGCCCGGCGAGTATGAGCAGATGCGCATTGAAAACTCTGTGCTTATGCCGCTCGGCAAGATCAGGGAATCCTCCGGCAAGCTTCCGAAAGACAAGGAGATTGTGACATTCTGCAAGATCTCTCTGCGCGGCTACGAGGCGGCGCTAATCCTCAAGCACCGCGGCTTCAAAGACGTGAAGGTGATGGATGGCGGCTTGTTGATGTGGCCCTATGAGCTCGTAAAGTAGGGGCGGTTCACGAACCGCCCGAAATGCTTCCCGCTTGACTGACAGTATTCTTTGTCGATAATGAAAAAATCACAGCAACAATACCTGTCAGTTTAAGGAAGGCATTTATGGCAAGAGCCAAGAATACGGCAGCAACGCTTGGTTTCGAGAAGAAGATAGATCTTAATACGAACTTGAAACTTTTTGAGCTGTGTTATGACCAATACAAGGCAGAGTTAGGGGAATCTGATAAGATATATCAGAAATGTTCCATCATGATTTTGGTAGTTCCTGTGCTTATAGGGGTGCTCGTTAAAATAGGAGATATGTCCCTGTTTCAATCCGTTCTGTTAAAAGATGGATGTGGCTTATGGCAACTTCTTTACGTCATTGGCAGTGTGATATCTATAGTCTTAATCTGTATGGCAACGTATAACACTGCTATGTGCGTTATACCGAGACAATATAAATCACTGAATACAATGGTAGCTTGGTATAAGTATTTCTCTGAGCGCAAGGATGATTCATGTCAGGATGATTCGTCATCGGGTGCCTTTTCAGAGTTGTCTAAGAAACTTTCCGAAGCAAAAGATTGTAATGACTTATTAAACGAAAAAAGGCGTCAACATTTCGGGAAATCAATACGTTTTGCTTGTTACAGCTTGATTCCTTTGGCGCTTCAAGCTTTGGTTTTATTTGTGATTAAAATTACAGGATAGAAAAATGGCAGAGAACAAAAAACCTGAACCTCCTAAAGCTCCTGAGAACATAGGAACAACGAGGAGTATAGGTGCCGACGGTAAAACTGATTGCAGTGAGACAAAAATTCCAAAGCAGGAAAAGGGAACTTGATTGAGTGATAAAGAACTTGAAAAAACTGCTCATTCGCTCAAACAGCGCAAGAGAAATGGAGGTGCCCATGAGCAGTGAGTGGAAAACTGTAAAGCAGGCGGAAGCACTCTGCGAAGAATGGGCATAAAGGCATTATCTTGCAGGGTTTGATTATGAGAAAGATTATCATTGGATATTTATTTGCGCCTCTGTTTCTAAGCGCGGGCTGCGGGGGCTTTTTCTCGGGAGGAAAGCCGGATTATGTTGATGTGGCGGGGGGCAGAATTGAGGGCGTTCGCACGCCTGACGGCATCAGCGCGTTCAAGGGGATTCCCTATGCCGCATCGCCTACGGGTGAGCTTCGCTGGAAAGCGCCGCAGAGCGTAGAGCCATGGGACGGGGTGCGAAAGGCTGTGAAGTTTGCGCCTGCTCCGGTTCAGGATAAATTTGTACCGATGCTCTTCGGCGTACCGCTGAAGCACAGTGAAGACTGCCTCTATCTGAACGTCTGGGCGCCGGCGCGCTCGATTGACTCGATTGAAACGCCGCGGCCGTTGCCCGTGATGGTGTGGATACACGGTGGGGCATTTGAATGGGGCTCTGCATCAATGCCGCTCTATGACGGCTCTCATCTTGCGGAGAAGGGGGTTGTGGTGGTGTCCGTTGGCTATCGGCTGGGCGTGTTCGGCTTCTTCGCGCACCCCGAGCTGACGGCAGAAGGCGGCAAAGGCAACTTCGGCCTGCAAGACCAGATCGCGGCGCTTGAGTGGGTGCGCGAGAACATCGCGGCATTCGGCGGAGACCCGCGCTGCGTAACAATCTTCGGCGAATCCGCAGGCGCGGTATCGGTGAATATACTCGCCGCAAGCCCCCAGGCGAAAGGGCTCTTTCACCGCGTGATTGCCCAGAGCGGCGCTCTCTTCACCCCGCCTCGGCAAACTCCCGAAGGCTCCTTTGACAGCCCGCCGCTCAGCATAATCGAAAAGCAGGGCGAAGAGTTTCTGCGCAGGCTGAATGTGCGGAGCATCGAAGAAGCCCGCAAGCTCAGCGCTAAGAAAGTGCATAAGGCCGGCGGCGTCTGGACTGCCAACTACGACGGCGATTTACTCCCCGCAGACCTCTACGGGCTTTACAAGGACGGCAGATTCAACGATACCCCCGTTCTGACAGGCATAAACTCCGATGAGTGCCGCAAACTTGTGGAATTTATGGGCGGCAAAGGGATAACGCCCGAAGAATTTGAGCGAAAGGCGCGTGAAGCGCTCGGCGAATATGCGGACAAACTGCTCGCCCTCTACCCGCATAAAACGAAGCAGCAGGCTCTCCGCGCTTCGCAGGACATATTCAACGACGCCGCGTTTGCGTGGAAATGTCTCGCCTGGCAGAGAATGCAGGCTACGTACGGGAAAAGCGATGTGTTCGGGTACTGCTTCGACCACCGCACCCCGCCGGATAACCCGCTTGGTCCCACGCACGGTGAGGAAATTGCGTATGTTTTCGGTACCCTCACAGGTAAGCGGCCGGAGAATGCGAAGATGTCCGCTCTGATGAGCGGGTACTGGGTGAACTTCGCCAAAACCGGCAATCCGAACGGCGAGGGGCTACCTGAATGGAAGCCGTTTACGATGGACAGTGAGCAGGTTTTGAGGCTTACCGCAGAGCCGGAGATGATCCCCGTTCAAAACGCCGACAGGTTGAAGCTCTGGGATGAATACTTCGCCTGGAAACGCAAACAGATTGCTGACGACAACCCTTGTATCCCACTGCCTCAATAGCCTGCTATTACGAGAAAACGTTGCGCCGCCGCAGGGGCGAGATTCATCGCGCCCAAAACTGTAACGTACGCGCCGGTTGATGTTGGAGAAGTCAAACCGGCTGATGTTCCGGAAAAGAAAGCTTTGTTTATCATAATCAGTAAAAAATATGCCAAAAAATGTATTTACCTTTCTTGCCGCTAAGCCGATAATGGCAAAAGTTGTGAAACGCCGCGCGCGTTTTGAAGGCTGTATTGATAGAACAGGGTAATGGTGTGATATTCTTCTTGTGCAAGGCACAGTCACATCGCCGCCAACGGGGACAAACTGGAATGAATCAATCGCGAATGCTCTGCTTGAGCGTAATCGTATCAACCTTACTGAATCTTGCGGCATTTTCCGCACAAACTATGGATGAAGGCTTTGCCTCGCCGCCCGATGAGACAAAACCATGGGTTTACTGGTACTGGCTCGATGGAGACCTCTCCAGAGAAGGCATCACGAAAGACCTCGAAGCAATGAGCCGCGCCGGTATAGGCGAGGCGCTTATAGGCCATATCAACCAGCAGCCGGAAAATAGCGGCGTGCAGGTTCTCGGGGAAGACTGGTGGCAGCTTGTGGACCATGCCGTAAGCGAGGGCAGGCGCCTTGGCGTTGATATTGGTATGTTTAACAGCCCGGGCTGGAGCCAGTCGGGCGGGCCCTGGATTGAGCCGGAAGATTCTATGCAGTATGTTGTAAGCAGTGAGATGCGCATCGAAGGGCCTGCGAAAATTACAAGAAAGTTGCCTGTGCCGGAGGGGGCAATCTCCGATATAGCCGTGCTTGCCTTCCCCGCGAATGACAGCCCGGAATACCTCATAGAGAACAATCACCCCGCAATCACTTTCAACGGCCGTGAGGAGCTGTTGGGGATGGTCAATGAGGGCAATGGCAGGCTCAAAGTTGCGAATGTGAGCAATGTTGCGCGTCCTGACATTACAAAGGCGCAGTGGGTGTGGTTCCCCGAGGGCAACCCGCGGATAACGGCGCCCGCAGGCAACGTGTATTTCCGTTGCAAATTTGTCGTCCCCGCTGATGCCGAGATCGCCGCCGCCAGGCTTGAGATCACCGCCGACAACGCACAATGGGTATGGGTCAACGGAGAAGTTGTTGATGATGCGTTCAGCACGGATTGGCGCAATGTAAACTTGTGCGATATTACCGGCTTTCTGAAGGCGGGTGAAAATGTGATAGCCGTCAAGGCCAACAATCTGGGCCCGGGAGTAAGCGCGGCGGGGCTGATTGCTTCAGTTAAGATTTGCCTTGCAGGAGGCGAAGAGCTTGATATTAACACCGGCTCCGACTGGCTTTCCGAGGATAAGTACTTCGAGCATTGGAATGAAACAGATTACTCCGACGCACACTGGCAGAACGTTGCCGTGCTTGGAGCAAACGGCGAGCAGCCATGGAACAAGGTGCGGTACGCCAATTCTTCGTGCAGCATAGACTGGGAGCTTTCCGAAGAGTTTACGGCGAGAAGCCTCTCATTCGCTTTCACACCTCCACACGGCCTGACCATCAGTGGAACGCTCGAAGCTCTCGGGGAAAATGGTGAATTTGAGACCCTTGAGCAGTTTTCGTATTCGCGATCCGTCAGTAGCGACCAATACGGCGACAGCACGATGTTTTTGCAGAAAGCGCCCGTTATTTATGCCTTCAAACCAGCCGAGTCAAAGCATTTCCGCCTCACATTAGACAGGTATGACGGGGTGAGCGATATTAAGCTTTCATCTGCCGCGAAGGTGGAGAATGTGGCCGAGAAGCAGCTTGGCAGGCTCTGGCCCACGCCTCAGCCAAACTGGGATTCCTATCTCTGGCCGCAGCCCGAGGCCGCCCGCGACAGCGCAACGGCCATAGAAACCGCATCCGTCATAGACCTTACCGCGCACACTGATTCGCGCGGCGTTTTGTCTTGGAAGGTGCCGCAGGGGCAGTGGGTGATAAAACGCTTCGCCACCGCTTCAACGAAAATTGTGAACCGTCCTGCGGCGGCTGAGGCGACCGGTCTTGAATGCGATAAAATGAGCAAAGAAGTCGTTGAGAAGCATTTTGATGCGATGGTCGGTAAGTCTCTCGAAAGGCTCTCCGACGACGCTCGCGAAGCGGTTAAGCATGTCGTTATAGACAGCTATGAAGTGGGCGGGCAGAACTGGACGAGCGGTTTTGCGGAGATATTCGAGCAGCGCCTCGGCTACTCGCCACTTCCCTATCTGCCTGTTCTTGACGGGGCAGTTGTGGGCAGTCCTGATGTTTCGGAGCGTTTTCTGTGGGATCTGCGGCGTCTGGTAGCCGATCTTATAAGCGAAAATTATGTTGGCGGGCTGAAGAAAATCGCAAATGATAACGGCCTCAAGCTCTGGCTCGAAAATTACGGCCACTGGGGCTACCCGGGCGAGTTCCTGCAATACGGCGGCTATGCCGACCAGGTGAGCGGGGAGTTCTGGGCAACGGGCAATCTCGGCTCAATCGAGCTGCGCGATGCCTCATCCTGCGCGCACACATACGGCAAGGGCGTCGTCTCTGCCGAGGCGTTTACCAGCGGTTTGAATCTCAGCGATTCGCCGTACTCCCTGAAAGCCCGCGGAGACTGGGCCTATACCGAAGGCATCAACCACTTCGTTCTGCATGTCTATGCGCATCAATCCGAAGACCTCCCCGCGCCCGGCAGAAATCCGTGGTTCGGCACTCCGTTCCACCGCAACAATCCGTGGTTCCTCGAAATGCGCTCCTGGGTGGATTACCTTCAACGTTGCCATTTTATGCTCCAACAGGGGCTTCATGTTGCCGATGTTGCATACTTTATCGGCGAAGACGCGCCGAAGATGTGCGGCGTGCGCAGCCCGGAATTGCCCGCCGGCTACAACTACGATTACATCAATGCCGACGTCATCAAGAACAGCCTGACAATCAAAAATGGCCGCTGGACGCTCCCCGACGGCATGAGTTACCGCGTGCTTGTGTTGCCGCCGCTTGACACAATGCGCCCCGAGCTTTTGCGCAAAATCCGCGACCTCGTCCGCAAGGGTGGCGTGCTTAGTGGAACGGCGCCGGTGCGCTCGCCGAGCCTTGCCGGCTATCCCGCTTGCGATAAGCAGGTAGAGCGGCTTGCCGCCGAAATATGGGCCGGTTGCGATGGGGCAAAGCAGAAGCAGAGGAATTTTGGCAGGGGGCAGGTCTTTAACGGGCTCGGCCTTGCCGAGATATTCAGTGCCCTTGATATCGCGCCGGAAATAACCATATCAGAGCCCGGCGTGCTTTGGACACACCGCGCAGATTCAGAACGGGACATCTACTTTATAAGCAACCAGAACGACCGCGATGTTGTCGCTGATATTTCGGTAAGAGTGTCAGGCAGGGCGCCTGAAATATGGAATCCCGTAACCGGCGAGATGACGCGCATTGCCCGATTTGCCGTAGAGAACGGGCGCACAAATCTTAGCGTTGCGATGGGGCCGTCCGATTCTGTTTTTGTCGTGTTCTGCGATGAGCGGGAAAGCTCCTCCGCGAAGCCGGAAGTCTCCTTGACTTTGTTTGATTCTGTTGTTATTTCGACAGATTGGAATGTTTTGTTTCCGCAAGACGATTCTCCGTACAAAGTTAAATTCGAGCAGTTGCAGAGCTGGTCAGCGGCTGCCGATGAGCGCATCAAGAGCTTCACAGGCAAAGCAAGCTACAGTAGAAAGTTTACTCTGCCCGAGGAATTTTTCGCCTCGGACAGGCGCATCAAACTTAGCCTCGGCGAGGTGAGCGTTATGGCGGCCGTTCGCCTTAACGGCCGGTCGTTCGATACCCTGTGGAAGCCGCCGTTTGAGCTGGATATTACCGGCGCGGCGAAGCCGGGCGAGAACGTTATAGAGATAGACGTAACAAACGCTTACGGCAGAACACCTGCGGGATTGCTCGGTCCTGTGCAGGTGAGCGCGTCGGCTGTGGTTCAGGTGAAGGTAGATTGATTATGACAACGAAGTTTGGAGCTCTTTTTAAGATGAAGTATTGTGCTGTCTCGCTGAACCT
>JBFWMM010000002.1:118293-122684 GCA_050251615.1 Phycisphaerae bacterium
CCTGCGGGATTGCTCGGTCCTGTGCAGGTGAGCGCGTCGGCTGTGGTTCAGGTGAAGGTAGATTGATTATGACAACGAAGTTTGGAGCTCTTTTTAAGATGAAGTATTGTGCTGTCTCGCTGAACCTGCTTCTGGTTCTTTGGCTTTCAGGCTGTGATTCGCAGCGGTTCTCCTTATCTGAGCCTGCTCAGTGTTCAGATTCTGTGATTGAAGCGAAAATTGATGCCCTCATGGCAGATATGACGCTTGAAGAAAAAGCAGGTCAGATGACGCAAACCAATTACTGCAACGATTTCGATGAACTGCGAAAAGGCGCCATCGGTTCTTTTTTGAATGTCTCAGACATAAACCGCCGCAATGAGTACCAGAAAGTCGCGGTTGAGGAAAGCAGGCTGGGAATTCCTTTGATTTTCGGGTTTGATGTGATTCACGGCCACAGAACCATTTTTCCCGTCCCGCTTGCAGAAGCAGCGAGCTGGGATCTCAGCCTGATGGAGCAAACCGCCGCAATCGCCGCAAAAGAAGCTGCCGCATGCGGCGTTGACTGGACTTTTTCGCCGATGGTGGACATAGCTCGCGACCCGCGCTGGGGCAGGGTTGTCGAGGGCGCGGGTGAGGATCCGTATCTCGGCTCGCTCATTGCCCGCGCGAAGGTACGCGGGTATCAGGGCAACGACCTCTCTGCGCCTGATACTATCGCAGCCTGCCTGAAACACTTTGCGGTTTACGGCGCCGCGCAGGCAGGGCGCGACTACAGCACTACTGAAGTGCCCGAGAGGACGATAAGAGATGTCTATCTGCCGCCGTTCAAGGCCGGCGTTGACGAGGGCGCTTCCACCTTAATGAGCGGCTTCAATGACCTCAACGGAGTCCCCGCAACGGGTAACAAATTTCTTTTGACTGATATTCTTCGCGATGAATGGGGATTTGACGGGTTTGTCGTCAGCGACTATTTGAGCGTTGAGCAGATGATTGACCATGGATTCGCAAAAGACGGCCGCGAGGCGGCTGTTCGAGCCTCCGGCGCTGGCGTTGATATGGAAATGGCAAGCAAAACCTACTTCTCCAACCTCCCCGAGATGGTTCGGGCCGGTGAATTCCCCGAGAAGGTTTTAGATGATGCTGTTCGCAGAATCCTGCGTGTTAAATACCGTCTGGGGCTCTTCGAGCATCCCTATGCAGATCCCGAACTCAAAGAGAAAAGCATCCTGCTGCCGGCTCATCGCAGCCTTGCAAGAAAGGCCGCCGCGGAATCTATGGTTTTGCTTAAAAACGAAACGGGCATTCTGCCGCTCGAAAAAACCGTAAAAAGCATCGCCCTGATCGGGCCTCTCGCCGATAACCGGCGCGGCCTGATTGGTACTTGGGCGCCTGCCGCGCGCGATGAGGATGTGGTAACTGTTATGGACGGGCTGAAAGGCGCTCTGGGCGAAGAGTGTCAAATCAATTATGCCAGGGGCTGTGATGTAAAAGGAGATTCAACCGCCGGATTTTCCGAGGCCCTTGCCGCCGCTGAGAATTCGGACATCGTTATTCTGGCTGTCGGCGAAGACGCAGATTGCAACGGCGAGGGGCACAGCGTAACAAAGCTCAACCTGCCCGGCGTTCAGCTTGAGCTTGTGAAAGAGATTCAAAAGACAGGAAAGCCCGTGGTGATGGTTTTGTTTGCGGGCCGCCCCCTTACAATCGACTGGGAGCTTGAGAACCTGCCCGCGATTCTCCTTGCCTGGCATCCGGGCACCGAAGGCGGCAACGCTCTGGCCGATGTGCTTCTGGGCAACTATAATCCCGCAGGTAAGATTACAGTTACCTTCCCGCGTAATGTCGGGCAGATTCCGCTGTACTACAGCATGAAAAACACAGGCCGCCCGATGAGACCTGACGACCTCTACACCTCACGCTACCGCGACTGCCCCAATACGCCTCTCTTGCCGTTCGGCTACGGCCTCAGCTATACAACATTCTCGTACAGTAATCTGAAGGTCGAAAATGATTGCGTTGATGCCACGGGCGTTGTCAAAGTGTCTGCCGAGATAACCAATACAGGCGAGCTTGCAGGCTGCGAAGTGGTTCAGCTCTACGTGCGGGATCTCGTCGGCTCGGTTACCCGTCCGGTAAAGGAGCTCAAGGGATTCAAACGCCTGCAACTGGAACCTGGTGAATCAGAAACGGTCGTATTCGAGCTCTCAAACGAGGATTTGAAGTTTTACGACATCAATATGGAATATACCGCCGAGCCGGGCGATTTTGATGTATGGATCGGCCCCAATTCAGCCGAAGGGCTTAAGGGCAGTTTTACGCTTTTGTGATAGGCGATTGAAGAGGAATACTGCGACCGCAAGTCGAGTGAAAAGAATAAAGGAAAATTGAAATGGGATCGAACGCTTTTGCAGGGATTATGCTTCACGCGATTGGCGGTCTGGCAGCGGCCAGCTTTTACATTCCGTACAAGAAGGTCAAGCTTTGGAGCTGGGAGACCTACTGGCTTGCAGGCGGTTTTTTCAGCTGGATTATAGCGCCTTGGCTTCTGGCGATGATAATTCTGCCCCAAACCCCGCAGATACTGGCGGATGTTCCCCTTAAAACGCTCCTTATTACGTGGCTCTTCGGGGTGATGTGGGGAGTTGGCGGGCTCACATTCGGCCTTACGATGAGGTATCTGGGGATTGCTCTGGGCTACGCGATTGCCCTCGGTCTCTGCGCTGCGTTCGGCACGCTCGTTCCGCCGCTTGTGAGCGGGGAGCTGATCGAAATGGCCGCGACTTCATCAGGGCAAGTGATTCTATTGGGAGTTTTTGTGTGTCTGGGCGGTATCGCGCTGAGCGGCAAGGCGGGGATGAGCAAGGAAAAAGAGCTTTCCGCCGAGCAGAAGAAGGAATCTGTCGGCGAATTTAATTTTGGCAAAGGCGTTGTGGTTGCGATTCTTGCCGGCTTGATGAGCGCGGCAATGGCTTACGGATTTGCTGCGGGCAAGCCCATCTCAGAGATTGCGCTGGCAAAGAACAGCCCCGAGCTGTGGCAGAATCTTCCCGTGCTGATTGTGATTCTTTTCGGCGGCTTTGTTACGAACTGCGCATGGTGCTTGTATCTGGCGATCAGGAACAAAAAGGTAAAAGACTTTTTTGCATTTGAGCTGCAAGGAGAAAAGGTGCCCCTGCTTTCAAATTATCTGCTCTGCGCCCTCGCCGGGCTTACATGGTATTTGCAATTTTTCTTCTATGGCATGGGTACTACGAAAATGGGCAGGTTTGAGTTTTCCAGCTGGACACTTCATATGGCCTCGATAATCATATTCAGCACCTTATGGGGCATTTTCCTCAAAGAATGGAAGGGTACAGGCAAAGCAACGAAGAGCTGGATTGCAGCAGGTTTGGCGGTGCTTATTCTTTCCACCGTCATAATCGGTATCGGAAGCAATATGCTTCCTGCCGGAGGAGTAAATTAGAGGTGTGTGAGTGTTTGCTCACAAATTTCAGGAGTGATTTATGAAAGACAAGATTAAAGTCGGGCTGTACGGAATAGGGCTCGATACATACTGGGCGCAGTTTGACGGGCTTCTCGATGAGCTCAAGGG
Organism: Phycisphaerae bacterium; assembly: GCA_050251615.1. Lineage (GTDB taxonomy): Bacteria > Planctomycetota > Phycisphaerae > Sedimentisphaerales > Sedimentisphaeraceae > Sedimentisphaera. The sequence goes on from JBFWMM010000002.1 coordinate 121,868, forward strand.
ATATCAGAGCCGGATAAACTCCAGGATAGGCGCGATGGGGGTGGAAGTTGTCGATGCAGGCCTTATTGACAATCCCCGAAAGGCCTCGGGAGCGGCAGAGCTGTTCAAAAAAGAACAAGTCGAGATGATATTCCTTTATATCTCCACTTACGCCCTCTCCTCAACGGTGTTGCCTGTCGTTCAAAAGACAAACGTTCCGGTGGTTGTGCTCAACCTTCAGCCGACATCCGCAATCGACTATGAAAGCTTCAACGCCATTGGCGACCGCGGCGTGATGACGGGCAAATGGCTTGCAAACTGCCAGGCATGTTCGGTGCCCGAGATAGCTTGCGTGTTCAACAGGGCGAAGATCGATTACCATCTCGTTACCGGCTTTATGCAGCAGGATTCAGCCTGGCGGGAAATCAATGACTGGGTTGATGCGATAGGAGTGAAGGCGGCCATGTCCGAAAACAGGGTCGGCATTCTCGGCCATTACTACTGCGGTATGCTTGATGTTTACAGCGACCTGACTCAGCAGTCTGCGGTATTCGGCAATCATTTTGAGCTACTTGAAATGTGCCGGCTCAACGAGCTTAGAAAAGCGGTTACCGACCATCAGATTGATGCTAAGATTGAAGAGTTCCGCGAAAAATTTGATGTTTCCGCCGAATGCGAGCAGGCGGAGCTGGTAAGAGCCGCTGAAACATCCTGCGCGCTTGATGCTCTTGTCGAGGAAAACGACCTTGGCGCTATGGCATACTACTACGAGGGCGCCGCCGGCAATGAGTATGAGAATATCGTTACCAGCGTGATTGCCGGCAATACGCTTCTCACC
>JBFWMM010000002.1:122784-136688 GCA_050251615.1 Phycisphaerae bacterium
TTGATTCGGGCAAACATCCCCGTTACCTCTACAGCGGTTTTCAGGGTAACCGTGTTTGAGTCGTATAGGCCGAGCAGTTTGCAGAGGCGAATCATATGCGTGTCCATCGGCACAATCAGAGCGCTCTGCGGCACATCAGGCCAGAAGCCCGGGTCCACATCGTCCTTGCGCGATGCCCAGCGCATAAACATATTGAGCCGTTTGCATGGGCTCTTTGCTGCGGGGTCTGCCAGAAGATAGCCGAAGCTTTTCGATTTGCGGGGCGCTCTTTCTTTTATCCCTCGCACAAACCCCGTAAGCGCCGGCAATACAGTCTCGTCGCTATCATTGCGGCAGGCCGTGAAGAACGCGCCGAGCGAGCCGTATTCCTTGAGCAGTTCGGAGAATGCGCCGAAAAGAACCTCAAAGTCTTCGCCTGTGTTGAAGCGGTGTTTGAAGCCTTCGAGAGCCTTTTTCTCAGCGCCCGCGAAGCCTTCAACAAAATCACGCGGGCTTTTGCCCATCCTGCCGAGCAGGTTTGCAGCGCTTATTTTTATCTGCGCAACGCGCCCGTAAGCCAGGGAAGATGCGATAAAAGCGGCCAGCTCTCTGTCCCTGTCGCTCTCGTACTCATATACAAACATAAGCGGGTCGCTCGTGATATATTCGCGTCTGTTGTATTTGTTGTAGAGTGCTTCAAGTACCTGTTTGAGCTTCGCGGCGTCAGTTGTCATGTCTTTTTTCCGGCCTGTCCGGTTCGATATGCACGATTATATTTACAGGCACATTAAGCGATTCGGTAATGGCACTCTCGCAAAGTTCCGATATTTCGTGCGCCTTTTCAACGCTCATCTCCGGCGCGACAAGCATATGGAAATCCAGAAATACCTCCCGCCCGACATTTCTCGAACGTATCCTGTGTACCTGCCCGATTTCAGGGATGTTCTCCGCAATTTGTCGTACAGCGGAAAGAGTGTCTTTATTGACCGAGCTGTTGGAAAATTCTCTGAAAACGCTCCCGAGCAGCTTCAGCGCCGCGGCAAGAATCATCAGCCCCACAATCCCCGCGCCGAGGCTGTCAGCGTAAGGTATGCCGAAGCGGGTTGCGATAAGCGCAGCGAGTACCGCAATTGAGCTGAGTGAGTCGGAGCGGTGATGCCATGCGTTGGCCATAAGAGCGGAGCTGTGTGTTTTTCGGGCGCTTTTCGCCGTGGCCTGATAAAGCAGCTCCTTCGACAAAATCGAAATGACGGTGATTGCGTAGAGCCAGCCTGCGCCCGCGATGGATTGCGGGTGTTCTGCGGCCAAAAAAGCTTTTCTGATAGAATACCCACCCACGGCTACTAAAGCGGCGGAGATAAACAGCGTGCTTAATGTCTCGTGCCACCGGTGGCCGTAGGGATGTTCTTCATCGGGCGCCTTTTCGCTGAATTTAGTGCCAAGCAGTACGGCGACGTCGGTAGATAGGTCGCTGAGCGAGTGCAGGCCGTCTGTAAAAAGAGAAGCGCTGCGCCCGAAATGGCCGGCTATAATCTTCGCTCCTGCCAGCAACACATTCAAAAACGTGCCGAAGATGGTTATGCGATATATTTCTCTGATTGCATTTTTATCGTTCATTTTTATGATTATATTATTTCCAAACGCCGGTCAAACATAATTTGTGTTTTTTTCAGAGCGGTCCGCTTCTGCCGGCACGGGCGCTCCGGAGATTAGCTTGAAAACAACCGTAATAACGATAGACGGCCCCGCCGGAAGCGGCAAGAGCACGGTATCCAAACAGCTTGCTGCGCGGCTCGGGTTCTCGTTCCTCGATACCGGAGCAATGTACCGCGCCGTTGCATGGCTTTCGCTCAGCCGAGGCATTGACCCCGCCGATACAGGGCTCGTTGCAGAGGCTATGGATGAGGCGGAATTTGTGTTTGTCCCGCGGGGCGCAAGCACTCTCGTAAATTGCAATGGAGTGGATATAACCGAAGCGATACGCAGCCTTGAAGTTACTGCGAACGTACGCCATATCGCATCCAGCGCCGAGCTTCGCGGCAGGCTTGTCGAGATGCAGCGCTCCTTTGCGAAATCGGCGGGCGATATTGTAACTGAGGGCCGCGATCAGGGTTCTGTCGTATTTCCCGATGCCGCGGTGAAATTTTATCTTGATGCACCCGTGAGCACGAGAGCCGCAAGGCGTGCGCGGGAGCTTGAGGCAAAGGGCGAACAGGTGAACATAGCGGAGATTGAGGCTGCTATCGTTGCACGCGATGAAAGCGATATGAACCGCGAAACAGGCCCGCTGGTAGTTCCTGGGGGCGCTGTTGTTATCGATACGGGTGAATTGTCCATTGAGCAGGTGGTTGACCTGCTTGAAGCGGAAACAAATAAGAGAATTTAACGGAAAGAACTCAAATTGGAACATCTATCAAAGTTCGGCTACCGTGTCGGGAAATTCCTGACAAGCGTTTTCATTACCATCTTTTACAGAACAAAGTTATACGGTAAGGAAAATATCCCCGAGAGCGGCGGTTTTCTGATGATATGCAACCACCAGAGCTTCCTTGATCCGATGTTTTGCGCCAGGCCCATAAAACAATCTATCTTCTTTCTTGCCAAAGACACGCTTTTTAAAGGCCTTTTCGGTAAATTGCTGTACTGGGTAAATACCCGACCCGTCAAGCGCGGTGAGGGCGACCTCAAAGCCATGCGCGGTATGATTGAGATACTAAAAAATGGTAACGGCGTTTGTCTCTTTCCCGAGGGTACAAGAAGCGAAGACGGCCGTATCAGCGACATCAAGCCGGGCTTCATACTTCTCTGCCGCAGGGCGAAAGTGCCGGTGCTGCCGATAGTGGTTGAGGGTGCTTACGACATCTGGCCGAAAGGGAGAAAGAGACCGCGGCTCAGCGGAAAAGTGGTAGTGCGTATAGGTAAGCTGATTCCCTGCGAGCATATCCTTTCGATGCCGCAGGATGATTTTGCCGCCGAGATAACCTCTATTCTCCGCACAATGCAGAACGAATCACGCCGTGAGCTTGGCTATGTGCCTTATGATTACTGAGCCTTTCCCTTGCTAAATCTGCTCTCTTGCATTATAATGAAGCCCATTAACGTAATGGAGAAAAAATGGCTCTTCTCAACATAAACATAGATCACATTGCCACGATCAGGCAGGCAAGGCGCACCGACGAACCCGACCCTGTATGGGGCGCGGCGATTTGCGAGCTTGCCGGCGCTAACGGAATTACTGCACATTTGCGCGAGGATCGCAGGCATATCTGCGACAGGGATATGCGCCTGCTCAAGCAGACTGTGGCATCCATGCTCAATATGGAGATGAGTATTGCAGAGGATGTGGTGGAGGTGGCGCTGGAAATCGTGCCTGATCAGGTTACGCTTGTTCCTGAGAGACGCCAGGAGCTTACGACCGAAGGCGGCCTTGATTGCGTCGGGCTCTTTGATGAGATTGCCGCTGTTGTCGGGAAGATGGCGGAGAAGGACATTGTAACAAGCGCGTTTATCACGCCTGATCGAAATCAGATAAAGGCCTCTGCTGATATGGGCTTTGATGCTGTCGAGCTGCATACGGGCAGGTACGCCGAAGCTAAGAGCAAGGCGCAGGCTGATGCTTTAATCGCAGATATTGTTGAGGCGGTAGAGTATGCCGGGAGTCTCGGCCTGACGGTTCACGCCGGCCACGGCCTGACCTACCGGAACGTAAAGAAAATAGCTTGCATTGATGGAATCAGCGAGCTGAATATTGGGCACAGCATTATATCAAGAGCTGTTCTTGTCGGCCTGGACAGGGCCGTAAAAGATATGCTTGCTTTGCTGTAAAGCCCGCGACTTACAAACGAAGGAGAACGATATGTTTAAAGGCGCAATGGTGGCCCTTGTAACGCCATTTAAGAACAATGAAGTTGATTATAAGGCGCTTGAGAAGCTTGTAGAGTTTCAGATTACGAGCGGTACCGACGGCATTGTGCCCGTCGGCACTACCGGCGAATCACCCACACTTACCTATAAGGAACACAAGAAAGTTATAGAGTGCGTCGTGAAAACGACGGCAGGGCGTGTCCCCGTGATTGCGGGTGCAGGCTCAAACAATACTGCCGAGGCTGTCGAGCTGGCGGAATTTGCGGAGAAAATCGGGGCCGATGCAACGCTTCAGGTTTGCCCGTACTACAACAAGCCCACGCAGGATGGCCTCTACGAGCATTTCAAGGCGATTGCCGAGGGTGTGGATTTGCCCGTCGTTTTGTACAACATTCCCGGGCGTTGCGCGGGAGAGGGGCTCTATCCAGAGACTGTTGCCGAGCTTTACAAGCTCAAGAACATCGTGGCAATCAAGGAAGCTACCGGCTCGCTCGATATGGCAAGTATGGTCGGCTCTCTCTGTGATATAACAATTCTTTCCGGCGACGATTCCCTAACACTTCCGCTGGCCAGCGTAGGCGCTAAAGGCGTGATAAGCGTTGTGGGGAATGTTGTGCCGCAGGATGTGAAGAAGTTTGTGGAGCTTATTCTCGCCGGCGATTTTTCAACCGCAAGAGAATGGCACTTCAAGCTCTTTGAGCTGAGCAAGACTATGCTCAAGCTCGCCACCAACCCGATACCGGTAAAGGCGGCTATGGCTATGCTCGGTATGATAGAAGACGAAATTCGACTTCCAATGACAAAGCTGCCCGCAGACGGGCAGGAGAAAATCAGAGCGGCTCTCACAGCGTATGGCCTGCTCTGAACATAATCGATAAAGACAAAGAACCGCGCCCCGAAGCGCGGTTTTTTTATGCCACCTTTCCTCATTTACGGCGTGGTCCGCATGGTACTCGCAATATAAGCGAAACGCAAACTGCACTGCCGGATGAACTTTTTTGCAATATAATGAAAAATCCTGCTGTTTTTTCAAGGTTAGTGATATAATGATATTTGTGGTTGCCGCATAGTATTTGTGGCATGCGGCATTGCTTCAGTGGTTTTATTATTGAAAGGCTGTAACTATGAAGTACGCTGCGATTTTTCTGGTTTTCACGCTTTCTGTTTGTGCCGTAGCTGAGGAAATAGACTATGGCAATGATATGTCAACCGCCACCGCTATAGCGGCTGATTCAGGTTCAATTCAGGGTGTTCTCGCTTCCGATTCTGATCAGGACTGGTTTTTATTGCAACACTCCGGACTGACTCTGTTTCGCTTTAATCTCACCAACGCCGAATACAACTGGAAATACATCCGGATTTATCGTCAGGATGAATTCGGGCTCAACTATGAACTTTTCAACACAGGCACATACGCCAACTACGTGAACGTCAGTATATTCAGCGAGGTTGCTGATGATCTTTACGTTTGCATATACGGCGCGGCAGGGCCGTATTCTGTTGCAGTAACTGCCCTCGGCACCTATCCTGAAGACAACTGGAGCGATGATTGCGCCTCGCCATCTGCACTTGAAGTGGGGGGGAGTTATGTCGAAGGCACAATAACTCATTTTGACCCTATCGAGAGTTTGCCTGCGGATGTGGACTGGTTCGAGTTTCAGACCGACCTTCTGCATGCCTATCAGATTACACTTCTTGATGTCGATAACGATGAGCTTTATTTCTCGCTCTACAAGGACGACTGCGAATCTCCTCTTGCTTCGTATTTACGAAGTTTTAATTTTGTTTCGCGGGAGGGCGGCGCATACAAGCTCAGGATAAGCGGCAACGGCGGGCACATGGGCGAGTACTACAAGATTCGTGTTGAGGATGCGGCACTGTACACCGATGACTACTTCAATACAGCCGAGACCGCTCAGAATATTACTGCTGATGGTACCCGTTTCTACGGCAACATAGACTACACCGCCGATATGGGCTATGATGAGGACTGGTTCTTCTTTACTCCCGCCGGAAATACCATGTACCGTTTTACCGTGAACAATCCCGAATACAACTGGAAGTACATGAGCCTGTACAGCGAAGACTCTTTCGGGTATAGAAAAGACCTCACAACTCAAGGCTACTACTATCAGGCACGCGGGATGGAAATCTTTATCGAGGGCACAGACAAACTTTTAATCATGTTTTCTGCGCAAGGTCAGACCGGTAATTACTGGTTTAGTGTTGTCCCTGTTGCTGAGTATCTGCCTGATTCATATTCCGATTCGTGCTTCGAGCCCACGCCAATCACTGTCGGAGAGACAGTCTTCGGTACGATAAACAGAGCTGATGCAGAAACTTCAACTCCTCTTGATCAGGACTGGTTCAGCTGGCTGACGCTCGCAAAGCATAAATACCAGATTATTATGGCGCAGTCAGACCTCTCCAACAGCTATTACGACCTGTACCGCGCGGACTGTACGCCAATTGGCTCCTGGCTTCACAGCACGACGTATGTAGCTCAGGATGACGTTGTTGGCAAATTATACGTTCACGGCGACAACTCAATGATTGGCGAGTTTTACAGCATTGGTGTCGTTGATTTGGGGCCTCAGGAAGATGACTATCCCGACCACTATTCGCAGGCGTATCAGATTGATTCGCTTGACGGCTCTTCTGTTTCCGGGCAAGTTGACTATGCCGCGGATTACGGATACGATGTTGACTGCTTCAAATTTGTAGCACCTTTGTACGGCCGATATACGCTCACCTTCGACAACAACGGCGCAACGGGCTGGATGTATCTGGAAGTTAACGGAGAAACCGGCACGCCTGATATGCAACAAATTACGTTATTGTCAAATTATTACAATAACGCTCCCTCGGTAAGCTACTTGTACCTCGAAGCGGGAACATACTATCTGGCCGCGTATATAGGGAACAACTCGGAAACAGGGGCGTACGAGCTCAGCATCCTGTCTCCGGAGCCGAGATGCGGAGATCTTGCCCATCCCTTCCCCGCGGGCGATGTCAATGGCGACTGCGTTGTTGATCTTCTCGATTTGTCTGAAATAGCGGCAAACTGGCTGGTTGACGTTCGGCCTCCTGCGTCTGAATGACGAGTATTACGGGTTCTCGGCGCGGTTGCGGCGGGCAAATGGCTCAATCTCAACCGCGCCTTTCCTGTTTATGATAATGCTCACGGCTCCAACCTCCGCCGTGCACAGTACATTGCTTGCGCCGCTTTCATAGACTCCACGGGCTATCTGGCGCTTCGAGCAACTTGCAATCCATATTTCAGGCGATATTGCACGGGTAAACTCCACATTGAGCGTACGAAGGAGCCCGTGATGCGGCAGGACGCCAACATCTATTTTGAGCCCGCCGCTCTTAATCTTTTTCGCAGTATATAACTGGCTCTCTTTCTCAATATCGGCAAACAGCGCTATCCTTCTACCTGCATATTCCAACAGAGCAACCGCCGAGCGGTCATTATCGGAGCGGCCGGTTTCGTTGCGGATGAATTGTACGGTGCAACCGGCATACTGCATTTCACGAGGTTGCGAAATTGCCTCGGGCAGAGCGGCTATCGGCTCCGGCGCGTAAACTTTGCGTACAAGATGAGTTTTGATTAAATCCGGCGCGGCAATGTAATGATCGCTGTCGTTATGGCTGATGAATACGTCGAGCTTGCCTGTTATGCCGCGGCGCTTTAAAAACGGCTCTATTACTCGCTCGCCAAGCTCGGATTTATCGAGTGAGCCGCAGTCAAACAGCACCGTGCTTCCATCGGGCATCTCGCATACGGTGCATTGGCCTTCGCCGACCGCCAGCACGGTAATACGCAGCGATTTTTCCAAATAATCAGCGATGTGAGGGTATGCGGCTATTACAATGGAGGCGCCGAGAAGAAAGAGACCCGCCCACCTCCACAATCTTCCAAACCTGATCAGCGAGAAGAACAGCACAAACAGCGCCGCATAGTACAACGCTATGCCCGCTCCGTTGGCTTGGCCCGCCGCAATTTCGTTTCCCGGAATTCGTGCGAGAGCTACTGCGCAGGCCTCAAAGAGCTTTGCTGAAAACTCTGCCGCGGTTGTGAGAAAGCCGAGAGCGGGGAAAGCGGCGGCGGGAATAATCGCGAAGAATCCGAGGCACAAAGTGATAGCGAGAAGCGGCGAGAGCAGAATCGTATTGAAGCCGCTCAGAGGGTACAGGCAGGAGAAGTGATATAATACTAGCGGAGCGGCTGTAAGGGTAACCGCCACCGATACCGCAATTGCCTGCAACAGGCGCAGAAGCACGCGTTTCGGGATGCTCATCTCTATCGCCGGTGCGGCGAGCTTGAAGCCGGTTGCCATGTGCAGGGCGGTTAAGATTGGCGAAGAAAGGACTGCTATCCCCAGCACGCACATAAATGAGAGCTGCCAGCCTGCGCTGAAAAGCTCAAGCGGTCTTATGTACAGCGTGATGCATGCCGCCAGAGCAAGCAGATTCACGGCGCTTGTCTTTCGCCCGGCGGCAATACCCGCAAGGAAAACCCATGTGCATATAGCAGCGCGCAGGGCGGGGCTTCTCACGGGAATCACCAGCATATAGGCAAGCAGAATCAGTGCCGCGGCAATCGCTTTTGGCCTTGGCCTCATTCCCGACAGGCTAAGCATTCCCCAGATTGCGGCCGAGAGCAGTCCGATATGCATGCCGGAAAGGCTCAGCAGGTGCATAAGCCCGCTTCTGCGAAACGAAGCGGTTTGTTTGGCGGTGAGCTCACCGCGCTCGCCGATAAGCAGAGCCGAGAGCAGGGCGCTTGAATCGCTGTCGCCGCCTAAGGCCTGTCTCACTCTCCCGCGCAGCAAATCGAGGAGGTTTACACCGGCTTTTTTGAGGACTATAATCCCTGACGACCTCGCGTTACAGCGCGTCTGCACACCCTTCGCCGCGAGGTATTTGAGGTAGTCGAATTCACCAGGGTTCAGCGCCGGCTCAATTTGCTCGAATGTGCCGTAAATGAGAACAGTATCACCTTTGCGGGGCAGGTTGCTCCCCTCATCAATCGATATGCCCAGCAGAGACTTGCCCTTTGCCCTGCGAAAAACTCCGTCTGTGCATTCGATTCGGCTTAATTGGATTTCGCTGCTCGCGTAGTTACCGAATTTGTTGGCTTTCGGCTCGCTTGTGATAACCGCGTGAACCTGTGCAAACATCCTGCTCTGTACGATGCTGTTAATGTGATTTGCGGGGAAATCCGTGAACAGATTTGCTCGCGTGATGCCGAGAAAAACAAATGCTGCGAACATAAGCAGTGCGTATGCAAACAGCGACGCCTTGCGCCATTTCATCAGCGGCCATAGCCCCGCGCTGATTGCCGCACCGCATACGAGCGCCCATTGTGGCAGGTGAAGCAGGTTTGAGGCAAGAATCCCGCATATCATACCGGCCGCCGCACACAAAAAAGGGGCGCGCCTGAGCTCATTTTCGAGCAGGCTCGCCCCTGATTGCTGCATTAGTTCTGTACGCGCAAGTCTTACCTGCGCGGCGTCTCTCGGCATAGCGTCTCCTTTGGAGCAGCGCCCTTACCCGATAACTTCTTTGCCTCCCATGTAGGGTCTGAGCACCTCAGGCACGGTGATAGTGCCGTCGGCGTTCTGATTAAGCTCCATTATCGGTATAAGCACTCGCGGCGAAGCGATAACTGTATTGTTGAGCGTGTGGCAGAATACATTTTTGCCATTCTCGCTCTTGTAGCGCAGGTTCATTCTGCGTGCCTGAAAATCATAGAATCTGCTCGCAGAGTGCGTCTCGCCGTAGCTCTTGCGCGAGGGCATCCAGCTTTCGATGTCGTACTTCTGCACCTGCCCTTTGCCGAGGTCTCCTGTGCAGACGTTGACCACACGATACGGCACTCCCAGCGCCTGAAGCACGCCTTCGGAGTTGGCGAGGATTTCCTGATGGAACTGCTTGCTGATCTCTTCGTCGTTCCGGCAGATAATTACCTGCTCAACCTTCTCAAACTGATGTATGCGGTAGAGGCCGTGTGTGTCTTTGCCGGCCGCGCCCGCCTCACGCCTGAAGCAGGCGCTCATCGCAACGTATTTCAGCGGTAGCTCATCTTCGGCGAGGATTTCGCCCGAGCGGTAAGCTGTCAGCGGTACTTCCGCCGTGCCCACGAGGCTCAGTCCGTCGCGCTCGAGCATATATGTCTGTTCTTCAGCGCCGGGGAAGTAGCCGGTGCCGCGCATGGCCTCTTCGCGCATCAGCAACGGCACGCTCATCGGCGTATATCCGCGTCCGACCATAAAATCCATTGCGAAGCGCAGCACTGCCCAGTGCAACAGGGCACCATCGCCTTTGAGGAAGTAGTTGCGCGTGCCGGCGAGCTTAACACCTCTTTCGATGTCGAGGATGCCGAGATTTGTGCCCAGCTCCACATGGTCTTTCGGCTCGAAATCGAACTGCGGAATCTCTCCGACAATTTTCAGCTCCACATTTTCCGTATCGTCCTTGCCCACAGGCACATCAGGCGCCGGAGGTTGGGGAACTAAAAGCATAATCGAATCGAATTCAGGCTCAAGGGCCTTGATCTCCTCGCTGATGGCTGCCTCTTCGCTTTTGAGGCCGGTGAGCCGCGCCAGAGCTTCCTTCTTCTCATCGGGGGATAGCTTTGGAATCTGCTTGCCTATGGAGTTTTTCTCTGTTACGAGCTCTTGCAACGTGTTTTTGCGCTCGCGGAGAAGAGCGTCAAGCTCAACGAGCCTGTTTATATCAACGTTAAATTTTTTATCCTCTGCCGCCTTGATGAAGGCCGCCGGATTCTCACGAATGAGCTTTATATCAATCATACTCTTATATACCTTTTTGCTTCTGCGAAGACCAGTGTTTACAAAGGTAGAAATCTTAACGGATTGCCGCGCAAATTCCACTAAAAAATCGGTTCAACGTCATTGTTTGGCTCTTTGGGACGATTGTTTGATGTGAAAAACATAGATAAATGATTGCCACAGGCGTAAACGACCGTCCGTAACTCGCTCTGATTTGTGCAGTTGATTTCTCCGACATCAACAGCACAAATATCCTTACAAAGAACTAACATTGACATTTCAAGTTTGCCGCGGATAATACTTCGTTGCGTGGCGAAGTATAGGAGATATTATGCTACAAAAGATATTGACAGTTACAAAGGCATTGTCCGACGAAAATCGTATTCGCGCTTTGATGGCGCTTGCAGGCGGCGAGATGTGCGTATGCGAGATTATAGAGTTGCTGGCGCTGGCGCCCTCAACGGTATCGAAGCATATGTCGATCCTGCGGCAAGCGGCTCTTGTGCAGTCCCGCAAGGACGGCCGCTGGATCTACTACCGGCTGGCCGAGAATGAAGAGATGGCAAACGAAATGCTTGGCTGGTTGCAGAGGCATTTGAAAGAAGACGAAACAATAATAAAGGACATTGAACAGCTTCGTAGCTTGCGGAAAAAGAGCAAAGATGAGCTGTGTCAATGTTACAGAAGCTGAAAATCAAGGGAAAAAGAAACGAGGTTTTTGAAATGACTGACTATGAAAATGCAAAAGCCGGTAAAGGGCTGAACGTTTTTGAACGCTATCTTACGATCTGGGTGATTCTCTGCATTGCAGGCGGGATAGTGCTGGGTAAGATTGCGCCCGGGCTTGTCAAAGCGCTTGATGGTATGTCTATCAACGTTAACAACGCGCCTGTGGTATCCATACCGATTGCGGTATGCCTGTTCTTCATGATGTACCCGATTATGGTAAAGATCGATTTTGCCGAGGTGCTCAAGGCCGGCAAAAGCGTTAAGCCGGTCGGCCTTACGCTGTTTATCAACTGGGCGATTAAGCCGTTTACGATGTACGCGATCGCATCGCTTTTTCTCGGCACGATTTTCTACAATCTAATCGGAGCTGACGCCGTTGACCTTGTGAAGATGCCATTCGGGCTTGATTTGCCCGTTGGCGCGGCCTACGGCGTTGGGACGGTGGTGCTCGAAGGCGGCGTAAAAATGCTTCAGGTGCCTCTGTGGAGGAGCTACCTTGCCGGCTGCATACTGCTCGGAATCGCGCCTTGCACGGCTATGGTGCTTGTCTGGGGTTATCTGGCCAAAGGCAACGGCGGCCATACGCTTGTGATGGTGGCGATAAATTCTCTGGCAATGCTTTTCCTTTACGGCCCGCTCGGCGGCCTCCTGCTGAATGTCGGCAAGCTGCCTGTGCCATGGCAGGCGTTGCTGCTTTCGATATCGGTTTACGTTGCACTGCCTCTGGCGGCGGGCTATATATCACGCAAATGGATTATCGCTCGTAAGGGGCTGGCGTGGTTTGAAGAACGATTCCTGCACATCCTCACACCCGTAACAATCGTGGCGCTTTTGATAACTCTTGTTTTGCTGTTTTCATTCAAGGGCGAGACTATCATCGCAAACCCCCTTACAATCCTGTGGATTGCGATCCCGCTTTTCATTCAAACCTGCCTGATATTTGCTCTGGGATACTGGCTTTCCAAGCGCCTTAAGCTGTCCTACGCAGATGCCGCGCCAACGGCTATGATAGGCGCATCAAATCATTTTGAAGTGGCCATTGCGACGGCCACGATGCTGTTCGGGTTGCAGTCCGGCGCCGCTCTGGCAACGGTGGTGGGGGTGCTGATTGAGGTTCCCGTGATGCTGATGCTCGTGAAATACTGCCTCAAAACCGAAAAATATTTCGCCCCCGAAGGCGATTGAGCCGGCGCCTTTGCGTAAGCAATGCGAAGAGCGCAACGGTTATAACCTTCAATTTCGGGGCGCTTGCGCGCCTCCGCTGTGTTTCGCCAACCAATGCCGGTGAATTCAAACCGAAGCCACGGATAATATACGTTCGTAATCTGTAGAGACGCAAGATTTTGCGTCTCTACAATGCTCGCGCGGAATGTTTCATCAATCTGTAATGATGAACACGCGAAAAGCACCTGCTATTTCCGGCGGGTGTGATATGTTTTATTTACAATACGGGTATCAAGTTTGTCTGCTCTCAGGAGAGGTTATACACCGCCCTTGCGGATGAATTATTTTTTTCTTCTTATAAGCAACCCGCCCAAAGCGAGCAGTGTTACTGTCATCGGCTCGGGCACGGGGTTAGACGTGGTGCCGTACAGAATGACATTGCTGCCCGCGCCGCTGATTACATCTCCGTCATAAGTGCCGGGGGTCATGTTCGCCAACCCTGAATAATCTCTTGATTCGCCGGAGGGGTAATATCCTCCAAGGCGAAATTCGATGCTTGCTCCGGAATTTAGATTAAGGGCGGATGCGAACCTGCCGCCGGAGGCCGTTCCGTCAAATGTGATTTGCTCATCGTAATTGGAATCGGCGATGTCGTACGTTATGATGTTCGATGCAAAATTATCCTGACTCGATCGCAACGCCCAGTTTTCCGCACCTGAGCTTCCGCCAAAATTACCCCGAAGCAACGCCAGCGTCAGCCCCGTCAGCTCCAAAACGTCATTCGTGTTATTGGTAACGCTGAACGTGTAATACTGCCCTGTATCCGTGGTGAAATCAAAATCCGAAGGCCAGCCCTGCGCAGTGAATGCACCCGGATAAACCTCTCCCCAATCAGAAAGCAAATCTAATCCGGGGGTTGCGGTGAGTGGAGTAGCTGACACATTCTCCGCTGCGAACAGAACGGACGCTTCATCGATGTCATTTTGATCAATGCCCCCCAGATCGTATTCAATGATAACAGATGCGGCTTCCGCCGGCCAAACCGCCGCAAATCCCAACACGAGCATTGCTGCGAGAGTACATTTCATTTTTCCATTTGCCATTTTCGTTCCCTTTCAAATCTTTTATACTGCACTTCTACCAATGATTTTGCCTGCCGCTTTACATATCGAGCAGTGGATAGACAACAAACCATGACACCGTTTTTTGATTTTCCTGAGGCTCCCCCTTAAAAAAACCAATGCTCGAATGAATTAACTTATTGTTTGCCAGACAAAGAACCACTACTTCGACGCTATGGTAACAAAGCCGAGAGGAATGTCAATTGTAATTCTTTGAATACGCTTATGTTTTTTATTAACAAGAAAT
>JBFWMM010000002.1:136788-161100 GCA_050251615.1 Phycisphaerae bacterium
ATTCTGAAAGTGGAGTATAGTGCAATTTTTATAACAAAATTTTGCGACTAATTTGTTTTGCTGTGCAACTTATAGTTTATAAGTTTTGGGGTTTTCAGTTGTCTGGCCGCTCAATAATCATCATCAAGCCGGTGCGGCAAATGTTCAAGCGGACAGCCGGTACATTTTGGACGACTTTTCTTGCAGTAGTTCTTGCCCAGCTCCACTATGAGCGCGTGAAATTCGTTGAAAAAGCCGGTGTCCTGCGGCAAGGCGCCCTCGAAAAACTCCTTTATCTGCTCGTAATCGGCGTACTCATCGAGCAGTTGATGTCGGATAAATATGCGCGCAGTGTAGCTGTCCACAACGAAAGTGGGTTTATCAAGCGCGTAAAGTATGATGGAGTCTGCGGTCTCGCGGCCTATTCCTTTCACGGCGAGCAAGTCCTCGCGCAGAGAAAAAAGGCTGCGATCTTTGAGCAATTCAATTTCGCCGCCCGTTTCGTTCATCAGCCAGCGGGTAAACGCTTTGAGGCGCTTTGTCTTTATGTTGAAGTATCCGGCGGGGCGGATAAACTCGGCGAGCTGCTCATCGGGGCAGGCGTTTATCGCCGGCGCGCTGAGAATGCCGGCACGCTTCAGATTCGCTATCGCTTTCTCCACGTTCGCCCAGGCTGTATTCTGTGTGAGTATTGCTCCCACAGCCACCTCAAAGCCACTCTGCGCCGGCCACCATCCGAGCTCCCCGAAGCGTTCGCGAAGCAACCGGTGTATCTCCATCAGTCTTTCGTTTATCATAGCTTGTAATTATAGCGGCAGCGGCGCAAAATGTAAGTGCGTCAAGTTCAAAAAGAGTGTTTGTTTGCAGAGCCGGTATCCCCGTAATCATTTTTTGCACATGGTATAGACTTTTATCCATTCCTTACTATTATACGAACAAATAAATGGAAATGGCTAAGGTGTTTGCATGATAAGAGTCAGAGAATTGCGTAAGAGCTACGGAAGCTATATTGCTCTGGATGGTGTAAGTTTTGATGTCGCCAAAGGCACAACTTTCGGCTTCCTCGGCCCCAACGGCGCCGGCAAAACAACGGCAATCAGTATAATGTGCGGCCTGCTCAGAGCAGATGGCGGTTCTGTTTCACTCGGCGGCAAATCCGATCCTTCCAAGATGGACGTACGGGCGGGGCTCTCTGTCGTGCCACAGGCTCTGGCCATTTACGAAGAGCTTTCCGCGCGCGAAAACCTGAGCTTTTTCGGCAAGATGTGCGGACTTGGCGGCTCCCTGCTGGCAGAGCGCATTGATTACTGCCTTGAGCTTGCCGGTCTCAAAGAACGCTCTTTCGTGCAGACGTCTAAATTCAGCGGGGGCATGAAACGCCGCTTGAACCTCGCCTGTTCACTCATCAACGACCCCGACATTATCCTGCTCGATGAGCCGACTGTTGGCGTGGATCCGCAGTCTCGAAACTCCATCTTTCAGACAATCGACGCATTCAAGGCACAAGGCAAGACGGTTGTCTATACCACCCATTATATGGAAGAGGCTCAGCGGCTCTGTGATAATATCCTGATACTTGACAAGGGAAAGGTTCTCGCCGCCGGCACTCTCAATGAGCTTATCGAAGAACACGGCGGAACCTCATACATAGAGGCAGAGATGACGCGCGAGCTAGATGATGCGGCGCCGCTGACGCCTTTCATTCTCGGCAAAAATGTCCAGTTGAACGGCAATATCCTGCGCTTTGAAACGAACGAGCCGATGAAGGCTCTCGCGCAGCTCAACCAAAGCGGCTACCGATTCGTTTCAATCAAAACAGGCTCTCCCACGCTCGAAGAAGTGTTTCTCAACCTTACCGGAAAGAGTCTCAGAGACTGATGAAAAAGATAATTACGATTGCGCTCAAAGACCTCAATGTCCTCCTCAAAGACAACGCCTCTCTTTTCTGGGTGCTTGGCTTCCCGGTGTTGTATGCGTTGCTTTTCGGGCTGGTTTTGTCGGATATAGGTTCTGGTAGCGGGCCGGTCGAGATAAAGCTGGTTGTTGTTGATGATGATAAGACCGCAATCTCGGAGCAGTTTGCCTTGGCGCTGGCCGCGGAGGAGAATCTCAATGTCGAGCGGCTTGACGAAGAGGAGGCGATGAGCAGGGTGCGAACGGGCAAACTTGGCGCGGCAATATTTATACGGGAAGGATTTGGCGATAGTCTTGCAGATTTCGGTTCATCATCAGATGACAAACTGGAGATAGCGATTGACCCGTCTCGAAAGATGTTATCGGGATTCTTGCAGGGTAGCCTGGTGAGAGTGCGTATAAAAATGCTTTTTAGAGAGTTTACCGACCCTGAGAGGCTGAGTAACAGGATTGATAAGTGGTACGGCGAGATATCTAATTCATCTGATTTGTCCCTTGAGCAAATATTGGCTGTTGAGACTGTCTTTGAGTCACTGAAAGGTTTTGTTTCTAAAATGGCCATGTCGGATCATCTTGAATCATTTTTTGAGAGCGCGTACGAAATTAAGACGATCGATGTTTCGCATAACCACAAGAATAATCGCCCCGCAACGGCCTTTCAGGTTACCTGTCCGCAGGCGATGATCTGGGCCGTACTCACCTGCACCCTGACTTTCGCCGTCTCGATTGTTAAAGAGAGGGAAAGAGGCACATACCAGCGGCTCATAGCGGGGCAGGTGAGCAGGCTGGAATTGCTTATCGGCAAGGCTGTGGCCTGCTGTATTTCGAGTATGCTGGTTCTTGCTTTGCTTATCGTGCTGGCGATGCTGATTTTCAAGATGCCCGTAAACAATTTCTTAATCCTGACAATTGCAGGGTTCTGCTCGGTATTCTCGTTTGTGGGGATAATGACATTCGCATCCACTCTGTGCAAGACTGAACGCGCGGTAACAGGCGCGGCCTGGGCGGTGATCATGGTGATGGCGATGTTCGGAGGAGCTATGGTACCTATGCTGTTTATGCCGAGCTGGATGCAGACGGCAAGCGGCATCAGCGTGGTTAAATGGTCGATTATGGCGCTTGAGGGCGGTATCTGGCGCAATTTTAGCTATGCAGAGCTGATGGAGCCCTGCGGGATACTCATCGGTATCGGGCTGATATTTTTCTTTCTCGGGTTCACCCAGCTCAAACGAGCGGAAGCGTAAAATGAGCCCTGTGCGTAGCGCTCTCCGCGAGCAGGCTTTAATATATCCAAATGAGAATCATTTTTCGCGCGAAACGGCTCGAAATGCGCTCCTTACCCCACTTCCCTTCCCCTGAACAGGGCGGTTGCCAGCGAGATCATGCCTGTCGAGTAGCACAGCGCATAGAGCGAGCAGCGCAGCACATATCCCGCGGGGACGGAGCTGTCGAGGTATATCGCATCGCTTATCCAGAACACCTGCAAGTTTGGCAGAACCATATAGGTAATCTTCGAGAGCAGGTTTGTATCTGCGTGCCTGCCGAAGAGATAATCGCTGACAAGCCCGAGCAGAAATACGCCGATACACATCAGCAGCGTTATCACGATGTTGCATCTTGTGCTGAACAGCACCGCCACGCTCACCAACACAAGAATCGCCAGAAGCAGCAGCAGTACGCTGTAGAAATCGAAGATGGCGAAGTGGTTTTCCGCGGGGTTGAATTTCCACTGTTTATCGGTGAAGTAGAGCAGCAACATGCCGATTGCGCCTATTCCTGAAGCTGTTATTACCGCAGTCGAGCAGAAGTTCCAGCCCCACGAGTAATTCGCAAACGCCCCCACGACCACTGCCAGAATGAACATCGCAGAGAGTAGTGTTATT
Source organism: Phycisphaerae bacterium (assembly GCA_050251615.1). Lineage (GTDB taxonomy): Bacteria > Planctomycetota > Phycisphaerae > Sedimentisphaerales > Sedimentisphaeraceae > Sedimentisphaera. The sequence continues at coordinate 140,565 of JBFWMM010000002.1, forward strand.
ACGGTCCAATCAAGCTCATCGCGTGCGGTCTGCATAACGCCGTTTCTGATTATCAGCATCATAACGACCGAGGATAGGAAGTGTGCGATTGCAACGGCTCCGGCAATGCCGAAGTATTTGCCCAGCACGAAAATAAAGCGCGGCACGGGCTTCGACAGCACCGTACTTGCCGTTTTGCTTTCCACTTCCTGCGTTATCGCGCCGGCAGAAGCGAAAATCGCGACGAACAGCCCTGAAAGGAATATCGTAGAATAAGCGATTTCTCTGAGCAGCTTGTTGTCATCGTCAATGGAATACATCGTGATAGACGGGCTGATCAGAAGCATCAGCAGGCAGATAGCCAATATGATAGAATATACAGGTTGTCTGAGCGTTTCGATGAACGTGTTCTTTGTAACTGCAAACAGTTTTATAAGAGTACGCAAACGGAATCTCCGATAATTATGCCGTATGGTTGATTTTTATGCGAAATCCACTAAACTTGATGGTTCGCCCGTAAGTAATTTATACTCTTTCGGGGCGTTGTAAAGCATTAAGTTTGCTTTAACGGGCAAGTTTTGATGGTGAGTCGAGATAATGTTTACTAAATTAAATTGGCTTTTCGCGGGAAAGGCCTCTCTAAAAACGGAATATGTATGAAAGAAACTTCTAAGAGAGCGAAGAATGTAGCCATAGGCGGTATGGTACTTTCTGTGGTGGGGTTCGCAGCCTGTCTCATTACAGGCCTTGTAACGCAAATCGCGCCGCTTACGTACGTTGCCTGGCAGCTTCTGGGCGGTTTGATTGTATGGCTGTATCTTGCCGTTTACTTCCACAACTTCGGCCTTGCCGAGCAGGAAAAACGAGACGAAAACCTGCTCAAAAGCAAGCAGAGCACGATCTTTGAGTCGAGCCAGCAGCGCGAGGTTCTGTTTAACGTCGCCCGCAAGCGTCTCAAAGCTTATGAGAGATGGGGCTCGATAGTTTTCTCACTCATTGCCGCCACCTACTACATCGGCGTTGGCATCTGGATGATCAACAAGGTTCGCGGCTCCTTTACTGCGGACGTCAGTAGCCCGCTTCTTGGCGCATCAGCGATGGTACTCGTCTGGTTTGCCAGCTTCCTGCTTGCGCGATTTGCCACTGGCATGAGCGCAGAGCGCGTCTGGAGGCCGCTTAAAGCCGGTGGCAACTGCCTTCTCTCCACATCTCTCGTATCAATTATAATGGCGCTGGCGCTCGCCGCGAGATTTTTTCACTACGATATCCCGATGCTTGTTGCCTGTTGGGCGGTTCCGGTTGTAATGCTGATATTCGGCGCCGAAGCCCTGCTCAACACGATTCTCGACATCTACCGCCCGCACATTAAGGGCGCATACCACAGCCCGGGTCTTGAGAGCCGTCTTTTCGGCATCGTCGCAGAGCCGGGCGGCATCCTTCACACCGCTGCCAGCACAATCGATTACCAGTTCGGTTTCAAAGTCTCGCAGACCTGGTTTTACAAGCTGTTAGAGAAGGCTGTTATGCCTCTTCTTCTGCTTTTGGCGGTTTGCATGTATTCGGTGAGCTGTTTTGTGGTTGTCGGGCCCGGACAGATGGGCGTTGTGGAGCATTTAGGCTCTACAGACAACGGCGCGCGCGTTATCGGGCCGGGCATGCATATGAAGCTGCCAACCCCCTTTGAAAAAGTCTATGTGCATGATACCGAACGTATTCAGCAGATTGACATCGGCAGCCACAACCCCGCCAATACAGCTGAAGCCCAAGCAGCAGACGATTTGGTAAAGAAGCCTCTTCTCTGGGGACAGAAGCATGGGGAAGTTGAAAATGTAATGCTTGTGGCAACGGAAAGCACTACAGCCGTAAGCGCGAAGGATGCGCCTCCGGTGAGTATGGTTGTCGCGGTTGTGCCGCTCCAGTATAGAGTGAGCGATATTTACAAGTTCCTCTACAACCACAAAGAGCCGCAGGTGATTCTTGAAAGCATTGCAAGGCGCGAGATTACCCGTTTTATGGCAAGCGCGAGGCTCGAAACGAATGTATTCGGCGGCCAGAGCAGCGACAACGAAAGTATCCTCGGCGCAGGCAGAATGAAAGCAGGGGCCGTGCTTCAGGAGCGCATACAGGCCGCGGCCGATTCATTCGGGCTTGGCGTGATGATTGTAAATGTGGGGCTGCAAGGCCTGCATCCGCCGATGGAAGTTGCTCCCGATTATGAGAATGTTATCGGGGCTGTTCAGCAGAGGCAGCAGTCTGTGCTCGAAGCGCTTGCCGAGCGCAATAAGGTTATAACGGAGCTCGGCGGCACGCTCGAGGAAGTTGAAAAGCTCTACGCCATGCTCACCGACTATGAAAACAGCAAAGATTCCCTTACCGCCGCGCAGCAGCAGGCCATAATGGTACAGATTGATGAAGCCTTTGCAGGCGCAAGTGGCCTGATCAGCGAGAAGCTCAGCGAGGCTGAGGTCTATGCGTACCAGAGAGCGGAGCTTGCCAGAGCGGCAGGAGAGAGGTTCAGCTCGCAGGTACAGGCGTTTGAAGCGGCTCCGGAAATCTATCTCCAGAATCAGCGCCTGCTTACGCTCGAGAATTCACTTGCCGGCGTACGCAAGTATGTTATCGTTTCGCAGGATACCGACAGCGAAGTCATCGTTGTTGACCTGCAGGAAAAGCTTAATCCCGACCTCTACGACATAGAGGTTCCTCAATAATTCGTGAGCTTGCTCAGTATTTGATTAAAAACCCTTAGCACAAAGTAAAACGATATGAAAACACTTCCAAAGCTAACTCTTGTTACAATGATAATCATACTGCTCGGCTTCAAGCTTTGCAGCTACCAGGTACGTGAAACGGAATCAGCGCTTATTACGAGATTCGGCAAGCCCATTGCCGAGAAGGTTGAGCCAGGCCTGTATTTCAAGCTGCCCACGCCGTTTGATGTAGTGCATAAGTTTGATTCGCGCCTTCAGGTTTTTGAAGGGCAGCAGGAAGAGACAACCACAAAAGGCGGCGAGCCCGTTATTATCACGCCCTATATGATCTGGCGAATCAGTCAGCCGCAGTTCTTCTTTGAGCGCGTTTCAACGGATAAAGACGTGCAGAAGTTCCTGCTCAGCCAGCTGCGCAACAACACAAATGCGGTTGTCGGCAACCACTATTTCAGCGAGTTTGTCAATACTGACGCAGAGAAGATTCAGTTCGACCAGATCGAAGAAGAGCTGCTCGGAAGCCTCAAAGGCGCAGCCGAAAAAGAATACGGCATCGAGGTTGTGGCGGTGGGCATCAAGAAGCTTCAGCTCAACGAAGAGGTTACCAAGGCCGTTTTCGACCGTATGCGCGCAGACAGAAACCGCAAGACCGAAGACATTCTCGGCCAGGGTAATTCCACCGCAACGCGTATCCGCACCGATGCGGACAAGAAGAAAAAGCAGCTTCTCGCGGCGGTTCAGTCGAGAGTTATTGCGATTCGCGGCGAGGGTGATGCTCAGGCTGCCAAGTACTACAAGATGCTTCAGGCAGACCCGCAGCTCGCGCTTTACCTGCGCGACCTTGAAGCACTGGGCAAGATCCTCGAATCCAAGACGACAGTAATTCTCGGTGCAGATACCCAGCCGCTCAAACTTCTTCGCGAGGTGCCGCAGATTTCGCCCGCACAGAGCGTTGAAGCAGCAGAAAATACAGTAGAGTAAGCGAAGGCACCGGATATGACAGAAGAAATGAACAAAAACAATCAGCTTCCGGCCGAAGAGTTCGCATCTCTGGATTCAGGGAACAGGGCTCTTGCCGATGCGCTGAAAATCAGCTTCGCAATCCTCAAGCTGATTATGATTGTGCTGGTTATCGTGTTCCTCGCATCGGGCCTTTTCACCGTCGAGAAGAACGAGAAGGCTATCGTGCTGAGATTCGGTACAGTGATAAAGGACACATCCGGAACCGTGCTGAAAGATCCCGGCCTTCACTGGTCTTTCCCCTATCCCATTGATGAGATCGTGAAGATTCCCGTAACAAGCACGAAAAAGCTTGAGATAGAAGATTTCTGGTACTACGGCAGCGGCCAGCCCGGCGCCTCGCTCAACCCCACCCGCGACGGCTACTGCCTCACCCGCAACGAATCTGTCGAGGGAGTTGACGCGGAAGTCGGCTCCGATTACAACATAGTACACTGCAAATGGCAGCTCAACTGGACAATCGAAGACGACCCGTACGCGTTCTTCCGCAATGTGAATGTGCGGCAGGTCAAACCGGGCGAGCTTTATCTTGACGTTATCGCAGAGAGCGTAGAGCCACTGCTGAGAAACGTCTGCGATAGCGCGGTTGTGGGCGAGCTTGCGAAATACAGCATTGACGAAGCCATAACGAGCGCCAAGTCCCGCATTGCCGCGGATGTTGAGCGTGAGGTGCAGGCTCAGCTCGATGCGCTTGCCACGGGCATTCGCGTGCGTGATATGCAGATTCTCACTATCACCTGGCCAAGACAGGTCAACTCAGCCTTCCTCGATTCAATCAAGGCAGGGCAGGACAGAAACAAGATCGAAACAGAAGCGATGACATACTACGAAAAGACGCTCAACGAAGCCGGCGGCCCGTCCGCCGAGCAGATCCTGAGCGTTATGCTTGACGAAAGTTCTACTTCAGAGCAGAAGGACAGCGCTCTTGAAAGCCTTGCCGGAGAGGGTAGCAAAATGCTCGCCGAGGCAAACGCATACAAGACGCAGGTTGTCAAGAGCGCAGAGGCGAACGCCGATTATCTCGCCAAGCTTCTGCCGGAATACCGCCTGAGGCCCGAGCTTGTGATTAAGCAGCTCTATCAGGACAAAATTATGCAGGTGCTCGATAACGTTGATGAAAAGGTGTTTGTGCAGGGTGCTCCCGAAGGGAAAGTCAGGGAGTTCCGCGTGCTCATAAACAGAGACCCGACCATCAAAAAAGACGCCGCCAAAGACCAAACTAACACCAACTGACAGAGAATAGCTTTATGGCACATAACCATCTAAACTTAACCGATACAGAGTTAGAATCCGAGACGGGCAAGACGCGCAGGATAAGCGCGGCCTTGTTTGCCACCCTCGCCGGCGGCGTACTCCTGCTCAACAGCTACCTCTGCTCGCTCCCGTTTATCTACGGCAAGGACAACCCTGTTGTCGATCTGAGCGCTATGCTCGGCGCCATATTCCTCGGCCTGCCGATTATCATTCATTCGTTCAAATGTATGATAAAAGGGCATATGCACATGGATGAGCTTGTCGCGCTGGCTATCATTGCCGCTTTTGCGACAGGACAGTACCGCGAGGCGGGAATTGTTTCGTTCTTTCTGTTGCTCAGCGAGCTTATGGAAACGCGTACCGCTCTCGGCGCGCGCGCCTCGATAGAATCCCTCATCAAGCTTACGCCTAAAAAGGCAAACCGCATCAACGCTGACGGCTCCGAGGTTGAAGTGAAGGTTTCGCAGCTCACCGCAGGCGATGTGATCCGTATCCGCCCGGGTGATAACGTCGCCGCTGACGGCGAAGTCGTTAAAGGGCTCACAAGCATAAACGAGGCAAGCATTACAGGTGAATCTCTGCCCGTGGACAAGGTGCCGGGGATGCAGGTGTTCGCAGGCACGACCAACCTTACCGGTGCGGTGGATGTTCGCGTTACCAAGGCCGGCCATGATACCACCCTCGGCAAGGTGCAGGAGCTCATCATGGAAGCCGAAAAGACAAAGATTCCAATTATGACCATCATGGACCGCTATATCAAGTGGTACATTCCGAGTATTCTGATGATTGCCGCAATCGCGTGGTTCTTTACAAAAGAACTCGACCGCTCCATCGCGGTGCTGGTTGTGAGCTGTCCATGTGCGCTGATTCTCGCCACGCCCACAGCGATGGTGGCCGCGATTTCCGCGGCGGCAAGGCTTGGCATATTCGTTAAAAACGTTCAAGACCTCGAAATAGCGGGTAAACTTACCGCTATGGTATTCGATAAGACAGGCACCCTCACAACAGGGCGTTTGTATGTAACCAAGCTTGAGCCCGCCGCAGGCACGGAACCGGCAGACCTCCTGCGCACGGCGGCGTCGGCAGAGACGATGAGTAAGCACCCTGCCGCACGCGCGCTTTTGCAGCTTGCAAAGGAAGCGAACGTAGGGTTGCTTGAGAGCGAAGGCTTCGAGGAAGTACCCGGCAAGGGCGTACGCGCGCATGTTTCGGGCGAAGTTGTCCTGATCGGTCGCGACAGCTTCCTCAATGAAAACGGAATAGATTTGAGCGGCGTTTCAGATCCTGCCTTGCATGAAGAAGAGGGCTTCAGCACGCTCTATATCGCCAGAGGCGGCAAGTGCCTCGGCTGGATTGGTATGCAGGATAAGACAAGGCCCGAGGCGAGGGAGGCAGTAGCCGCGCTCATCGAAGCCGGCCTCAAACGTATCACAATGCTCACCGGAGACAGGAAAGAGGTTGCAGGGAGAGTGGCTGCGGAGCTGGGCTGCACGGATTATCGCGCAAGCTGCCTGCCGCAGGACAAGCTCACAATTGTAAAGAAGATCAAAGATGACGGCCATATTGTCGCGGTTATCGGCGACGGCATCAACGACGCGCCTGCTCTCGCCGAGGGTAATCTCGGTATAGCGATGGGCGCCGCAGGCAGTGATGTTGCCATCAATTCGGCATCAATAGCGCTTATGAATAACGACCTCGGCCGTCTGCCGTTCCTCGTGAACATTTCACGCAAGACAAGAAGCGTAATTTCACAGAACCTGCTTTTTGGAAGTATGTTCATCGTGATAGGCATTGCGCTCACACTCGCAGGCGTTATCTCGGCTGCGGTTGCGGCGCCTCTGCATTTTGTTGGCTCGCTGATTGTTATCTTCAACAGCGCAAGGCTCGTACGCTTCGGCGAACACCTCGACACGCATGAAACAGTCCTGGCAAAAGATGAGAACGAAGCGCCCTTTTGAGGCGATAAACTAACGCGAAAAGCACAGAGGAAATAGACGTGGCAAGCCAATACGCAATAGAAACCATATCACTGAGTAAGGCCTTCAAGGACTGGTGGGGCAGGACGAGGGTACTCGCTGTGGACGAGCTTAATCTTAGAATCGAGCATAACGAGGTGTATGGTTTGCTCGGCCCCAACGGCTCCGGCAAAAGCACCACGATAAAGATGCTCCTTTCCCTGCTGCACCCCACAAGCGGCAAGGCATTCATTCTCGGTGGACTGAGCAGTGAGCCGCGCATATCAGAGCGCGTGGGCTTTCTGCCGGAAGAGTCATATCTGTACAAGTATCTCTCCGCCCGCGAGACGCTCAATTTCTACGGCAACCTCTTCGGCATCGCGCCGAAGGTGCTGGAGATGCGAATCGATTCTCTGCTTGATATGGTGGGGCTTTCGAGCGTTGCAAACAGGCCCGTCGGAACATTTTCCAAGGGCATGCAGAGGCGCATCGGTCTTGCGCAGGCACTCATAAACGACCCGGATGTGCTGATTCTCGACGAGCCCACAAGCGGCCTTGACCCCATCGGTACAAGACAAATAAAAGACCTCATCAAGCACCTCGCCGACCGCGGCAAGACTGTGCTTATGTGTTCGCACCTGCTGGCGGATGTTGAGGACGTTTGTGACAGGGTATGTGTGCTGTACGGCGGAAAGGTGCAGTGCGAGGGCAGTGTTAAAGACCTGCTCAAACAGACTGACAAGTGCCAGATTCTTACCGACAACGTGTCCGACGAGACCATAAAAAAGGTGCGTGAGATAATAGAAAAATCCGGCGCAAAATGTGAGATCAGCTCGCCGACATTCCGCCTCGAAGAATTGTTCATAAACATCGTAACCGAGGCTCAAAACAACAAGGTCGTAACAGGCGGCGCGCACAGCAGCCGCAAGATAGGCGATTTTCTTGGCGGCGAGAAGAAGCAGGAGCAGACGGGCTCCGAAAAGGTGCTTGAACAGCTTGTGAGCGCCAAGCTTGAAAAGGCGGCGCCCGAGCCCTCCGATACAGACGCAGTTGCATCAAAGACTGAGCGCAAGAGCGTGCCTGCGGATGAGACGAAAGTGGACGGGGAGATCCTGAGCGGCCTTGTCGGCGCGCAGCAGAAGAGCGGCGCTGATGTGGAAGTTGACAGCGTGGAGAGCATTCCCGAGCCGGCGGAGCAGGTCAAAGACGACCTTCTCAAGAAGCTGATGGGAGACTCCGATGCGTAATGTTCGCGTCATAGCCAAAGCGACATTCTTTCAGATGGTGAGGATGAAGGTGGCGCTTGCGCTCATCATCATCCTTTTTGCGGTAATTCCGTATCTTGCACTGAATATCGTGGGCGATGGCTCGCTCCTCGGGCGCCTGCAAACATTCTCCAGCTATGCACTTTCGCTTGTGAGCCTGATCCTCTGCCTGCTCACGGTTACCCTCTCCTGCTTTGCCCTCTCCGGTGACATCAAGGGTATGCAGATTTTCAACCTCATCACAAAACCCGTTGCCAGGTATGAGATTCTGCTGGGTAAGTTTTGCGGCGTGATGTTGCTGAATACTGCATTTCTTGTACTTTTCAGCGGGCTTGTGTACCTCATAACGATGAACATTCCGCGGTTCACCTCACCCGACCGCGATGAGCTTGCCCGCGCTAACGACGAATTTTACATCGCCCGTACGGCAGTTCTTGCCGATTTCGATGAAAAGGCGTTCAAGCTCAAAGCACGTGATGATTATTACAGGCTCAGGGAGCTGGAGCAGCTGCCGCGCGAAAATATGACGCTCGACCAGTTCGTCAAGGGCGCTGTTTCGAGGATGAAATACGGCGAAAGCTCCGTTGCCGATGGCGAGGTAAAGCGCTGGACTTTCCGCAATATCAAACCGAAAGCCGGAGATAATTACATCTACCTTCGCTTCAAGCTTGAAGCGTCCAGCTCGCCTCCGGATAATATGATCAGCGGCAGGTGGGTTGTGGGCGATTTGCGCCAGATGGACAACCCCCAGAAAGAGCAGACGCCAATCTACGACAGCTACCTCCGCAGAGACGCGATTAAGGTTTCGCACGAGCTCAAAATTCCCTCATCGACCGTTGCTTCAGATGGTATTGTGAATGTGGAGTTTCAGAATGTTTACAACGGCACAACCATAATCCCGCAGGAGATTGAGGTTCTGTACAGGAGCGGCTCTTTCGGAGCTAATTTCTTCAAGGCAAATCTGCTGATTTTAGTGCGTTTATTTTTCCTTACAGCACTCGGCGTCGCTTTGACAACCTGGCTTTCATTTCCCGTGGCCTTTTTTGTGGCCGTGGTAATCTATATCACAGGCTCTGTACACGGCTTCATTTTCGAGGCCATTGACGACCTCGGCACGCAGGCCGGCATTGTGTACGCGCTGACAGTCAAGCCGCTGCTGTATATAATGCCCTCGTTTGATGGAGACAGCAACCCCGCGGCAATGATACTTTCAGCTCGTATGATAAGCTGGCTCTACATCTTCAAGATGTTTGCGATAACAGCGGTAATAAAAGGCGGAGCGATGCTGGGCCTCGGTGCGCTCATTTTCAACAAGAGAGAAGTGGCAAAGGTAACTGTTTAGAATGAGATTCAAGTCTTTAATCATATATCTTCTGCTTGTGTCTTTTGGCGCAGGCCTCCTCTACACCGCCTCAACGCGCCTTTCGAGCCTTCAAGCGGAACGTAAGGAGTTCGGGCTTGTAGCCAATGAACCTCTCGAAAACGCGCCTCCTTCGCTGGCCTTTGCGACAGTTGCGATGGGAGCTTTCCGCGGGCTTGTTGTCGATGTTCTCTGGATGAGAGCAGACAGGCTCAAGGAGGAAGGTAAGTTTTTCGACGCCAAGCAGCTTGCAGACTGGATTACTGTTATGCAACCACGTTTCAGCGCTGTATGGGATTTTCAGGCGTGGAATATGGCATACAACATATCCGTGGCAATGCCGGCCTCCGAGCCGGAGGAGCGCTGGAAATGGGTTCGCAATGGTTATGAGTTGCTCAGAGACAAGGGCATTGAGCAGAATCCGCATTCGATAATGCTCTATCGCTCGCTGGCTTGGATATTCCAACATAAGATTTCCGGCGTAACGGACGATGTACATAAGTACTACAAAATACAGCTCTCCAACGCTGTACGCCCGCTGATTGAGCCGAACACAAATGAGCATTTCGAGCAGCTCCGGCAGGCGCCTCTCACACTTACCGAGCTTATAGATTCGAGCGAAGAGGTGGCGCAGCTTGTGGCGAAGATGAAAAAAGCTTCGCCGGAAGTTTTCGGCGATGAGATAGAAGACACCGATTTTTCAGGCAGAATGTTTGCCATTCTCGGCAGTGCGGGGCAGGGTTTTCCGATTCCTCTTGTACAGGTGTTCAACGACAACATCGAAACAGAGCCCTTCGACAAGATCGTTGTGTTTTGTCAGGCGAATCTGCTACGCAACACGTGGAAATTTGACATCGACCGAATGATACGGATAAACAATATGTACGGCCCTGTTGACCTGACCACAGGCGAGAAGCAGCCCATGAGCTGGGAGCATCCTGATGCCCATGCGATTTACTGGGCGCAAACCGGCCTCGAAATCGCCGGCAATAAGGACGAATACTCTCTCGATGAGCTCAACACCGACAGAATTATCTTCCACAGCCTCAAAAACCTTTATCGCTACGGTAAGGAAGTTATATACAATGTCCCCATGCTGCTTCCGCGCCCGGAGACCGATGTCCAGCAGGGCAACCTCGACACCGGCGAGGTGCAGGAGCAATATACCGTCGGCCAGACTCTCTACCTCCTGCCCGACCTGCGTATGTTCGATTCGTACAATCAGGCTCATCTCGACAGGATAGACAAGTACAGCAAGTTCAATGACGAGGGCGTAAAGGAAGTTAACGTGCGACCGCTTAAAAACGGACACAGAAACATACTCGAAGACGCCATCTTTACGCTCTATATGGCAGGGCATATCAAGAAGGCAACTGAAGCCTTCACCCAGTTGCGCGAGCTCTATCCTACAGAGGATAACGATATGCCTTTGCAGTCGTTCTGCCGCGCCAGAATGAAAGATGAGCTCGACGGCCTCACGATTACAGACGCCAGAGAGATGGTGCTTATGATGCTTCGCGAGGCGTATTTCAGGTATGCCGTGGGCGATGACGATATGAGCAGTGCGCGCGAAAATATGGCGAAAAGCGTCTGCCAGTACTACCTTCAGAGCTTTGGCACTGAAGATGTTGACAGGGCCATGTTGCCTTCTATCGGCAAGCTTCGCTACATGGCGCTGATACAGTTCCTTCAAGACGGGTACTACCCCGAAAACCTTCGTCAGTCATTGCTTGCGAGAATCCAGAATGAGCGCCCCGAGCTGTACGAACAACTCGAAAAGGAACGCCTTAACGAGCAGACAGCGGCGGAGAAAATGAAGGAAGCTTCAAAGCCCTGATTGGAGGGGCGGTAAACCGACACTCAATAAATAAGGGATTGATATGGCTCTGCCATTCTCACTTGACCAGCTCACGGCCGCCCAGCGGGCGGCCGTTGAACACAAAGACGGTCCGTTGCTTGTGATAGCAGGCCCGGGCAGTGGAAAAACAAGAACGATAACCTGCCGTATTGCAAGGCTTATCGACAGCGGCGTTGCGCCGTACAATATCTGCGCCATAACCTTTACCAACAAGGCTGCGGAAGAGATGCGCGAGAGGGTTGCTCAGATGGGCGTGCCGCGCGGGACGCATGTGAGTACGTTTCATTCGCTCTGCGTGAGAATACTCAGGCAGTACGCCGAGCAGGCCGGCCTGAATCCGAATTTCAGCATTTACTCCGATTCCGAGCAGAAGAGCTGCATTAAGGACATCATCAAAAATATGGGGCAGTCTTCGACCAACTTCCCGCCGGCGAGGGTGCTTGGATACATTTCCAACTACAAAAACGACCTGCTCCTTCCCGATGATGTTGACGCTTTCGCGGAGAGCTTTCAGCAGAAAATTGTCGCGAAGATTTACCACAGTTATCAGAATCGCCTGAAAAGCAACAACGCCGTTGATTTTGACGACTTGCTGATGAAGGTTGCTTTTCTGTTCAAAGAAAAGCCCGAGGTACGCAGGCAACTTGGCGAGAGGTTCAGATATATTCTCGTGGATGAGTATCAGGACACAAACAACGCGCAGTACCAGATCGCCAAAGGGCTCGCTTCTGTCTATGGCAACCTCTGCGTTACCGGCGACCCCGACCAGTCCATCTACAAATGGCGCGGCGCAGATCTGCGAATCATAATGGAGTTTGAGAAGGACTGGCCGCATGCGAAGGTTGTGAAACTGGAGGAAAACTTTCGTTCCTGCCCGAGCATACTCAGGGCCGCCGATAAGCTCATCGCGCAAAACCTGCACAGAAAACCCAAGCGCCTTATACCCGTTCGTAGCGAATCGAACGAGATAAGCGTAAACACGTACGACAGTGATTCCGAGGAGGCGATGAGCGTTGCCGCGAGCATTAACAGGATGATCAGCGCCGGCACAGACCCGAACGAAATTGCCGTACTGTACCGCGTAAACTCCATGAGCCGCTCGATAGAGGAGGCTTTCATCCGTCAGCGTGTGCCATACGTGGTTGTGAGGGGTGTGGAGTTCTATAATCGCAAGGAAATCAAGGATATGCTTGGCTATCTCAAGCTGATAAGCAATCCGAGCGATACTGTCGCGCTTGAGCGCGTGATAAACACCCCCGCCCGCGGCATAGGCAATACCACCGTTGAAAGGCTCAAAAGGGCGGCAATGTTCGGCCGAAAGCAGCTGTGGGAAGTTGTCTGTAACCCGCAGGAAGCCGAGGGGCTCAGCGCCGCGGCGGTGGAGAAGGTGTCCGATTTCTCGCGTATGATAAAGGACTTCTGTAAATTTGCCGCCTCTGATGAATTCAGTGTGGCAGAGCTCATTGAGAGGATATATAGTAAGAGCGGCCTCGAAATCGCGTACAAAAACGCCAAAGACAGCGAAGCGGATGCGATGAACAATATCGAGGAGCTGATTAACAGCGCCTCTTTCTATGACGTTCAGGAGCGTGAACAGCGGGCGACCCTCGAAGATTATCTCCAGATGATTTCGCTCTACAGCGATTCCGATGCGTACAAATCCGATAGCGGAAAAGTGTCTCTGATGACGCTTCACGCAGCCAAGGGGCTGGAATTTGACAACGTCTATATTATTGGCCTCGAGCAGGGCGTTCTGCCGCATGAGCGCAGCGAGGGCAACCCCGAGGAGCTTGAGGAAGAGCGAAGACTGTTTTTTGTCGGCATAACACGCGCGCGGCTGAATCTCGCAATCAGCAGGACAAAATACCGCAATATCCGCGGCCAGCAGATAAGGGCTATGCAGTCTGTTTTTCTTTCGGAAGCAGGCCTCACGACCGAGGAGCCAAGCCGGTACCCGAGCGAGCCGGCCGGCTGGCGCACGACATCCTCATACTACGACAAGCCCTCCTGTACGCCTGCAAAGAAGCCGGCTCACAGCTCTACGGCATCGTCAGATTTACAAGCGGCCTTCAAAAAGGGTATGGCCGTAAGGCACTCGAAATTCGGCACGGGAATCGTGATTAACTGCGTGGAAAAGAGCGGCGACAGTGTTGTAACAGTACAGTTTAAGGGTCAGACGAAAACTCTTATCCAGAGGTATGCAAAGCTTGAAAAGATATAGATAGATGGTGCGCTGTGCATATTTACGCTTTGTTCTTTGCCGTAATTCTGTACAATGAAGCCGGTGCCCTCAGCCGGGGGCGAGAACGAATATGATATTTCTGTTTAACTTTAGAAACTCGAATATATGCGAAAGATGATCTTTTCACTTTTCGTGGTAGTGCTGTTTTGTTCGGTGGTTGGTGCTGCCGAGCTGGAAGCTGAGAAGCTTGACAGCATCTATTCACCCCAGACCGCCCAGACTTTCTTTGATATAGCTTGTGATATTCTGGAACCGGAATATGTCAACGTGAAAGAGGCTCGCGAGGCTATTATCCTTATCAAGGCTGCCCAGAAGCTCGATAAGACGATGAATATAATGTTGCCTCAAATGCTCAAGGCGGTGAACATTGACCAGGAAATGGACTACTCCGATGATGTCAAACAGATGCTCTACCGCTATGTAACAGGGACAAGCGATTCTGAGATGGCGATGCAGGGCATACGCTACCTCCTCAGCAAAGCGCCCACGCGTGAACGCAGGGAGCAGATTCTTGATGCCTTCAATAAAGACATCGGCTCAACGAACGACCAGTTCTCTTCCCAGCTCAGTACATATCTCGGCTCCCTCATCGCGGAGACCGGCAATTTTGATGAAGCCGTGAAGCATTTTAAAATCGCATACGAAAAGGACCCGTACAATGTCGTTGCATTTGAGCGTATAGCGGAGGTTGCTCCCGAATACGTTACTGTTTACAGCACAGGTCCGTACCTGCGAAAGAAGATTATCCTCGACCCGTACAGCCTCGAAATTGTGCTTGATTTTGCCGACTACTGTTTCAAACACGGTCTTTTCAATGTTGCCCGTGATACATACGGCTACGCGGCGGACGCGTTTGTCTATGAAAACCCCGACAAGAACATCCCCGAGAGAGTTTATTTGCCGTGGGTGTTGAGCGCTTATAATGTAGAGCATGGCGAGGCGAACTGCCTGAAGATTATAAACCGTATCAGAGGGCAGGGTGATTTCAATATCGTGGTTGAATATATTTCGCTGATGAGCGAACCGCTTTCACGCTCCGAAAGACGCAACCGCCTCACCGAGCTTTCCACAATAGCAGAGCAGATGCTCCAGGGCGGCAACCCGTATGTTACGGAAGAGCAGCTTGCGTACTTTTATTTCTTCCTTGATAAAAACACCTCCCGTGGTGTGGAGATGGCCAAGCGAGCTTACGCGCGCAACACGAAGTCTGTTGATGTGCAGTCTCTCTACGGCTATTCCCTCTTGGAGTCGGGTGATGTGGCATCGGCGCTGGAGATTGTCGAGCCGCTTCGCAACTACAACCAGATAGCAAGCTATACTTACGCTTTGGCGCAGTTCTCTATGGAGCAGGATAACGAAGCCTGCCGCACGCTGAGAGATCTCATCGAGATGGAGCCTGGCTCGCTCCTCGCAGAAAAGGCGTTCGAGCAGCTCGCAGACCACAATTCAACATACGTCTCTTCGTATGACACATACCTGCTCTATCAAAATCTGGAAAATTCATTCCAGGATTCAGTTACGCCGGTATTCTATAAGCCCGAAGATGTCATTACAACGAAACTCAGCCTCAGTGGCGTGGAATTCAGTTACGGCGCAGACCTGAGCCTCTACATCATCATAACCAACAACGGCAAGCAGCCGCTTGTTATCAACGATAACGCCTTCTTCAAGGGTAATATCGATGTGAAGGTGAAAATTGTGGGCGATATTGACGGCATCAAGCCGATTGAGATCAAGAAGAAGATTACGCCCGTTTCACCCGTTCGCCCGGGCGGAACGCTATGCGTGCCTATATATATCAATAGCGAAGCACCGATGCTTGGCAGAATTCTGCAACAGTTTCCGCAGGCAAACCTCGTGATAACATTCCAGGCCTACTTCGACCCGTTTGAGAGTGAATCGGGCGAGCTGACAAGCAAGATTCTCCCCGCAACTACTACTGCCAAAAGGCTTGGAGTCGTTCTTACAGAGGAGCTTCTCGCCCAGCGCCTCGATGCCCTCAACAAGGGCTACGCCGGCCAGAAAATAAATACGCTTCGTCTGCTTGACGGGCTTGTAGCTGAGAAGCTTGCCGCGAAGAAATACGGCGTGGTTTACCGCAGAAACCCCTTCCCCGACAGCGCTTTGTCAAAGGCGTTTGATATGAGCATCGACGATATGAACTGGCAGGTAAAATTCCTTATGCTGAATGTCCTTCGCGGGGCAGATCAGTCTTTCGATGCGAAACTGAAATTCTCCGGAGCGCTTGACGATGATGAGTGGCCAATCAGGTTGCTTTCTCTTTACGCCCTTACCAACATCCCGCAGAGTGATGATTTCCAGAAAGTGCTTGACTGGATGTATCAGGCCGATGAAGAGGAGCTCATCAGACAGATGGCTCTGATTTCAGGCGCGGTTCCTGCGATTGTAGAAGAGGAGTATTAAGGAAAAAATCATTGAACACGGTACGTAAGGTTTTTCTGCTGGGCTTCTGCTTTATTACAGCAGGCTGGGGGCTTGCCGGAGCCTTTGCAGCAGGATTTCTTGAAGGTGAGTCGGTGTTCGGGATATGCGGTTTTGAACAGGTTCACGGCTTGCCGTGCCCCTTTTGCTCCATGACGAGCGCCTTTGTGCTGTTCGCCAAGGGCAGGTTCGCTGCTTCTTTTGCCGAGCAGCCGGCAGGGTTTATGCTGGCTTTGCTCAGCATTGTACTGTGGTGCGTGAGTCTGTACGCTTTGAGCGGTGCCGGGCGCCTGAAAAGGGCGGCGGCATTGTTTACAAAGCGAAGAATTGTAGTTGCTGTCTTGTTGATGGCGCTGTTTACTCTGGCCGTATGGCTGTGGAAAATAACGCAGTACAGGCTCTGAAGCCTCTGTTGCGAATGATAGAGAGTTTGGATATGAAAAATAAAATAATGCTTCTTGTCTTACTGCTCGCGGCGTTGTTGCCGGCAGGGGGCTGTTCGATAGCCAGTATTCTGCTGAGCGGCAATGAGCCTGCCAGGATTGACAGGGAGTACGACATCGCCGCCGACATGCAGAATGGCGAGAAGATTTTCGTGTATGTCGCGCAGCCATCTTATATAGATACGCCCGTCAGCATACGCAAGCAGATGGCTGATAACGTTGAGGCGTATCTCAAAACCTACTTCGAGGACAGCTACATTGAGGGCAATATCCTCACCTACCGCGACTACAACGAGCTTGAATCGCTCGCCGCGGGCTTCGACCCCGCCGCAAAGGCAAAGGAGCTGGGTGCTTCAAAATTACTCTACATAGAGTTGATGAAGCTCGATATGCTTAAGCTTTCCCAGCTCGGCTATTACTCGGCTTCAATGAAGGTGGCAGCGTTATACTACGATGTTTCTACGGGAGAAAAGCTCTGGCCGGAGAAAGAGAAGTACAATATCACAAGCTACGACATAGAATGTGAAAAAGACGTAGAAAAAACATGTTCAAGGCTTGCAACTGCAAATGCACATTGTATATTAAGACATTTTTACGACTGTGAGCGAAATAAGTACAGGATAGCTGATGAGCTGGCCGATACGAGTTTTGGAGAGTGGTAAACAAAGACAATATTAACAGCTTTTAACAAAGCGCTTGGAGAACTGTAAATGTATAAGATTCTGATCTCAGATAAGCTTGCTCAGGAAGGCATAGACTTAATCAATGCGACAGAGGGCTTTGAGGCGGTTGTAAAGACGGGCCTCAGTGAGGAAGAACTGGCGGACATTATCGGCGAATATGACGGCTTGATAATCCGCAGCGCCACGACTGTTACGCCGAGGGTACTCGAAAACTGCGGCAAACTCAAGGGCGTCGCGAGAGCGGGTGTGGGAGTGGATAACATCAATATCCCCGAGGCCACGAGAAAAGGCGTGCTCGTTATGAATACCCCGGGCGGCAACACACTCAGCGCCGCCGAACACACAATGGCGCTTATGCTCTGTCTCAGCAGGAAGATTGTACCGGCCTGCGACAAAATGAAGAGTGGCGGCTGGGACCGCAAACTCTACATGGGCAACCAGCTCAACAACAAAACTCTCGGCGTCATCGGGTTGGGCCGTATCGGCATGGCGGTTGTCCGCATGGCGCTCGGCTTTAATATGAAGGTTGTCGGGTACGATCCGTTCAGCATCCCGCAGGAAGCGATTAAACTCGGCATTGAGATTGCGGAGAATCTGGAGCACATCTACAAAAACTCCGACTACATCACTCTGCACATCCCGCGCAACAAAGATACTGAAAATATGATTTCCGCCGATACACTCGCGATGATGAAGCCCACAACGCGCGTTATCAATTGCGCTCGCGGCGGCATCATCAACGAGGACGACCTCTACGATGCGCTCGAAAAGGGCGTCATCGCAGGCGCTGCGCTCGACGTATTCACGGAAGAACCCCCGAAGAACAGGCGCTTTGAGACAATCGATAACTGCATCGTAACGCCACACCTCGGCGCGAGCACGGAAGAAGCCCAGATTGAGGTGGCAGTGGAAGCGGCGAAGATACTTATGGACGCTATCAAGGGAGGCCCGATCAAGAACGCTCTCAATGCTCCGAGCATGGGCGATTCTACTCCGAAGATTGTTACAGCGTTCAGCACGCTTTCAGCTAAGATGGGCACGCTGATGAACTGCCTCAAAGACGGGCGCGTGCAGAAGGTAACACTGGAGTACAGAGGAGAGGTGGCTGATGAGGATATTTCGGCCGTGAGTACGTCATTTATTATCGGCCTGCTCCAGCCCAACTTTGATGTGAATGTTAATATCGTCAATGCGGGCTTCCTCGCAAAAGAGCGCGGCATCCGTATTGAGGAAGTGAAGGGCACAGACAGCTCCAACTTCTCCTCGCGTTTCACTGCGAAGGTTAAGACGGACAAAGGCGAGGCCAGCATCACAGGCACCGTATTCGAGGGCAGTATCGAGAAGATCATCAGCGTGAACGGCTATGATGTCGAATTCACGCCGGCAGGACGTGTTATGCTTGCCTGGTACTGCGATAAGCCCGGCGTTATCGGCGCTATCGGTGGCGCTTGCGGCAGGTGCAACATTAACATCGGCACGATGAGCGTGGGCCGCGCAAACGGTAAGGCGCTTATGGCTCTCACTCTTGACCAGGACATCTGCGGCAACGCAAAGACTGCGCTTGACAGCGTCGATATGCTCGATAAATACGTTATTTGCAACATCGACTGACCCGCCAAACCGACATAGACAATAAAAGGGCGCCCGTTTTCAAGCGGACGCCCTTTTTGAATCTGGATTTTAAATTATGAGTCTGATATTTCAGCTGTCATTGTCAAGGTTCAGCTCAGCTTATATCAGTCTGTTTTGCAACGGCAGTCAATGTCTTAACCACTCCGGCAATGTCGGAGAGATTGCTGGGGATGATCATTGTGTTGTTGGTCTTGGCGAGGTTGCCGAATTCGGTGATATACTGCTCTGCGATACGCAGATTCACGGCATCTTTGCCGCCAGGTTCGTTGATGGCCGTAGAAATTCTCTCAAGCCCTCTACCTGTAGCTTCGGCTATAAGCAGAATTTCCTGCGCCTTGCCGCCAGCCTCGTTGATGCGTTTCATCTTCTCACCTTCTGACAGGCTGATAGCTTCCTGCTTGATACCTTCTGCGCGATTGATCTTTGCCTGCCTCTCACCCTCGGACTGCGCTATCAGAGCCCTCTTCTCACGCTCAGCACGCATCTGCTTCTCCATCGCGTCCTTAATGCTCTGAGGAGGCTGAATGTTCTTAACCTCATACCTGGTAACTTTTACGCCCCAGGGGTCTGATGCCTTATCGACCGCGTCAACGATAGTCTTGTTGATCTCTTCGCGCACTTCAAACGTCTTGTCCAGCTCCAGTTTACCCATTACGCTACGCATTGTAGTCTGCGCGAGCTGAATGGAGGCGTAGAGGTAGTTGTCGATGCCGTAGGAAGCTTTTTCCGCATCTATCACGCGCAGATACAGCACACCATCAACCTCAACGCTGATATTGTCTTTTGTGATGCAGCTCTGCGGCGGTACATCAATCGCCTGTTCTTTGAGGGTGTGCTTGTACGCGACCCTGTCGATAAAGGGAATCAGGATATGGAAGCCGGCGCTGAGGGTCTTTTTGTACTTACCGAGCGTTTCCACGATAAAAGCGCTTTTCTGCGGTACAATGCGTGCTGTTTTCAGTACCGCGATAACTATAATCGCCGCAAAGACAAGCATCAGTATGAACCCGCCGGCCGAGCCTGTTGCAAGAATTAACTGAGTCACTGTTTTTCTCCTTTGGTATAAAAAGTTTGTTTATAAGCTCTGGCGGTGTGAGACCGTGAGCATAAGATTCTCTTGTGCTTTAATAACAACCCTCTCACCGGCCTCAATTACCTCATCTGCGCTTGCGCTCCAGGATGTGCCCTGAAACTCGACTTTACCGGGGATTTCGGGGGTTATTTTCTCTGTAACTGTTACAATCTTTCCGATAGCGCCGGCATCATCAAGGTCTCTCAGCTCGCCGGCCTTCTTATCGCCGTAAAAGATTTTCTTGAAAGTGTTCCTGAGCAGCACGAGGCTGGCCACAGAAAAAAAAATGAACCAGAAAATCTGCCAGGTGAGGGAGATGTCTGCAAACTTTGTTATAATCGCCGTGATTATGGCGCCTATGCCGAAAAAGGCCACAATCAGCCCTGGAGCTGCAAACTCCAACAAAAACAGGCACATGCCAACAAGCATCCATACAAAAAACGGACTGACATCCAAGCCCAAAAATATGAACAGCATTACATAAACCTTTCGTCTTAATACAACACTTTAAGCGACTATCGCAAGCCACATATAGAATAATACCATAACTTAAGTGAAGTTCTACATAAAAACAAAAAAATATTTACGCAGAGTTTATTTCGCCTGCGGCCGATCCTCCGGCA
>JBFWMM010000003.1:0-28590 GCA_050251615.1 Phycisphaerae bacterium
TCGAACCCCAGTTGTCCCAACCGCCGTAATGCTGATTGCTCTTTGGCGCAAGCCCCGCGCCTCTTCTCATAAGAGACATCAGTCTGTCGGGGTCGAGAGAATGAAGATACTCGGTATTTGAATGCTGCGCCCACTGAAACGGACCGCCTGTAAGGCGAACATCGCCAAGAGCAAACAGCTCAACCTCTTCATCAGCGCCTGCCTCAACAAAAGCTGATGAAGAGGAGGTAGAAATCTCGTTACTCGAAAAATCTACCTCTCCAAATAAATAAGTAACCGTAGCGGAATGAACCGCTACGGTACTTAGTAAAGTCATTGTTGTCAACAACTTCATATTAAGTTGCTACTCCTGCGGAATAACCAGCGAGAAGCCGGCGTCAATGTACTGTCCACCGGTTTCCTGGTGGCAGTGGATGGCGATTGTATTTTCGCCGTCCTTGAGAGCCTTCTTGAAGCGCTCACTGAGCTCGAAAGCCTGATAGTTGCCGGTAAAGCCGAGAAGCTCGATTACCTTTACGCCGTTGACGTAAACTTCCGCGTCTTCATCGTGGTGCGCGTAGAACTTAAGGAATTCATTAGAATCGCTCTTGAACTCGAACGTCCTGCGAATCCAGATATCCGAGCTTGTCCATTCAGTGCCAAGCTCGGCGCCGGGAGTGCCCTTTGAGCCGAAGCCGGCCTTGCCCTTCTTCCACGAAGAATCGTCAAAGTTTGCTTTCATCCAGTCGTTTGCGGGCTTATCGGTTGTGTAAGACCAGATGATTTGAGCATCGCGTGCCGTCGGAACAACCGTTACGACCTTCGGAGCCTTGGGGATCGGAGCCCAGGTGCCTTCAACGCTTTCGCCGTTCTCAACCCACTTCTCCCACATCTTCTTGTCATCCATCATGCGGATGAATACTCCGCCGACAACCGGACGAGCCTGGAAGCCGCGATGACGGGCATTCTGTGTCCAGTACCAGTCAGTCATCGGAACGCGGTCGGGGGTTGTGTTGAGGAACTTCACGATAGGAGCGGTAAGCGCTTTGAAATCATCCTTGTCGCCTGTAATAGAGGCAGTCCAGACGATCCAGTCGAGCTTTGTGTAGTCGCTGCGGTTGTCAAGCGGCAGGCCATAGGTCTTCTGCATCTTTTTGTAGTATGCCATTTCCTTTTTGGCTACGCTCTCGGGGAAGAGATTGAGGTCGAGAAGCCTGTCCCAGACGAGATTGTACTTCTGGCTCCAGGTGCCCTCTCTGTCGAAAGCAAGGCGGTAGTGGTCGCCATCGTCTGCCATCTCAAGCCAGCGTGAAACGTACTCTTCAGCTGTCTTGCGGTATGAAGCGGCTACATCTTTTTCGCCCATCATATCGGCGAGTTTCGCATAACCACCGAGAGCAACGATAGCCTTAACCGAAAGGTTCACGTTGTGCGCGAGGTGGCCCGCGAAGTCATCGGTGCAAAGCTGGTTTTCGGGGTCGAGGCCTTTGCTCTTGAGGTATTCAGCCCAGACTGTGAGAATGTCCCAGTACTGCCTTGCAAACTCAACATCGTTCTCTGCCTGAACTATCGCAGACATCAGAAGAATCATATTGCCTGATTCCTCAACGGGCATCTGGTTGTCTTCGCTGCGCTCGCCGCCGCCGTAAACCTGCCCCAAAGCCTGCGGGTATGTGCCGATGTCGTGCGGGGCGAAGGGGAAGCGCCATCTTTCGCTTCTGCCGTATTCAAGAATCGGAACGACTGTCGCCTTGGCGAGGGTTGTGTTGAGCAGGAGCACCTGCGGCGCGAACGGATAGAATACGTCAACCGTACCCATGCAGCCGTTGCTGAAGTTTTCCTTGCTGAACATCAGCGGCATGCCCTTCTTGTCGGCAACGATCTTGTTGGCCGCGAGAGCCTGCCTGTAAGCAAGAGCACCGATTGTCTGGTAGTCTTCGCCGCCTGATGTGAGAAGGTCTGCCATAAGCTCTGTATCAAACTTTTCGCAGCGCTTTGCGATTGAGTCGTAATCGTTAACAGCCGCCTCGATCATCTGTTCGGCTGTCTGGCCGTCTTTCTTCCAGTATCCCTTGAGCTGCTGGCCGAAGTACAGAACAGAGTAGATGTCGTCATAGGCGAGAACAACCTGGCAGCCCTGCGCGGACTTTCCAACCTTGCCGAGGTCAAACTGCATAGCCATAACGGGTGCGTTATCGGCAACCGCAAGCGGCATATCCGTATCGACTGCGGCAGTCATCTTGCCACGTCTTACGAACGAAAGCCTTGCTCTCTGAGCCTTGGTGATAGCGGTAACGGGCTTTTGATCCTTGCCTGCGGCAACGTAGATATAGCCCCAGTCTATGCGTACATTATCACCCTTGCGAGCAAGAATGTTCTGCGAGACTGTACCTGCCTTGAGAACGTCCTGGCCGGCAATCTTTTCCTTAGACCATTCAACCTTCTGGTCTCTGTCATTGACTGCGAGATCCATAGAAGCATCGAAGTAAACCTTGACCGCGTGGTCTTTTCCGTCGATAGACTTGGCTGACCAGTTGATGTATGAAGCCGGACGGCTCATCAGCTCAAGGTCATCGGGAAGCAGAGGCGTCTGGAATACAACATTAACCGCAACGCCGGCGCCCTCAAATGTATAAGTCGTTTTCGTGGGAAGCACTTCAAGAGACTTCTGGCTCATTGAGTTTACAACTTCCGGTTTCTCGCCCATAAGGCGGAAAGCCTGGCCGTCAACCATGACCATGCTTGTCATTGGCTGTTCGTGGCCTGTCCAGTGGCGTGTTGTGGAGCCGGCAAGCTCATCACTTGCTGACCACACACTGAAATAAGGGTCGCAAGCCACAAGTGGCACCGACGGCGGCCTTACTGCAGCCGAAGCTTTACTGATTGTACAGGGCGCGAGCAGAATTGCCGCAACAATTGCTGCAAGCGCGAGAACTGTCCTTGAATTTTTCATGAAATCTTTTTCTCCATAAATATAAAATTAATTCGGCCGACGAGAACACTACCCCGGCATTTTACTTTTCCGTCAAAGATTACTTTCGCAACCTGTCTTTTCGGGTTCAGAACAATCAAACCACCGGGACGCAAGAAGCTTGAGGTCATCAATGTCAACAGTGCAGTCCCTGTTAAGGTCTGCCGTAACAAAACCGGCTGCGCCGCAGTCCGTTTCGTTAGAGATTATCGTCTCAATCGTGATTCCTGCATCAATGTACTGCCCGCCTGCACTCTGAAAGCAATGTACGGCCAGAACATTATCAGCGCCCGTTACAATGGCGTTTCTTGCCTGTTCGCTTATCGCTGCGGTAAAGTAGGACGTCGTATAGCCAGTAAATGATGCTGCGAGAACCCCGTTTATATAAACCTCTGCATCTTCGTCATGGTTAAGCCTCAATACAACCCTCTCCAGCTCTTCCGGTGTTATGTCGGAAGAAAACCCCTTTCGCATCCAGATATCGGATGTATCCCAAGTCGTATTGACAATAGCGCCCGGCGTTTCCGCCGTGCCGAAACCTGCACCTCCAAGAGCCCACGAAGAGTCGTTGAAGTCAGGCTCTGTCCAGTACATATTCGGCTCACTTGTCGTATAGCGCCAAGTCGTTACTGTAGTCTCGGCGGTCGGCAGAACATCGCTGTAGAGATGCTGGTACATTCTGTTCGCGGCATATATAGCGGCCGGCTCAACTTTGACTACCTCCCTATCATAAGTAATAAGGCCGTTAATTTCAACCTCTACGTCCGTAATTTGTGTGTAAACCGCCGCGCTACAACCGATATTGTCCTTGAGAGAGGTTAGCTGCGCAGTATATGAACTGTACAGGCCTGCAAGCTCTTCTCCCGTATTTACCATAGTATAGCCCCAGGAGCTCGGATCCCACATATGCCCGTTTACCACCATTCCAATACCGCCGTACTCGCCGTTGACGGCCGCTCTTGTGGCGGTGGGCGCAGGAGAGCCCGGAGGGGCGTAGTGGTGCTGGTCGATAACATGGCCCACCTCATAATCAGTCCAGCCGCTGGCGCAGGTAACTATGCGTGAGGGATCTGCCGCCATCACATCCTGAGTAACCCGGACAGTATCATACTGCCCCCATCCCTCATTGAACACAACCCACAACGAGATGCTCGGATGATTGCCGAACTCTCTCATCATCTCGGAAAGTTCATGCTCAAACTGTTCGTGGTCTGCCGCGCTTGCGCTTGCTCTGATGCTCGGCATATCCTGCCAGACAATGAGCCCCATCTTATCGCACCAGTAATACCACCTCGCCGGCTCCACCTTCACATGTTTGCGGCTCATGTTGAAACCGTAAGCCTTTGTCATCTCGATGTCCCATTTGAGCGCCGCGTCTGTCGGCGCGGTATAAAGACCGTCTGGCCACCAGCCCTGATCAAGCGGCCCCATCTGGAACACAAACTCGTTGTTGAAGAGGATTCTCGTTACCCCGTCAACCTGACCTACGCTGATCTTGCGCATTCCGAAGTAGCTGCCGACGGAATCTATAATCGTTTCCCCCCGCTTGAGGTTGATTGTGAGGTCGTAGAGGAACGGATGATCGGGAGACCAGAGCTTAGGTTCGCGCAGCCTCATCTGCATTTGCTCTCTCACAGCCCCACTCACGCGCCCCGCCTCGATGCCGTTATCGTAAGCGATTGCTTCGACAGTGAGGTTGGCTGCGTCTGCGGTAGTAAAGCCGCTCACATTGAGCAGGGAATTGTCAACATCGGGAACAAGTTTCAGCTCCGATATTGCAATATCCGCGACAGGTTCAATCCAGACCGTCTGCCAGATGCCCGTTACCGCGGTGTACCAGATTCCGCCCGGATTCAAGTCTTGCTTGCCCACGGCGATGCCCGCGCTGTTTGTCGGGTCGTAAACCCTGACGATTATTTCCTGCGGCCCGCTTGCATTGAGCAAATCTGTAATGTCGTAAGAAAAGCCGTCAAAACCGCCCCTGTGAACGCCGGCGCTTGTTCCGTTGATATAAACCTCGCTCTCCCAATCAACCGCACCAAAATTAATCCTGATGCGTTTGCCAGCCCAGCCCGCAGGCACTTCAAACGTCCTGCGATACCAGAGCCTGTCGTAATGCTCCATTACGCCTGAAATCGCCGATTCAACGGGAAACGGCACAAGTATATCGCCCGAAAGTGTCTGGCCGGCAGGCACAGAATCACCTGCGGCAGCCTGCTGCATCTGCCAGACGCCGTTGAGATTCATCCAGTCCGAACGCGTCATCTGGGGCCTGGGATACTCCGGCAGGCAGTTTGCGGGGTCAACTTCATCGGCCCAGCGGGTCATAAGCCTGCCCTGCTGAAGCTCCCACGCAAAACTGCCGGCGACAGTAATGAGCAGGAGCGTTGATATTAAAGTGATACTGATATTGAGTTTCATTTTATAATCCCTTAAAATCCTGTTCCGCAGTTGGCGTTATCGGTAAAAGTACATTCAAGCCACTGGAGCGCAAGGAAAGTGAAGTCCTGCAAGTTGACGACACAGTCAACATTGAAATCGCTTGCTGCATACCCCCAGGCTCCGCACTCATTATCCTCAATCAAAACGATGTATTCCTGTGTTGGAATCGAGGCGTAGCCCGAGTCCGTGGCGCTGGAGACCTGAATAGAAAGGACGGCCTGATGGAATGTACTTTCAAGCACATCATCCTCAACAGCTGACACTGTAACCGGCTGCGGGATGTTCCAGTTTTCGGAGGTAAAGGTGAGCGCGCCGGTTGAAATCGTTATCTGGCCGCGGGCGTCTCTGTCAAAAAGGCTCACAGTAACGACGCCATCCGGTACTGTAGCAGGGGAAATGTTTATCTGAGCCGAGGTTTCAAGCTGCTCGCTTACAGTAACCGTATCGGGGTTTATGACAAGCGCAGGAGTACTGCCGCTGCTGAACAAAAAATCGCTCGTTTCGAGCGCCGTGCTACTCAGCCTGACTTCATCTATATTGCCAAAAAAGCGGTCAACATGTCTGCCGTCATACAACCCCCTGCCCACAGTAAAACCGCCGCCATGCCAATCGCCGCCAATCGTGTTATCTGCGACCATTCGCCTGTCAGGGCTACCTGATGCGGCAACATCGGTCTCTGCTACTAAGACGTATCCGCCGTAAACAGATTCATTGTTCAGGTAGAGCTTAAGCGTTTCACCATCGCACACTGCGGCCGCATGATACCAGTTGCCAGGGTTGATTGCACCTGCCGCAGAAACTGCCTCGTGAAAATACGATGACACATCTGTGTATTTAACCGCAAAGGAGTGATCCGGCTGCACCTGAAAATAAAGCGCGGAAAGCATACCGTTTGAGGAGGCGACATTCTGCGCATCCCTGCCGACAACTGTATGGTGCGCCGAAATGCTTGACGCGTTGAACGAGGCTTCTATCGTAAACGTGGCAGGTTGCCATGTCTCAATGTCAAAAGCGATATTCGCACTTGCCCCAGAGTCTGTGAACAGCCCGGGGTACTCGTTTTCATTTGTGAGTGAGAGGGTGTTGTCTTCACCTGCCACTCCGATAGAAGGGATGTAATCACTGTACGACATTGCCCCGCTGACCAGCGACCAGCTTGAGAGGTGATTACCGTTACCGGAGTAGTCGTAAGCGGCGGCGTCAAATACGCCTGCCGCCGAGTCGTGCCCGACCAGCTCGCCTGCCTTGCCTTCCTCAAACCGCCACCATGCGGCGGTTACGCTTTCTTTCGGCACGAGATTGCCGAGAAATTCTACCGGCGAAAGAGCAACGTCGGAGATTCGAACTTCGTCTATAAAGCCGTATGCCCTGTCTGCATGGTTGCCGTTATAAATTCCGCGCCCGACAGTCCAGTCGCCCGCATCCCAGTCAATGCCATCGCCTGCTCCGGCGGTTAGCGCGGTATCGGGACTGCCACTATAAATCAGGTTGCTACGTGCGATAAGCTCGTAGCCTGTGCCTGCGCCTGCCTCTTTGATATACAGAGACAGATAGAGACCGTCCGATACTGCTGCTATGCTGTACCATTTTCCGAGAAGGCCATCAGGGTCTGTGGCATAGTCGAATCCGACAAAAACGCCCTCATCAGAGATGGCATCATGCCAGTAACCGCTGACATCGCAGTACTTTATCGCAAGCGCGTTATTGCCGACCACCTGCAAATACAATGCCCCGAGGGACGGATCAGCTTCGCAAGTACCATAGCTGTCGCGGCCTATGATGGTTTTATAGCCATTATTCTCCATCTTGCAGGTAACTTCAACTGTCCACTGTGCCGGTTCTATTGTCTTCAAGTCCGCTGCTGAGCACCACATTGATGGGGCGGTACCGCTGTTCTTGACGCTGAACAGGTTCTCATCGCGAGTATTGGGAACGGTATCAAAAGCGACATCGTCTCTGTAAATGTATCCGGAGTTGCCGCCCGTCTGCCAGACACTGAGGTCGTTGTCGTTGCCGGAATAATCGGGAATGTCCGCTGCATAAGCGCCATCGGAAGCTGTATGCTCAACGAAGACGCGGTCTGTTTCGCCCTCAAAGCGCCAGTACGCTCTCACGCCGCCGCTACCTGCGCTTGTTGCAGGCGCAGGCTGGGGAATATCTCTTGTCGATACTGAATGCAGTACACCGTCATCGGTAAACCACATCGGATCCAGCGTTATAAACCTGCTCCAGTTAACCTGATCATCTGTTTTCTGGTGATACAAATGCCAGAAATTGCCTGATGAGTCAGTGGTTACAGCGCCATGGCCAGGGCCGTAAACACCGCCGCCCATTTGTATAATCGGGTTGCCCGGATACTTCGTGAAAGGCCCCAGCGGGTTGTCTGCTGTCGCATAGCCAACGCCATAGTACATCGAATCGGCCCCGCTGCCGGAATAGAGCAGGTAGTAAA
Source organism: Phycisphaerae bacterium (assembly GCA_050251615.1). Classification (GTDB taxonomy): domain Bacteria; phylum Planctomycetota; class Phycisphaerae; order Sedimentisphaerales; family Sedimentisphaeraceae; genus Sedimentisphaera. Next base: position 7,845 of record JBFWMM010000003.1, read on the forward strand.
GGCCGTTATGCTTGATCATCCAAGGTCCTTCGTTAACGCTGCCATAACGCATTTCCCAGCTCTGACTCGGCTCAAGGATGACCTGCCTCGGGCCGCTCATTGCCGTTGGGGATGCCATCTGATGCACATAAATATGTCCGATGTCGGTGTAGTACATATACAGGCTACCGTTATCGTTGACAACATGTGCATCGATTACGTTAGTGTCCAGCAGAATACCAAGGTCTGTAAACTGTCCGTCCGGGGCATCCGCAACGGCAACTCCAATCTTGTGGTTTGCCGTGTAGTACATATAAAATCTTCCGTCATCGGGATGCCTGTAAACGTCCGGCGCCCAGACGTTAGTTTCGCCCGCGGGCATAAACACACGCGGCCCTTTCGCCCAGTTCACAAGGTCGCTGGAGACGTAAACATAGTAGCTCACATTATCCCCTGTCGGGTACATATAGTACTTGCCTTCGTACTTGATAACGGCCGGATCTGCCGGCCCAATTTCAGAAATGACCGGATTTGTGTACGTTGTGGCGGCTGAAACCACCGCACAAACCGTTAAAAACAAAATCGTCGGCCAAAATTTACAACCCCTTCTGTATGTTGTGTGCATTTTTACCTCAATACTTTGAGTTACAGTTAAATAGAGAATTTCCCTACACCGCCTTTAACGCCACAAGGCAATGCTACGGTTTCATTATATCGACTGTTATAATAATAACAAATAACGCATAGAACGAAACTTATATTGAGCAAAATAAAAGCACCCATGGGCCGGGCCACAGGTGCTTTCCTGGGGAACTTCGTATTATAAGCCATATTTACGCAGAAGGGAATTTGCCTCTTGCGCTTTCGACGATAATCCTATCCTTGGTCCAGTTTTCGCGGTACCAGGTGCAATCGGCAAATGTGTCATTGATTTCTGCCATTTTGTCCTGCATAATCCTGCTGAGATGCTTTTTGACGCTCTCGTACGCTTCATCAGCGATGAGATTGTTCATCTGGAGCGGGTCATTTTCGTTATCGAAGAGCAGTTCCTTGCGCGGAAGATTTCTGCGACCGCCGCCTTTAAATACCGCATATGTAAATTTCTTGTTGCGTACAGCACGCCATTCGTGGCCGTTTTCCCATGCGGCGCAAGCACCGGTATTCATAAGGAATGCCACTTCCGGCTCGTTCGGACATTTCTTGCCGAATGCCGCGTTGGCAAGGCTCACGCCCTCTACCTCCTTCGGGATCTCCGAGCCGAGGCCGCAGAGGTCGAGGATTGTAGGCATTATGTCAACGGTGTTCATGCAGACATCCGTCCTAACGGGCTTAATCTTGCCCTTCCATAAGAGCAGGAATGGAATTCTCGCGGCTTCATCATAGAAGATATTCTTCTTCATGCGGCCGTGTCCACCGAACATTTCGCCGTGGTCGCTGCTGATCAGTACGATTGTATCCTCAGAAATGCCCATCTCATCGAGCGCTTTCATAAAACGCCCTATGTTCCAGTCTAAGTTGGCTGTCATAGCGTAATAAATGCGCTTGCAGTCCCGCACTCTCTCGGGGGTGAGGCCGGGCCAGTTGGACCAGTTATCGCCGTAAGGGTCGAGCTTGTCTGAGAAATTTCCTGCCGCCTCAAATTCTTCGTTCTTAAAGATTTCGTGAAATTGTGGAGGAACGTTGTCCGCTCTCCAGGGATCGTGAGGCGTGCCATAAGAGACTGTAAGGAAGAAAGGTTTATCTGATTTGTAATTCTTCTTCACATATTCGATAGCCATATTCGTCTGGGCGTCAGGCTCATACACACCTTCACCATAGTGGTGCTTTTCTCTGGACTCTGTGTGATAGTATGAGTTATCGCCGTAATACTCGTGGTGGAAGTTATAAGCGGCCCAGTATCCGTCCCAGCCAAGTCTGTCGGGGCCGCGCGGCACGAACGAGTTGTCGGGGTTGAAGTGGTCGCCGAGAACGTTTGCATATAGATGCCACTTGCCTATGTAGCCGGTGTTGTAGCCGGCATCAGTTACAACATGCCCGAGACACCTGTGATGGGTGTTCATACGAAGCTCGTTTATAACCATACCGGTTGAAGTCGTGTATTTGCCTGTAAACAAAGACGCCCTGAAAGCCGAGCAGACAGGCATACTGGTAACTGCCTGCCGGTAGTTGGCGCCTTCTCTCGAAAGACGGTCAAGGTTGGGCGTAAAGGCCTGCTTATCGCCGAAGTAGCCGCAGGAAGCGCTACGAAGCTGGTCGGCAAGCAGGACAACTACATTAGGCATCTTCTTCGGCTTCGCGTAGCCGAAATTTGCCATGGCTGTTGCCGCAATCGCAACGCTTGAGCGATGCAGGAACTGCCTTCTTGAAATAGTATCCATTCAAATCTCCTTCAGAATTGTGAAAGCTTTCATGTTTGATATTATCCCGAACAACCGTTTTTTTTCAAACACTTAAAGGAAACTGTGCAGATAATTGAAAAATGATACATTCAGGACAGAGCAAAACTACCAGCTCATTTTTTCGCTGTATTTCGCAGCGGCTTCCTCAAATGAAAATCCCATCGCTTCTGCAAAAAAAACCGCAATGTCGGAATTTTCCATGAAGCCCCCGAAAAGAGGCGCACCGGAGCCTTGCGCATAAACGGGTACCGGCGTTGCGGTATGGCTGTATGTGCCCCAGGTGAGCCCGGCCTTTTGAGCAACGACGTGGGTCAGAGTAACAGTGAACGGGTCGAATCCGCCATAATTGGGCATATAAACATCTTCCACTTTCGGCCGCGCCCCCATGCTCAAATCAAACGCGTCTTCAAGCTGGCGGCGGTGTTTGTCGTTGAGATTGTCGTAATCAAGCCCGAAACAGGCTTTGACGATCCCCTTGATCTCGTCATCCATATCACGGTCGCTGTTCCAGCCCCCGCCGACTTCCTTGAGCTTGCGGGATTTATATTCGTGGTACTCGGAATCGCGGAATTTCTCTTGAGAAATTGTCTGGCCGATAAGAACCTTATACGCGCTTTCATAGCCTGTTCCCTCCCAGCCAAGCGTCATACCGCCTGTTTCGTGGTCTCCGGTCACGACAATAAGAGTTTGCTCGGGATGCTGCTCGTAAAATTTCAGAGCCTCCTTGACAGCCTCATCAAGCGCCAGCACCTCACCTATAGTGGTAGCGGCGTCATTCGCATGGCAAGCCCAGTCAATTTTCCCCCCTTCGACCATCATAAAGAAGCCAGATTCCCCATCAAGCAACCTGATCCCCTCGCGGGTATAATCTGCAAGCGTACAGTCATCTTTATTGCGATCGAGGGTGTAAGGCAGAGCCGCCTCGCCATTTACATACTTGCTGTACGCGAATACTTTGCTCCCTGCCTCGGCTTCCAGAAGCGCTTCTCTGCCGACGACGATTTGATAGCCTTTCAGGCGTGCCTCTTCGACAGGGTCGTTTTCCAAAGTCGCCTTGGGCTTTCCGGGCATCATATCCCTTCTGCCATCACGCACCCTCGCGCCGAGCATTGAGCCGCCTGCGAAGTAGTCAAAGCCGCTGTCCGAGAGCTGCATGGATATCTGCCACATCTGTGAGCGGTCGTGCTGGTGGGCGTAGAATGCTGCGGGAGTGGCGTGGTCTATGGATACGCTCGTGACAATGCCCACTTTCATCCCTTTGTCTGCGGCGAGCTCTGCAATAGTGGGCATATTCACCTTTCTATCAGAATCCATACCGATTGTTCCGCAAGAAGTTCGCCTGCCGCTGGCCATCGCGGTTGCGGCGGCTGCGGAATCGGTGATAAGGCGATTTGTTGCGTAGTTCCTGTGCATGCCCTGAACGGCCATAGAGCTGAAAGACAGCCTGCTGACGCCTACTCCCTCAATGCCCATCTGTTCTTTCAGGAGCGCTTCAGCAGCATACATCTGCGAAGCCGCCATACCATCGCCGATAAAAAAGAAAACATACTTGGCCGGTGCGGCGAATGTTGCCGCGGCCAGAGTAAAAACCAATAAGAACGTAAGCGTTTTTGTTTGCAGTATTTTGCACCGTCTAAGCATAATATAAGGCTCCAAAGAGTTTTTGCTGCTCGGGGATTCTTGCATTTTGCGGCCCCGATGCTATTATTGAGCAACTTGACTATGACGTTGGTGCCGGTATCAAATCAGTACCAACCCGAAACCGGCATTATACGTTTTTTGGATCCTTATGAAATATATGTGGCAGATTTTAAATGAACTCTAACCTGTTGCTGACACTATCAGCCTTTGCGGCGGCATTTTTATTCAGCTGCCTGCTGACGCCACTGGTTCGCCGGCTTTCGACGGCTCGCGGTTTTGTTTCGGTACCTCGAAACGACCGTTATAACCGCAAAGTAATTGCACTTGGCGGCGGGATAGCCATTTTTGCTTGCCTGCATATCTGTACGATTCTCTATATAGGCCGCTTTGATGCCCGCCCTGAAATCGGCGTACTTCTGCTTTCTGTAGCAGGCCTTTTTATCGTAGGACTGATAGACGACATCAAGCATTTAGGGCCGTTTGTGAAGCTGTTCTTTCAGTTTGTCCTTGCCGCGCTTGCTGTTTTTGCGGGCGGAGCGCGGGTGGAGTTGTTTATTGAAAGCCGCTTCCTTACCGGCGCAATGAGCATTGTGTGGATTGTGCTTCTCATAAACGCCTTTAATTTTCTTGACAATATGGATGGTGTTAGCGCCGGCATCGCGACAATCGTACTGCTGATACTTTCCAGCACGGCAATCCTCACAGGCGACTACTCCAACGCCCTTCTCGCCTTGATAACAGCCGGCACGCTTACAGGATTTCTTATCTACAATTACCCTCCGGCAAAGATTTTCATGGGCGACGCAGGTTCATTGTCAATCGGTTTTATCGTAGCTGTGCTGACGTTGCGAATCACATACTACAACGAAACTTCTTCCGGAGATTCACGGGCGGCTGTTCTGATTCCGTTGATAGCCGTGGCCGTGCCGCTGTACGACTTTCTAAGCGTAACATTCCTGCGCATAAGGCAAGGCAAAAGCCCCTTCCGCGGCGACACACAACACTTTTCCCACAGACTTAAACGCCGCGGACTCACAGATGCACAGGTAGCTCTGACGCTTTACCTCGCCACGCTCTGTACGGGGCTTGGCGCAGTATTTCTGAGCCGCGCGAGCTTTGCGCAGGCAATCTGCATCTTCGCACAGACCATAATGATACTCGGCATAATAGCCATCCTTGAAAAAAATAGCGGGCACAAATGACACAGAAAAACCTTTACGGCAAACCAACGCCCAACTTTCCGCTTCTTATTGCGCTGGTAATTCTCACGCTGCGCCTGAGCACAATAAACAGTATCGGCGCCGCAACTCTGGATCCGCTTCAGGACACAAAATCCGAGTTTTACAGTGTTCTGATGAACTTCCTGCTACTGCTTTCTCTTGCAATATGTCTGTTTCACGCCGCGTTCAAAAAAAAAGTAAAATCCGGTGCAGGCTTCATTTCGGCGCTTGCTTTTGCGGGGCTCTGCTACCTGTCTTGCGTGTTCGCTTCTGAGAAAAGATACGCTATTGACGCGGCGCTTATGGTTTCTGCGGCAATCGCTTTTTATCTGCTCATCAGGCAAAGCGCCGGCCGCAGGCAAACTATCGCTGTCTGCATAATGGTAATGATGGGGCTTTGCGCCATCAATGTGCTCGAAAGCATCAACCAGCTCACCCGGAGCAACGGTTACTTGATCGAGCAATACGAAACCAATCCCGCCCTTCAGCTTGAAACGCTCGGCATTGAGCCCGGCTCTTTGGAGCAGTTTATGTATGAACACAGGCTCTACTCCAAAGACATAAAAGGCTTTTTCACAAACGGCAACTCGCTCGGTTCTTTCGCTCTGCTTTGCTTTTTCCCTGCGCTCTCATTACTGATTTCCGCCGTAAGGAGCAAAAACTGCCCGCATTCAGGTAGGCTCATCGCATTGCTTTCTGTTGCTATATGCGTGACGATGCTTGGCATGGCTTCGAGTAAAGGCGCGCTTGGCGGATTTGCCGCGGGGCTCTTTGTGTATTTTGCCTTACATTTGCTGCAAGGGAGCAAAAAACGCAACCTGCTGCTTGGCGGTTTCGCAATCAGCGCCACGCTTGCACTTTTCGCTATGCTGGTCTGTGCGGCAAAATTTGCCACGCTCCCCGGTGGCAACTCCATGCTCGTTCGCGGCGAATACTGGCACAGCACAATCAAAATGATCGCGGCAAACTTGCTCGGTGCAGGCGGAGACAACTTCCGCTTCCTCTACACAGCGTTTAAACTTCCCTCTGCGATGGAAACCGTTACAGACCCGCACTGCTTTGCGCTCAGTATAGCGGCGCAGTATGGCTTGCCTGCGCTCGTAGCGTTTCTCGTGATAGTCTATGCCGCGATGCGGCATAACAAAGATGAGGCACCGGCCATATCCGAACCGTCAAAACCATCTTTGCTGATTCCGGCGCTTGCGGCTGTCATTATGCTGCTTGCAAGGCCAATTCTCTTGCCTGTACCACCCGCAGAAACTGCGGCCGTGCAAACGTACATCTACATTACAATGTACCTAATGCCGGCTCTCGTATTTTTCGGCTGGTGCCTCTTCACCGGCAACAGGCTTCTTTCGCATATTTCACTTTCCGACATGCCGCTCGCTATACGCGCCTCGCTCGCGGCCTTCCTAACGCACAATCTCATAGATCTGTCAATCTTTGAGCCGGGCAATATGCTGATGTTTTTCGCAATGCTCGGTATGCTTGAGCTGTGTAAAGAGCCGAAGCCGGTATTCGGCAAAACAGCGGCGAGAAAAATTGCACTCGGCTCTGCCGGAGTTTGCGCAGCAGCTTTGATTCTTGCAGTATTGCCGTGCGGGAGGCTCTCTGCCGCGGTTGACAAAATCCCGAACGGCGGCTATAGATTCATAGACAGATTAGCGGAGAGTGATAAATACTCCTCAACCGCCGCCTCACTCGCGGCAAGGGTCTGCGTTCAAATGCAACAAGCCGGAGGAGACAGGCGCATTCTCCTTGAAAAGGCTCATGAATTGTATTTGCTCGAAGCCTCACGCAACCCGAAATCCTTCAAGCCGTATTCAAGCCTCGCAAAGGTTTGCCTGCTGGAGGCGCAAAACGGCAAAAAAGATGCTCTTTCCGAAGCAATTGTTTATTATCAGCAGGCTATAGAGCGTTACCCTGGCAAGGCATCGCTACATGTGGCGCTGGGCAGGTGTTTCGAGCAGATGGGCAACGATGAGCAGGCAATGAATCATTTCAGAGAGGCATGGCAAATCGAAGAGCTGTTTGACAAGAAGTTCAGGAAAATGTATCCTGGCATCGAGCCGGTATCAAGATTAAACAAAGAAGAACGGCGCACTGTTGACGAGGCTCTGGGGCAGTGATTACCCAACAACGACTCACCTTCCGGCGCGTTTCGTCATCGGGCATATCATCTTAACTCTGCTATCCTCTTGCTCCGCGGAGGATACGGCGGTTTCCATCTGTCCAGTTGTCGCGGTAGTAGGTGCAGGCTTCAAACGTATCGCTGTAAGCGGCGAGCTTCTCATCAAGCTTTGCGCTCATCTGCGCATACATGTCCGCATATGAAGCATCTCCCGCGAGATTTGTAATCTGGCACGGATCGTTTAAGTTATCAAAAAGCAGCTCCTGATCAGCGCCTGAAATAGGAATCCTGTAGCGGGCGTAGGTGTATTGCTTGCTGCGCACAGCGCGCCATTCATGGCCGTTATCCCATGCGGCTGTCGCGCCTGTACCCTGCATAAAGGCAACATCCGGCTCCTCTCCGCCCTCGCCGAGGGTGTGCTGAGAGAGATCTGTGCCTTCCCAGCGCTTAGGCTTTTCGAGGCCGGCAAGTCCGCAGATTGTTGCGGGGAAGTCAACTGTGGAAATGCAGGCATCGGAAACCTGGCCCGCAGGCATCTTCGCCGGCCAGCGCAAGAGCATCGGAATGCGCGCGGCTTCTTCATAGAATATATTCTTTGCCCTTCGCCCATGTGCGCCGAACATTTCGCCGTGGTCAGACGAGAAAACAACTATCGTATTCTCCGCAAGTCCGCTCTCATCAAGGTAATTCAACAAACGCCCGAAATTCCAGTCCACATTTTCTGTCATCGCGTAGTAGTTCTTGCGCCACGAGTTCAAATTGGCTCTGTCTGTATTGCTGAGAGTTGCCCAGCTGTCTGCATACGGGTCGTTTGCGGCTATATAGTTCGGTGGAGAAGAGAACTGCGCCGCACTGTAATTATTGCGGAAAGCCAGCGGCGTATTCGCATCGGACCATGGGTCGTGCGGAGCCCCCCAGGACAGTACCATAGCGAACGGACGCGAAGATTTCTGTATCCTGCATCTGAGCCAGTCAATGGCCAGATCGGTCTGTCCGTCCACCTCATACACGCCGGCGCCGAAGTAGTGCTTTTCAGTTGACTCGGTATGGTAATATGAGTTTGTGCCGTAGTAGTCGTGGTGGAAGTTGTAAGCGGCCCAGAAACCGTTGAAGCCGAGCCTGTGGGGGCCGCGAGGAACAAATGAGTTTTCGGGGTTGTAATGATCGCCAAGTTCGTTGGCATAGATATGCCACTTGCCGATATAGGCTGTGTTGTAGCCAGCTCTCGTGAGGACGTGCCCGAGGCAATCCTGATAGGGATTGAGCTGCAATTCGTTGATTACCATGCCGTGGCTTGTTGTATATTTGCCGGTCATAAGCGTTGCGCGGAACGCAGAACAAACCGGCGTATTGGCAACACAGTTCTTGAAATTAACGCCCTGCCGAGAAAATGCGTCAAGATTTGGCGTGTTGGCAAGGCCTGTATAATGCGCACCGTTCCAGTAGTTCGCATAGTTGCAGTGATTCAGACCAAGCTGGTCAGCAAAGACAAACAGAATATTCGGCTTCTCTTCAGTGGTTTGCACGGCGAGCAGAGAGGAACTTCCCAAAGCCATCGAGGCAGCGCCAAGACAGCTGGCCTTCATAAAATTACGTCTATTCATATTCATTTCGTATATCCAATGATTTTGGTTGTCTTACGGGCGAAAATCAGTGTGGCGGCACATCGCAGCCGTTTACATTGCCTGCGGCGAAAGCTTCATATCGTGTATTACCGATGCCGACTCTGAACAAAACATCAGCTCGAAACGCAACCGCCATCAAGAGCAACATCAGCAGTTTTTTTATTGTCATTTAATCCCATTCACGGACTGTTCGTGATTGATTATAAGCCTGAGCGATACACACTCACTAATAATAATAGGCGCAATAACGACTTTTTTACAATTCGCCTGTCATAAACCCGAACTATCGGGCCAATCGCAACGGCACGCTACTTGCATTTTTCTAAGAAAATGTTCACATAAGCTTAAACTTTTTCAAAAAAAATAGTGAAAATTACATCAAATGGCATATACTATACAGCGGTGGTTATGTTGCAGGCTCAGTGGATGAGCTTGATTTGCAGTTATGTTAAGCCGCCCTCGAATCAGGTTAGTTTAGATTTAATATTTTTTGTAAGGTAGTGTTATGACCTCAAAACAACGTAAAGCTTTTACGCTTATTGAACTTCTGGTGGTAATTTCCATTATCGCGATGCTTATGGCTGTCCTTATGCCGGCACTCGGTAAGGCTCGTGAACAGGCCAAGAAAACTGTCTGTGCCACACACTATAAACAGCAGGCCCTCGGAATCATCTTGTACTCCGAAAACAACAACTCTGAGGTTCCCATGGACAGACCGAACACAACCGGTAACTGGGTTTGGGATATCTCATTCTGGACAACTAATATGATTTCTCAATTCGCAGGCTTTGACGACCGCGAAGTGTGGTTCTGTCCGTCAAATTCACAGAGCAAGCCGGATGACGCCAGGTACTGGCAGTACGATTGGAGATACAACGAAATTGACCACGATGTGTTGCCGATAAAACCTGAAGATAAACTGACTGAAGGCCAGCAGAAAAGCTACTTCAGGGTGTTGCCGAGCGTTTACACTTTCCAGCGCTACAGTGGTGACGTGCCCTATATGCCCAAGTACATCGGCGTCAGAAATCCGAACGACACTACCGGATATGAAGCACAGTGGATCTCAAGGATTTCAAGAGTGAGAAGGCCGAGCGAATGGCCGATGGCAATGGATGCTGTAGTCGCTGAGACCAACACTACCGACAATTTCCATGAAATAGAAGGTGGTATGTTCGCCCGAGCCGGTCTCTATGACCGCTCCAACCACCTCTCGAAGAGGAAGTTTGACAACGGCCTCTATGCGCCCGAAGGCGCTAATATCGCCTTTACAGATGGACACGTTGAATGGCGCAAGTTCGATGATATGAAGTTCCAGTTCAACTGGGGCCAGGACTACTGGTGGTAAACCAAGCCTGGTGAAAGAAAATACAAAGCTCCGCATCCCTGCGGGGCTTTTTTTATCTGCCAACAAAAAACTTGACTCGTATCAACTTATCTTGTAAAATACCTTCCGGTTCATTTTGAAAACCATTTTGACATTGTAAACTGAGGGCAAAAAAATGAAAGTATCAAAGTGCAAAGCATTCACGCTCATTGAGCTGCTTGTTGTTATTTCCATCATCGCAATGTTGATGGCCATTCTTATGCCAGCGCTCAGCAAGGCGAGAGAACAGGCAAAAAAGATAGTTTGCGGCAATCACTATAGACAACAATCACTCGGCGTAACGATGTATGCGGAGAGCAACAATTCTTACGTACCCATAGTGGCACCCACCCCCGGCTACTGGGCCTGGGACATATCATTCTGGACGACAGATATGATCTCACAGTATGGCGGCATCGATGACAACGAAGTGTTCTTCTGCCCTGCCAACAAGGACAGAGACCCGCAAGACGGGAGAGTGTGGCAGTATTCTTGGATTAACGTGGGGACAAAGTTCGAGCCGCTAAAATCAGAAGCCGAGCTGACAGATTCTGCGAAGAAGGGCTTTTACCGCGTTTTGCCGAGCCTTTTCACTTTCGACCGCCTCGATGTCTCCGGCAAATCACTGCTCAATACGGGCCAGTGGCAACGGCTCCAGACAGGCGAAAGAGCCCAATGGATTCGCAAGGTTTCCGCGGTAAGCAGACCAAGCGAATGGCCTATGGTTATGGATGCCATAATATCGGAACGCGGCTCAATGACCAACTTTTTCGAGATAACAAGCGGCGGCTCTTACGACTTAATGGGGCTTTATGACAGGTCAAACCACAAGTCCAAAAGAAAATTCGATACCGGCGAATACAAGCCTGCAGGTGCCAACATCGCATTTACAGATGGTCACGTTGAGTGGCGTGATTTTGATGAAATGGCATATCGGCTCGACTGGGGACAGTATTTCTGGTGGTAGGCTGAAGCCGTAACCCGCCTTGCGCGGCAAGCAAATTTGCGGTTTCTTATTTTCTCTTTACAAACGGGTTTGAACGGAAATGCCTTTTAATTATAATACGGCGCGTTATCCAAAATAAGAACTGAAAGAGAAATTTTCATGAGCTATCACAACCCCGTAAAAGAGACCCTCTCGCAAGACCGGTTAAAGCAGGAGCAGCTTGAACTTCTTGTTAAACAGCTCAAATACGTTTACAGGAGCAACCGCGTTTTCCGTAAAAACTTTGATGATGCGGGTTTCGTACCGTCTGAGGTAAACTCGCTGTCCGACATCACTAAGGCTCCGTTTATGGATAAGGCCCTTCTCAGGGACAATTATCCGCTGGGCCTGAGCTGTGTTCGTGAAGATGAGATTCGCGAGATTCATATGTCCAGCGGCAGTTCGGGGGTGCCGATAGTTATGCTCTATACAGCATACGACCTGGCTCAGTGGGCAGAATGCATGGCAAGATGTTATCGGATGGCAGGTGCAGAAACCGGTGCTCCAATCCAAATTACGCCATCTTTCGGACTGTTTAACGGCGGTTTCGGAATGTACCACGGCGCAAGAGCGGCAGAGCTTTTTATAATCCCTGCCGGTGCCGGCAATACGGGGAAGCAACTGAAACTCGCAACAGATTTCAAGACGCAGATCTTGATGGGAGTTGTCAGCTACGGCCTGCATATTATGGAAGTAGTCGCGGAGACGGGAATGGAGCTGCCTGATTTGAAAATCGGGATATTCGGCGCCGAAGTGTTCAGCGATGCTATGAAGAAGAAAATCAGTGCAGGGCTCGGCATCGAGGTGTTCGACATATATGGAATGACCGAAACAGGAGGTGTAGGTACGCTCGGCATGGACTGCTGCGAACATAACGGGATACACCTCTGGGAAGACCACTACCTTGCCGAAGTGATAAACCCCATAACTCTGGAACCTGTCCCTGATGGAGTGGAAGGCGAGCTTGTCGTAACCAGCCTCACAAGGCAGGCGCTGCCCGTCATAAGATTCCGCACGGGCGACCTGACAAAAGTGGTTTCAAGGGAAAAATGCGGCTGCGGCAGGACACATCTTAAAATCAGCTCAATCACCGGCCGCCTCGATGATATGCTTATCGTCAAGGGCGTTAATTTCTGGCCGAAACAAATCGAACAAGCACTTATGAGCATACACGGAGCCGGCTCCAACTACCAGATTGTCCTCTTTATAGAAAACTCAATCACAAACCTGCGTGTAAACATAGAGGCAAACGAAACTGTATCCGAACATCAGGTGATTGCAAAGCTCAAAGAGGTGCTGGGGTTCAGCCCTGTGGTTGAGGTATTCCCGGTAGGCGGGCTGCCGAGGCAAGTGGGCAAGGCCGTGAGGGTGTTCAGAAACGAATCATAACGGTTTATGTATAGTTGCACAAGCGCGTAAGTTTGTCTAATGCAGGTAAAATGAAGCTGTCAATCAGGCATCCGGTGTTGCCCTGTATTGTGAGCACGGCCTTACAGCACAAAATCCTCTGAAATCAGGTTCGCAAGGAGCATTCCTGCGCCCGTGAGGCGATACGATTCCCCTGCCTGCTCCATAAGACCTGCGGTGATATTTTTCTCTATCTGCTCGCTGAAAACAGCCGCAAAATCGAAACCCGTAATCTCGTGGTAATCCCGGCAGCACACCCCCTTCGAAAGCCTCAGCATTAAAACGGCTGTCTGCCAGGCGTAGTCTTGGGCGGTTATCTTTTCAGAAACAAAGGCTACACCTGCAGATTCGATATATCCGTGCACATCCGCAACGTTTTGCCGGCGAGTCAAATCAAAGAAACTGCCCGCAGAAGCACCTGTACCAAGATACTCACGTCCTGTCCAGTAGAGCATGTTGTGCCTGCATTCAAATCCGCGAAAGGCGTAGTTTGATACTTCATAACGCCTGAAACCTGCATCTTCCAGAAATTCATGCGCAAGCAGATAACACTCGCGTTGCTGTTCTTCATCAAGGAGCCTGCACTGCCCCGAGCGCAGCGCCCTTTCAAGCGGGGTGTTTTCTTCCACGCTGAGAGAATAACAGGAAATATGCTTTGGCTCAAGCTTGACAGCGTTTTGCAAATCGCAGAGCAGCTCAGCAGCTCCCATGCCCGGAGCGCCCGCAATAACATCAAGGCTTAAGTTTTCAAAACCTGCCCTGCGAGCAAGCTCTAACGCATTATAAATGTGCTCAACAGCCCCCGCCCTTCCAAGCACAAACCTGTTTTTTTCGTTGAAACTTTGCGCACCGAAAGAAAGCCTGTTCACTCCGCAATCCTTCAGGAGGCGCAATTTTTCTCCCGTTACCTGCTCGGGATTCAGCTCGAAGCTGTATTCTTCGATGTCCGAATAGCGGGCAAGAAGCTGAAGCAGCTTCGCGAGATTTGCTTCCGAAAGCAGGGATGGACTCCCCCCACCGACATATATAGTGCGCAGGCTGGACAGATCGAGAGAAAGAAAGTTCAGTTCTCTTTCGAGTGCAACAATGTAAGCGGCTTGAAGCTCGCCGGACGCCCCTGCGATGGAATAAAAGCCGCAGTAGCCGCATTTACTCCTGCAGAACGGAATATGTACATAGAGCCCCTGCACCATCGACCGTTAATCCACAATACTCTCTATTGTCTTTTTGCCCGCAAATTCGGTAGTGATTCGGGCGCCTTTCTTCAGCGTTTCAGGCTCAGATAAGATGCGCCCGCTCATGTCGGTTGTCATTGTGTAGCCACGCTCCAAAACGCTTCGCGGATTCATTGCCGCGAGCCGGCCTGCTATTGCTTCAAGGCCCGCCGCGCCTTGTGAAACCGCTCTTGCTACCGCGGAAGAAAGCATGGTTTTCTGCTGGTCGAGGATGCCCTCGGACCTTTCGAGAATGCGCACGGGAGACAATGACTGCAACTTACCGCTCGCTGCAAGGAGCTGTTCGCGGCAGGCTCCCGCTCTCGATTTCACAGAAAATGCAAGCCTTCTCTCCAGCTCTTCGGTGAGCTGAATGTTCTGATTAACCATATGCGCCGGATTTTTGAACAGCTGAGAGGCCTGCACTGTTTCCAGAGCGCTCTCAGAGATTTTGAGCTGCTTGTTGAGATCTTCGCGCAGGCGTATCTGCACGTTTCGGATTTGCCCAAGTAGCTCGTTTAAGTCAGGAACGGCAATAAGCCCCGCTTTTGTCGGCGTAGAAGCACGCGAATCAGCGGCGAGGTCGCTGAGAGTTGTATCAATTTCGTGCCCGACAGCACTGATAACAGGCAACTCTGATGCAGCAATCGCACGCACTGTAGCTTCTTCGTTGAAACACCACAAATCTTCGAGCGAGCCGCCGCCGCGGCCAATAATTATAAGGTCAAAGTGGTATTTTGCCGCGAGCCTGTTAACTTTCGCTATCGCCTCGGCAATCCTGACTTCCGCGCCTTTGCCCTGTACGGGCGCAGGGCAAAGATACATTTGTGCGCAGGGGAAGCGCGAATGTATGCTGTCGTGAATGTCTTTGACGGCAGCGCCGGTTGGGCTTGTTATGATTGCGATATTGAACGGAAATCGAGGAATAACTTTCTTTCTCGCTTCCTCAAAAAGCCCCTCGTGATAAAGCTTTTCCTTAAGCTGTTCAAACTGCATTTGAAGGCTGCCTGTACCCGCCTGCTTTATCCCCGAGGCTATCAGCTGATACCTCCCGCCGGGCACGTACACATCTACATGGCCGCTCACGACAACCTGCATCCCGTTTTTAAGTGCAAAATCAAGGCGGCCTGCCGCGGCTCTCCACATAACACAGGAAAGGACGCTGGAGTTGTCTTTCAGAGAAAAATAAAGGTGCCCACCGGGACGCCCGGGGCGGTAGTCAGTTACCTCTCCGGTAACTGAGAGCGTGCCGGGCAGTGAAGATGCGATCGAAACCTGCACCATATTGTTTATTTGTGTTACGCTGTAGCTCATAATGGTGATTATAGGCCTCACGGGACAACTTACAACATCAACGCTGCCGACAATGGTTGAACAGCAATCAATTTCACTTATAATCCTCTTTTCTTTTAATAATACTGAGGCAGGGAAATGCAACCGCTAAATAAACGTATAGCAATTACCATCGGCGACTTGAATGGCATCGGGCCGGAGATCGTTGTCAAGGCGCTTTATGACAGCCTCATAAGGCTTCAGGGGCGTTTTGTTATCTATGGCACGGAAAACGCCTTGCGGAAGGCCGCAAAACAATGCTCCATAGAGCCGTTCTGGAATGTCGCAAAGCCCGGCAGATTCGATTTCAATTCGGACAGTCAGGTAGCACTTCTCGATTACGGCTATTCCAATGTCTATGGCCTACGCGAGCCAAATGAGGAATCGGGGCGTGCATCTCTTGCATTTTGCAAAGACGCAATCAGAGACGCGCTTGCGGGAAGAGTGAGTGCGATTGTAACCGCGCCCATACACAAGATCAGCTGGGATATGGCGGGAGCAAAATGGCCCGGCCATACGGAAATGCTCGCCGAGCTCACCGGAACTAAAGAATGCGCCATGATGTTTGTGGCCGGTAAGATGAGGCTTGCCCTGGCCACAATACACTGCCCTCTTTCTGAAGTGCCCTCAAGGCTTACCATTGCAGGGTTATGCAGCACAATCGAGCTGATGAATCGCGCGCTTGTGCGGTATTTCGGGATCGATAAGCCGCGTATCGCTGTCTCAGGGCTGAATCCGCACGCAGGTGAGGACGGCAAGTTCGGCGATGAGGAGATCAGGATTATCAAGCCCGCAATCGTTTTTTCCAGGGAGAATGGCATAAATGCAAGTGGGGCGTATCCTGCCGATACGCTGTTTACGGCGAAATCACGAGCAAAATACGATGCGGTAATCGTTATGTACCACGATCAAGGCCTGATTCCGCTGAAAGCTCTGAGCATGAACGATGCGACAAACGTAACAATCGGCCTGCCCATCATACGCACATCGCCCGCACACGGAACCGCAATGGATATTGCCGGCAAAGGTATTGCCGATGAATCAAGCATGAAAATGGCGATAAGGGTGGCCGCGATGATGGCCGAGAGAAAGGCTGAAGTGATTTAATTGCAATCAAAGCAGGAAATAGAACAGATACTTTCCGCTATCGGCGCAAGACCGGACAAGAAACTCGGCCAGAATTTTCTTATAGA
Organism: Phycisphaerae bacterium; assembly: GCA_050251615.1. Taxonomy (GTDB): domain Bacteria; phylum Planctomycetota; class Phycisphaerae; order Sedimentisphaerales; family Sedimentisphaeraceae; genus Sedimentisphaera. The sequence continues at coordinate 24,337 of JBFWMM010000003.1, forward strand.
CAAGAACCTTATTAAGTTTCTTCTTGATAAGGCGGCAATCACAAAACAGGACATTGTCATTGAGATTGGCCCCGGCACAGGCACTATGACAGACGCTCTTTGCGAGCTTTCAGGCGCGCTTGTTGCCGTTGAGTACGACAAACTGCTCTCGCAGCACATCAAGGCTCGTTTTGAACAATACGGCCACGTTACCGTGATACAAGGCGATGCGCTGTACAACAAAAACCGCATGAACGAACAGCTCATTGACGCGGTTGCCGAGCTGAAAAGCTCCTTCAGCGGCTCTGTGATGCTGGTTGCAAATCTACCGTACAATATCGCAGCTTCCGCCATGACAAACCTCATAGTGGACAGGCCGCGGGTGGACAGTATGTACGTAACGATTCAGAAAGAGGTCGCGGAGAGAATGGCCGCGCCGGCAGGGGATAAGAACTATGGTCCACTCAGCGTTATTATGCAGGTAACAGGTAAAGTGACAATACTGAAAAAGCTTCCGCACAGCGTATTCTGGCCCGCGCCGAACGTTGAATCTGCTATGGTTTCATACGTAAGAAGCGATGAGAAATGCGCTGAGATCAGGAGCTTTGCACTGCTGCGGGAGGCGGTTTCTCTGCTAATGGGGCATAGGCGCAAAACGATAAACGCCTGCACTAAATTCGCTTCGGATCAGTTCAAGGCACTTGACTGGCCAAACGTTTTCGCAGAAGCCGGTCTCACAGGCGATGTTCGCGGCGAAACCGTAGGTCCCGAGCAGTATAAAATCATTGCCAATAAGATGTATGACTACCTGTCGCGGTAGCCAGAAAACTTGCCATAAGAGGGCAAATTCATATCATCAGTACTTTTATCATCAACAGAAAAACCTTAAACGGAATTGACAAAATATGCTCAGCTCGAAAGAAATCAGAAGAACATTCATAGAGTTTTTTGAAGAAAGGGCACATAAATTTGTACCCAGCTCACCAGTCGTACCGAACGACGACCCTACCCTGCTTTTTACAAACGCAGGGATGAATCAGTTCAAGGATATTTTTCTCGGCGTGAAGAAGAAGAATTGCGACAGTGCGGTGAACAGCCAGAAATGCATACGCGTGAGCGGCAAGCACAACGACCTTGAAGAGGTTGGTGTTGACACATACCACCACACATTCTTCGAGATGCTCGGTAACTGGTCTTTTGATGCGTACTTCAAGCGTGAGGCGATTCAGTGGGCCTGGCAACTTTTAACTGAAGTTTACAAGATCGACAAGTCCAAGCTGTACGTTACCGTTTTTGAGGGCGATGAGCAGGACGGCAGTGAGTACGATGCGGAAGCGGCGGCAATCTGGCCCGCGCTCACAGACATTGCCCCCGAGCGCGTTCTGGCGTTCGGCAAGAAGGATAACTTCTGGGAGATGGGCGAAACCGGCCCATGCGGCCCTTGCAGCGAGATTCATATCGACAGAGGCGAAGGCACCTGCGATATGCAGCACATTCCAGGACACGTATGCGGAGTAAACGCAGGTTGCTCGCGCTTTATGGAGCTGTGGAACCTCGTGTTTATTCAATTCAATCGCCAGTCCGACGGGAGCCTGATGCCCCTTAAGGCAAAGTACATCGACACAGGCGCCGGCCTCGAAAGGCTCTGCTCAATCCTGCAGGACAAGGCCAGCAACTACGACACCGACTTGTTTACCCCCCTGCTCGATGAAATCAGCAGAATGTGCTCAATTAAGTACGAATGCTCGCTTACCGGCAAAACGGACATCGCAATGCGCGTAATCGCAGACCATATCCGCTCGCTTTCATTTGCGATCACTGACGGCGCCGTACCAGGTAACGACGGCCGCGGTTATGCGCTTCGCAGAATACTTCGCCGCGCGGCGCGTTTCGGAAGAGTACTCGGGCTTAAAGAGCCATTTATATACAAGCTCGTGCCGACGCTTGTTGACTGCATGGGCGAGGCGTTCCCCGAGATAAAGGCCAGAGCTGAATTTGTGCAGACGGTGCTTGAAGCAGAGGAAAAAAGCTTCGGCCGTACACTCGACCGCGGACTTGAGATTTTTGAAGCCGCAGCAGACAAAGCACCTGAAACGCTCCCAGGCGATGATGCGTTCCAGCTCTACGACACATTCGGCTTCCCGCTTGACCTTACCGAACTTCTTGCCCGCGAGAAAGGGCTGAAAGTCGATACGGTAAGATTTGAGGAACTGATGGAACAGCAGCGCGAAAGGGCGCGCGCCGCGCAGAAAGGCACAGGCATCCTCGGCTCTCTTGACGGCGCTGAGCTGCCCGAGACAGATGACACAGAGAAGTATCTGACCGAGTCCTGCCGCGGCAAATTGCTCGGTGTGGTTTCTTCGGCCGGTTATGCGGATTCCGGAGAGGTTGCTGAAAGCGATGAAACAATCTGCCTCGTGCTTGACAAAACCTGTTGCTATGCAGAGTCCGGCGGTCAGGTGGGAGACACCGGCGAAATCAGCGCCGAGGGCTTCGTGTTCGAGATTGAAAAGACAAACAAAATGGGGCACTGCGTCCTGCATCAAGGCCGCGTACTCGAGGGACACTTGAAAATCGGTGAGAGTGTAACCGTAAGCGTATCCGGCGAAAGAGCCGCGTCGCAGAAGAATCACACCGCCACGCACCTCCTGCAATGGGCGCTGAGAAACGTACTCGGCGATTCTGTTACCCAGCAAGGTTCGCTTGTATGCCCGGATTACCTCCGCTTTGATTTTACCAGTCCGAAAGCGCTTACGGCCGAACAGCTTAAGGAAGTCGAGACGCAGGTGAATGATAAAATCTGCGCGGCATATCCTGTCAACTGCGCTACTATGGACATTGAAGATGCGAAGAAGCTTGGTGCAATGGCACTCTTCGGCGAAAAGTACGGCGATGAAGTTCGCGTGGTTTTCATCGGCGATGGCAGCATCTCTGACGCTTTTAGCAAGGAGTTCTGCGGCGGAACGCATGTTTCCAATACGGCGCTAATCGGCGGATTCAAGGTGATAAAGGAGGAAAGCGTCTCGGCGGGCGTGCGCAGGATTACCGCGCTGACAGGCCGTGCTTTCATAGACTACCTCAACGAGCGTTGCGATACAGTTGACGGGCTTTGCTCAATGCTCAAGCTGCCGTTTGATCAGCTCGTCGATAGAGTACAGAAACTCATCGCAGACAACAAAGATCTCCAGAAACAGCTTAAGGAAGCGAAAACGAAAGGCGGCTCCGGCTCTGCCGAGCTTGCGGCAAAAGTGATAGCTTCATCGGAAACAATTGGCGAGAGTCTGATTGCCGTTGTGGAAATTGACGCCGATAGCGCTGATGAACTTAGAGCTTGCGCTGATGCTCTCAAGGCAAAAACTCAATCTTACGCAGCTTTGCTCATCTGTAAATCAGGGGGCAAAGTGCTGATGGTTTCGGTTGTAGCAAAAGACCTGATCGACAAGGGCATTAAAGCAGGCGACATCGTTAAACTGGCCGCAGCGAAAGTTGGCGGCGGTGGCGGTGGCAGGCCCGATATGGCACAGGCCGGCGGCAAAGACCCCGCGGGCATACCGCAGGCAATTAACGAGGCGCTTGCTTACGTCAAATCAAAGCTGTAAGCATAACGGAAAATTTAAAATTCAAAATTGCAAATTCAAGATTATGGAACAAGCTGTTTGCTGTTGAATTTTTGAATATTGAATGCATAAAGCGCTATTCAAGGAGATAAAATGAAATATGAAAGATTTGAGCAGTTGCCTGTATGGAAAGACTCTGCGAGGTTTGCTGCGGAGATGTTCAGATGGACAAATCAGCAGGCGTTCAAAGGCAAGGGTGATCTGGCGAATCAGTTGCAGAGAGCCGCTCTGTCAATCTCAAATAATATCGCCGAGGGGTTTGAGCGGGGAACGAACAAGGAACTGATTGCATTTCTTTATTATTCGAGAGGCTCTGCCGGAGAGGTACGCTCAATGCTTTGTATGATGGGGATGATGGATGAGTTTTCGATGATGAAACAAGCTATCGAGGAGCATAGAGGGAGGGTAGAAGATATTTCCAAGCAGCTTTTTGGATGGCTCAACAGCCTGCAAAACAGTAATTATAAAGGGATTAAACACCTTGACGCTCAGACGCACGAGCTTGAAGATAAGTGAAAGCGGGCGAAGGAGTTTGTGGCGGAGTTGCAAAAGCAGAACAAGTACCGGCTCGGGCTGGACTGAATTGGGGGCAGGATCACAAATTCAAGATTATGGAACAAGCTGTTTGCTGTTGAATTTTGAATTTTGAATTTTGAAT
>JBFWMM010000003.1:28690-87520 GCA_050251615.1 Phycisphaerae bacterium
TTGAATTTTGAATTTTGAATTTTGAATCTGCAAAGAGAGCCCGTTTTTATATCCCGAAGAAGGCCATTGCATTTGCCGTGAGAACTTTTTCGAGGGGCTCGTACGGGATGCCACGCACCTGCGCCAGCATTTCAAAAGTCTTTGTGAGCAGAGCCGGTTCGTTCGGCCATTGCTTTCTAAACGGCGCAGGAGAGAGGTAGGGACAATCGGTTTCTATATGCAACCGGTCTTCCGGAACGATTTTCGCCGCCTCTCGCACATATTCAGCGCTCTTGAATGTAAGTATGCCTGAAAATGAAATGTGGCAGCCGAGAGACACAAACTGTGCCGCCTGTTCGGGCGTGCCGGTAAAGCAGTGTATCAAGATTCCCTGTAGGGTTTTCGCATGCCTGCGAAGAAGTACGGCGGTATCCTCGAAGGCCTCTCGCGTATGTACGACGACAGGCAAGCCCAGCTCAGCTGCCGCCTCAAGCTGCACTTCAAAAACATATTTCTGCTCATCACGCGGGCGCTTGTCGTAGTGGTAGTCGAGGCCGCATTCGCCCCAGGCCACTATGCGGTTGTTTTTCGCAAGCTCCTTCATTGCCGGCAAATCAGCAGAGAGGTCAGCTCGGCCGTTGCCAACGCAAAATCCAACTGATGCGTAAATGTTATCTTTTGATTCTGCGAGTGCGAGCGCCTTGCGGGAATCTTCGAGGTCTGTGCCGATGGTGATTATCTTCGCAACGCCCTCCGCCGCCGCACTTTCGATTACATCATCAATATGGACGACAAGATCGTTGTCCGTGAGATGTGCATGCGTGTCCGTGAGAGTCATTGCGGTTGTCAGTCCTGTTCCTTGACGAGACGCCAAAGCATTTCTTTGAGGGCATCAACGCCGCTGCCTGTCGCAGCGGAGATAGAGTATATGTCGTTTCTGCCGAGCGCCTTGCGGAGCTCGTCTATGGGCTCATCATCGATAATCAAATCGATCTTATTGGCCACAATCACCTCCGGTTTCTCCGCGAGAAACGGACTGTACTGCTCCAGCTCCTTTCGTATCGCGCGGTAATTCTCCGCCGGGTCGGAGCCGTCGATTGGGGCGATATCTATCAGGTGCACGATGGTTCTCGTGCGCTCAATGTGCTTGAGGAATTCATGCCCGAGCCCTGCACCGGCATGGGCGCCTTCTATCAGGCCGGGGATGTCCGCTATCACAAATCTGCGGAATTCACTCAGCTCCACGATTCCGAGAATCGGCGTGAGCGTGGTAAATGGATAGTTGGCAATCTTAGGCCGCGCCTTACTGCACATTGACACGAACGTGCTCTTGCCCGCGTTTGGCAGGCCAACCATCCCAACGTCCGCTATAAGTTTCAACTCAAGCTTGAGGTTTCTCTCCTGCCCGGTCTCGCCGGGCTGGGCGAATCTGGGTGTCTGACGAATGCTGTTGGCAAACTCTTTATTGCCCCTGCCACCGCGGCCACCCTTGCAGATCCTGACACGCATATCCGCTTCATTGAGGTCTTTGAGCATAATGCCGGTATCGGTATCAAATATCATCGTACCAACGGGCACCTTGATGATGAGGTCTTCACCGTCCAGGCCGCTTTTGTTGCTGCCTTCGCCCGGAAAACCGTTTCTCGCTTTCCACTGCGGCCTGCCCTTGAAATCAAGCAGAGTATCGGTGTCCTCCGACGCCCAGAAAATTACACTACCACCAGCCCCACCGTTACCACCATCAGGGCCACCCTTGGGTACAAATTTTTCCCTGTGGAAACTAACGCATCCCGCGCCGCCGTCGCCAGCCTTTACGTATATATTTGCTTCATCTATAAACATTGATTCACTTCACGAATGCTACCGGAGGTATATCGCTTACTTTCTTTACGAATACGAATTCCATATCCTTTTTCGCCTCTTCAGGCACTTCAACCATATCCTTGCGGTTTCTTTCAGGGATGATAACTGTCTTAATCCCCGCAATTTTAGCCGCAAGAATCTTTTCTTTCAGCCCGCCAATGGGCAGCACAAGCCCTTGCAGGGAGATTTCGCCCGTCATTGCAACGTCCGGACGTACCTTCTTCTTCATAAGCAGTGAGTACAGCGATGTAAACATACTGACCCCAGCGCTCGGGCCGTCCTTGGGGACAGCTCCCGCAGGCACATGTATATGATAGTCGAAATCTTTGAACATATCGTCCTTGATGCCGTGCTTTGATGCTATGGACTTTATGTATGTAAAGGCGGCTCTGGCGCTTTCCTCCATCACCTCACCAATCTGGCCTGTAACAGTCAGGTCGCCTTTGCCAGGAACGGCAAGCGATTCAACAAACAGAATCTCTCCGCCGTGCGGCGTCCAGGCGAGGCCTGTTACTACGCCGGGCTTGGCGACCCTGTTGCGGATCTCGGATTCATACTTGACCGGCCCGAGAATCTCCGCAATCTTCGCCTTTGTTATGGTCACCCGTTTTGTTGTACCTTTGGCTATGAGCATGGCCGTATGGCGGCAAAGCGCGGCAATCTCGCGCTCCAGAGAACGCACGCCTGATTCGCAGGTGTAGTTCTCGATGAGCAGCATTATGGCGTCATCCTTTATTTTGAATTGCGAGCTTTTAAGCCCGTTTTCCTTGACCTGCCTGTCGATAAGATATTTCTGCGCAATATGCAACTTCTCAACCTGCGTGTATCCGGTAACCTCTATCACTTCCATGCGGTCGTAGAGCGGGTCGGGGATCGGGTCGGTGTAGTTCGCCGTGCCGATAAACATCACATGCGACAAGTCAAAAGGCTGGTCGAGGTAATAATCTGTAAAGGTGTTATTCTGCTCAGGGTCGAGCACTTCAAGCAGCGCCGAAGCCGGATCGCCGCGAAAGTCCTGTCCGATCTTGTCCAGCTCATCGAGCATAAAGACAGGGTTCCTTGAGCCGCATTTCCTGATTTCCTGTAAAATACGCCCTGGCATAGCTCCGATATAGGTCTTTCTGTGACCGCGAATCTCGGCCTCATCACGCATACCACCAAGGCTGATGCGTATGAATTTCCTGTTCATTGCCGCCGCGACTGATTTACCCAGGCTCGTCTTGCCCACCCCGGGAGGGCCTACAAGGCAAAGAATGGGGCTCTTACCCGTCGGGTTGAGCTTGCGAACGGAAAGAAATTCCAGAATGCGTTTTTTTACCTTCTCAAGGCCGTAATGGTCCTTGTCCAGAATGGCTTCGGCCTCGTCTATGTTGATTGAGTCTTCTGTGAGGTTGTTCCATGGTAACGCACACACCCAGTCAAGGTAGTTGCGAATAACGCTGTATTCAGGTGATGCCTGCGGGATGGTCTTGAGCCTCTCAATATCTTTAAGCATCTCGGAAAGCGTTTCCTGCGGCATACCGCTCTCACGTAGTTTTTGTTCGAGTCCTGTAATGTCGGAGAAGTTTTTATCGTCCTGTCCAAGCTCGGACTGTATAGCCTTGAGCTGTTCCTGAAGGAAATACTCACGTTGCGTTTTATCTATCGCGCTACGCACCTTGCCGTGAATCTTGTCGCTGAGTTCAAGCAATTCCAGCTGGTTGGCCAGAGCAACACTGATAAGGTCGAGCCGCTTGACATAATTGGTCTCTTCCAAAAACTCCTGCTTCTCGTCCAGAGGAACATTCAGCATCGCGGCAACGAAATCCGCGAGTGCATCGGGGTCGTCGATGTTTTCTATGACAAGCGCCGCTTCTTCCGGGGCATTCGGGCTGAGCATTGTTACTTTGATAGCCATCTTCTTGACGTTTACCATCACAGCCTTGAGCTTTTTGGAGAGCTTGCCTGTCGTTTCAAGCCGCTCAATGCGTGCAGTTATATATGGCTCCGTTTTGAGAATTTCGAGAATACGGAACCTTGCCAGGCCGTGAACAATAATAGTTGAAGAGCCGCCCTGAGGTGAACGAATCACTTTAAGAATCGAAACAGCCGTCCCGACCTTGTATATATCATTCTCTGTGGGGTTGTCAGTATTGGCATTTTTCTGTGTTACGAGGCCGATAATCTCCCCGTTACCTCCCATGTCCTCAAGAAGCGAAAGGCTCTTCTTCCTTCCGATTGCCAGCGGAATAACCGTATCGGGAAATGTAACGGCGTTTCGTACCGGCAGGATTTTCATGATCTCCGGCAACTGTTCCATCTCGTCCATTTCGTCAATATCGTGACCATCATCGGCAATCAGATCGCTGATTCCGTCCACATTCAGTAAATTTAATTCTACTCTCTTCATTTCATCCTAAAGGGAAATTGATCTCTCAAATTATTTGTGCGTAAAGTTTAGCTCCGTTATTATACGGAATTTAAGCATTTCAGCAACAATTAGAGGCAATTTACACGCCGATGCTACAAACGGTAACTTCGCCGAGGTATTCAGACGCTGTTGGGCAAGCAAATCCTGCTTTCATCGCGACAAATGTAACCGTATTGTCTGCTTTTACCGCTATAGGAGATGGCTGCCCCGTATCACAGTCAAGTCCCGAGGGTACATCCACTGACAAAATCTTTACACCACAAGAATTTATTTGCTCTATAACAGCAAAAGTTCTTTCCCGCAACTCGCCGGAAAAGCCTGTACCGAGAACGGCATCAATGACGATGTCCGTTTTGAGGGATTGAGATATTACGACAGGCTCGGAGGAGAAAACCAGTTCAGCACCGATACGCTTGAGAATGCCGAGATTAATGAGGGCGTCGCCTTTATATTTATCTTCCTCGGCGAGCACAATCGTACGCACGTTCACACCGGCTATAATGAGATGCCTTGCGATGACAAACCCGTCGCCGCCGTTATTGCCTCCCCCACAAAGGACAAGCGCATTGCCACTGCCGCCAAGCATTGCGATAGCCTTTTCCGCACAGCTCCTGCCGGCATTTTCCATGAGCACTACGCCCGGGGCGCCAAGCTGCTCAATTGCACGTCTGTCGTAGGCGCGCACCTGCTTTCTCGTGAGATATTCCATGACGGTGCTGGTCAAGGCAGAAAGTTCTTTGCATTGGCAAGCTTTTGCGGCAGATACTCATTCACTACAAAATGCAGGCTGTGCTTTGCGAACGCCTGCTGCTCGACACGAACCCCCATTTTTAGCATCTGGTTGATAGCCTTCTGCCATGGCTTGTGATATATAACGAACGGGTCATTTTTAAGGGCATCTTTGGCTCTCTTGATATCCACCTCTTTCAGCGGGTGAGTGGGCAGGTCGTAATCGATGATGTCCTGAGGCGTAACACCGAGAAAATGCACACTCGGCACGCAGAAGTACTTGTTGAGGTGCGCGGCGTTGCCTGAGCCAACTTTCAGAGTACGGTAAATGTTGAAGTAGCCATATGGGTCACCATCGACAAACGCATAAACGGGGATATTGAGCTGGTCTGAAAGCCTGCGGATAAAACGCCTGCAAGCACGCGTGGGAACGCCACCCATGCTGATCAGGATACAGTCGGAGGAATCCCAGAAGCCATATTGAAGCAGGCGTTGAAATGCGCCGGCGGTTTCGATGGCGAGGATAAATTTCGCGTTGCTCTCAAATTTCAGGTCTTCTACAGCATTCGGGATGGAATATGCGCCGGAGCCGAATTTGGTACAGTCAATCTCAAGTTCTGCGCCTTCGTAGTCCTTGTCGTAAACAACAAGCCGCCCCGCTACAGAACCGCCCTTCTCCTCGGGGAAAAATTTAAGCTTTTCCCTGTTGACGCCGAACGACGCCTCTACGTCATCCATTATGGTATCGGATTCCGGCTGCTCATCAAAAGCCGCCTTGCCCCAGTTCTTACTGATGTAGTAAGCTTCCCTCTTTGTAGCCATATCGTTATTGTCGATAAGCTCTTTCGAGAGTGCCATCATTTTTAGGGTCTGAGCGAACGTCTTTACCGTACCAACGGTCAGTGTACGTTCCTTGCTCTTGCCCTTCATCTCAAAGTGTCCTTTTTTCTCGTGATACTTCACATTCGAAAGGGAGCGTATGGGCGTGGACATCGTCGGCTTTTGAGATTTAATTATCTTGCTGTGAATATCCTCGGCAGAGTCGTGGATAATCTTTGATACATCTACATTTTCCATATTAGAATCCTTTCTATATCCCCTCAACGGAAACCATAAACTTCCTTGTTCGAGGGCCATCAAACTCGCAGAAATAAATACCCTGCCATGTTCCGAGTACAAGCTCGCCTTCGGAGATTATAATCGTTTCGCTCGCGCCGAACAGTGAAGACTTGATATGCGCATCGGAATTACCCTCGCAATGTTTGAACCCCTGCCCTTTGGAGGGAATCAGTTTATCCAGAGCAAGCAGCATATCGTACTGCACATCGCTGTCAGAATTCTCGTTGATTGTGATGGCGGCGGTTGTATGCGGGCAGAATACGGTTACCCTGCCGCTCTTGACGCCCGTCTCGTGGACAAAATCAAAGACGGCGGCGGTTATGTCCTTCATCTGTGAACGGCGGTCTGTTTTGAGTCTGAAAACCTGATCTTTGTATGACATATACCTTTATCTTCCAATGCTTCAATGACGTTTTTATGATACGACAACTGCCTTTTATGTCAATTGTTATTGATCATTGCGCAGAAATCCACAAAATCCCTGAACGAATCCAAATCACCGAGCTCGTATTCGATTCTTCGCATCAGTCCTTTGAGGAATTTTTCGTGGGCGGCGTAACGTGGATTGCGTTTTGAGTAAGCGATGCCCCTTTCCCTGAAAACTTCCTGAAGGTAATCCGTATGAAAACGAGCGGTAGTGGAAAAAACAGGCTCGGGCTCCGGCAGTGTATAGTCGTACAGATTCGGCAAATGTTCAGGATTGTTCTCGTTAACATCGTAGTAGGCGAGGTATTCGCGCAGCTTTTCCCGCATTGGTGCCGGAGGAAACATTTCTCTGTTGCCGAGAAGCCAGGTCTCGATGCACCGGTTCTGGACGATAATCTTCAATTTCACATCCCTCATTATCGGGCGGTGCTTCTCAACGACCTGCTCAACCTCTTTCCTGCGCTCTTCAACTGTAAGCTCTTCGGCATCCAACACGACCACCAGATAATCATACTTTTTGTGCATCCCGCCGACATCAAGGATGGCGTTTGGCAGGTGATTCTTTATGAGAGACGGTATCCCGTAGCCGCTCACGAGATAGTAATTGTTTGTGCGAACCTCATCGAAGCTGTAAACGCGCCTTAGCTTCGGCACGAGCCTGGAAAGCCAGGCCGGATACAGTTTGAACTCCGTACATTTGCCCTCGACAAGGATATACAGATTCATTGAACGCTTATCCCGTCTATGTACTGTTGCGAGTTGACAAGCTGGATGAACGCTTCGTGATTGCTCTTACCAAGGCCCAGGCTGGCGGCATCCATGATTTGTACCTTGCCCTGCTTTCTCACTACCACTTTCCAATGCTTCTGGTCGATATTGTTGATTATGTAGGGGTGATGGGTGGTTATGATGAACTGAAGGCGGCCTGCCTGTGAGAGAATAATATCGGTAAGGATGCTGATGCAGTTTATGCCGAGGCTGTTCTCAAACTCGTCGATCAAAATCACAGAGCCCTTCTGCCACAAATGGGACTGAGCTATCTGAAAGAACGTCTTGTGCATGCCGGCAGAAAGGCGCTTCTGGTTTACCCAACCCGAAACGCCCCTCTCCTTTATCAACACGGTCGGGTAAATGACAACCCTGCCGTTGATAAACTGCTCGTTGTTGTTTATGGCAACATCCTCAACCTGCGCGAACACATCGATAAACTCATCACGTATCTGTGCGAATGTATCGGGGCAGTTTGAATAGATCAGGCTGAGCTTTATGGGTGTAGGCAGCGCGGCGCGGCGAATGTCATCGAGATTCGTAAGGCGAGAAAGAGCGATTTCAAACTCCGTAAGGTTCAGCATCTCCGGCGAATGCTCCTCAAATACCGTTGAGCTGGAAACTATTCCCGAAAGCTCTGTAAAGGCACTCTGCACCGCATCTTCGCATCTCAGCAGGCTCAGCGCGCTCTCACTTGCATTCAGACGCGGCATTTTCTGCCCTTGGAGTAATATGCCGTGATTATCCCGCTCAATAACGACCTGCCCGTCAACAGTGAGACTCTCCGATGTGATCCCTGGCTTCTCACTGGATGATATGAATTTTGCAACAGAAATGCTCTTTTCCGCGAGATGTTCAACGCGGTCAAAAGCGCCCTTCCAGACAAATTCAGAACGGTTTGTCGATGTAAAACAGAGCTCCCAGCTTATGCCGTTGTATGTTCGCCCCGCGGCAATATCGGCAACGATGAGCAGCGAGTTGAGAATCTGCGTCTTGCCCACTCCCGAAATGCCGACGAGAAGATTAACATCGCTGAAATACGATTTCTCAAGCTCCCAGCTGTTGACCGGATCTGTAAAGGAAAAGCTTTTTATTCTCATTGACAGGCTCCCCTGAAAGTGTAAAAATACCATCAGACAGTTACTATAACTCAATGGCAGACTTTTGTAAACGAAAAACGGGAACGACTCCCGCGCTATTTCGCCAGAAACACACCCCTTTAACTCCGGTAGTAACAAGAGGTGGGAAACTTGTGCGGCGCCTCTGTTGTTAAGGATGACTGTTCAGTTTTTCCCTGCGACAAACATCGCTGATACAGCCGGCATAAATACACTAATCTCACCATTTCCTGTGTCCTTCGCCGTGATTGAACCATTGTGAGGATTCCATAGTTCAAGAGACTTGAAGCTGTCACGAAGCCGCAGTTTTATAGTCATGTCTTTCTCGGTCGTATTAGTCAGATAGTAGAAATTGATGCCATCTTTTTGTTTGTGGATGTAGTTTAAATAGCCAATAGAATGAGCTGGAATTGAGCTTTCATCGAAAGAAACGTCCGGCAGGATGCCCATCTTTTCAAGCAAAGCGTTGAGCGATTCTGCCGTTACTGTCTTGAGAAAAGCGATTTGTCCTCCGTTGTTGTTCACGGTGAGGCTCTCAGCCGGTGAATTGTTTTGAACAGGGTCTATGCCAAAAAGCTCTGTTATGATACCCCTGACGACATTATCCTGCCCGAACTCCGCTGATTTTGCCGGCAAAGCAGCTGTTGCTATGACATTGCCTCCACCATCATAATATGCCTTAATAGCCTTAAGCGTGGTGGCAGAGACAGTATTGCCGCCCGGAATAATGAGTACGTTGTAAGTTTGGCGGTTGGTTTTGTTGTTTAACGTAAGCTTTTTGCCGATTGCGGTTATTTTACCATCGGTCAGGTTTTCAGGATGGATAAAGGTAAAATCCCTGCGCAACTTGTTGGTAAGAAGATCGCTGAGCTGATGGTGGTTGACGCCTTCGGGAAGCCAGTTGGCAACAGGCAGGCCGGACGTAGCATCGCGGTTGATATAAGATTCCGCCTGAATAGCAGCGATTGGATACAGCACGGCAATTTCAGATACTCGCCTGCCGCCCTGCAGAATGGCACAGCTACGGCCACACATATCGCTGTACGCCGGCAGAGCGTCTTTAAGGTGCGGATTTTCAGGCGCGATAAGCGGTGGTATTGCCACCCTCTCGGGGGCCGTATCATACCACATACCGTGCGGAATAACGAAGTTAACGCCGCGGGCAAACGCCTCCATAACGACCCGATTGAGTGTCGCCGAATCCATATCGGCGCTGAACGCCCCGCAGAGTTCAGCACCCACAACCGGCTTGTCTCCAATGTCGGCGGCAGAGCTGACCTGCTTAAACCCATGCAGGCCACGCCCGTAGTAGAATATGGCGTCTAAAAGCGGAATATCAACGTGCCGATAGTACTTGAACGGATCTCCGAGCGCCACAACAGGGTTGGGGCTGTAATTCTCAGGCGGATGGCCTATGCTTTGCAACCCCCTCTCCGCGGCCCACCTGGAAATTTGCTTCACATACCCTTCACCCATAAGCTCAGAGCGAATATCGTAAAAAGCTACGCGCGTAGCCTGTGTTTCAGGGCCGACGTCGTAGAAAAGAGCAGGGTAATAGAGCGCGGGATTCCTACCAAACCTCTCTTTGAAAATGGTGGTTATGGAAGGCGTCCATGCCTGCTCCTGGTGGACAAAGCCAACGTCATCAAAAAAAACCTTGTTGATAGTGGTGCCGAAATAATCTCTGAGGCGCTTGTCGTATTGGTTGTAGGTGAATTCAATGAGCTTGGATACAGCCTCAGGCTGCATGTAATCAACATGTGAAGAAATGTTGTATTGGCAGGCGAAGAACATAATCCGCCATTTACCCGCCGGTGAAGTCCATTCAAGAACGCCGTCTTTCATTTGGGATGCAAGGTCGAGCACTTCAAGCGAATCAATGTTCATCGCGGAAACGGCAATCAGCTCTTTAAGAGCGTCTGTGGGATACGGATAATTCACTGCAACATTGCCATCGACAAGCAGTTCATCCTTTATAAGTATTTTCTGTGTGTATCGGGGATATTCTTTTTGCAGTCTGCCCCCGGCCGTGCCACTGGGAAAGTCAATATCATCATAAAGGATGACTTCTGTGCCCTGCTGCCCCGAGACAGTGAGAATATCGGCATAGCGCTCAAAGTAATCCTCGCTGAGGAACGCCGGCGACATACCCGGGCAAGGAATGCCCGTGGGGTGTTGAGGCCTCGGAGAAACCGGAAGGACCGCTACTCCTCCAAAACGAGACAGTGTTTTTGCTTCCGTAATCTGTTTTTCGATGTGCTCTTTCGTGAGTTCACCGTTGAGGTGCCAGAAAGGCATCGGGCGGTACTTCGCAGGAGGATTTAGAAAAACATCTTTCAATTCAGCGTCCGCGAGCGAGCACGCTGTCATCAGCATTACGGCAGATAACATTATTTTCAACTTCATTTTGCACCCCTTCAGTTTGTGCTTGACTGTTAGTCCTCAAATTACACCTCCGAATCCCGCATAAACAGAGTTGCGATCGATTCGTAAAATACAAATGTTTCATCGTACCAAGATTGTAACAGAACGGCATTTATATCAAAGTATTTTTTCTGGGTGCTCAGCAGCTGCATTTTTCCATTGTCTCCGACTTAACCGGTCCAAGTTTTTCGCAGGCTGAAAATGCAGGCATTTATGCGCGTGTAAACGAAAAAAGGGCGTCGCCTTTCGGAAACGCCCTTGATATCTGACTTTGCTACTCTGATTAGAGCGTGTAGAACTCGATGATCTTTGTGTAGTCAATCTCAAACGGAAGACGTACTTCATCGAACTCGGGAAGCCTTGTGATGCTGGCTTTGAGAGTTGTGGGGTCTGAAGCGATCCACTCCGGAACCGCGAGAGCGAGCTGCTGAGCCTGCTCAATGGAATCAGTAACGAATTTCTTGCTGCGTGCCTTGACCTCAATTACATCGCCAGGCTGAACCCTGATTGAGGGAATGTCAACCTTCTTGCCGTTGAGGTAGAAGTGGCCGTGAGTAACCATCTGACGTGCCTGCCAGATTGTCCTTGCCCAGCGAAGACGCCTGATGACGTTGTCGAGCCTGGTTTCAAGGAGCTGCTGGAACATTTTGTCGGTGGTCTGCTTGCCGGCGCCTGCAAGCTTCATATAGTGGCGAAGCTGCTTGTTCTGAACGTTGTAGTAGTAAGCGATTTTCTGCTTCTCTTTAAGCTGAAGCGCGTAAAGAGTAGGCTTCTGCCTGCGGTAGCCATGCTGACCCGGGCGGTTTGCCTTGCGGGGGCTGAGGTGCTTGGGGGTCTCCGCTACCGGTACGCCGAGCGAACGGCTGAGCCTTACCTTAGGCCCTGAATAATTTCCCATAGTTACAATCTCCTGTAAAGATATAGCCCTGCTTGCGGGCGGGAAAGCCCTTTGTTACAGGCCTCGGCAATAAGAGCGGAGCAGGACATCCGCCCGCCAAAGCACAAACGAAACGTAAATAATATGTTTTTACGCCCCATGCGCAAGCTTTTTTCTGAATTTTCGAGAAATGCGAAGCTTTATCGCTCACAGTTTGCCCGCAAGCCCTATTTAGCTATAATCGCGCGTACTTTCATAAAGGGATACATCAATGCAAAAACCGTTTTCACTGCTTATCAAGCCCGCCGGGCCGGACTGCAACATCGCCTGCGATTATTGCTTCTACTGCAAGAAGAAAGAGCTCTTCAGCGCGGGTGCACATAGAATGAGCGAACAAACCGCCGAAAACCTCCTTAGCGACTACCTCGCCCTCGGCTTCGAGATAAATCCGATAACGTTTCAGGGCGGCGAACCGACGCTTATGGGGCTGCCGTTTTACAGAAAGATTATGGAGCTGGAAAGTAAATACGCCGGCAAGGATCAGACGGTAGTCAATTCGCTTATGACAAACGCCATTCTGCTCGATGATGAGTGGTGCGAGTTTCTTGCGGGCGAAAAATGGCTTGTGGGCATAAGCCTCGACGGCCCGAAGCACTTCCACGACCGCTTCCGCAAAGACGCCTCCGGCAACGGAACGTTCGAGAAGGTGATGGCGTCTATAGAAAGGTGTGAGAGGAAAGGCGTGGAGTTTAATGTGCTTGCGCTCGTAAACAGCGTCAACGCGGACGCGCCCGATGAGCTGTTCGATTTTTACGTAAAAGAGCTGGGGCTGAAATTCTTGCAGTTTGTGCCTTGCGTCGAGTACGACAAAGACACGGAGAAAGTGCTCGATATCAGCGTGGGCGCGGAGCAATACGGCGAGTTTATCTGCCGCATCTTCGACAAATGGCAGGAGGCTGGCCCTGAAAATCTGAGCGTACGCCTGTTCGACAGTACCATGCACTACCTACTCACTCGCCGCCATACAAACTGCACTTTCGGAAGAAAATGCGATGACTATATGGTCGTTGAGCATGATGGCGGCTGCTACTGCTGCGACTTCTTCGTTGATCCCGAGCTGTATATCGGCAACCTCAACGAAACAAATATCGGTCAACTGGCAAAGAGCGCAGTGAGGGATGAATTTGCCGCACGCAAGATGAAGCTGGCGAAAGACTGCATTGTCTGCAAACACAGCTCGATTTGTCGCGGCGGCTGCCCGAAGGACAGAGTGCCCGTAAACGGGGATTATCACCGCCCGACTCACCTCTGCGCAGGCTACAAGCGCTTCTTTGATTATGCCGTTGAGCCGCTTACGGAAATCATGCGCGAGCGCGGATTGATGAGGTAGTCAAATTGCGGGTATTGCGTGAAACTGATTTTTCTCCGAAACGTTTTTTGCGATTTAACACTTGAATATCGTAATGACGAATGATATAATGACCGCTGTAAGCCATAAGTCCGATTCAAAAAACAACTGAATATGAAAAAGCTCTTAAGCACTTGAGATTACTCGGAAACGGGCCGAAGACAAGCGCTCTGCCGAGCGGTGTTTGGGAGAATGAAGTAACATCGTGCCGCGAAATCTTGGCGGTAGCAGGGTGGAACGAACGGCTGCGCATTATAGCAGCGCATGAGGCCGTGAACGGCTCGGAAACCTGCGAACAGCAAGGAAGAAGGGTCGGCGTACGGGGCGTAGCGCCCCTGACAGACGCAAACTGTTTCAGCCGAAACGATGGTACACCGAAAACTCCGACATGCGCCCCGTTATAGAACGGGAAGAATCAGGCGTATTACCCCGCGATTCGGCGCAGGTTTGAGAGATTTCGAAAGCGTCATCGCGGCGGTCATCACCGCTTCGAGGACAAACGACCGGCAAAGCTTGATGAAAGCGAGCGCCTAGCGAAACCGCGAAACACGCTTAAATACGAGGGAAACGGTTCGCCGCAGGGATTTCGATTCCCACAGTGAAAGTCGTTTGGACGAGTCGATGGCAAACAAAAGCCCTTTGCGACACTCGTAACAACGTGGCAGAGAATGCCGGATGCGGAAGTGTCGCAAACGGGCTGTTTTTTTAGCTTCAAGCTTTTCCTGCAAATCAGGTGCTTCTGATCGGACGCAGAGGTTCTCTGCCGTGCTTTCTGTGAAAGCTCTTGATGATGTTCACCGCTTCTTCCGGATCATCGCAGAAATCTATAAAATCGTAATCTTCCTCGCCGATACAGCCGTGCTCGTCGCACATGGTCTTCTTGAGCCAGGCCATCAAATCGCCCCAGTAATCTTTGCCCATCAGGATGACGGGGAAGTACGCCTGTTTATAAGATTGAATGAGCACGAGCGATTCGAATATCTCATCCATTGTGCCGAAGCCACCCGGAAAAGCAACGAAGCCGCATGCGTATTTGAGGAACATCACCTTGCGGCAGAAGAAGTAGCGGAAGCTGAGGCTCTGCGTCTGGTAATTATTGGGTTTCTGCTCGAATGGAAGCTCAATGTTGAGGCCGATTGATTTACCGCCGGTCTCGATGGCTCCTTTATTAGCAGCCTCCATAATGCCCGGGCCACCGCCAGTGATGATTGTGAAGCCTTCTCCGGCCAGCATCGCGCTGACTTTCTCGGCCATTTTGTAGTATTTGTCTTCGGGGCTTGTGCGTGCCGAACCGAATATAGAAACTGCCGGGCCAACCGTGCTCATCTCCTCAAATCCCTCCACAAACTCCGCCATAATCCTGAACACGCGCCAGGTTTCATCTGTCAAAATTGGATTAATCATCGTTCAAACTCCTTAAAACTTAGTCTTTGAGAGCCTCGAAAAGCTTCTGTTTGTCATAAATGCCGCGCAACTTCACCGGCTCTGAATCCTTTTTCAGTATCACGGTAAGTGGCACGTTGCCAGCCTCGGCGAAACGGCTCGTGAGCGCTTCGGTCGCAGGGTATGTTTTCAATGTAGTATCACCGAGAACAGCGTAAACGTCATTTTCATCGAGAAATTCGGCAACCTCGCTATCCTGAAAAACCTTGCGGTCGAGAATGTGGCAATTGGAACACCAATCCGCCGTAAATTTTATCAGAACGGTATCGCCCTGCTTCAGTCTAACATCAATAGCAGTTTGCTCGTAGTCGTTCCAATCAACGAGAGACTCCGATGTAGAAAATAAAAACAAACCCGCAAGCAGGATTATCGCGAGCGCACTAAGTCGCACAAGCAACTTTATGCCCTTTTTCGCGCCGAAGCCTGCCCAGCTTGCCGCCATCCACACGGCAAATGCAAGCACCACGCAGAACATATATGCCCTGCCCATAAGCTCCGCCGAAAGCGCGCTGAACATCTTCACCGCTATAAACAGAAGAAGAAATCCCATAGCCTGCCTGAAGCGCTCCATCCAGACTCCTGGCCTCGGGAGCTTCTGCAGAGCGGCGGGGAAATATACCAGCAGCATATAAGGCAGAGCCATCCCCACGCCGAGCAGGAGGATAACAAGCGTGCTGATTAACGGGCTTTGCGCCTGCGCCCAGAGAAATACGGCCGCGAGAATCGCGCCACTGCAAGGCGTACTGAGCAGAGCGGCGAAGAAGCCGGTAACGAGCGTACCGGTAAGCTCGCCTTTCGCTCTGCCTGCGCCGCCCGCAACCGAAGCTGATACGGCGATCGTGAACAGGCCGAACATATACATTGCAAAGAGCACCATCAAAACGCCAATACCCGTTATAACGGCGGGGTAGCGCAGATGCTCCGACCAGTTCAGGGCGTGGCCCGTTGTGAGGCGAAGGAGCAACGAACAGATGGCGAAAATTGCAAAGAACGACACAATACCAGCAGAGTATGCAAGGGTCTGCTCGAAAAGCTTCTTTCTGCCGCCGCTTGCAGAGCTGACAAGCCTCTGCACCGCAATCGGCAACACCGGCCAGACGCAAGGCATCACATTAAAACTCAGGCCTGCCACAAGCGCCAGCAGGAAATACAACGCAACAGCAGAAGCTGAAGCGCCCTGTGAAGCATCCTGCTCTTCTGCGACAACAAGCGTCCGCGCGGAAAGTTCAGCGGCTTCCTCTATGAGAGGGATATTTTTAGTGGGAGCTGCGCTGAGGGTTATCTTAAAGGGAGGCAGGCATGAATCATCAACGCAAGCAATGCCGCTTACAACAACATCGGCGCCGGAAACAAGGGCACTTTCTTCTACCGGCTGATAGACAGTGAAAGAACCGCTGTAAACATCTACGACAGTACCGCCCATATCGGTATATTTGGAAGGATTCGGATATATTGCTTTGTCCGTTGCCAAACCGCTCGAAAACTTGAGCACCATACCCGCCGGAGCGGTGGCTGCGTCCGCATAGTAATGCACGGACTTATCGCCCGTAAACGCCACTTCAACCGCAAGATCTCCGCCTGCAAGACGCACAAGCCTCGAATTGGCCTCGCTTGTGGACTGGCCGAAATCAACTATCACCGCTCCCTGCACAAGGAAGGCGGCAAGCAACAATAAAAAAACGACCTTTCTCACCTTTTCGGCTCCTTTATAAATGGCCACGGTCTTTGAATCTGCGGCCTTTTATTATCACGGCTTCGTATCCTCGTCGTAATGCTCTTTCGGCTCTTCCCGAATCTGCTCGTCGTCGAGTGGCTTCTCGGTCATCTCGTTCTCTTCGAGCGCCCTGAGCATCGCAGCTGCTTCAAGGACTGTCGGGCGGGTAATCTCGCCTCCATTGAGAATCAAATTCACTTCATCCGCATCGAGCGTTTCGTATTTCAGCAGAGCGCTTGCTATCGCCTCAACCTTATCTTTGTTGGCCACGATAAGGGCCTTTGCCTCATCAAAACAGCGTTTGATGATGGCGCTGATTTCCATGTCGATTATCTCGGCGGTCTTATTCGAGCAGTCCAGCGAGCTACCGCCCATAAAGTACGATTCGCGGCCGGTGTCGGTAAAGTTGACCATGCCGAGCTTGTCGCTCATACCCCAGTCGTTAACCATATGCTTGACCATGCTCGACGCCTGCAGGATGTCGTTCTGCGCACCGCTGGTAATATCGCCACAGAAGATTTCCTCGGCGATTCTGCCTCCGAAACACACCTTCACAAACGCGATACAAAACTTCTTCGAGAATGTCATCCGCTCCTTTTCAGGCAGGGAAAACGTTGCTCCTCCGTAGGGGCCGCGGGGAATAATGCTCACCTTATGCAGCGGGTCGGCATCTTCAAGCAGGCTCTGTACGAGCGTATGGCCGGCCTCGTGATAGGCTGTGAGCTCTTTTTCCTTTAAGTCTATTACACGGCTCTTCTTGGCTCTGCCCCAGCGCACCTTGTCGCGTGCTTCTTCGAGATCTGTCTGTTCGACATACTCCTTATCGGCCATTGTCGCGGCGATTGCGGCCTCGTTTATGAGCGCCTCAAGCTCCGCACCGCTGAACATCGGCGTGCCGCGGGCCACAATCTCGAAATTCACATCGGGCCCGAACTTGATTTTCTTCGCGTGCACTTTAAGTATCTCAAGCCTTCCCTTTATATCAGGGAAAGGAACATAAATCTGCCTGTCGAAGCGCCCTGGGCGGATGAGTGCGTGGTCGAGTACGTCAACACGGTTTGTCGCCGCGATAACGATTACCTGATCGTTGGAATCGAAGCCGTCCATTTCAACGAGAATGGCGTTGAGTGTCTGTTCGCGCTCATCATGGCCGCCGCTGGCAATACCGGGGCCGCGTTTTTTGCCGATAGCATCGATTTCATCGAGGAAAATTATGCAGGGCGAGTTCTCCTTGGCCTGCTTGAACAAATCCCGCACTCGCGACGCACCCACGCCCACAAACATCTCGACAAAATCAGAGCCGCTGATGGTATAAAACGGTACATCCGCTTCGCCGGCGATTGCCTTTGCCAGAAGCGTTTTGCCGCATCCGGGAGGGCCTTCAAGAAGTATGCCGCGCGGGATGCGACCGCCTATTTTCGAGAAACGCTTGGGATTTTTGAGAAACTCAATTGTCTCTTCGACCTCGTCTTTGGCCTCTTCGATCCCGGCTACGTCCTTGAAGGTTACTTTCTTCTGCTGGTCGCTGTCCATAAGACGCGCCTTGCTCCTGCCGAAGTTCATCAGCATACCACCCGCTCCGGATTTCATATTGCGGGCAAAAAAGAAGTAGAAAAGGCCGATAATCATCAGGAACGGCACAACCTGAATCAGAAATGTAATCCAAAAGCCATCGGTTACAAACTTATAGTTGACGTTGTTGGCATCAAGAAGCTCTTTAGTGCTGTCAAGGATCTCAGGGGAATAGAGAACCTTGAAGTTCTTCTGCGCCTCAGGTTCCTGGGCAAGCCTCTTCTGATAACCCTGCTCAGTAAGCGAGCCCTTTATCGTTACGGAGCCTGTGCCGATCTCAACCTTTTCCACTGCCTTGTCTTTGACGAGCAGTTCGAAATCACTGTACTCGAGCGTTTCCGTAGCGGAAAACTTGCCCATGGAGCTTGCTATGAGCAAGATGAGAGAGATTATAAAAAGCCAGCCGAGGGGATTAGGGCGCTTTAGCTGAGCGCCTCCGGGCACCTTGGGAATGTTTATATTGTTCTTCTCTTTTTGTTTTTTATCTTCGGAAGCCATATATTTCCTGTGTCTTTTTTGTTTATGGAGTATAAGTGGCCGCGAGGGCCTCGGGGATAACCTCCCCCCGCTTTACCAATCTATCTGCATAGACTCTACTATCTTTTCCGCCGCTTTGTTCACCGCCACCGTGCCGGCATAATCTCTCGTCTGCGAATCGGCACTGCCCATAGCATAGGGCGCGGATGCTGTTATCGACATGTCGTTGGCGTACATCCTTCCGGTTATTAGGTTCTTCCAGCTGTATGTAAGGCTGACATTAACCTCGTTTTGTATGGCGTAGCCTGTTTCAGTGTCGGTTCCAAGCACCAGCTCGTTTACCTGCTCAATACGCCCGTAAATAACACTGTCGGCGATGGCTCGCTCGGAGACGATTTTGTATGGCGTTTGAACCTCAATCTGCTTGCAGAGGGCATCTGTCAAATCGTATTCAAGACCTCGGCGGAAGCTCTGGCTGTCAAACATTTCAACGTAAACCGTTTTGACCTCTTCAGGGTAAGGAAAACCGCTTGTGTAGCCGGCGCAACCGCCGAATACAAATAGGGTCAACAAGAGAAAAGTCTTAATCAGCTTATTCATATCACTTCACCTCAAACTCAAAAAAGTGCATAAAGCGCCATATCAAATTCCTGTTTTCGGGCTTCTCTCTGGGATTATCAGCCAGATACGCAAGCTCCTTATTGGAGTCGGCAATCAGCTTTCGTGCTTCGGCGGCAAGTGGGCTCTCCGGCCATTTCTCCTCAATCACATTAAAATACGCGATTGCGCTTTCGTAGTCCTGAACCCTCATATACTGAACGGCTATGGCGTACGTTTTATCGGCCATCTGCTCGATTGCAAGCTTGATAGCTTTATCCACCTCAAGCCTCTCGGCTTCGGAGGGATAGCGCTCTGCGAATTGGCCATAGTACCCTATCGCACTTCGGAGGGTTGTGGCATCGTAGCGCGTGCCGAGGTATGCCTGATGCATATTGCGCGCCATCTCCAGGAGCGAATTCCTGCCTTCTGTGCCGGTGGGCCAGCGCGTTGACACTTCCACCCACACATTATATGCCTTGATGTATTCCCTGCGCTGCTCAAAGCTCTCTGCGAGAGCCAGGTACGCGCGCTTTGCCAGGAAGCTGTCAGGGGAGCGCTCTATCAGGTTACGCATAATCGCTTCGCCCTCATCATACGCACTTACCTTGAAGAGCTTGAGAACTCGCCTCTTTTTGCCAGCGAGATACTGTCTGCCGCAACTATACATTCCCTCCATAACCTGCCCGACATACCTGCTCAGCGGATAATCATCGGCGACTTTCTCGAAGAGAGGCTCCGCTTTGTCGATATTACCCACGGCAAGTTTACGCTCGGCATCAACGTAGAGGACCCAGTCGGCGCCGGTAAGTTCCGGGTAGCGGGCGGCATAATCTTCTATCGCTACGTCAAGCTGTTCGCGTTCACCTTTTGTTGCGAAGTGAGTAATCCGCGAGAGTGCCAGCTCTTCGGGCGCGATTATCTCGCTTGCGGGCGAGAAACTGCCGCCATCAAGTACAAACTGCTCCGCAAAGCAGCCGCACACCAGGACGAGCGTTAACAACAAAGCAATTCTCATAGTTAAATCCTTATGATTCTTTTCCGCAACACTTTTTATACTTTTTGCCGCTTCCGCAGGGGCAAGGGTCGTTGCGCCCCACCTTCGGCTCATCATTGATAATCTGTTTCGGCGCAGACCTCGGCGCATGTGCGGCCTGCCTCTGGCGCTCTGTCTCGGCAAACTGCGAGCTTTCCTGATGAACCGCGTTCTGCGAGCTATAGACGTTTCTTGCCTTTGCGTTAGCTTCAAGGCGCAACTTGAATATCATATCCGTTACGCGGTTGTCTATGGAGCTGAGCATCTCGTTGAACATGCGGTAGCCTTCCTGCTTGTATTCAAGCTTGGGGTCTTTCTCGGCAAAGCGTCTCAGCGAAACTCCTTCCTTGAGCCTGTCCATTGAGTAGAGATGGTCTTTCCATACCGCATCGAAAATCTGCAAGAGAATGTAACGCTCAAGCATACTCAGTTCCCTGCGCATATATTCGCGGATATGGGCATTGAGCTCAGCGGCAACATCCGCATCTTCACTCGAACGAACATAGGCAAAACGGACGTTTGCCCATTCGAGAGCGGCCTGTTCATCAGTCTCAAGCTTCTCCTGAGCAACCGCCTGAAGAGAGGCGATAGTATCGCGCTCGGCAAAGCCGATCAGCATAGAGTGAACGTCTTTGGGAGACATAAGCCTGAGTTGCTCGGGGGAAACCTTCTCGTCAAACTTCCTCTCAATCCAGCTACTGAGCTGCGCGAAAGCATAGATGCTGTCGATATCGCTGCCATAGGTCATATTGAGAGCGAATTCCACGGGGTACTCAATCTCGCGGCGGTCGTACTTCTCCGAAATAATGGAAAGGATATGCTGCTCAATCTGATCTACATCCATTTCGGCGAGTTTTTCGCGCTCGATTATGACGTTGAACCTTGAGCTGACCGCCTCAATGAACATCTTCTGAGCGAATCCATCTTCGAGAAATTCTACTATCCCTGAGCAGTCCTTGCGCTCTACAAGCTCCGAAGCACTTTCGATTGCGAGGCTACGTATCTCATCTGCGTCCATATCGCGCAACTTGCTCACGCTCACATTCACCTGATAGCTGCTCATAAGCCACTTTGCGAGCTCCGGCAGGTTCCATGTACTCTTATCGGAGGCATCTTCGATGTACTCACCCATTGTTATTGATATGTCGCTCTCGATGTTCTTACGTGCGGCGGCTTTTGCAGCCGCTTCGATACCGGCAGCACCGTCTTTGAGTTTCAGGTGCCTCGGGCCTAAATCAACGCCCAAGTTGACACGAAGCCACTCATTCACACAGACCAGAGGGTAGTCAGGCGAGAGCATAGTATCGCAGGCCTCGCCGACGACATTCGCCACCATCTCTTCTATTATACCTCTCAGCTCGATTCCTTTGAGGATCCTGCGGCGCCTTGAGTAGAACTCGCGCCTCTGATAATCCATCACCTCATCGTATTCGAGCAGAGCTTTTCTTATCTCATAGTTGCGCTCTTCAACCTTTTTCTGCGCCTTTTCAATGCCGCGGCTGAACAGCTTGCTTTCGATTGCCTCGCCTTCCTGCCAGCCGGTTTTGCTGAGCATATTAACAGCCCATTCGCTCGCGAACAGGTTGAGAAGATCATCCTCGAGAGAGAGGAAGAACTGGCTGGAGCCATTGTCTCCCTGACGTCCCGCACGGCCGCGTAGCTGGTTGTCGATACGCCTAGACTCGTGGCGCTCGGTGCCGATAATGTGCAGGCCACCGGCCTCTATCACTTCCGGCGAAAGCTTAATATCTGTTCCACGGCCGGCCATATTTGTTGCTATGGTAACGTTGCCGCACATTTTGCCGTCTCTCGAGGCATGCTGATGGCCTGCCTTTGCCACAATTGTGGCTTCGCGAGCGTGTTGCTTGGCGTTGAGCACCTCATGTTCCACGCCGTACTTGCGTGTAAGGGCGTTGGAGATGGCTTCGGATTTCTCAATACTTATCGTACCAACGAGAACGGGCCTGCCCGCACTGCTAACGTTGCGGATCTCTTCAACGATTGCGTTGAACTTCTCGCGCATTGTCTTGTAGAGCACGTCGCTGCGGTCATCACGCACGCAGGGTCTGTTTGTCGGTATGGCAATGGTATCGAGGCCGTAAATCTCGACAAATTCCTGCGCCTCTGTCATCGCGGTACCTGTCATACCGGCGAGTTTATCGTAAAGCTTGAAGAAGTTCTGGAGGGTAATCGTGGCGAGGGTCTGGCTCTCTTCCTTGATCTGGACGTTTTCCTTCGCCTCAACCGCCTGATGGAGGCCATCAGACCATTGCCTGCCGTGCATAAGACGGCCGGTAAATTCGTCAACGATAACGATCTTGCCGTCCATTACAACGTAATCCTTCTCGCGTTCAAAACAGACATGCGCCCTGAGGCTCTGTTCAAGCAGATGGGGCCAATCCATATTCGCACCCACGTAAAACGAGCCGACGTTCGCAATGTCCTGCGCTGCGCCGATGCCTTCGTGCGTCAGGCGGACGCTCTTCTTGTCGTACTCGACCTCGTAGTACTGGGTCTTGGTTTCAAGCTCCGCCTCCAGAGATTCCTTTTCCTGCTCGGACTTTGCCATGGCGGCTTTTGCCTTCTCTGCACGCGCCTTGTCGCTGCCGGCCTCGGCGATTTCGCCTTTCGCACCGGCAATATCCTTTTCAAGGCGATCTATCCGATTCTTTACGCCTTGATAATCGCTTTGAAGGCTGATTAACTGGCGAACTACCGAATCGGCACGCTTATACCTTGAAATGTCGTCATGCGCAGGGCCGCTGATTATCAGCGGTGTACGCGCCTCATCTATGAGAATCGAGTCCACCTCATCGACAAGCGCAAACTGGAGTTCACCTTGTACGAGCTGCTCAACGCTTGTCTTCATGTTGTCGCGGAGGTAGTCGAAGCCAAACTCGTTGTTGGTGCCGTAGGTTATGTCGCATGAGTACTGTTCAAGCCTCTCTGCACCGCCTGCGTGCATTTCGGATTGTATCGCGCCGACCGTCAGCCCAAGCGCCTCGTAAACGGGTTTCATCCAGTCCGCATCGCGCTTGGCGAGGTAGTCGTTAACGGTCACGATGTGGACGCGACGGCCCGTAAGGTGCATAAGATAAGCCGCGAGCGTCGCTACGAGCGTCTTACCTTCACCTGTCGCCATTTCGGCTATGTTGCCGTCAAAAAGAACATTTCCACCAATCAGCTGCACGTCGTAGTGGCGCATATTCATATTGCGTCTGGCAGCCTCTCTCACAACGGAAAACGCCTGCGGAAGAATCTCGACAGGCTTTTTACCGGTCTTTATCTCTGCCTTGAAGCGTGATGTTTCGGCGCGAAGCTGCTCATCAGAAAGCGCTTGCACTTTCGGCTCGAATTCCCCTGCCTCAAGGGCTGTTTTCATATAACTTTTGACGAGTCTCTCATTGCGAGAGCCAAATATGCTAAGAAGCAGTTTTGATATTCCTGCAATCATTATTCTCTCTATACTTTATTTTAAACCATCGCCGCCGCGTTCGACGGCCGTTTCAGAAAACCCATTCTAACCTTTACACTCAAACATTCCACCTTAAACCACTACTACCCATAAAAAAAACAGGGAGATACCGAGGCACCTCCCTTTTCGTAAAATCTGTTTTGCCAATCAATCCTTGACGCGAGTTACATACTCGTTAGTGCGTGTGTCAACGCGGATCTTTTCGCCGTTCTTCACAAACGAAGGCACCATAACCACGGCACCCGTTTCGAGAGTGGCAGGTTTGTTCTGGTTGGTGGCAGTTGCGCCCTTGAGCTCGGGGGGAGTATCAGTAATTTCAAGGTCAACGGTGTTCGGCAGAACAATCTGAACAGGCTTGTTCTGATACATACTCACCTGCAACTCTTCGTTGCCCTTGAGATACTTTGCGCCATCGCCGAACTGATCATCGTCGAGGGAAATCTGCTCGTAGTTTTCAAGGTCCATAAGCACATGCTCGGAGCCGCTTGAATAGAGATACTCGAACTTGCGCTTGTCGAGGTATGCCTGGTCAATATTTTCCTCAGAGCGAAGGCGAAGATCGCGGATGCCACCATCGGTGAGATTTTTCAGTTTGGTCTGGAAAACTGCCCCGCCCTTACCGAGCTTTACGTGCTGGTAGTCGAGGATAGTATAGAGCTGGCCGTCAACAGTTACGGTCATGCCCTTCTTCATTTCAGAAGCTTTCATAGAATCTCCGTTTTTATGTCCCGCGCTTGCACGCTCGGGCGTAATGTAATATTTGTTTACGAAAAAAAGCTCTGTGATTATCAATGGAAGGCTTGAAAAGTCAAGTTTTTCAGCGGCTTAAACTCAAAGTACTTTAAGCTCGGCGCGGGGAAAGGCAGTCCGCGTAATTCATACGCCTGCAATTATTCACAGCGAAATACAATAAGCTTCCAATTCCAACCTTTTGTATAGTGAACTTAAAAAGCAACGCTTTGTTCGTAACTTGTGAAAAAAGTAACAATAAATCTTGACTCACACACCCCTTTGAGCATAATGAAATTTTTGCAAATAAACAGCAAATATCAAGGGTAAGTGATGTGTAAGTGGATAACTGAATAGAGCATGGCGATGACAACAAACAGGAACTGTATCGTACGAATTTCGCGCTACAAAAATGCGCTTACGAGACTGAAATCGCTTGGTTTCGTCAAGGTGTTTTCGAGTAACCTCGCAGATGCAACGGGCACAAGCTCGGCACAGGTTCGCAAGGATTTCTCGCTGTTCGGCATAACGGGCAACAAGCGCGGCGGGTACAATATAGATGATCTCATCGAACAGATGAATGAGATTTTCGGCAAGCATCAGGTTCACAATGTAATAATTGTCGGCCTTGGCAACATTGGAAAAGCCCTGATGCGCTACAAGGCATTTGAGAAGGAATCCATCAGGATTGTGGCGGCGTTCGACATTGACACAAGCAAGGTTAACGAGGAAGCTGAGATTCCCGTGTTGCCTTTCGAGAAGCTTGGCGAATATATTCGGGCCAACAACATAAAGCTTGGCGTGATAGCGGTACCTGATGTGGCGGCACAACAGGTATTTGAGGTTATGAAGGCTTCCGGCATAAAAGGTGTTTTGAATTTTGCTCCGATGAGTCTCAGTGGAGGCGATGATGTTATCGTAAACAACATCAACCTCGAAATGGAGCTTGAGAATCTCATCTACTATGTAATAGCGGCTGAGAAAAACAAAGAGACTGCCGCCGGACAGACTGTAATGTGGTAAAAATGGACGAGTCTGCATAAGCTCGTCCCTGTAATACATAATGTAATTAGTGGTATTCTGAAAGGATAAGTTGAAGGTGTCAACTCCAATCCAAATTATCAAGGGAATGCGCAAAAAAGCTCTTGATGAGTATAAAAGCGCAAGAGATGGAATAAAGCACGAGATTCTCGTGGGCATGGCGACCTGCGAAATCGCTGCCGGTTCCAGAAAAGCAATGGGTGTCTTCAAAGAGGCAATCGACTCAGGCGAAATCAGCGGTGTACTGCTCAGTCAAAAGGGCTGCGCAGGGCGTTGTAATGTCGAGCCGACGGTTGAGGTCGTTACCGATGGTGTATCGTACAAGTACATCAAGGTTACGAC
Source organism: Phycisphaerae bacterium (assembly GCA_050251615.1). Lineage (GTDB taxonomy): Bacteria > Planctomycetota > Phycisphaerae > Sedimentisphaerales > Sedimentisphaeraceae > Sedimentisphaera. The sequence goes on from JBFWMM010000003.1 coordinate 54,238, forward strand.
AGACCGCGCAGCCGAAATTATTGAAAGACACATCAAAAACGGCGAAGTTATCTCGGAATGGCTGGAAACCGGCGCAAAGCCGGATGTCAACGAGAATGACGAGCTTCACAACCGCTCATTCGGGCGCTTCGGAGACCTGCCCGTATTCAGCAAGCAGCTCCGCATCGCACTGAGAAACTGCGGCATTATTGACCCTGAAAACATTGATGAATACATCGCCAACAGGGGCTATGAAGCAATCGCCAAGGTTCTCACGGATATGAACAGCAAAGACGTCATCGATGAAGTAAAGGCTTCCGGTCTTCGCGGACGCGGCGGCGCAGGCTTCTCAACGGGCTTCAAGTGGGAAATCACAGCCGCGTACAAAGACGATGAAATGTACGTAATATGCAACGCTGACGAAGGCGACCCGGGCGCGTTTATGGATAGAAGCACAATCGAAGGCGACCCGCACTCCGTTATCGAAGGTATGCTCATAGGCGCATTCGCAATCGGCGCCTCAAACGGCATCATCTACATCCGTGCCGAATACCCTCTTGCAATCAAGAGACTCGAAATTGCAATCGGACAGGCAAGAGAAAGAGGATTCCTCGGTAAGAACATTCTCGGCTCAGGCTTCGACTTCGACATTGATGTACGACTTGGCGCGGGCGCATTCGTATGCGGCGAGGAAACAGCTCTTATGCATTCAATCGAAGGTCGCAGAGGCATGCCGAGGCCCAGGCCTCCGTTCCCCTCTGAGGCCGGTCTTTTCGGTAAGCCCACCCTACTCAACAACGTTGAGACATGGGCAAACATTCCCGTTGTCATTCTCGACAGCGCCAAATGGTTCAGCAACGTCGGCACAGAAGCCAGCAAGGGCACAAAGGTATTTGCGCTCGCAGGTAAGGTTCACAACACCGGTCTGGTTGAAGTGCCCATGGGAACAACGCTCCGCGAGATGGTTTACGACATCGGCGGCGGCATTCCCGACGGCAAAAAGTTCAAAGCCATTCAGACAGGCGGCCCCTCCGGCGGATGCTTGCCCGAGAAATACCTTGACACAAAAATTGATTATGATTCACTCGCCGCAGCCGGTTCCATTATGGGCTCAGGCGGTATGATTGTAATCGACGAAGATGCCTGTATGGTGGACGTGGCCAAATTCTTCCTTGAGTTCACTCAGGATGAATCCTGCGGCAAATGCACCCCGTGCCGTGAGGGAACCAAGCGTATGCTTGAGATCCTCACAAGAATCACACAGGGCAAAGGCGTAATGGAAGACATAGGCAAGCTGGAACGTCTGGGCAGTATGATCAAGAAAGCCTCTCTATGCGGCCTCGGTCAGAGCGCTCCGAACCCCGTTCTCAGCACACTGGCCAACTTCCGCGAAGAGTACATCGAGCACATCGAGCAACATAAGTGCCGCGCGAGCGTATGCCAGGCACTGCTCAACTACACCATCAACGACAAGTGTGTCGGTTGCGGTGCCTGCAAAAAGGTCTGCCCGGCGGACTGCATCAGCGGCGAACGCAAACAGATGCACAAAATCGACCAGAATAAGTGTATCAGGTGTGGTGCTTGCTTCGATACTTGTAAATTTGAATCAATCGACAGAGGATGATCCAGAATGGGACAGATTACAATACATATTGACAATATTGAATACAAGGTGGAAGACGGCCAGACTATCATGCAGGCCTCCGATAAACTCGGATACAAAATCCCCCGCCTTTGCTACCACCCCAAGCTCAGCATCGAGGGCGCATGCCGCGTCTGTATTGTTGAGGTTGAGGGGATGAGAAATTTCGCCGCTTCCTGCGCTACGCCGGTTCGCGATGGAATGAAAATCAAGACAAACAGCCCCGAAGTGAGGCGGGCAAGGCGTGATATTATCGAGCTTATCCTCGACAACCACCACCCCGACTGCCACACATGCGAACGCGATGGTCAGTGCGAGTTGCAAAGGCTCTCAGCGTCTGTCGGCATTGAACGCAGGCACTTCATGGGCGAGCGCAAGAACTACGAAGAAGACTGGTCAAGCGTATCGGTTATCCGCAACCCGAACAAATGTATCCTCTGCGGACGTTGCGTGAGGATGTGTTCGGAGATACAGGAAATCACGAATCTGGGCCTTGCAAACCGCGGTTTCAAAACCGTTGTTATGCCGGCTTATGATATGCCGATGGCCGAAAGCGTATGCTCGAACTGTGGCCAGTGCATCAACATATGCCCGACAGCCGCATTCCTTGAGAACAGTAATTCCAAGGAAGTACTCGAGGTTCTTGGCGACCCGACAAAGATCAAGGTCGTCAATATCGCGCCTTCAGTACGTGCATCTATCGGCGAGGCGTTCGGCCTGCCGGCAGGCACAAATATGGAAGGTCAGATCTTCGCGGCGCTCAGGAAGCTTGGCTTTGACTACGTCTTCGACACAAACTTCGCCGCCGACCTTACAATTATGGAAGAGGCGAGCGAGTTTATTCAGAGAGTAACCACAGGCGGCAAGCTGCCGATGATTACTTCCTGCTCAAGCGGCTGGATGAAATTTGCAGAGCAGTTCTATCCCGACCTCCTTGAGAACATCTCGACGGCAAAATCCCCGATGAGCATGGCAGGCGCAATCATCAAGTCTTTCTTTGCTGAAAAGATCGGCGTTGCTCCCGAAGACATCATCAACGTGGGCATTATGCCTTGTACCGCGAAGAAGTTTGAAGCGGCAAGACCTGAACTGCAGGTTGACGGCATCACAAGCACAGACTTCGCGCTGACAACAAGAGAGCTTGCCTGGACTATCAAGAGCGCCGGCATTGACTTTGTCAATCTCCGGCCCGAGAAGCCGGACAACCCCATCAGCCAGTATTCAGGCGCAGGCGTTATTTTCGGCGCGACGGGCGGCGTGATGGAGGCAGCCCTGAGAACGGCTTATCATTTCATTACAGGCAAAGAGCTTGGAGATATGAATATCACTGCCGTTCGCGGTATGGCGGGCATCAAAGAAGGCTCTGTGATGGTAGGCGATCTGGAAGTTCGCGTAGTTGTCGCACACGGCCTCGCGAACGCGGAGAAAGTGCTGAAGATTGCGAAGGATGATCCCGAGCGCTACCACTTCATCGAGATTATGGCTTGCCCGGGCGGTTGTATCGGCGGAGGCGGCCAGCCCTATCCGCTCACAAACAGCATCCCGCTTGATGAGGAATGTCTGGCCAGGCGTGCTTCGGCTCTCTACAAGGCAGATGATGAGTCTGCACTGCGTACAAGCCACAGCAACCCCGACATCAAGAAGCTGTACGATGATTACCTCGGCGCTCCGCTGAGTGAAAAATCGCACCATCTTCTGCATACGCATTACGCAAAGAAGCTTCCGCGCGGCGTAATCCCCACGGAACTTCTCTCGAAATAAAGGATAACGAGGAAATGTTCAAAGAGGGTAGTTTGCTCCCTTTGGAACGGGAGCAAAACATAGTGAAAGTGGGATTTAAAATATGAGTAATGTAAAACAATGGATTGACGACAGGATCAAGCAGGACGAGATCGACAAGTATCTTGATAACGGTGAAGATTTCATCAACGCCAGCAAGATAGAGTCGATTCTCGCCTCTGCTGCCAACACCGAAACTGACCCCGCGCGGATCAGGGATATTATCGCAAAAAGCCTCAGCATTGAGACCCTCACTGCGGAAGAAACGGCTACGCTTATAAACGTAACCGATCCGGAGCTGATTGCCGAGATGCAGGAGGCCGCGTTGAAGGTGAAGAAGGCTGTTTACGATAACAGAATCGTTACTTTCGCACCGCTGTATATGTCGAATCTGTGCGTGAACAGCTGCCTGTACTGCGGCTTCCGCGAGGAAAACAGCAGCTCTGCAAGGCGCGTACTCACGATGGATGAAGTGCGCAAGGAGGTGGAAGTGCTGGCGGGGAAAATCGGCCATAAGCGGCTGATTGTTGTCTATGGCGAGCACCCGGACACGGGCGTGGAATATGTCGCGGAGACGATCAAGACAATCTACGGGATAAAAGTACCCACAAAAAACGGATACGGCTCCATAAGGCGTGTGAACGTCAATATGGCTCCCCTGCAGATTGGCGAGCTCAAGCTTCTTCGCGATGTCGGCATAGGCACATATCAGGTTTTCCAGGAGACGTACCACAAGCCGACATACGCACGCGTACATCCGGCCAATACGCTCAAGGGCAACTATCGCTGGCGTCTGTACTGTATGCACAGGGCTCTCGAAGCGGGCATCGATGATGTCGGTATCGGGGCACTGTTCGGCCTACACGACTGGAAGTTCGAGGTGATGGGGCTTCTCGCCCACACACACGAGCTGGAAAAGAAGTTCGGCGTGGGTCCGCATACAATCAGCTTCCCCAGAATCGAGCCTGCCGTTAATACGCCCTACGCCACAGACGCCAGAGCAACAGTTACCGATGATGCTTTCGAGAAGCTTGTTACGGTGCTGCGCCTTTCGGTTCCGCATACCGGTATGATTATAACATGCCGCGAAGAAGCGGAGATGAAGGACAGATGCCTCAGGTACGGCTGCACGCAGACTGACGCTTCCTCCCAGATCAGCATCGGCGGATACGCCGAACTCGCTGACAGCGTTCAAGAAGAAGAAAGGCAGCAGTTTGTACTCGGCGACACCCGCTCCCTCGATCGCATGATAGGCGACTACGCAAAAATGGGCATGATCACATCCTTCTGCACGGCGGGCTACCGCTGCGGCAGGACGGGCAAGTGCATCATGGATATGCTTCGCACCGGCCATGAGGGCAAGTTTTGCAAGCTCAACGCTGTTATAACCTATCGCGAATGGCTCGACGACTTCGCAAGTGATAGGACGAAAGAGCTGGGCGAGAAGGTCGTGCAGAAAGAAATCAGTGAGATTAAGGCGAGTATGCCGGAAAAGGTATATGAGCAGTTTATGAAGAACTATAAGCTCACCAGTGAAGGCGAGCGCGATATTTATTTTTAGTAAAACATTTTGTAATTAGTGTTAGTGCGGCTTGTTTGCAAGCCCAAACCGGAGACTGAATATGTCTGACTACAATGAACTTATAAGCTATATTGACAGCCTGAAAGGCAAACCCCACTTTGAGTCGTACCTTATCGCGGTGCTGCACAAAGCGCAGAGCCTCTACGGCTTCCTTTCCAAGGAAGTAATGAATGTGGTATCTGAACAGATGAACATTCCTACTGCCCATATCTGGGGCGTGGCCACATTCTACCACTTGTTCAACCTCAGCGAGAAGGGACGCCACAATGTAGCTGTTTGCATGGGAACCGCTTGCTACGTAAAAGGCGCAGGCGCGATCCTTGAAGCTATCAAGAAAGAGCTGGGGGTGGAAATCGGCGGGACGACCGAAGACAAGCTCTTCACCCTCCAGGAAGCTCGCTGCGTTGGTGCTTGCGGTCTTGCCCCCGTCATTATGATCGATGATGAAATCTACGGCGACCTCACACCCGAGTCAACCGTTGAGATTATCAAGTCTTACAGGGACAAGGCTAAAGCCGCCGGCTGAGCTCAGACCCGAAACAAACAAAAAGGGAGACTGTAAAAACGGCCTCTCTTTTTGTATATCTGCATTTTATAAATGCAACTGCGGAGCGCACTTGTTATTAACAGAAAGCAATATGAAAAGTTTTCATCACTGCTCTATATCGATATAATGAGTGATTATTTCAGAAAGGAAAGATTTATATGATTTACAAAGATTTTGGAAGTACAGGCATAAAAGCAAGCGCTGTCGGCTTTGGCGGAATGCGTTTTGACATAACCAAGTCGGACGAAGAAAATTCATTCTTGCTCGATTACGCGAGAGACAAGGGCATAAACTTCTTCGACACGGCGCCTATGTACTGCGAAGACCACAGCCAAGACATCTTCGGCTTGTTCAACGAGCGCAATAAAGCCGTTCGCGAAAGCTATTACATGAGCTCCAAGCTGATGCCCGAATCGGTTACCACTGCGGCCGAGGCGATTGAGAAAGTTGACAACGCTCTGGCAAGGCTGAAAACAGATTATCTCGACTTCTTCTATGTATGGTGCATCAGGCAACCGGCGGAGTTTGAAGACGCCATACGCAGCGACGGCCTCATAGAGGGACTTGAGCGTTGTAAAGAGCAGGGGAAAATACGACACATAAATGTCTCCTCGCATCTTCGTGGCCACCGTCTGAAAGCCGTTCTGCGCCAATACAAATTTGATGGTATCCTCGTAGGGGTCAATATCCTGAACTTCCCCTACCGCTGGTCTGCGGTTGAGGCGGCCTACGCAAGCGGCGGAGGTGTTGTAGCGATGAATCCTCTCGCCGGCGGCACAATCCCGAAGCACGCCGATAAATTCAAGTTTATAGCGCGCGATGGCGAGAGCGTGACCGAGGCGGCGATGCGTTTCTGCGTGAGCTGTCCTGAGATAACCGTTGCGCTCAACGGCTTCACGACAACCGAACACATCGATATAGCCTGCGCAGTTGCTGACAGGGCCGAATCTTTCACCGCCGAGGAGCGCGAATCAATAAAGCAGCAGCTCGATGACAACCTTGAACAGATGTGTACCGCCTGCGGCTACTGCGACAAAGACTGTCCGAAGAAGATTCCGATTTCCTCCTATATGCAGTTTTACAACGAAAAGATGCTTGATGACGCCACACCGCAAGCAATGGCGGAAAAGATGAAATCCGAGTACCAATGGGGCGCGCTCACCGACAGGCACAACGAGGCTAAAGACTGCATCTCTTGCAAGCGTTGCAATGAAGTATGCACGCAGCATATTGATGTTGTAGCGAGGCTGGCAGAGATTGCCGAGTGGCAGGTAATAATGGAACAGAAAGAGGCCTGACAGAAGTTGGGGTAGTTGGGATTATGAAGCTGGCACACCAAAAAGACCGCAAACACTTCAAAGCGCGGCTCAGGCTGATGTTGAAAAACATCGACCTGCGCCCGCACAGTGTGGCGAGTAAATGCCGGCTCCAGTTCGGTATAGCGATTATCATCATACTCACCCTCGCACTGCTGTTTCCGTTTTTCTGGCTGAACAAGCTCGCCGCAAAGGCGGGTTACGATACGGTAGTGGCGGTGAGCGATTTGATTGTGGAGACCGAGCTCAAAGGCTCCACTGATTTTACAAGCAGGCATTTCGGCAGCTCAAGCGACTCGAAGGTTACCGGTTTTATCCGTTGGATTGACCTGCGTGGAGCAGATGCACCATCGGGCATGCTCGAACTTACAGACGAAGACAGACAAATCCTCAATAAGCTGAAAACCGGTAACAACGGAAAGATGCATTACTACCTTCAGCAGATTGATGACGACATCTGGAACTGCCTGCTCAGGCTCGTGCTTGTGGAGGATGTTTACTCCAACTCCGCCATGGAGGAGCTTGAGTTGAGCAATGCGAAAGATCCCGTCGGCTTGCTTATCGTGCGTATGTACGACAAGAACTACGGCAAGACGATTTTGATGAACAAAATCTGCATCGTCTTCGCCGGTATTCTTGCCGGTTGCGGTGCGATCATCGCGGTGTATGTGATTGTGCAAAAAGTGATACTGCATCCGGTCAGGCAGCTGCGCGCGCTAGTGGGCAATGTCTCCGAGGGCAATCTCGATTTGCGAGCGGCCATTAAAACAAATGATGAGTACCAGACATTCAGCGAGGCGTTCAACAAGATGCTTGACGGCGTAGTGGAAGCACAAAGCAAGCTGCGCAAGGCCAATCGCAAACTGGATGAGAAGATTGTGGAGCTGTCGGACAGAAACATCGAGCTGTACAAAGCAAACAAGCTTAAAAGCGAATTTCTCGCCAATATGGGGCACGAAATCCGCACTCCTCTCAACTCTATTATAGGCTTTTCCGAAATCCTGCGCGATTCGCCGCCAAAAGACCCCGAAAAACTGTACAAATACTCCGACAACATCTGCACGAGCGGAAGGAACCTGCTTAATCTGCTCAGCGATCTGCTCGAAACCGCGAAATCCGAAGCCGGCAAGCTCGAATTCAAGGCCGAGATGACAAACATAACTGAGCTGGCGCAGAGTGAAGTGTTCAACTACTTCGCAATCGCTCGGAAAAAGGGCATACAGCTTCGCTTTGAATCCGGCGATGATGTGCCGCTTGTCCTTACCGACAAGCAGAAAGTAAAGCAGATACTCGGCAATTTTATAAACAACGCAATCAAGTTCACGCCTGAAAACGGCGAAATCACCGTAAGCGTACATATGCTTGATGAAATCACCCTGCGTATCGCCGTGCGGGACAGTGGTTGCGGCATCGCACCGGAACACCACGAAATCATATTCGAGAAATTCAAACAGCTCGACGGTTCAATAACAAGAAACGTTCAGGGAACGGGGCTCGGCCTTGCCATTTCAAGAGACCTGGCCACAATCATCGCCGGAAAAGTAGGTGTAGAAAGCAGCCTTGGCAACGGCTCCACTTTCTACCTCGACTTGCCGGCCGTAAGAAATGAGACCGACAAAGAACAACAGTAAAGGGAGAATCGTTTTGGGAAACAAATTTAACTCGGCACTGCCCGCCCTGCTCACGGCGGCACTCATTTTCTCATCAGCCAACGCAGCGGAGAAGGAACCCGTTGACTACATCAACCCGATAATCGGCGCAAGCACATCAGCGGACGCGGCCGGCATCCTTCACGGTCTCGGCAAGACATTCCCAGGCGCCTGTACACCTTTCGGGCTCGTTCAGCTCAGCCCCGACACAATCACCGGCGGAGACAACGGCTCGGGCTACTCCTGGCAACACAACACAATCGAAGGGTTCAGCTTCATACATATGAGCGGCATCGGCTGGTACGGCGACTTCGGCAACTTCCTTGTAATGCCGACAAACGGTGAGCTCAAAACTGCCTGCGGGCGCTCTGACGCCCCCGAGAAGGGGTATCGCTCCCGCTTCTCTCACGACAGAGAAGAAGCGCAGGCAGGATATTACCGCGTCATGCTTGACGACTACAAAATCACCGCAGAGCTCACCGCCGCACCGCACAGCGGCATTCTGAGGTTTACTTACCCTGAAGACGGAGTGAGAAGAGTACAGATAGACCTTGCTCGCAGAATCGGCGGCACATCCTCTTTGCAGAGTGTGAAAGTTTCCGGCAACACAATCAGCGGACGCATGGTCTGCCCGCCCGAATGCGGGGGCTGGGGCAACGGCGATGGCAAGTCAAACTACACCGTTTACTACCACTGCCAGTTCAGCGTTCGGCCGGAGAAGTTCGGGGTATGGTCGGCGGAGATCCCCGAAGGCGCTGCGAGAAAGCGAGAAGATGTAACAAGCGAAGCGAGACAGAAAATCTTTGCGGAAGCGAATATTATGGAAGGCTGCGAACAGTTTGAAGGCAAGCATATTGGCTTCTTCGCGGAATTTCCCGCGAGCGAAAAGCAGGTACTTGTCAAATGCGGCATATCGTTTGTTAGCGAGGAAGGGGCAAAGAAAAACCTCGAAGCAGAAATCGCAGACTGGGATTTTGATGCCGTGCGCAAAAATGCGACGAAGCTTTGGAACGAGGCTGTTTCAAAAGTAAACGTAAGCGGCGGCACCGATGAGCAGAAAGAAATCCTCTACACCGCCCTCTACCACACAATGATAGACCCGCGCGCGGCAAGCGATGTGGACGGAATGTATCCCGGGGCAGACGGCAAAAATCATCACGCAACCGGTAGCTATGTCTATCGCACAATCTTCAGCGGCTGGGACGTGTTCAGAAGCCAGTTCCCGCTTCAGACAATCATTAATCCGCAGCTTGTAAACGACGAAATCAACTCACTTCTCCAAATGTCCATCCTTAGCGGCAAAAGGTATCTGCCACGCTGGGAGATAATGAACTCATATTCGGGCTGTATGCTCGGAAATCCGGCGGTGTCGGTAATTGCCGATGCGTACCAGAAAGGCATACGCAATTACGACGAAAAACTCGCCTATGAGACCTGCCGCAGAAGCGTGGAGGAATTCTCGAATCAGCCGCTGGGGTATGTGCCGGATGACATTTCCCGCACGCTTGAATATGCATACTCAGACTGGTGCGTCGGAAGGCTCGCCGAGCTGATGGGCAGGCCGGACGATGAGAAAAAATACAAATCGCGCGCGCTGGCCTGGAGCAACATTTACGATGAACAGGTCGGCTGGTTCCGCAGCAAACGCGCGGATGGTAAATGGAACGACTGGCAGGGAAAAACGGTTCACGGTCAGGGTTGCACAGAGAGCAATCCGTTCCAACAGGGCTGGTTCGTACCGCAGGATGTTTACGGGATGATTGAACTGCTTGGCAGAGACAAGTTCCTCGCCGAGCTCAACGAGATGTTCGACAAGGCACCAGATAAATTCACCTGGAACGACTACTACAACCACCCCAACGAGCCTGTGCATCACGTTCCGTTTCTGTTTGTCTATGCTGGCGAAGGCTGGCTCACGCAAAAGTGGAGCAGGACGATCTGCGAGAATGCCTACGGCACAGGCTGGGACGGCCTCTGCGGAAATGAGGATGTCGGGCAGATGAGCGCGTGGTACGTGCTGGCGGCCGCGGGCATCCATCCCGTATGCCCAGGCGACGGAATTTACATCATCACGAGCCCCCTGTTCAACGAAATAGATTTCACACTGGATGAGCAATACGCAGGGTCCAACCGGTTCAAAATAATCGCCCGCGGCAACTCGCCCGAGAATAAATACATCCAATCTCTCCGCTTGAACGGCAAGCCGCTTGACAGGCTTTGGATAAGGCACAGCGAGATAACCGCAGGCGGCAGGCTCGAAATGGTGATGGGGAACGAGCCGAACAAACAGCTCGGGAAAGACAATCTCCCGCCGGCAAACTACTGATTTTCCTGCGACGAGCGCGGGCGCATTTTCAGCTTACGCGCGCCGCGAATTTTTATGCTCACGAAAAGCACGAAATTCATAAAAAATAAATACAAATCGAAAAATGCAGTTTCTGCCGAAAAAATAGCCTCGTGGCGTTCACGGAGGGTTAGTGATAATCCCTCCTTGAATGTATATGCATACGCCGGTTCTTTCAGGCTCCATTATTGCATAGCGGCCATAAGCCCGTCCACCTCGCTCTTGAGGTCTTCGAGTTCTTCTTCCGACACAGGTACATCGGGGTATTTCTTTTTGAGGTTCAAAAGGAAATCGGCATTCTTGCCCAGTTCTTTAAGGCTCCTCAGAGCATCACTCCTGAAAAGCCGCCTTTGCTCATGCCTGACGTTTATCTGTATTATCTCTTTTCTTATCCTGCCCTCAAGAAGCTTGAATCTCTTTGTAACCTTATCAAGCTCCTCTCTTGCCTCATCAATGCATTTTGACTCGACTACCTCGGGCGCTGAGCTTGTTAGCTTGCTCACAACGAAATCCCTCGACTCGCACTCCCCGTCGCTCATGCCGCAGGCAAGCGCATCCCTTGAGGTAAGTGTGAGAAGCGTACCGGCAGGGCAAAACACCCTCACTACTTCATCATCCTTCTCCTTTCTGTTCGATTCGATATAGAGCTTTTCACCGGCTCTCTGCACTTCCAGTATCTCAATATCCTTCTCTGCCATAGCCTTGGCAAGCCCATTCGGCCTGCCACCCTGCTCTGCAAGGCTCGCGAGGTAGTTCCTCCATGCCGAGCCGAATTTTTCGCCCACTGTCTCACCGAACACCTTCTTCATGTCCGTTGCGCCATTGGCCGAGGAAATGATGGCGGTAGCGGCTCCGATGCAGCTGCCGGGAGCCATATAGATGTTATCGCATGCCATGGAAACCGCCGCGCCGGCAGAGTATGCGCCGCCGTTATTGCCACCGGATATGAAAGCCACAACCTTGCAATTGTCCGTTTTAACAAGAACCGAGCAGATTCTTTTCGCCAGATCCACCCTTCCTCCTGGTGTGTCTATTTCAAACAGGATCGCCAGAGGCCCTTTGTTGGATTCCTCTACGATCGCCTTCTCAAGCGCCGAGGTTTCAATGTCGGAATGTATCTCGCTGTCGATCTTGAAGACAACAATCTTATTCTCGCGCCCTTCTTCGTTGAGCTGCAAATCGTAGTTGGAGAGGTCCGCCTCGAATTTACCTGCCTCCCTGCTCACGATACAGGTTTTCTCGCTGTCGGTTTCCTGAGTCGTAAAGCCCGTATAGACCTCGCCTGTCTCTTTATTCGTGATGGTGTCCGCGAAAGAGAACGCCGCAACAAACGACAAAAGAAATGCAATTCTCAACATACAATTACTGCCTTTACTTGCTTAAAAGAGTTAATACCACAAAATGAATATTCATTCTCCAACATATCAGTTGACGTCAAAACCGCTTTGGCATCAATGCGAAATTAAAACGCTTGCAATCCTGTTCACACAACACGGTATATTTTTGACAGGATTTACAAAATGTACAGGATAAAATCGTGAAAAGCCGGCATTTGCGACAGTAAATGCGTTCCTTACGAACCGTTGCTGCTGCTACGGAGGAGTTCAGCTATTATTTGAGTGGAAATTGCCGTGGCGCCTTGCGATTGGTGGATAAGCTGCTGCCCGGCCAATGCGGTTTGAATGCGGTATTCGTCGCTTGACAGGGCCTTTTCAAAAACAGCTTCAAGCTCCGCTCCATCCGCCGCCATCACTGCCCCGCCGCCTGCTGTGAGCAGGTCAACGGTTTCTCTGAAATTAAATGCGTGAGGGCCGAATGACGTAAATTTACCCATCGCGGCCGCCTCCATCATATCTGAGCCGCCAAGCGGGCAAAGACTCCTGCCGACGAATATCAATTCGCTGAGCGCGTAAAACTTGCGCAGGTCTCCCATTGTGTCGCAAAGGATAACCGCATCTTTCGGCGGCGGCTCTGTAGCAACGCCGAATTTTATCGCACTGTACCTGACCACCTTAAAACCTTCTTTCTCAATAAGCGCGGCCACCTCACCAAATCTCTCGGGCTTGCGTGCGGCGATTGCAAGGCGCAGATGCGGGAATTTCCTCTTGAGCGAAGCGAAAATGTCGAGCAGTGCCTTTTCCTCGCCTGGGCCGGTGCCGCCGGCGGTGATAAGCCTCTCAGAACCGTCAAGATCAAGGCTTTCGCGAAGCGAATCTGCGCCGGCTATCTTGTCGGTAAGCTCGGCAGTGTCGTATTTTACGTTGCCGGTAACAGTCAAGCGGCTTTCGGCAACGCCAAGCTCCTTGAAGCGCTCGGCGTATTCTTTTGTTTGAACGAGAAAATGGCTTACGCCGCTGAACACTCTTCTCGCTACCGGAGCGATTTTGCGGTATCTCGGAAAGCTCTTATCACTTAGCCTGCCGTTAAATACAACCACTTCCGCACCCGTACGCCTCGCCTGTCGAACAAAATTTGGCCAGATCTCCAGCTCCACAAGCACGCATATCTTCGGATTGATTCGCTTGAATGCAATGCGCTGGCAGAGGGAGAAGTCCAGAGGATAGAAGAATACCTCTGCTTCGTCTGAGAACAGCTTCACAGCTCGGTCGTATCCGGTGTCTGTGGTAGTGCTGATGAAGATTTTCGCGGCAGGGCAGGCCTTTTTGAGCGCTGGGATCAGCGTTCGCGTCGCGTTCACCTCGCCAAGACTTACCGCATGCAGCCAGATAACGTCTCCGTTTCCGCATGGCACAAATCCGAACCTGTTTGCAGCGCCGCGGCGGTATCTGTTCTCGAAAATGAGCCGATAAACAATAAGCGGAAGTAGCGCAACAAACGCAAGCAGGTATAAGAGGTCAAGCAGAATAAACATTACTCTTCCGCCGGAAGCTCTGAAAGAATTGTCTTCGCCTCATCCACAAAAAGACTCTCCGGCTGCTCAGCAATAAGCGTTGAGAGTAAAGCCCTGGATTTGGCAAGGTATTCGGTGCTGTTCAGCGAACTCTGGTTATCCATCCAGAGCCTTGCCCAGGTCTTGCCGCATATATATTGCGCCTCACCGGATGCATCGCGGCGGCCGGTTTTCTGTATGAATTTTTCGAGCTCTTCAATGAGCATAAGTCCGCTGTTGTCCTTCTTGATTATCTCCAGCACCACATTATCTTTCAGTGCGCTGTCCGCCGGCAATGAAGCATCCATCAACGCAAGGCGGTTGCGGTAATTGAGGGACCTTTTATCCAGCATAAGAAACTCCGCCAGTTTTTCCGGCGCTTCTTTCAGGTAATCGCCGGAGAGAAACTGCAAGAGATATTTTGTACGGAAGATTATGCTTCTGAAATCCATAGGCGTAATAACCGTTTCGGGAGGTCTCCTGAAAAGCGCAGCCTCATCGCCTACAGACCTCTCAACTATCTTTTCCTTCTCTTCGGCAAGGTTCAATATCTCGCGGCAAATACTGGCGGATGTCGTAAACTTCTGCTTGCCCGCAAGATTCATTGCAATACGCCACCGCGCCTCAAGCGCCTCCACACTGTCAGGGTGGTCCTTATAGAGCTTGATCCAGCTCGAATAAGCGGCCGTACCCGGATAACTGCTGTAAAAGCGGAGCTGTTCGAGCTCTTTTAAGGCAGGGATATCCGGCTTGTATTCTTTCAACATTGCTTTGTAGTACAGCGCGGGAATGCCGCGCGGACTTTTCGGGTGATTGGCTATAAACGCATCGTATTGCTCTATAATAGAGCTACGCTTCTTTTCATAATCGTAAAAGTCGGAATCACAGTTTTCGATGAACCAGTACGGCCAGGAACCCAGTAAAAGCATCTCCTGCAACTCGCTGACGAGTTGTCCGCGCTGAAGTGTTTCGATGCCGGAAAAGAGGAATGCGTCATCTATTGAGACCATCGGATTCTTAACCGCCCTGTCAAGCACCGCACTGATGTCGTGCGGTTTAAAGCCTTCAACCATCTCCGGAATATTATCGCTGACATACTGCTTATACTCCACCTCTGCAAGCCCGATCCGGTCGAAGAATGTAAACAAACCGATAACAAAAAACAGCAGGCTTGTTATCCAGATCTGCCCGGGCCGATACCGCGTAAAATGGCCGACAGCCAGTATGATTGCGCTCATGGCAAGCCCGAGAAGCCAGGTCAAAATCCAAGGCACAAAAGACAACCCCCATTTAAGGGGGTCGGGGTCTGATGAATTTCCTGAAACGGTGAGGTAGATCAGTATGGGACTGCTGCAAAGCACAATGGAAATAAAGCGCGAACGAAATCGCAGAGGCCTCGAAGCAACCATTATGCAGCTTATCATAATAACAAACGACAGGCCCGGCAGCTTGGCCACCAGCATGCATATTATTAGAAACGGCAGGCTGTGATTGACGCTGAGCATTTGAGATGTTATCACGGGAGTAAACGTGATAATGGCCGTAAGCGCAGCAAGCACAAGCATTTGCCACGGAAATTCAAATATGCTGATCGGTTGGTTTATAAATCCGCCGAGGGACCAGACCCCGAAACCCGATGCCGCGAGGTCAAAGCGAAACATCTCGATTGCACCAAGCATTATTTTAGCCCAGAACAGGCAGACCACCGCATAGACACAAAGGTTCAAGCCATAGTTCACTTCCACGTTGTGGCTTTTGTAATGCAGCGTAGGGCCCATCGTAAGAAAGGGCTTGGAGGGACTCAGCTTCTGCTGCTCACCTTGTCCTGGTTGTATATGGTTGTTATCTTCTTTCATTTTTATGTTCATCAATTACCCCGTTCGAGCCTGTATTATCCCTTTTCAGACGGCAAAATCAACCTTTCGTTCTTCAGACGTTCTGCAAGGGCAGCTTAACCCGCTCAACGAGTTCTTCAACAGCTTCATCCTCTATCACCCTCATCTTTTTCCATTTGCCTTTAAGAAAACGAGCAAGGAAGATGAAATTGAGCAGATAAATGTACGTGCTGAAACCGATCCAAGGAATATGGTACGAGCCTCCGAACCTGGCTGCAAGATACGCCGGCAAAACCATAAGAAGCCACGAAAAGCTGACGGACGAAAGCAGGACAAACCGCGTATCGCCAGCTCCCTTCAACACATTCGAGAACACGATAAGACCGGCGTCTCCAAGGGCATAAACAGCAATCCAGCACAGGAAGGGATACGATATTCGCGCAATCTCGTCATAATCTGCAGAGGTAATTCCGCCGCCGAAGAAACGGATAAGCTCGTTGCCTGCAAACACGTAAACAAGCGATGTGAGAAAAAAATAGCTCAGGGCAAGCGCATAGCTGACAAACGCGGTATGAACCGCCTTGTCGGGACGCCCCGCACCGAGATACTTGCCGGTGAGCGTGTTTACCGCCATACCCAGCCCGACCACCGGCATAAACGCCATCATGTTTATGCTGAACACAAGCGAAATCGCCGTCTGAACGGAATCGCCGAAGCGGCCGACAAACGCCAGAAAGGAAGTAAACGCCATCATATCGAGAAGAAAATTCACGCCGTTTGGACTGCCGAAGCGCAAAACTCGCAGAATCAATTCCTTGTCGAAGCCGAAACCGCGGAGTGTATGAAACTGTTCATCATTTTTGCGGTTGAAGAAAAACAGTATATAAAGAATGCTCGAAACAACCACGCTCGAAACCGTGGCTATTGCCGCGCCGGTAATGCCGAGACGCGGAAAACCGAAGTGGCCGAATATCAGAATGTAATCCAGCAGGACATTGGAAACACAGGAGATCGTATTGACGCACAGGACTATTCTCGTCATCCCGCGCCCGACATAAAAACACGACAATGTGGAGTTTACGAGAATCAGTACGTAGCTGCTGCAAAGAATTTTGAAGTACGTTATTTCGTAGGCTGTGGTTTCAGCGCCATGGGCTACGAGCTTGAACAATGGCTCTGCGAGAAAAAAGACGCCGGAAACAAGCAGGCCGCTGACAATGGCAATAAAGATGCCCTGCCAGATACTTGGCCCGATCCGATTGCTGCGGCCGGCTCCATAGTACTGGGCGACAAACGTGCTGACGTAAGAAACCAGCCCTACGAAAAATGCGATAAATGTAAAATGGGCAAGCCCGGCAAACATCGCCGCGCTCATCGCGTTCGGGTCGTAATGCATTAGGAACGCACGGTCGGTAAAGGTGCGCACGCTGTGAACGCTCGTACTTAAAATAAGCGGCAACGCCACTGCCATCACCTCCCTGACAGTGTTTGCGCAAACGCGCTTATCAAGACCGGCCGTTACGGCGGAAAGCAATCCTTCTATGTTAGGTCGAGCCATTTACTGATTATCCATTTGATTTGTTCAAGACGAAATTCAAACGGTGTATTATACAGCAAACAGCGTTAAATTGTATCACCAATTTGCCCACCGGTTCCATTTAACCGATATTTAGGTCGTTGCCGGTGAAGTCAAAAACGGATTGTGGCGCGATGATGCTATTTTGCCGGTTCGATTTTGTTGCTGATGCGCATCCAGTCGAAATCTGCGAAGCCGCCCGTCTCTTTTGTCGCATAATTAAACAGGCCAAAGCGGTAGCCGATGAAGTGCGGGAGCGTGTATGACATCTGCAACTGCGTGCCGATTCTGCTCCACTTTTCCCCGTCGAGGCTGTAATAGAAGTACGCTTTATCCGTCCGGTTGGTAAAATCGCAGTCAATCTTGAGATAAACAACATTGCTACTCAAAGCAACGCTCTGCATTTCCTCCGGCTTATCGTTCTCGGCGCTCTCCATTACGATCCTCTTACCGTTTTCATCCATCCTTACGCCGACAAAACCGTAACGCCTCTGAAAGGCAGTGAGGCCGGCAGTATCGCCGGCTTTCATATTGGACACATCCATCTTTGCAGAGGCACTGCTTGTCGGGCCGAATGTACGCTGGGTGAGCGTGTTTCGGGCCTGCAAGATATTATTATCAATGCGGCAGGTTGTCAGGCGTAAATGTCCCTTGCGCTCACCCACAGACCAGAAGCGGTTGTCCGGATTGTGATTCCATTGCCAGCAAAGCGGCAGTGGCGCGCCCGTTTTGCGGTTGAACTCGTCACTCTCAATTATATTGCCAAAACCGGCATCGCTGTCGTCGATTTGTATACTGACAGGCGCCTTTCCATCAATGCCGAGCACGGGCCAACCGTCTTCCCATCTCACCGGCACTACCCACGGGCACCGCCCCACCGAGCCGTTATCCTGAAATAGCATCGCGTACCAATCGCCTGCGGGCGTATCGATCAGGCAGCCCTGCGCCACGCCCTTATCCTGCAAAACAACACGCCCCTCATAAGGGCCGGTGATTTTTTCTGCGCGGTGGATTATTTGCGTACGCATGCCGCCGCGAGGCCAGGTGATGTTCATAACATAATACCGGCCATTGACCTTGATCATCTGTGAGCCCTCGGCGGGCAAGCCGATATTATCCCCCGCTACTGCGCTTGCGTTTGGAATGACAACCTCATCAAAACCACCATCCTTTATGCCGGAGAGGTCGCCTTTCAGCTCGGTCAGGCGAAGGTTTCCGCCCTGCCAGAGCATATACACCTTACCGTCATCATCGAAGAAGAGGGTGTGGTCGTGCATTGAGGGCGAGAACGAGATTTCCTTCCAATCTCCCTTTTCAATATCCTTTGTAGTGAAAATGTGCGTCTTACCGCTTGTGCTTGAGAATGTCGTTACGTAGTACAGGCCGTTGTGGTAGCGCAGGCTACTCGCCCAGCTTCCGGCGCCGTAGGCGTTCTTTCCGTTCTCAAGGTTGAATCGCTCATTATCTGCAAGCGTTTCACATGCATAACCGATGAGCTTCCAGTTGACAAGGTCGGTCGATTTCATTATCGGCACGTGCGGCGACATGTGTGTGGTTGTGCTGCTCATATAGTATGTCTCTCCCACGCGTATCACTGCCACGTCGGGTACATCCGCCCATATCACCGGGTTTTGCGCAGGTGCGGCAAAGACAAGCGCACAGAGGAAAACTGTTGCAATATAACTGATTTTTCGCATAACTTCTCCAATCATTTTCTCAAAACAAAACGTCTCATTCATTCGTGCTGTAAATGTACTTTGTAAGCTTCCAGTCCACAAGCTTTTTGTCGAAATGTTCGCTGTCAAAATCATCGCCGTACCAATCCAGATAATCAGCATATTTTCTGCCGCACCCTTTTGTCATTGCTTCGCAGAATTCGGCATAGCCCCATGGGCCGTGAACATCCTCAGGCGGACAGGTGCGCTCGCCGTCAACACAGATAATCGGCAGCCGGTCTTCGGGCTGTGCGTAAGCGGAGTTTTCAAGGACAATTTCATGTCTCCATTCATCACCAAAGTCATAAATGTACAACATTTTCTGCCCTTTTCTCTTCAGCAACTCTCCTATTGAGTATTCGCCGGCCTCCTCGCCGCTTTCTCCGGTCTCGTCATATCGACTCCCGCCGACGATAAATTCATACAGATGGCAATTATCCCACCCCATTACAATCTGAATGACATCATGCAACCGGTCGAGCGTGAGGTATGCAGGCACAACAAAACGGCGCCAGATAACAGGCTCAATATCGAGCAGACATATTTTCAGCAGATAGAATCTATCTTTCATTACTTTCCCGAGCTTTGGTTGCTTGTTGTTTTTTACGGCGCTGCAAATATGCTTCACCTTAAACTAAGATTAGATTTCGAAACGATATTGTCAAACAGATTCGCACAATTAACGCCTTTTTCATTGTCGTGTAGCATTTAAGAAAAGAAAAAGGCCCGCGCCGTTAAGCGTGAGCCTTTCGTATGCCGTTCGGTTTGGGGATTCCGCGGGGATTACTCCTTCACGGGTACCTCTGTAACCTTTGCTTTCTCAATGATTGCATCGTAGCACTTCTGCTCGCGAATCTGCATCATTAACTCTGTCAGAGAGCCGTCTTTTGCCATCTCTTCGCGAACCTTCTCGGGCCTTCTACCACTTTCAGCCGCAATGCGTGCGATGTAGCCGTTGAGCTCGTCAGGGGTAATCTCAATCTTGAGCTCATCTGCAACCGCATCAATAATGAAAAAGCTCTTGAGCATATCCTTCGCCTGATCCTGGCTGCTTGTCTGAAGCTTTTCGAGCTCTGCTTTGAGTTCATCCTTCTGGAGACCCTGCATCAGAACGCGTGAGTATTCGCGGTTCATAATGGAGTTGGCCTGTTCTGAAACCAGGTTTGTCGGCAGGTCGAAGTCGCACTTGTCAAGCAGGTACTTGCGGACATTTTCAACGAGGCCGTCTTTACTCCGCTTGTCTGCATCCTCTGCCGCGTATTTTGTAAGAATACTCTTGAGGTAGTCAACGCTTTTAATGCCGATTTTTTCGCAGAATTCATCATTGAGTTCGGCGGGCTTGCGGTATGTAATATCCTTAACCTCAATCTTGACCGCGCACTTCTTGCCTTGGAAATCCTTGTTGAAGAATGTCTCGCTGACCTGTGTCTCGGTCTCCTTGATATCACCAACCTTTGCATCCATGAGAAGTTTGTGGAGGCCATCAACAGGCACCTTGCCTGCAAAGCCGTAGTTCTCGTTGATTGATACGTCTGTATCTTTTACGACAACTGCTTCTTCCTCTTCGGGGGTGATGGTTACGTCGGCTTTGAGGATGTCGCCGAGTTCAGCGGTAGCGCCTTCTTCGCGCGATTCATCCGTACCCCAGCGCTTGCGCATATCTTCAATATGCTTCTCGATCTGTTCTTCCGTAACTTCGTAAATGGGCTTCTCAATCTCTACGTCCTCAAGCTGGGGAAGAGTGATTTCAGGGCGAACATTCACCTCGAAATAGTAGGTGAAAGAGCCTGTCTCGGGAAGCTCAAGCGATTCAGGGTTGATCTCCGGCTCACCAAGATAGTTGATGTTGTTGTCTTTGAGGGCTTTTTCTGTGCAGTCGGCGAGGAGTTTGAGCTTTGTCTGCTCGCCAACCTCTGTACCGAATCTCTTCTCCAGAAGCCTCCTGGGCGCTCTGCCCCTCCTGAAACCGGGGAGAACAACATCCTTGCGAAGGTCCGTGTACTGGCTGAGAAGGGTCTCTTTAACCGCTTCTTCAGGTATTTCAATTGTAATTTTTTTCCTGCAGGGACCTGCGTCTTCTGCGGTAACGATAAGTTTTACGTCTTCTGCCATCTCGATATTCCTTTCAATAAAAAAAGACCGCGGTAACGTCCGCGATCTTGCTTTATGCTTATCTGAACGTCCCGCCGACCAGCGCCTGATTCCCTTTGAATCCGATAACTCGTCGAGACTATTGTAAAAAAGAGCGGGTGATGAGATTCGAACCCACGACATTCACGTTGGCAACGTGACGCTCTACCACTGAGCTACACCCGCTTTAAGGACTCACGTCCGTCAAGAGAACTGGTATTCTATGGAATCGTTTTTTTGTTGCAACCCATTTTTCTCTTTTTTTGCAAAAAACTTCAGAAACATTCACGCCTCTCAAGCCGGAACCAAGGCAAGAAACGTAGCCGCGGCCGGCGTGAGCTGATAATACAATTCAGGTACGCTCTTACTTCAGCAATTCCTCGAACATATCGATTGAAAGACAGTTTTTCAGCTTCTGTATGGCTTTAAGCTCTATCCTGCGCACTGTTTCACGGCTGAGCCCGAGGTTGTCGCCTATTTCCTGAAGCGATTTACGTCCCCTGCGAAGAGGTGTATGGTCTTCGAGTCCGTAGTGATTGCGAATTATGTACTGCTCGCGCCGGTCGAGATTCAGCGAAATAACCGTATCGAGGTCGCGCCCGGCTTCCTCAATGTCTGGCATTGCCGGCAGGTCAATATGCCTCACATCACGGTGTTGCGAATCATCATATTCAATCATATCCTTACCGCCTCTTGACGCGAAGCTTCTGGCCACGGCAAGGCTTGCGTAGGCACTGAACCTGTGCCCTTTTTCGTAGTCGTAGCCCTCAACCGCCCTCATGAGCGCTATATTCCCCTCGCCGATAAGTTCTGCAAGGGAGCGGCCTGTCCTGATGTGTTTTCTGGCTACCGAAACAACAGACGAAAGATTGTAATTTATCAAAGCCTTTTTAGCGCTCTGAATCGCATCGGACATCTTTTCCATCTCTGAAATAGCAGCGCCTGATGATCTGTAATTCAGCTTCTTCTTTTCTAAATTATACATCTTCTTGAGGGCATTGTACCTGCGAAACAGACGGTACTCGGTGTTCCGATCAAGAACGGGGATTCTGCTTACTACCTTTATGTAAGCACCTTCACGCTCAGGGGATGTGCTGATTTCAGTGGCCGGCGGCATAAACGCCTGCTCTGAGCATATTTCTTTCAGCTGCGCATCTGTGGCAAATTCACTGCTGTCTATGAACGTAAAATCAATAGATAGAAGCATCTTGATACGTTCACGATTAATAGCGCGATAGACACTGCTCCTACTGCAACCATATCGCTTCACCATTTCCGCAACGGAGACACCGGCATTATGTCTGGTGTAAATCTCCTTCTGGAGTCTGCTGTTAACCCTCCCTGTGCGTGTGCCCGGCGTAAGGCGGCGGTTGTCATTTTCGATGGAGCTTGTTGTGTATCTGATCGCCTCAACGCTCCGCCCCGTCTGCTCGGCAACAGATTCTATCACGGACTGCCTGCTGAGCTCAGGGTTTGCGGTTCGCGCGTCGATATACAGATCAAGCACCCTCTCCCGCTCTCTGCGGGTGAGTCTTGAAAAACGCTTTGCTTTATCAATCTCAGCGGAGCAATGCCTTGCTGCAAATTCAAAGGCAGATTCAGTAATCCCTATCTTCCTTACGTTGCCTGCAAAAACGAAAT
The DNA here is from genome assembly GCA_050251615.1 of Phycisphaerae bacterium. Taxonomy (GTDB): domain Bacteria; phylum Planctomycetota; class Phycisphaerae; order Sedimentisphaerales; family Sedimentisphaeraceae; genus Sedimentisphaera. The sequence goes on from JBFWMM010000003.1 coordinate 76,863, forward strand.
AGCGCATCATAAGAAATTTATCTTTCCAGCGGCGTATTGTCTTGACAGAAACATTCAATTTAACGGCGAGCTCTTCGATTGTAACAGCGCCGACTGGTGCCGGCTGATTTACCGACCTGCTCAAATCCAGCACAAAAAGCAGCAGGTCGTTTAAAATGTCGGCCGCCGAGAGCAAAACAATTTCAACATCACGGGCAGGATTATAGCCTGTTATTTTGGCACAGACAAACTCAAACGGATAACTGCGTGAGCCCTCAAGCAGAGCCATGAGAGCCTCTGCCCTGTCAAGCATATCATACTTGACCCTGTTGGGCGAAAAACGCACCTCTGCGAGTAAGTTCTTTATTTGTTCAGTTCTGTATTTCTGCAAAGTGATCCCGCCGGTTAAACAACAGGAAGATTATAAGTATGTCAATCAATACTTGCAAGCTCTCGCGGGGACTCTATACTCTCTCGTTTCTGACTGGAGAAGTGAATGAGAAGAAAAATACTGATTCTCTCCGCCTTGGCGGTGCTACTGTGCGGATGCAAAGATACAAAGCCCGTGAAGGTAACCGGGCCGCAGTTTGACTGCATGAATACCATGGTCTATATAACCGTTGTCGCAAAGGACGAAGAGACCGCGCGCCTGTGCATTGAGGCAGGAACGACGGAGCTGCGAAGGCTCAGCGACATCTTTGACAGGCACAAACCCGCATCAGAGATTTCTCGGGTCAATCAGAGTAGTGGCAGAGCCGTGAAGGTGTGCGGTGAGGTGATTGAGCTGCTTGACGATGCCGTTCGCGCAGGCCGGCTTTCCGGCGGTGCATTTGATGTTACAATCGCCCCTCTGCTGGATTTATGGCAGAGTGCCTCTCTAACGGGAATCCGCCCTTCTCCCGAGCAGATTAGAGCGGCCAAAGCGCTCGTAAACTACAACAAGATAATCATAAATCAGTCAGAACAGACTGTTAAGCTTGAAGAGTATGGGATGTCCCTCGACCTCGGAGGGATCGCCAAGGGGTATTCGCTCGACAAAACTGCCAAACTGCTGAAAGACCGCGGCGCCCTCTGCGCCCTGATAAACGCGGGCGGCGATATAGTGTGTTACAGCGAAGAAGGCTTTGAACCCTGGAAGGTCGGCATACAAAACCCCGATCTCGACCCTGAAAACGAAATAATAAGAGTTATCAGCCTTGCAAACGGCGCCATTGCTACCAGCGGAGACTACTACCGGTTTTACGAAATCGGCGGCGAGTACAGCAGTCATATTGTTAACCCTGCATCGGGAGATGGGGCGAAATGGTTCAAAAGCGTTACGGTAACCGCGCCAACCGGCTCAACGGCCGATGCCCTCGCGACGGCTGTAAGTGTGATGGGGGCTGAGAGCGGCTTTAATATGATTGAAAGACTGCAAGACGTGGAAAGCCTTGCAAGCTTAAACAACGCCGAAGAGAGCGAAATACAAAGCTCGGGGTTTAATCGCCTGATCTATCAGGTGGAACATTAAGATATGCGAGGCTCTGTTCGAGAATTTTCTTTACCGCAGGCGCTGTCACCCTGCCGCCGGAATAACCCATTCCGAGGCTTTTGTCAGGCTTGCTGATTGACACCATCACGATAAGCGCGGGATTGCTTGCCGGCGCCCCACCGACAAACGAAGCGGTGTAGTACTTACTGCTGTACTGCTTGATATCGTTGTCCCAGATGTTTGCGGTGCCTGTCTTACCGAAGACCGTATAATCCTTGAGGGCCGCGGTTTTTCCTGTGCCGTGATCGCTGTTTACCACATCCGTAAGGCACTTCATCATAAACCCGGCAGTATCAGGCGTGAATACCATTCCATACCTCTCTCCTGTATCGCTTACATCCTTGACGCTCTTCGCGTCACTGTCAACTATCGCCTGCACCATAAACGGCCTGACGGAACGTCCGCCGTTTGCAAGAACGCAGTATCCGCGTGCAACCTGTATTCCTGTAAGTCCGATTTCCTGTCCGTAGGGTATGCGGGTTATAGAATAGCCTGTCCAGCGTGCGGGATCTGCAATTCTCGGGTAGCGCTCGCCGGGGTAGTCAATGTCGGTGCGGTATGAGAAGCCGATAGTATCAAGCACATCGTAGAGCCGTTTATTGCCAAGCGCAATCCCGATCTTGGCCATACCTATATTGCTTGAATTAACTATAATTTCCTTTAGCGGGAGCATGCCGTAGCGGTGGTAATTGTATTCCTGTATCCTGCCATAACCGTGCTTTACAAAAAGGCCGTTCTCACAGTCTATAACTGTATTCTTGTTGATGACGCCCGTATCAATGGCTCCTGCCATAATCAGCGGTTTTACCACACTGCCCGGCTCGAAGAGGTCTGTTATGGCGCGGTTGCGTCTTGCTGAAGGGGTCGATTCGGAAAGATTGCCGGCATCATATTCGGGGTAGCTCGAAAGCGCAAGCACGGCGCCTGAATACGGATTCATCACGATTGCAAATCCTGATTCGGCCTTGTAGAGCTTGCATCTCTCAACGAGTGCGTCTCTCGTGTACATCTGAAGAACGGAATCAAGTGTAAGCAGGAGGCTCTTGCCGTTTTCCGGCTGAACTTCCTTTTCGAGCTCATTCAGCGGGCGCCTGCCGGAATCAACAACAAACACCTTCTCGCCTTTCTTCTCTTTGAGGATATCGAAATACTCACGCTCCAAACCCTCGCTGCCGGCTTTGAGTTGCCCTGCATAGCCAACAACGTGGCTGAACAGAGAGCCCATCGGGTACTCGCGCACCCACCTCTGGTCGATACCGGTTCCATAAAGGCGTTCCGGCGCGCGCTCTTTCTCCACAGGCTCTGAACCATCCGGTCGTTCTTCAAAGTAGCGATAGGTAAAGAGTGTGTCAAACTCGAATTTCTGCTCGGGCGTTATCCCCCTGGCAACCACTATATGTCGATTTTTTTCGGGAGGAGTCTCAAAGATGAGCTTCTCGATTGTGCAAGGCGCAAGCCCGAGCAGAGATTCGAGCTTTGCAATCGTTTCAAATCTCTGCGTGTAGTGTTCGGGGACTTCGTTTTCGTAGGGTTGCAAAAGAACCTTCGCATCAACATACACATCCTCCTTGAGTTTGTTAACGGCAAGAAGCGTGCCTTTGTTGTCAAGTATCACGCCGCGCTGGGCACGCTGAGAAACCCTTGCTTTCAGTTTGGATATTTGTTCTTTGTATTCGGAATCGCCGACAGCCAGCCATACGCACCTTGCCGATATAACCAAACCGACAAGAAGCAATGAACAAAAGATAATTAGTGTTTTTACCTTGCTGACTACCAAATCTTTTCCTTCAATAATAGTAACAGGTGATTATAACCGCCTGCTGTCCTGTGTTCAATGATTCATTTCAGTTGCCATAATTTTACGAAGCGCATCAAAGGCCTGCTCACGTGTAAGCAGCTCCATATCAAGCTGTTTTTTATAGAGAGCTTTATGAAGAGCACCAAGTTCGGGGCCTGGGGCTATGCCGGCTTTTATGAGGTCATTGCCGTTTAATAAAGGCTCCGGCATATCAGGCTGCCCCTTGTATAATGAGCACTTGAGAAGATTGTTAAAAACAGGATCGGGAGGTTGATATGCAGCCTGCAATATCGCAAGCTCGAAAGAAATCAATGTGTCTGCATATTGTGAGGCAAGCAACGGCCTCAGCTCGTGAAGAGGCAATGAGTTATCTGTAAGCTTGCCAAGATTTGCATAACACCACTTCACCTCCTCAATCTGGTTGTTGCTCAACTTCAAACTGTTGGCAAGTGCAATACCAGCCTCGGGATTCTTACTGTAAAGCCTTAAAATACCTTCCGTGAGACTGAGCCCGCCATCGGAAATCAAAAACAGATTATACCAATCAGAGCCATAATGCAGCTTTTCCGGAAATATAAATTCAGCAAGGCCATACGTAATTAAATCAGATATGCCACGCCTGGAATTGGGGGAACATATAATCTTTTCCAACTCAAGAGTGATTCGCTCAGCGCTGATTGCAGTTATATTGGAAGCCAGATGTGCGATTGCAATGCAGGTATCTGCGTCAATATCAAAATCAAGCTCAGTCGAAAAGCGGATGGCACGCAACATGCGCAGGTAGTCCTCGCTGAAGCGCTCTTCTGGAGAGCCAATTGTTCTGATCAATTTCTTCCTGATGTCCTCCTGCCCGCCAACATAATCTATAACCTCGTGCTTTACGGGGTCATAAAACATACCGTTAATGGTAAAATCTCGGCGGGAAGCATCTGTTTGCGGATCCGTGAATTCTATCCTGTCAGGCCGTCTGCCGTCTGTATAGGAATAATCACTGCGAAAAGTGGCAACATCTATCTGCCAATCCTTCTCCAGCACAAGCACAACGCCGAATTTCGCACCGACTGAAACAGTACGCTTGAAGATCTTCTCAACCTGCTGCGGCGTCGCATCAGTTGCAATATCGTAGTCTTTGGGCTCTCGGCCGAGAAGTCTGTCGCGTACGCAACCTCCGGCAAAGTATGCAATATGGCCGGCATCGCGCAACCTGCGCAAAACGCGCATTGCGGCTTGTTCGTTGGTCATACCGCTTTTACTCATCAATATCGCTCTCCGCAGATTGTTCGAGCCGCAAAAAAGTTTCTGCCATTGTTCCCCACTCGCGCCTGTCAATCACTTTCAAGCCGCCGTAGCTTTCGTCAAGCACCGCTCGAATATGGGTACGAACAAGAACAAGGCCGCCTTCAATGATCTGCGAATTCATCAGAAAGAGCATCTTTCCGAGTTGCGATTTCGCATCTGTCTCGCGGGTAAGCGGGAATGGTGGGTCAACAAAAGCCAAGTCGTATAAGTCAAGCCCGGGGGCAACCGGCGCCCCTGATTTGAACGCGTTGCCGCAGACAACAGCAGATTGATCCTCGTAGCCTGCGCGCTCAATGTTCTTATTAAGCACCTCAACCACGTGCTTGCCCATATCGACAAAAGTTACGCAGTCGGCACCTCTGCTGAGCGCCTCAAGCCCGAATGAGCCGGTTCCTGAGAACACATCGCCCACTTTCGCACCTTCCGGCAGGCCATAGCTGCTGTAAAGAATGTTGAAAATCGATTCTTTTACCCTGTCTGTTACGGGTCTTGTGTCCATGCCGGGAGGGCTCAAGAGCTTCATCCCGCGCCTTTCTCCTGCGATTATCCTCACGCCGCCGTCTTTCTAAAAGCTAAAATCAGGCCAGCAGGTACTTGACCAGTCCGCGCTGGAAATGCAGACGGTTTTCAGCTTCCTGGAAAATAACAGAGCGCTCATGCTCAACCACCTCATCGCTGATTTCAAAGCCGCGGTATGCCGGCAGGCAATGCATTACACGGCAGTCGTTCGGAGCCGCGTTCAGGAGATTTATGTCAACCTGATAGCCGGCGAAGTCTTTGAGTCTCTGTTGCTTTTCCTCTTCCTGCCCCATGCTCACCCAGGTGTCCGTATAAATGATGTTGGCGTCTTTCACCGCTTCGTATGGGTCGATAAGCTGCTCGCAACATCCTTCTGAAACGGAGTTTACATAATCTATTGATTCGCTGTCGAGCTGATAGCCTTCCGGCGAGGCTATGGCGATGCTCATTCCAAGAGCAGCGCAGACATTCGCAAGCGAGCGGGTAACGTTGTTGCCGTCGCCGATATAAGCGAATTTAAGCCCTTTCAGAGTCCCGAAAACCTCTCGTGCGGTGAGAACGTCCGCCATCGCCTGACAGGGATGCGAATAGTCGGTAAGAGCGTTTATCACCGGCACGCTTCCCCACTTGGCAAGTCCGATGACCGTGTCATGGGCAAAAGTACGCGCCATAATGCAATCAACATACCCGCTGAGTACTCTGGCGAAATCCTTCACCGGTTCGCGCTGGCCAATGCCGCCTGCGTCTTCCTGCGTCTTAACGTATATCGCCTGACCGCCGAGGTTAATCATGGCGGTCTGGAAGCTCATACGCGTACGAAGGCTCGGCTTCTCAAACAACATGGCTAATATCTTGCCCTTCAGGCAGAGGTCGCTGCCGCCGGACTTATAAATCTTTTTCAGAGCCGCACTTATTTCAAGCAGCTCGTTGAGCTGGTCTGTCGTACAGTCCCTGATAGATAAAAAATGCTTCATAATAGTTACCCTTACGAAGAAACAAATGAAAATGTTCCTTCCTTGCGCTACGTTGCGCTGTTATTCAGTAGAATCGAGAGTTTTGTTGTCCAGAACGCTCTTAAGTATTTCGATTGCCAGATCAATCTGCTCCGCAGTTACTATCATTGACGGCATAAACCGTAGCACGTTACCTTGTGTACAGTTGATGCGCAATCCCTTTTCAAGGCACCCTGCCACGATCTCGGCACCCGGAGTTTTCAGCTGGAGGCCGATCATAAGCCCTTTACCGCGGACGTGGTCTATAACGGAATACTTCATGGCAAGAGCTGAGAGCTTTTCCGAACAGTAGTCCCCCATCTTAACGGCATTTTCAATCAGGCCAAGCTCTTCAATCGCTTTGAATGTTGCGATGGAAGCCGCGCAGGCGATTGAATTGCCACCGAATGTCGAGGCGTGCGTGCCAGGCTGAAAAGAAGCCGCAACTTCGGCCTTTGCTGTAATCGCTCCAATTGCCACGCCGCCGCCAAGAGCCTTGGCAAGGCTCATAATATCCGGTTCGATGCCGTAATGCTGATATGCGAACCATTTGCCTGTGCGCCCCATACCCGTTTGAACCTCATCGAGAATCATTACCGCACCGTTTGCACTGCAAAGTTCGCGAATTTTGAGCATATATTCTTCAGTAGCCACGTTTACGCCGCCTTCACCCTGAATAGGCTCAATCATAACTGCAGCAGTTTCATCGTCAAACGCCTCTTCAAGCGCTGCTATGTCGTTGTACGGCACATATTTAAACCCTGGCACAAGCGGCATAAAGCCTTTGTGGTACTTGGGCTGGCCGGTCGCGGTAATCGCGGCGAAAGTACGTCCGTGAAAGCTGTTGAGCGTGGTGATAATCCGATACTTCTCTTCTTTTGTCGCGAGGCGAGCAAGCTTGATGGCAGCTTCGTTTGCCTCGGCACCGCTGTTGCAGAAAAATGACTTCCCGCCGAAGCTGTGCGTAGCGATAAGCTCGGCAAGCATTCCCTGCTCCTCTGTATAGAAGGTGTTGTCTATGTGGAGAAGCTTCTCGGCCTGCTCCTTTATCGCCTTGACAACATACGGATGGCAATGGCCGATTCCGCTCACAGCCCATCCGGGAAACATATCCAGAATCTTGTTGCCCTCAGCATCGAAAAGCCAGTTACCCTCGCCGCGCGTTATCACGCGCGGAAGTCTGCCGTAGTTACCGATAACATATTTCCCGAATTGTTCTATTACACTCTTGGTATCCATGTTTTTTCTCATTTCGTAATTTGTGTTCCCACGCCTTCTTCTGTGTATATTTCGAGAAGGAGTGAGTGTTCGAGGCGCCCGTCAATTATGTGCGCCTTTTTAACGCCGCCGTCAAGAGCCATAAAACACGACTCTATCTTAGGCAACATACCGCCGGAAAGCACACCCTGCTCGATGAGATGCTTTGCTTCATTTTCACTGAGAGAGCTTATTCTGCTTTCAGGGTCATCGATTTTCATACGTATGCCATGCGTGTCGCTGAGCAGAACCAACTTCTCCGCTCCAACGGCTGCCGCAACCATTCCCGCCGCGCTGTCGGCATTGATATTAAGTTTCTGACCGCTTCTGTCGATACCCACAGGCGCTATCACGGGGATTGTGCCCGCCTCGCAAAGCTTTGTAATGATTTTCGCATTAACGCTCTCCACCTCGCCTACAAGGCCTATGTCGAGCTTGCGACCTTCGTGCGTCAGTACGAGCGGTTTGCCGCTGATAACACAACTGCTCATCGAATGCAATCCCATGGCTTCGCAACCGAAGCTGTTGATAATCTCGCAGATAGGCTTGTTGACTTCGTTTATAATCGTGTGCTCAACAATTTTGAGCGTGAGCTTATCGGTGTATCTGCGGCCATGAACCCACTGCGGCTCAATGCCGGATCGCTCCATTGCCTTGGAGATATGCTTGCCTCCGCCATGTACAATAACGGGCATAATGCCGACAGTATGCATAAACACGACATCGCGAAGCAATTCCTGCTGGAGTTTGGTGTCTTCGAGGATACTGCCTCCGAGCTTCACGACAACTATCCTGCCGCGAAACCGGCGGATGTATTCCATCGCCTCAATGAGACCTTTGGCCTTTTGTATGGCGTCCTGCATTTTTCTTCTCACATTCTAAAGTAGAGTGCTGCGACCGTCAGCCTCAAAACGCAGGCTTAAAGCCGCATTCCATAACGAAAAAAGCCAGCGGTGGGATTTGAACCCACGACCGCTGGTTTACAAAACCAGTGCTCTACCACTGAGCTACGCTGGCACTTATGGCTTTTTTCTTAAGAGACGCTGAATTTTACGGTTTCAGTTCTTCTTTGCAAGTAGTTTTAGCCGTACGACTACAAAAAACGTTCATTATTGTCGCGGTATGGGAAGCTTGCGAACCGGAGCGATTGATTAAAGTAAGCTAAACCGTAAAATCACCTGCATTGATGTTAAACTGAAAGGACTCAGGACAAAATGAAGTTACAAGTACTGGCGTTATTACTCGCGGCAACAACCTGTCTGGCAAGCGTAAGCTCGAAGATAGAATCGATAGCCGCGCGTAAGGAACTGACAAAAGTTAAAATAGCGGTAACTGTGCTTGACGCACAGACCGGCAGGGCTATGTGCGAGTATAATTCTACCACCCCCCTCGTACCAGCCTCAACTATGAAGCTTGTAACTTCAACTCTCGCTCTTGAAAAACTCGGCTGGGACTACAAATTCACCACAACAGTTGCATACAACGGAAGCGATGTGATTGTGAGAGGGTCGGGGGACCCCCTGCTCGGTATGAATAAAGATATAATCTCCGAAATAAGCCGTGAGCTGAAAGACATTACAGCGAACGTCCGCAATATACTTGTTGACAGCACTATATTTGACGATGAGCTCCAGAACAAGAACTGGCCTGCGGCGGAAATCAACCGCTCCTACCAGCCGGAAGTCTGTGGAATCAACTACCGGCTAAACTGCGTCAGCTTTAATGTCTGGCCGGAGGGTAGCGCTACTAAATGGTCAACGGAGCCGGCAAGCTCCTGCCTGAGCGTGTCTAACAAATCAAAATACACTTCATCGCACACGAATACAGTGTGGGCAAGCCGCTCACCTGACTCAAACGACTTTACCATATACGGCAACTGTGGATTCAAAGCGCTACCGTTTGAAGTACCCGTACACAGGCCGGCGGTCTTTTTCGGCGTGCTTCTGGCTGAGAAACTGCTGAGCGACGGCATTTCCGTAACGGGTAGCGTGATCGAAGGCAAGGCAGCGGACGGCAAAATACTTACAAGCTTCGATACGCCGATAGAGGCTGTCGTAATTGAAGCCAACACAAACAGTTTGAACCTCGCGGCAGAGTGCCTGGCCAAAGCGATCGCGGCGAAATCAGCACCTGCAGGCAACTGGACAACCTTTTCAAGCACCGCGCAGGGCTATGCGGCAAAATACGCGCGAAGCGATGCGGAGGCGGTGATTGTGGACGGTAGCGGTCTCAGCAGAGCAAACAGGCTCTCCACAAACGTAATAGCGGGGATTCTCTACGATGAATCGAAAAGCGCAGGCTTCGAGCGCTTCAAAAAGACTCTCGCCGTCGGAGGCGTAAACGGGTCGGGGCCGGTGAGCAGATATTTCAAAGATCCGAAGTGCCGCGGCAGAATCTTCGCTAAAAGCGGTACCCTCACAGGTGTTAAAGCACTCGCAGGATACTGCGAAACAGACTCCGGCGACTATGTGTTTTCAATAATAACCAACAACGCCAACGGTGCAACGCGCATAGCAATAAATGACATTGTAATCAGTTTGTTTGATTAGAGAAAGGATGCCGTATATGCTTGTACACTCAGTTTACTTCTGGCTCAAGAAAGATGTTACCGATGAGCAGAGAGCGTTTTTCAAAACCTGCCTCGACCGGCTCAAGAACGTCGAGGAGGCAGTTGCCGTTTACACGGGCTCGCCTTCAACTACAAACAGGCCTGTAATTGAGCGTAGCTACGATTTCGCTTTGACGCTTGTTTTCAAGGATATGCCTGCTCATGACGCTTATCAAGTATCACCGCCCCACAAGCAATTCCTCAAAGATTGCAGCGCTATGTTTGACAGGCTCGTAATCTACGACGCTGACTAAAGCGGCAAAGCATATACATACCCTTGCCGGCAACTCGGTGCCCTGGTGCAGGGATATTTTCTTACGCCACCGATTTGCATTGATAGGCTCTAATTTAAGGTATCGCGTGCCCTTTTGCGATCACAGCGATTTCGCCCACTATTCGAGCTTGTGATTTCTCTTCTGGTGGTCGGGAATATCGTCATAGATCTCGCGTGCGCTGGTTTCGTAAGGCGTGCCCGGGTACTTATCCACAATCTCCTGCAACACCTCGATCAGCTTTTTGCTACTGCCGAGCCTCGTATAACTGCCGCGTAGCATTTGAGCCTCCTGAAGGAGTTTTTGAGCGTGAATTTCATCCTCAGGGCTCAATTGAACGGCTTGTGCCTTACCGGTTGTAGCGGTTGAGTTCTCCGTTGCCGTAGCCGGCTGGTTAGGATCG
>JBFWMM010000003.1:87620-137739 GCA_050251615.1 Phycisphaerae bacterium
CCGGCTGGTTAGGATCGGAGGGGGCAAGCCGGTTAGGGTCGGAAGGGGCCGGCTGGTTAGGATCGGAGGGGGCAAGCCGGTTAGGGTCGGAGGGGGCCGGCTGATTGGGTTCGCTGTCCTGCGTAACCGGTTTTGGAAGTTGCGGAAGCGGCATTGGAGCCGGGCCCTGCGGCGTCATGCCGGGCATTTGAGGTGGTATTCCGGGAGGATTGGTACCGTGGTTAAAAGGGTCCATCCCCGGGCCGCCGAAAGGTCTGGCGCCCGCATTGAACGACGGCACATTTATACCTTCCACTTTGGGCAGTTTAAGCCCGCCTGTTGCGTTGGTAACGAACATCCTGAACAGCAGACCGAAATCCGTACCAGCATAGAGGATCTGCCCTGATTTGTCGCTGAGAAGGATTGTGTTACCAAAGAGCTTTGCGAAAGCGGACAAATTCTGCGGTATCGCACTTACGGAAGTCTTCTTGAAATCCTCATTCGTTTCCGCAAATACCCCGCCTTCAAGTCCCATCTTTTTGGAGAAGTCTCTGGCAGATTCAAGGTCAGTATCCACATTTATCGTAAGCACTTCGAGCTTATCTGATTCCGCCGCTATTTCTTTGAGCTTCTTCACATACGCAATGGACCTGCGGAGGGAATCGTCGGTTGTAGCTGAGGGTTCTTCGAGTTTTGCGTATTCATTGAGTACTTCATTTTTGGCGATATAGGCCTTTTCTTCCGCGGTGAAAGCGGCAGCCTTGCTGCTCCAGACGTAGATACAGGTCAGCGCTTCTCTTCCCGTAACGGGGAAATACTTCTCACTGACTCCCGCAAAAGAGATATTTTTGCCGGTGAGGACGGCTTGCTTGGGCGAATAATCAATTTCAAATGGTAGCTCCACCGCTTTTCTCACTGCCTCGGCATCTTTTTTAACCCTCCTCAGGAAATAGTCCCTGTCGGGGGGTTGCTCTGAAGACAAAACGGAAAAAGCGGCGAGGGAATAGTATGCCGCATCGCTCGTCGGAGAGAGCTTTGCCGCAGAAAGGCACTTCTTTGAGCAACTGCCTGCATCATCTCCCGTAAGATAGCCGTACCATGCATCTGCAAGGAGCATATCGCTTCTGTCCTCCGGCGTCATAGCCCTGCTTGCTTTGCGGATTTCGAGAATCGTGCGGCCAAACTCCCTTTGCTGTTCTTCAGTTATATCTTCACCACTGGCCACTATTGATGCAACAGTAGCCAGAAGGGTACGCGCCTTTTCAGCTGCCTGCGAAGCCTCTTCCTGCTGTTCGCGAAGCCGCTGCTCACGGTCTCCCCCGCGATCTCTCGCGGCAGATTCATGCGTGGGGCGCTGCATGGCGCCTCCGCCGAGCCCCGGTACATTGCCCGGCACGCCGGGCGGTTGAACATCTCTGGCCGCGGCGGTAAAATGCGCCGGCCCTGACATATAATCAACGGTAAGTGCTTGTGAAACCGCCGCCGGCACAACAAGCATCACGACAACAAATGTTTTGATTTTCATATTGCCATTCCCCTGTATCACTCTTTTTGAAATTCACAATCAAAAGTACACTAACAATATAACCAGAACCATCGCAACTTCAAAGGTATAATTGTTTTTTCAAGCGTAAATCTTATGATTGACTCGCACTCTCATAATTAATTTACTTTTGCGAAAGCAGCTATGTTCAAGCGATTGACAGATAAAGTTGAAAACTACATAAAGAGCTTTTACTGCGATGACGAGTTCATAAACGAACAGGTGGCTCTCAAACACGTGCACACACGGAAAGTTACGCAAATCATGCAGGAATTGGCCTCGGAGCTTAAGCTTGATGCGTATCTTTGCGAGATTGCCGCCGCCACAGGGCTCCTGCACGATATCGGACGCTTTGAGCAGGTTAAGAAATACCGCACATTCCTCGATGCGAAAAGCGTAAGCCACGCCCTGCTCGGCATACGTATAATACAGGAGCTTGGCCTGGTGAGCGGCTACGACAAAGACTTCCAAGCCAGCGTACTTGCGGCAGTAAAACATCACAGCGACCTTGAAGTCAGCGCGGCCGCCGGCCTTCCCGAGCATGCGGACCTGATGATAAGAATGATTCGCGATGCCGATAAGCTCGACATATTCCGGGTAATCAAAATAGCATATGAGAAACTTCAATCATCAGGTTTTTCCGAGCAGCAGCTCGTTACTTTCGGCATAAGCCGCGCCGAGCTTACCGATGAATGCAGCGAAACGGTGCTCGAAGATCTGCTCAGCCGTCGCCAGGCAAGCTATGGCGAAGTTAAGACGATTACAGACAGAAAGCTCCTCCAGCTCTGTTGGGTATTTGACTTCAACTTCTCTCAGTCCCTGATCAAGGCGATCGAAAGCGGACATATCAACTACATATTCAACATACTCCCGAAAACCGCGCAGATGGATTTGGTTAAAGCCGAAATCATCGATTATATTTCTGCAAAACTGGCCCATTTCAAGCCGATAACAATAAGCTGACAGACAAATAACGAAAGCAGATATCAATTTTGATTGCATTTTTTTAGGCATTCACTAAAATTTACCTGCTTTGGTTGCGCATTCATATAATTTGACTGACCGGCTCGGCCGTGAAGCCGCCACAACTATAAGTAAGACCTGATTTGCCGCGCAACTTTCCGCACAGATTTGCATTCATAACACATTGGGTTAGACGTGGACGACCGGCGTAAAGAGCAGGGAAAGTATTTTAAATATTCATGAGGTGAACATGGACGACTTCGAGAAGAATTTTCTTACAGAAAAAAGCGCTATTGCGAAGATCAGCAACAAAATAGACCTTCGTCATTACGAAAACTATAACGTCAAGAGAGGACTGCGTAATTCTGATGGTACCGGCGTACTTGTCGGCTTGACTGAAATAGGTGATGTACATGGCTATATCGTTGACGAAAACGAAAAGGTGCCGGTACATGGCTCTCTAAGGTACAGAGGAATAGACATTCAGGACCTCTGCGACGGATTCATCAAGGAAAAACGTTTCGGCTTCGAAGAGACTTGCTACCTGCTTCTCTTCGGCGAACTGCCCGATAAAAAGACCCTGGCAGATTTTTCCTCACTGTTGACCTCGTACCGCGCGCTTCCAAGTGATTTTCTTGAGGTGAGCGTAAAGATTCCCAGCACGAACATAATGAATATGCTGGCGAGAAACGTGCTGATTGCATACTGCTATGACAGTGACCCTGAAAACAGAGACATCCAGAATGTGCTTCGCCAGTGCATGGAGCTTATCGCCAAATTTCCTGTGATGGTGGCTTATGGCTACCAGAGCAAAATACATTGCTACGACAGGCAGAGCCTCGTTATGCACCGCCCTGATGACAGTCTCGGCACGGCGGAAAATTTTCTGCATATGATTCGTCAGGACGGCACTTTCACCCGTATTGAGGCGGAAGTTCTCGACCTCGCTCTCGTTCTACATGCCGAGCACGGCGGAGGTAACAACTCCTCCTTTACAACGCACGTGGTAACAAGCTCCAACACCGATGTTTACTCCTCTATAACCGCGGCCATCGGCTCGCTTAAAGGGCTCAAGCACGGGGGCGCAAACCTGCGAGTAATCGAAATGATGGACGACATCATGGCCAACGTAAAGGACTGGTCAAGCGAAAGTGAAGTGTCAGATTACATCTCAAAAATCATACGCAAAGAAGCGTTTGACCGCTCAGGTCTCGTCTATGGCATGGGACACGCCGTTTACACAAAGAGCGACCCACGTGCAATCATATTCAAGAGCAAAGTTGAAGAGCTCGTTAAAGAAAAGGGCTGCCATGAGGAATTTGAGCTGTACCGCAACATCGAAAAGCTCACGCCGCAGATTTTCTCGGACGTGAAGAAAAGTGATAAGGTAATCAGTGCAAATGTTGACTTCTATTCGGGCTTCGTTTACAAGATTCTGGGAATCCCGACAGACCTCTACACACCCATCTTTGCCATGTCCCGCGTTGCAGGTTGGAGCGCGCATATACTTGAGGAAATGATCAGCGGCGGCCGTATAATCAGGCCGGCATACAAAAACGTTTCAAAGAAAAAGCCTTACATACCGATTCTTGAACGCTGAGGTTGAGGAAAAAATTTAGAGGGAGCCTGCATGGCGCTCCCTTTCTTTATTTTACAAAATCCGGATTGACCAAATGGAACTCAATTTATTTACCGCAATTCTGCTTAATGTTGCAGGCATTTACCTGCTTTGCAGTGGAGCCAACTGGCTTGTTGACGGTGCAGTTTCTCTCTCAATCAGAGCGGGCGTCAGTACGCTTGTAGCAGGTCTTACGGTCGTCTCAATCGGGACAAGCGCTCCTGAGGCAGCTTCGAGCATTGTAGCTACGCTTCAGGGCAACGGCTCGGCGGCTCTGGGAAATGTATTCGGCTCCAACATAGCAAACCTTGCCCTTATCGGCGGTATATGTGCCCTGATTCGCCCTATGAAGGTCTCGAGGCGTGTCGTACGCAGTGAACTCACAGTGATGAATGTGGTAACACTGATGATGCTGGTACTGATATGGAACCTCAAACTTTCACGACCGGAGGGCGCCGTACTTGCAGTTGTTTTTGCATTGCTGATTTATATCTTGATAGTCTCGGCTCTTAAGGGCAAAGGTCTCGTCGAGCCGGAACCTGTGGAAGTGAAAGATTTGAGCATTTTTGCTGCCGTTGGCCTCACTGTCGCAGGACTTGTCGCTCTCACAGGAGGCGCAAAGATGGCGGTAAGCGGCGCGGTGTTTATAGGAAAAACGGCCGGTCTCAGCGATGCGGTAATCGGCCTTACAATAATAGCAATTGGAACAAGCCTGCCGGAGCTCATTACCTGCGTAACAGCCTCGCTTAAAGGCTATGATGATATTTCTGTGGGCAATCTGATAGGCTCAAACATATTCAATATGATGTTTGTAACAGGGTTGGCTTCACTTGTTAAGCCGTTTGAGTTTGCGGCAAGGTTGAGAAATTTTGATTTTGCGGTTGTAATTGCAACCGGACTCATCTTCCAAGCCTTCGCAACACGCCGCATTATAGGTAAAACAGGTGGCGTTCTGTTGCTCGCGATTTACTCCGTCTATACGGCGTTCATCCTGTTCGTGCGGTAAAAAGATTGTAGCATCAGCTCCAGCTCTGCCCTATCGACTGAAACCAAGCGTTTTTGTCTTAAAAACCGGCTTATCGAGCGTGCCGTTTATGTTTACCTCCGCAATGAGGCTGCCGAGTACGTTGAGCAGGTCGCTACCTAAATATTTTTTATCAAACATATAGACCCCCATTTTGAGCTGGAGCTCTCTGGAATCAAGGGCAAGCATGCCACTGCCCTGGAGGCGAAGGTCTTCGAGTTGAATGATAAGGTCATTGATAATGAGCGTATTGCCGTCGATATAGTTGCGCGCGGTAATGCTTTTTATTGTGCTCTGCTCGCGTACGCTTGCAAAGATGCTCGAAAGGATCTGGTCTATAATGTGCTTGTGGGTTATTTTGCCGTCTTCAATGAATATATTCAGCTGCCCGCGCCGTTTCTCCGGTTCGGTAATATTTCCCTCCAGGTTCAGTTCCGCCGTCAAGAGACCGTTCATTCCGAAGCCACTTTCTGGGCCAACAATATCCGCAAGCAGTTTTTGCACATCCACGCTTGCCATAACCAACGATAAACTGTATGAGCGAACATTTTCCTCGTCTATGCTAATGCCCAAACCAAACGTGCCGGAACCATCGTATGCGCGCAAAAAACCGGCACGCCCGGGGTGCAGCCCATCTTTATCAAGCTCGAACGCGTAGCTGATTTCGTCAAAGACTACTCCGTGGAAAACGGTTTGTCCAAGCGCCAGATCACCGGCAAGCTGTTCTAAGCTACCAGAGCTTATGCGCCCGCTACAGAGCAAAGAGCCTGCCAACTCGCCAAAACCGCTTACCGTCTTCTGACGAAGCCCCCTGAAATTTATGACGGCATCCTGAAAGCTCGCCAGAGCACCCTCAAATTCACAGTCTCCCGCTGACAAATCCGCAATACCTGTAATGACGTAATCGCTTGCCGGAGCAAATTTCTCAATCTCAATTCCTTCTGCAACCATGCTCACCTTACCCGCCGGCACCTCGCCCAATTCCACATTACCTTCCACTTTGAGCTCCGCTTTCTCAATTCCTTCGGGAATCGCCTTAACACTGAACTGCGCGGTAGCAGGGCCCGTGCCGGCTTCGCATTGCAGGGAGCCTGTCGCGCCGATAAAGCGATGTTCCGCGAAAGTTACCGTATTGCCGTGAAGAGTAATATCCGCCTTAACGCTTTGGATGCCGTCTTTGATTTCGGCGTGCGCATTCACCCCCACTTGCCCGCCAAGCAACTCGCTCTCAACGCCCGCAATCTCCTTCAGACTCACCGCGCTGATGGAATCTGTCTGCAAGTCTGCGGCGAAGGAAATCAGCTTGCCGTCAGAGAGCATGCCATTGCCGCTTGCCCGCACTGCCGCTCCTGCCAGCAGGCCTGAGGCATTAGTTACGACAAGCTTATCACCTGTCAGAGAAACTTCAAAACGAGGTTTCTCCACAAGAAGTTTTTCGGGCAGGTACTCGATGCTCTCCCCGCTCACCTGCGCTGTAAGCTCAAGGCTTCTGTTCTCTCCACTGCGCACGGTGCGACAGGTAAAGTCAGCGGTAGCGTTAAGCGAATAATTAGAAAAGTTCGTAGCAATGTTCTGGGGCAGTGAATCGACCAGCTTTTTGTCGAGAGCGAAGTCTTCGGCAAAAACGGTAAAATCATAATCGGGCGTATCCTCCGCATCGAAGATGTCGATCGTCTGAGAGCTGTCAACGCGCCCCTCTATGCGGAGTTTGCCTTTGCCTTTGCCGGCAACCAGCGAATCAATATAAAGCGCCTCGGGAGTTATCCGCATATGCCCCGTAATATTTTCGAGTGGATACGGTATATCACGGTAACAGACGGAGCAATCGTGGGGATAAAGGTCTATTTCGAAACGCCTGCCGGATTGCAGGCTTCTTGTGAAGTGGATTCGTGCTCCGGAATTACCGGAGGGCGCAAAGAGCAGCCATGCCTTTTTGCGGCTGTCTGAAAGGCTACTGTACAGAAGCTCGTCAACGGGGATCGATTCGGTGCTGAGTGTAATATCGCAATCGGGGAATTCGGCCTCGGGAGAAAGCTTGTACATATCGCGCCAACCGGAAACAACAGCTTCCATAGGCCCGTTGACGCAGGCTAAATCCACATAAGCCCGCGCAGAATCAAACGTAATTGCTCCGCTCACACTTACCGGATATGGAAATTTATGGTAAAGTACATCCATATCAGAAAGGATTACTTTGCCGGTAATCTCCGGGGGCGCTCCATAAACTCCGCTTGCCGCGAAGTCAATATCGCAAACACCCTGCGGTTGATACTCTGCAAAAGGCCGTTTTTCACTCTCACCTATAAGCTCGAACAGCTCATCGCAATAGACAAAGCTGTTTGCCGTATTGTCCGCGGCAACTCGAAGCTCGCCCGCCCGCATCTCAAAATCATACTCTACTCGCTCGCTCGCTATGGCTCGCAAAGACGCACTGAAACTCGTTTCGCCCGCGTTGAAACCGAGCGAGGCGTTCAGTATGCCAGCCGGATCAAGCGATGCGGACAAGTCTATATCTCTTGCCTGCCAGAAACTGCCTGGCACCGCCGCGTTGACGCGGCCCCGCATACCAAGACGCTTAACGGAATCTGTGTTTATCGTGAAATTGAGGTTTGATTCGGGAAAGAGAGACTCCTCATCTGTTTGCAACGAGAGCTTCAACTGCCCTGCCTCAGGCTTACTGAAGGCAAAATCAATCAGCCTGATTGTGCCACGGGAACTATCAACAGCAACCGCCCCCACTTTTATTTCCGGCAGATTATCCGCATCGAAAGCAATTATCCTCGCTGCGAGATCAAGCAGAAGCTGTTCGGGAGGCAGTTCGAATGAGCCGGTACCATCTCTCAACCCGGCTTTCGCACTGCGGGCGTTTAGAGAAGTGCAGCGAGGGTGCAAAGCGCCTGCCGAGAAAAAATCTATCCCGAATTCAGCCTGCTGAATAACAAGAGTGAGATGCTCCCCCGAAAACCGCATGTCTGAAAAAACAATTGCGTTATTTTTATACTTCAAGCCTGAATACTCAAGCGAAAACCCGTTTTCAGCCAAACGGTCGCAGGCGCTGTGCTTGAAATGTACGGCCACGCCAAGAAGCAACGCTGCCGCGCTCGTAGCACAAAGGGCGAAAATGAGCAGAGCTGTAAATAACTTCTTCTTCATATCAGTTATGATATATAAAATCAATTACGCCGACAAGCAAATAACAACTCCCTGAGCGTAAAGTATGAAAAAAGCCCCACGGCGTACCGTAGGGCTCTTATATCGGGGTGAGAGGATTCGAACCTCCGACCTTTGCGTCCCGAACGCAACGCTCTAGCCAAGCTGAGCCACACCCCGGAAAATTGAAAGGATTATGCATTGTAACGTTCAGGCGCTTTCTGTCAATACAATGAGAGAGCCGGATGCATTTTTTTGCGCACAAATCTCATATTGCGGATTGCATTTTGTCTGCTTTCATTAAGATATATTGGGTAGTTGCATCCAAAATGCAAATCAGCGTTGTTTAAGGTAAATTGAAATGGTTAGAAACATGAGACACCTTAGCTTTTTATTCCTGCTGGCTTCAGTTTGTCAGCTTAGCGCATCAGCGAGTACATTTGACAACATCAAGCGCTATCCGAATGGTGCAGAGATTCGGCTTGACGATTCGTTGCTGCGAATCGAATTTACAACTCAACGGATTGTTCATGTTCGGGCCACAAAAAACGAAAGCTGGAGCAAAGAAAAGAGCCTGATGCTCGCAGGCAGCGAGAGGCCCGTATGCAGGATTGAGGCAGAGCAGAGCGGGCAAACCCTGAAATTAAGCTCATCAGAGCTTGTTGTCGTGGTATCGCTCGAAACCGGCGCCATCTCCTACCACTGCCCTGACGGCAAGCTGCTTGCAACGGAAGCAGAAAGCCCGCGCTCATTCAGGGAGGTTGACGTTGTCAAGTCTTTGCCCGTAACGGACAGCATCAGAAAGGTGCAGACCGTTGACGGCGAGCGGGAAGTCGCAGGCAGATACGAGGTAAAAAAAGACCGCCGAGCCTGGGAGGCGATGGTTCAATTTAAACTTGCCGCCGATGAAGCTCTTTACGGGCTTGGCTTTGATGAGCAGGACGACCTGAACCTGCGCGGCAAATCAAAACGACTCTACCAGCACAATATGCGTATCGTTGTCCCTTCGCTTGTGTCAACGAAAGGTTACGGGCTTTTATTCGATGCGTATTGCGCAATGAGCTTCGAGGATAACGAGCGTGGAATGTCGATGTCGTTTGATGTCGTTGACCAGCTTGACTACTACTTCATCTACGGCCCCGATATGGATGGAGTTGTATCAGGCTACCGCGAGCTTACGGGTAGAGCAACACTGATGCCGAAATGGGCCTACGGCTATGTGCAGTCGAAAGAGCGCTACGCGACACAGGACGACCTGCTCAACACCCTCAGTGAGTTCAGGAGACGCCAAATCCCCATTGATGTGATTGTGCAGGACTGGAACTACTGGAAGCCGAACTGCTGGGGCAGCTTTGTTCCCGAGGAAAGCCGTTACCCCGACTTGACCGCGATGTGCGAGCGGGTGCACGAGCAGAACGCACACATTATGATTTCGATCTGGCCCAACCCGAGCGATATAGATGAGCCGGGCAGAGAGATTAGAAAAGCCGGCTATATGCTGAGCGGTTCGAGCTATGTTGATTTCTTCAACGAGGCCGCAGGCGATATGTACTTCGATTATGTATGGCAGTACCTAGGCAGACATGGCATTGACTCGTGGTGGTGCGATTCAACGGAGCCGGAAGTTAAAGACTGGGGCGAAAGAGAGCGTCCGACCAACGCCGATGAGCTTAATATCAACGGCCTCGCCAACATAATAGACCCGCAGTTGCTCAACGCCTATGGACTGGCAGACTCACAGATGTTCTACGACAACTGGAGGAAGCAGACGAAAAACAAGCGCCTTGTAAATCTGACTCGCTCGGGCTTTGCCGGCAGCCAGGCTGTCGGGGCGGTTGTCTGGACGGGAGATATTTCCGCGAACTGGTCAACGCTTGCTCAGCAGGTTGCCGCGATGCTCAATTTCAGCGCCTCAGGCAATCCGTATGTAACAACCGATATCGGCGCATTTTTCGTAAGAAAGCAGGGCCAATGGTTCCGGAACGGCGATTACGATCGAGGCTCTGAAGACCTCGGCTATCGCGAGCTCTATACAAGATGGCTCCAGTTCGGTTCATTTTTGACAATGTTCCGAAGCCATGGTACCGATACCGCGAGAGAGCCATGGCGGTTCGGCGAGCCGGGCACGCCCTTCTACGACTCCATTGTATCAGCAATAGATTTGCGCTATCGCCTGATGCCGCATTTCTATTCTCTCGGAGCAAAACTCTACCACGAAAACTCCTCTTTTGTGCGTCCCGTTGCTTTTGATTATCCGAGCGACATCAACACACACGACCTGAAAACTCAAATGCTTGTTGGTGAGAGTATTATGGTCTGCCCGGTTCTGAAGCCGATGTACTATGAAGCAGGTTCAAAGCCTCTGGACAACGCAAGCAAGACAATAGAAGTCTATTTGCCGCAGGGCACGTGGTTTGATTTTCTGAGCGAAAAGCAGCTTGCAGGTGGCAAAACCATTACCGCAGAGGCTCCGATTTCGCGTATTCCGATATATGTAAAATCGGGCAGCATTCTGCCGATGGGCCCTAAGCTGCAATATGCCGACGAAAAGCCGAGCGCCCCGATAGAGCTCAGAGTATATCCGGGCGCTGACGCGGAGTACCTCTTTTACGAAGACGCCGGCGATGGCTGGGGCTATGAAAACGGTGAGTTTTCAACTGCAAAGTTCACTTGGGATGATGACGAGCGCAAGCTCACTATAGGTGCCCGCAAAGGAAGCTTCGATGGAATGCTCAAGGAGCGCGAGATCAACGTAGTTGTAGTCGGTGAGGGGAAAAAGGCGACTGTAAATTACAAGGGGCAGCTCGTTACGGCACCATGCAATTAACTAAAAATCACGCTTAACGGCAGGACATAATCCAACTCTCTTCGCACAACAGACCATGGCAGACGGCGGTTCTTACTGTGTCTTTGTTCCCGCGAGCCTATGGGTTGATCCGGGATGTTAAAACATGATGAAGTAAGACACCACAACCAAACCACCATCTCTCTCAGTCTGCTTTGTCTGCAAGCCCGGATTCGAGCATTGTATCGCCGAGGTTTACCCCGTCCACGTACACATCCGCCGTAAGGC
The DNA here is from genome assembly GCA_050251615.1 of Phycisphaerae bacterium. Lineage (GTDB taxonomy): Bacteria > Planctomycetota > Phycisphaerae > Sedimentisphaerales > Sedimentisphaeraceae > Sedimentisphaera. The sequence continues at coordinate 98,971 of JBFWMM010000003.1, forward strand.
TGAAGTCTTCGCTGCGTCTGATGTTTTTGAGTTCTATCTTTTCTGCCGCGAGGAGTTTTCTCTTAGCGAGATTTTTCGCATCAAGCGCTTTCATACGCTCATACTGGTCAACCGCATCCATCTGCGGTGTCTTTATTCCTGCAATTCGCACGGGGATCTCGCTACCGAGTACTTCCGGCACACCTGCTATATCACATACAAAGCAGTCTCCCGCGGTTACGCTGTCAATACGGCTGACCGTACAGCGTCCGTATGAGCCGCTGAACAGATCCACGGGCGTTTTTGAGATTACTTTCGCGGGCTTTATCTCAGAAAGCTCTGCTGTAAAAGCGCTTTTATAGGGGATTGAGAAAGGTGATGCAAAACGAACTTCTCCGCCTGCTATTTTAAGGCCGCCTGCTCCGGCGTAAAAGCCGGCGTACAGGAGCAATGCGCCGGCTAACAGAAGTCCAACCGGACTTTTTCCTATATAACGAGTATTTCCCGATTTGTTCTTTTTTGTCTGTTTTGCCATTTTGACCTATTTGCTGCGTTTATGAGAGAGCCTTGTAATATATACTTTGCTCCCGATTCGTCAACAAATTAAAGCGCCGCTGCTGCTATATCGTAAGCAATATGCAGGTGCTGAGGATGCCTGCTTGTATTGTGCTGCGAAAGCAGAAAAATTGCGCGCAAGCTTGAAAAAAAACAGAAAACTGTTACCCTTTATGCAGTACCCCGCAAAGGGGCAGTTGTTAATTGTTCTCACCGAGAAAAACCATGGAAGACCTTACCGCTTTTCAGGAAGCCATCGGTTATCGGTTCAAGGACGTCAAACTGCTTGATATGGCTCTGACACACACTTCAAACGTGTCTGACAGAGCGATGAGCAACGAAAGACTGGAGTTTTTCGGCGACGCCGTCCTTGACCTGGTAATCTGTGAGCTGTTGTATCAGACTTACTCCGATTACGATGAGGGCCAGCTGACCCAGATCAAAGGACTGGTTGTCTCGCGAAAAATCTGCGCGCTGGTCTGTGAGCCGTTGCATGTGCACGAATATGTGCGCGTGGGGCGAGGCACGCAACGCGCCGGCTCGCTTCGAGGCTCAATCGCCGCAGGTGTGCTTGAAGCGCTCATCGCCGCGATATACCTTGACGGCGGATATGAGGCCGCAAAAGAGTTTATCATCCCGCGATTTATGCCATATATCTCCGATGCCGCGGACAGCCAGCACCACGGCAACTACAAATCCTTCCTGCAACAGTACATTCAGAAAGACACCGGCGAAGCTCCGCACTATGAAATCGTGGACGAACAGGGCCCCGAGCACAACAAATGCTTCGAGGCAGAGGTGCTCATGGGGAAACGCAGCCTTGGCGTTGGCTGGGGAATGAACAAAAAGGATGCCGAACAGCAGGCGGCTTATGCGGCGCTTTTAAACCTCAAGCTGATAGACCACGAAGTAGAGACAGCCGCTCAGTCCACGTTCAAAAAGAGCCACCCCCCTGTGGCAATGCCGGAGCCGGAGAAGAAGCCGGCCGGCAAGAGCAGAAAGAAGACCAGGAGTACCGTGAAGAAAAACACCTCTCAGGCAAAGCCACAGCTCGTTGCCGAAAGGAAACCTGCGGCGAGGGATGAAAAGCCGGCCGTTAAAGATGTTGCCCCAAAAACAGCAACTAAAAAGAACTCAACAAAGAAAACTGCGGCCAAAAAGAAAGTAGCTAAAACGGCAACTGCCAAAGCGGAGGTTGGAAACGAACCGAAAGCGAAGAAGACAGTTACTAAAACCGCAAAGAAGACCACCGTGAAGGCTGTCAAAAAGGCGTCTCCTAAAAAAACATCTGCAAAGAAGACTGTAAAAAAGAAAACCGCCCCCAAAAAGACAGGCGGTGAGGAAAAGTAATGAAAGAGATATTCGTTTCTCAAAACATTCAATCTGCCGTAGAAGAGCTCGCGGCGAAGATTATCTCCGCCATCGACGACCGCTCCAACGTGTGCGTTGTGGGGATATGCAGTAAGGGGATTCCGCTTGCCGCAAGACTCAGCAAGTTGTTGAGTGAGGCATGGGGCAAGGAAGTGCCCTGCGGCAAAATTGACATTACCCTCTACCGCGATGACATTACCATACGCGACGTGGACGGGATACCTGCTGTCGGCGTTACCGAGCTGGATTTTGACATCAACGACAAGGTTGTGATACTGGTGGATGATGTCTTGCAGACCGGAAGATCCTGTCGCGCGGCGATGGATGCTGTCGTGGAGTTCGGCAGGCCGAGCCGTATGATGCTCGCCGTACTGATAGACAGAGGCGGGAGAGAATTTCCCATACAGGCCGATTTCATCGCAACGAACATTGAGGCCCCTGCTGCCGATGAGCTTCTGGTTGTAAAATTCGTTGAAACAGACGGGGAAGATGGCATTTACCTGATAAAAAAACAAACGGGGAACATTAATGACTGAAACCAGATGGACGAGAAAACACCTGCTCGGCATAAGGGATATGAGCCGCGCCGAGATTGAGCTGTTGCTCGATACGGCGAAGTCGTTTGCTGAAGTGAACAAGAGAGCAGTAAAAAAAACCCCTGCTCTGCGCGGTAAGGTAGTTGTAAATATGTTCTTTGAGGACAGCACACGCACGCGCAACAGCTTCACACTCGCAGCGAGCAGGCTGAGCGCGGATGTGATTGAGTTTACGAAAAAGAGCAGCGCTCTGAGCAAAGGCGAAACCCTTCTCGACACCGCCCGCAACCTCGAAGCGATGGGCGTTGATATAGTTGTTATCAGGCATGGCGCAGGCGGCTCGGCAAAGCTACTCAGCCGCAGCATAGACGCATGCGTGCTGAACGCCGGCGACGGTTTCCATGAACACCCGACACAGGCCCTGCTCGACTGCTACACAATTCGCGAGAAATTCGGTAGCCTCGACGGCCTTAAGATAGGCATCGTTGGCGACATCGCCAACTCACGCGTGGCAAGGAGCAATATATACGCTATGACAAAGCTCGGAGCGGAAGTAATACTCATCGCCCCGCCGACCCTCCTTCCCACAATCGGCGACCTGCCGGTGCGCGTGTCGAATAATTTCGATGCGGTCATAGAGGAGCTGGATGTAGTCAATATGCTGAGAGTGCAGTTTGAGCGGCTCAGCAGCAATCCGTTCCCCTCAAAGCGCGAATACACCAGATTTTTCGGCCTCACAGAAGAACGTATGGGGCGGGCGAAGAAAGATATTGTCGTCATTCACCCGGGCCCGATGAACCGCGGCCTTGAGATTGAAAGCTCCGTGGCGGACGGCCCCAACAGCCTCATTCTCCGTCAGGTAACAAACGGCATCGCCGTGCGTATGGCGGCGCTGTTCCTCGTGAGCAGAGCTCCGGGCTGCGCTACGCAATAACCAATCGAACAGACAGGAATACCATGAGCCATAAGATAAACAGAAACAGATTGCTGATCAAAGGCGGGCGTGTCATAGACCCGCTCAACAAAATTGACTGCATTGGGGATGTACTGATCGAAGAGGGCAAGATTGCCGAAGTCGGGCAGGTGAGCAAGGAGTTGCCGCGGGAGAAAACCATCGACGCTTCGGGAAAGATAGTCTGCCCGGGCCTTATCGATATACACGTCCATTTTCGCGAGCCTGGCGATGAAGAAGAAGAGACAGTATCCAGCGGCTCACGTGCGGCTGTTGCCGGCGGTTTTACGTCCGTTGTGTGCATGCCGAACACCGACCCGACCATCCAGGACGAAACGAGCGTTGAGTTTATTCACCGCATGGGCCGTCAGGCACGCAAGACGCATGTCTATGTGATGGGTGCGCTCACGAAAGACCGCAAAGGCGTTGAGCTGGCCGAAATGGGGCTTATGGCCGGCGCCGGAGCTGTCGGCTTTACCGATGACGGCATGGGCGTTCAAGACGCCGCAATGATGGGTAAAGTATTGAAATACGCCAGTATGTTCGGGCTCTGCGTTAGCCAGCACTGCCAGGACCATTCACTTGCCGGAGGCGTGATAAACGCCGGCTACATCTCGACCGTTCTCGGTCTGCCCGGGATGAGCCCTCTGGCTGAAGAGCTTATGCTTTGGCGCGATTGCCAGCTGAACAAGGAGATTAAAGCCAAATATCACGCACAGCACATTTCCACCGCCGGCTCAATGAAGATAATCAGGGAGGCACGCACCGAGGGGATTCCCGTAACTTGTGAAGTTACGCCGCACCACCTGCTTCTCACCGAGGACGCCGTTTTCGACTACGACACGAACTTCAAGATGAGCCCGCCACTGCGCAGGCAAACGGATGTGGACGCATTGCGCGAGGCGATTCGCAACGGCGAAATCGATGCCCTTGCCACAGACCACGCGCCGCACCTGCAAAGCGAAAAGGAGCTTGAGTTCCTTGATGCGCCGTTCGGCATAATCGGCCTAGAATCGGCCTTGCCACTCTATATTAAGGCTCTAATTGACACAGGCGTTGTGGATTATCCTGAGATGCTTGCCATGATGACCTGCCGGCCGGCGAAGATTATCGGTGTGGACGATATGAAGGGCTCGTTTGATGTTGGCAAGTGGGGTGATGTGTGCATATTTGACCCCGAACTGAGCTGGACAATCGATGTCAACCGCTTCCACTCCAAAGCACGCAACTGCCCGTTTCACGGCTGGAATGTGCACGGAAAGGTATGCCAGACGATAGTGGGCGGCGAAATTCGCTACCCATTCTGAGAGGGGGCAGGGCATTGCGCTACCTTATTGACGGCCATAACCTCGTATTCGCGATGAAGAACGGGGGCGATCAGCTCGCAGGCTTTGAGGTCTCGCATACCGCACAACTGCTCTGCAAGGTTCTGGAGGAATATATGCACCACAAGCGGTCGCAGGCAGTGCTGTATTTTGACGGTTGCGGCCCACACGACAGGCGCTTCTACCACAACTTCACGCACGTGAATGTTTTCTGGGCAGGCGATGATTACGAGGCAGACGACTTCATCATAGGCGACGTGGAAGCAGATACCGCACCCAAGAGCCTTGTTGTCGTATCGACTGACAGGCGCGTAAAAGAGGCTGCCAAAAGACGCAAATGCCATATGGCGGACAGCTTTGATTTCTGGTGCGATATGGTGGAGTACGTTAATAAGCCGAAGCGGAAGAAGCAGGAGCCGCAGGCTAAGACAAACGGCCTATCTGAAAGCGAGGTGGCCGGCTGGATGAAAACTTTTGGATTCAAAGACGATTGACCATGCTTGATGCTCTTTTCTGGAAAAAAGCCGATAACGGCGCAGTGCGCTGTGGACTCTGCCGGCACAACTGCCTGATCGGCGCAGGCGCCAGAGGCATATGCCGAATGCGTTTCAACGAAGGCGGCAGCCTCAAAACCGCAGCTTCAGCTATATGCTCGGCGGCTGTTGACCCTATCGAGAAAAAACCCCTCTACCACTTTCTTCCCGGCTCAAAGAGCTTTTCTATTTGTACGCCGGGATGCAATCTGAATTGCCCGTTCTGCCAGAACGCTTCTATCAGCCAAAACGATGCCGCTTCCGTTCACTGCGAAGAGACTTCTCCCGAAATAATAGTTCAAGCAGCTTTGAACAATGGCTGCAAGAGCATCTCCTACACTTACACCGAGCCGACAATCTTCTTCGAGTTTGCCGAGCAGACAGCCTTGATCGCACGAGATAAGGGGCTGAAAAACATCTTCGTAACTAACGGATATTACAGCAGAGAAGCGATTGAGCGAGCGGCCGACTGGCTTGATGCAGCCAATATAGACTTAAAGAGTATGGATGAGGAGTTTTATGCGAGCTGCGGCGCAACTCTTACCCCCGTTCTGGAAAACATCGAACTCACTACAAAGCTCGGGATATGGGTAGAGCTGACAAACCTTCTCGTACCTGGCAAAAATGATTCAGATGAGCAGATTGCCGCTCTTGCACGGTTTGTTGCGGGAAATATCGGCCCGCTCACCCCCCTGCATATCAGTGCGTTTTATCCCGCGCACAAAATGCTTGATGTGCCCGCGCAGAACGCAAAGCGCGTGATTGAGGCATGCGAGATTGCCTGCGAAGCAGGACTGAAATATGTTTACCCTGGCAATATCACAGCCGATATCAGTACATACTGCCACAGATGCGGGCGAGTTCTGATCGGGCGCAACCGCTTCCGCACAGACTGCGACGGCATAACAGACGGCTGCTGCGAGCTTTGCGGCGAAAAAATACCCGGCCTGTTTTGAGATAGCGCTAACCTCGAAAAACGTTATTCCGTGAGCAAAGCGAGTGAAGTCAAAACGACATTCCCTGTACCGCATCAACGTGCGCGATGTATGGCCCTCTGCTTAGAAGAAGCTTGCCGTCATATCATCGTTGCCGCGCATTACGGTTGTTACGCCGCTGCCGAACAGCGATTGCATATACGGACTCTTGAAAAGGTTGTCGGGGCGGTAATTCAGGCGCTCCCCGTTAATCATCGGCACCTCATTATTGGCGGCGTTGAAATAAAATTCGAGAGGCTTGCCGTTCTTGTCTTTTGTTTTGTACAGCAGGGCATACGCCTCGGGCACAATTCCGTTGACAAGCATAATCTGCGATTCTTCGATATGCTCGACAAACTCCTGCATTGTACCGTAATCATTCACTCTCGCGGCCTCGATGATTATCGGGCAGAATTTGCCGGACGCTTTCGCTATAGTGTTGGCGAGATTCCATTCGTACGAACGGTTTTCCACCATGCTGAATTCACCCATATTGTCTTCGAGGTAGTTGAATGTCTCGCCGGCTTCGTAGTAGCTGCGTACGGGACGCACGGCGATGTACGAATTACCTTCCTGTATTATAATCCAGCCGCGTTTCTCAACGAGCCTGTCGGGCTTGTCTCCGAAATACACCCCCACTTCCGAACTGTCTTCCGGCTCTTCGAGGAACCATGCCGGTGTACTTCTGTTGTATGTGCGGGCTTGGGCTGTTATCATTACGTTTTCGTGCTGTACGCTGCGGAAAAAGCCACTCTTTTCTTTTACATTGAAATTGCTTTCCGATTTCACATCTATCGCTCTCGGCATCACCATCGCTTTAGGTGAGGTGTTCAGCTGCACGCCCTGCCAGGTTGGTGAGGCGGAAAGTCGGTTGTACGTGCCGGCGGGGTCCCTCATAATACTGCCCATAACATAGTCCGGCGTTACCCAGCTGTAGCGCACGATTCCGCTGTCCACATCGCACATAAATGTGCGCTCTGTGCCGAGCGGGCGAGGCATAGCGGGATTCTCTGCGCCCGGTCGCCTTGATATAAACGCGAACTCGCCGAGGCCTGTCCTGTCCAGCGCTATACTCCAGAGCACCTTGGGCAGTTCGTAATCGCTGAGGAGCTGGTTTATTGTAATCATTTCGCCAAGGCCGTTGCCGCCGAGATGAAATTCCAGCATCACACTTGTTATATCAATTCGGCCATCAAGCTCGGCATACTCCCGCAACTTTGCTCCGCCACGCATACCGGCGATGGAGTCCTGGAGCCAGTCTGCCCAATAGAGGTCTATAAACTGTCTGGCAAGTTTTTTCAACTCGGTATCCGCGCAATAATCATAAATGTCATAGACGTAGTTGATTGTATATTTGGAGTAAACGGGCGATGCATTTTCTATGAAGAAGCCCTTCTTACCGCGTTCTGCAAAGTAATCTTTGAGGAATTTCACCCAGGCGTCATAATGCTCCTGTATAGTGGCTGTGCTTGCGGGAGAAACGCCTCTGCCCTCGGGGCCGATTGTTTTAATGTCGTTTTTGTACTGGAACCAGTATCCAAAGCCCCCGCCTTTGCCGGAATCATTCAGTTCGAGCTTCCGGTATTCAGGCATATCCTTGAATATTTGCGATGACAGCAAAGCCGCACTTTTGAAGCAAAGGTCGAACGACTCGCCGTTCACAATCCACCAGCTACTCTGTTTGGCGATGTTTATGTCGTTGCGCAGGCGGTTTCTCTCCCAGATGAGGTCGAGGAGCGCCTGTTCTGTTTCTCTTGTGAAGCGGGGAATTGTACCGTTTGTGCGGTTAAAGGTGAAGTACATCCTGAACAGCATTGAATCGAGATATGGATGCCATGGCTCGAACAGGCCGAACTGTTTCTTCACCGCCGCGTTCTTCGTGGTAAAGATGATGTACAGTTTTTTGTTGATCTCTTCAGTCTCACGGTTGAAGTAGAGCTTGGCGAAATACGCGTTGAGAACCGTACTCGGCGATTTTGTCTGAGCGCGGTCGATAGCGTTGTCTATACGTTTTTGCTTTGTCGCTGCGGCTTCTGCCATTCTTTGCTCGACAGTCTTTTCCATCACGCCAAATATAGAGCCGTTTTTCAAGGTGAAGAAGATGTTGTCGAACCAAATCTGCTGGCCGGGCTGAATACTTGCCGTAATCTGGCAGGCTATGATTCGCGTAAAATCAAACTTTGTGTAGGAGGGTTTGAAACTGTCGGCTTTAAAAGAAACCGTCTGCCAGCTGTTGCTTGTAACCGCGTCCATCTCGGTAAAGGCCTTGCCACCTTTCTCGTCAATAATCCGAAGTGCCCATTTTGTCGGCTGGGTGTTGTCGCTCTTCACGGAAAATGACAGCTCCCAATCAAGACCGATCTCCCATGGACCGGCATATGAAGGTGTCATAAATCCAAGCTCCTTCTCGGAGATGCTATCGGAGGTGTAAACGACGCTGAAATCGCCCTGCACCTTTGTGGAGTAGTCTATTGAAAAGCGCTCCCCGCGACCATTCCATATCATATCACCGCTTGACGATGATCCGAATAACTCGGACATCTCAAACCAGCCGTCAAACCTGTTATTCTCGGCGGTTGAAACTGTGGCAACCGCGAGTATTACGAAAATTGTTATCCTTTTGAGATAATTCACTTTTAGCCCTTTTCAAGCTTCGTTATCAAAAACCAACTTCATGAAAAATAGAAAATTAGATTATATAGCAAACCATCTCTATGACAATAAATAAACATATTCCGACGAATTTCGCAGAACGCCTCCGTACAATTTCCCTGAAATCCGTGAATACCCCGAAATAAACATCGTCAAACTTGAACTCTTTGCCGTTTCTGATACAGTATCACGCTGTGAAAGAAGAAATAAGACAATACGCCCGCTCACTCGGCTTTGGAGGCACAGGTTTTACCGGCGCCGGCAAGCTTCCGTCGCAATACGCAGATAAATTCTCGCGGTGGATTGAAGCCGGCTACAACGCCGAAATGGGATACCTTGAGCGCAATTTTGACAAGCGGTTTTGTCCTGAGCAGCTGATGGAAAGTGCGAAAAGCTGTATAGTGGTTGCGGCGGCCTATGGTGCAGGCAGTGGCGGTAGCGGCGAGCTTACCATAAGCGATTATGCATGCTGTGAAGACTACCACAAGCGAATGAAGGAGTTGATGATGCGGCTCGGAAAGTTTATCCTTGAAAGAAGGCCGGATGCGAGGTTCAAACTTTGCGTGGACAGCGTACCGCTCTCAGAGCGCTCGCTTGCGGTGCAGGCGGGGCTTGGATTTATCGGAAAAAGCGGCATGCTCATAGCGTCTGGAATCGGGCCACGCTGTTTCCTCGGCGTTATGCTTACCAATATTGCGTTTGGGCCTGATTTGCCATTTAACGGCAATTTATGCGGGAGTTGCCGGCGCTGCATCGAAGCCTGCCCCACTGCCGCTCTCTCGCTTGATAAGGCAATTGACTGCCGCAGGTGCATATCCGCCCAGACAATCGAAAACAAGGGCGCAATTCCTCACGATGTACTTGCAAAGATGACTGATGAGCTCTACGGTTGCGATGCCTGCGTGAACGCCTGCCCGTTGTTGAAGGAAGAAAACGAAATCCCGTTTCAGCCGGTTCTCGGCAAGCGGTTAAGTAAATCCGAACTTATGGAGTGGAGTGAAAATGAATTTGCGGAAATATCCCGCCGCACAGTGCTTGCACGTGCGGGGCTTTCCAAACTACGCGATACTGCCGCTTCTTTAGCGGGCAGATGAGCCGGTGAAAATCAGCTGTTGATCTCGAAGCGCTCTTCGAGGCCCTTAATCAGATTATCAATGCTCTTGTCCTGCTTGGCCGATTTACTGTCGCCGGAGCCGATAACGCACACCCTTATGGTGCCTCTGTCGCCGGTCCAGGACTTATCGGGAATGCAGGGCCTCTGCTGCTTCCATCTGAACGTGGGCTGGATGAGCCCGTCGGCGGTATCGCCGATGGCGTTGCAGATGACAAAGTGGTAGTTGAGCTCGTCAGATGAAGCGCATCCGTTTACCAGCGCCAGCGAACCAACATCGCCCGCTCTGGTGTTGGAGTATTCAATCTGAATCGAGTTCCACCTTGCCGGATGAATTCCGCGTGCAAGACGCAGTACATCACTGTCGGCGAAATGGATGGGTAGAGATGCGTTGGAAACTTGGTAACTTGTGAGGTTGTACCCCTGCGCTACAATTGGATTGTCCTTGCTTGTGTCCATACAAAGCAAAACCAACATACCAACCGTGAGCGCCGTGATGGATGCCGGAATCAGCATCATCTTCCTGACGCGGTCACTCATTACAAACCCTCCGTGGTTTAAGTAAGGTTTACAAAAAAAGAAATTCGGATATGCTTAATTTAGCGTCTAATATGTTTTTTGCAAGCCATACACAAGTTTTTTTTGTTGTTTTTTAATTTTTTTCCGTTTTTCCCACCGGCATTTCCTGCCAGCCACGCAAAACCACGAATAAACGCTGATAATTCCAATTCAGACAAGGCAGGCTCAAAGCTTATTGCTCAAAGCTTATTGCTCAAAGCCTATTGCTACATAATGCCGATGTTTTTGAGTGTGGAGTGGTGACGTCGGTAGGTTGTCGGGCTCATCTTCATCAGACGTCGGAAGTAGCGGGAGAAGTGATTTTCACTGATAAAATCAATTTCATCGGAGATTTGCGAAATGGTTTTCGAGCTTTCGATAAGCAGTTTGCAGATGTATTCGAGGCGTACTCGGTCAATCTCCGCACTGACAGTACGACCGAGGTAATACTTGAATTTTTTCTGGAGCGTGCGGGTTGTCATGCCGCAGGCCTCGGCGACATCGGCCACCTGAATCGAAACGCCCGGATGAGCGGTAATGAATTTCAAAGCGCCGCGCACATCCACATCCTCCACGGCAAACACATCCGTTGACTGACGCGCGGCTACATGCGTTGCCTCGGCGATTATAATCTTCCCTGAATCAACCTGCTCACCATCCATCAGCTTGCGTAGGATTTCGGCTGCCTCAAAACCTGCCCCGTACGAATCAATAGACACACTGGAAAGAGCAGGGTTGAGCATCTCGCAGAGAAGCTCGTCGTTGTCAACGCCCAGTATTGCAACATCTTCAGGGACGCTTATCAACGAACAGACCTTGCAGGCATCAGCGACATTCTGCGCCCTGTCATCGGTGCAGGTGAAAATGGCGACCGGCTTTTTTAGTTCGCGAACCCACTTCTGAAGCCTCTCCTGATCTCTGAGCCACGTAAAACGGGTCAAGCGGTCGGGGTTGTGAAACATATCGACCTCAAAGCCTTCCTGCCTGAGACGTTCTGCGAAGCCGTTGCCTCGGCTCTCAGAGAAGAATTTATCGGGGATGCCGCAGTAGGCGAAGTTTTTGAAGCCGCGGGCAAGGAAATGCTCGGCCGCGCAGACGCCCGCGGATTCAAGCGCACCGCACACGCAGACTACGCCCGGGATATGGGCGCTGCGATAGTTGACAATTACAGACGGTATCCCCATTGCCACGATCTCATCGAGATTGTCATCCTCGCGCATAATGATGCCATCCGGCTTCCACTTGCGGATTATGTCAATGCTGGAAAGCTCGCTGTGCGTGCTGCGGTAATAGAAGGGGGTGCCTGCGTAGAAATTCCAGGGGCCGTAGAGGCGGGCATACTGAATTATCCCGCTTATCAGGCCTCGGCCGTAGCCTCTGTTTTTCTCTATGGACAGGAAAACTTTTTTCATATATTACACCCGAGCCGCCTTCATTGTTGCTGATTATAAACGGAGCCTGCTAAATATCAATCCTGCCTCCGGATAAGCAATTGAAGGACAGGCAAAACGCCTGCCCTTCGAAGTAAGGTATATATTGTGTTGTTTGGGGTCTGTTTGATTGCTTCATTCAAGGATAAGAACAAAGCCGCCGGATTCGGGAACTCTCCCGCGCCAACGGTTCGTTTCCTGCGTTTTCTTCACATTAAAAGTCATCAGGGGCTCGGCACCTTCAGTGATGACCGTGAGCGACTTATATTCGCCAAGCGCCGCAAGGTCTATATTCACATTCGCGGGAGCGGCCGTTAGACCTGCGACAAACCACTTCTCATCGGAACGCCTTGCCACCGCATAGATCTTGCCGGGGCGAGCCTCAAGACAGATTGTCTCATCCCACGAAGCAGGCGCCTCGCTCAGCACCCTGCGCACATCCGAAGGCATATCGTTGAACACGGCCACAGAATCAGCGAAATGTATAATGCCGCTGTTCAGAGCGACGGCGCTGGCAAGCTCGTGGGCAGCGCTGGTTTGGCGCATATATTTGCGGCCGGTGAGTGCGAAAGGCGTAATATCCATCGGCGCCATAAGGTTGCGTGTGAGCGGGAGAATTGTATTTTGCTCCGCTACACGGGCCGGATAGCGCGGTTCATAGAAGTACGATTCTGTACCGAGAACGGCCTCGGCGGTGAGCAGGTTTGGCCAGGTGCGTTGCCAGCCGCGGGGGATTGTACAGCCGTGAAAGTTTATGACGAGCTTGCGCTTTGCCGCTTCTTCGAGGGTTGCCAGCATCGCTTCGACAGCCTGCTGCCTGTCGGAACACCAGAAATCAATCTTCACCCCAGCCACGCCCGAAGCCTGCATCTCGTCGAATTTGCGATTACGGCGCTCAGCAGTGTAGAAATCCCCCGCGCCGCACCAGGCAATTGATTTTACGTTCTTTTCCTTTGCGTAATCGGCTATTGAGGAGAGGCCAGGCGTCCACCAGCCGGCATCGAAAAGAGTATATTCCCACTTGTAATCGGCGGCGAGGTCCGTGAAACTGTCGAAGCGGGGTTTTGTGGCTTTGCCATCGTTGTTTGACCACCAGCTCCATGAGGCTCGGCCTGTCTGAATCCAGGAGGTGTCTTCTATCCGGCAGGGCTCGGCAAGGTCGGTTATGAGCGTGCTCATCGCAAGCTCTTTCGGGCTGCTCGCCATAATCACAACCCGCCACGGCGTCTTTGAAGCGCTGACGGGGCCTTTCTTTGCGCCTGAGTCCCACTCCTTCGCTTCTGTGATTTCATCTTCATAAGCAAATGCCAGATTGTACAGCCCGGGGCGCTCTTTTACCGGCTCAAGATGGGAGTTGCAGTAGTTTTCGGTCCCCGTCTCGGTTACGAGCAGCGTGCAGGATGTGCCGAGCATAAACATCGCCGGCATACACCAGCCGCGAGGCTTGTCCCGCGAAACAGGTGGCTGAGTAGCAGTGTCCACATTGAAGAAAAAGTCTTCATACGCAGGCGTATATGGCCCTGCTGCGTGGTAGGGTTGAAGCCAGCAGTTTGCGGCCGCGGGGATTTTGAATGCGGTCTTTTCGGAGAGTATCGTTTGAGGCGCAGAATCATTCAAGATGTACCTGAACGCCACGCCGTCATTACTCGCGGCAAGCTCAATATCAAATTTTGTGCCTGATGCGCTTTTCAGGGTGATTGTCTTTCCCGTGAGCTCGGAGTCCACATCAAGGCGGTTGCCCACGAGGATAGAGTATTTTTGACGGCTGCTCCGCTGCTCGCTTACCGCTTCGACGGTAAGATTGGTTGAAAGGTCTTCTCCCGCAAGCACAAGCCCGAGAGCGGACTGTTCGACAACGGCTCTGCCGTTTCGCTGTGCGGCAAACGAGAGCGAGCCACCGCTGTTTAGAAGGATTATCTTATTGTTGCCGTCCGGTGAGACAAGCGAGCTGATTTCTCCCGCCGCCGCGATAGAGGCCAGAAGCAGAACGAACGATACAGTAAAGGTGCGTTTCAACATTATCAAGTTTCCTGTTGTGAGTGTGTTTTGCAGTATTAACGGCTTACCAGAAGATTATGTACATAAGCACAACGCAGAGAATAACGGCGGCGCCAAACAGCTTGACTCCCCTGCTCGTCTCAATGACCATCTCTTCGCGTACGGGCAGCGTTTTCGGTTTTTCAAGCGGCTTGACAATCGCCATAAACATCATAACCATCACTATAAGCTCGAATGTAATGCCGACCTGTATGAGGAAGTGCAGTCCGGGCGCGAATTTTTGGAAGATGCCGTAAATGATCGGTCCCGAAACCAGCGCGACAACTCCCGATGATTCTGGAGCAGACGGTACGACCATCCCCACAAGAAACGCCGCTACTACGCCGGGCCAGATGTAGCCTTGAAATTGCTGTATAAACTGAAATACTCCGCCGAATTTCGGGTCTTCGAGGATTGGCGCCAGCAGACACCCCATAACTACAAACAGCAGGGTTGCCGCGCGGCCTATAAGTATGAGGCCTTTTTGGGAGGCGTTCGGTTTGAACATCCTGCGGTAAATATCCATCGTGGCGATAGTGGATGCGCTGTTGAGCATTGAGCCGAGTGAGCTGATGACGGCGCCTGCAATTGCCGCAAACATAAAGCCGCGCATTCCTGCCGGCACGAGGTTGCGGATAAGCATGGGGAACGCTTCATCAGGCGATGCCATACGGTCGCCGAAGAGCTGATAAGACATTATCCCGGGCATAACGATCGCGAACGGCACAAGCAGCCAGAGAGCGCCTGCGAAGATTACGCCGATCTGACCGTCCCGAAGCGTTCGCGCGGCAAGATTCCTCTGGACGATAAACTGATTAAGCCCGCAGTAGTAGATAAGTACAATCCACATGCCCGATGCAACCCCTGTCCAGGGCAGAGCCGGATGATCTGACGGGAGGATCAGGTGGAGTTTGTCCGCATTGACTTCGGAAAAGCTTTCCCAGCCCCCGCAAGCGTGCAAACCGAGGAAAAAGACGACAATCCCGCCGATAAGCAGGCCGCCGCCCTGAAAAAGGTCTGCCCAGGCAACAGCTTTAAGACCGCCCCAGACCGTATAAAAAGCGGCAATCAAACCTATCATCCAGACGCCTTTAGTGATTGACATACCGAAAATCGTTTTGAGTGTGAGACCGCCGGAATAGAGAACTGCCGTGAGCAGTACGCCTACATATATAATCACGGTGAGAACGGCCATTATGCCTCTGGCAAGAGAGTTGTATCGGTATTCAAGGTACTCGGGCATTGTGCAGATGCCGCTGCGCAAAAATCGCGGCAGAAGCGTAAACGCAATGACCACAATCCCGATGCTACCCACAAGCTGCCAGCTACTTACCGCAAGGCCCACGCCGCCTGCGCCCTGCCCTGCCATTCCGACAAACTGCTCTGTCGATATGTTCGCGGCGACAATCGAAATACCTATCAGCCACCAGGACAAGCCGCGGCCGGCGAGGAAGTAGTCTTCGCTACTGCTCTCTTTACGGCTCTTGAACACGCTGACGCCTATCACTACGGCGAAAAAGGCGATAAATACTATTACATCATATGCACTGAGTTCCATTTGTAAGCTCCTATTATCTCAAATTGTTCATACGCCGCATTTTCTCACACCCGCTTCGGCAAGCTCCACAAGCCTGCTCATCCGTGCATTTTTCGCGGCATCAATATCATCTTCAAAAACGAGCATATTCGGCAGGCTCGTCGCAAAATAATCCACTTTCGCAGGTATCCGGCTTTGCTCAAGCGCCCAGCTGCGCATTGAGGCGAAAAGCCTTGCAGCCTCGCCTTTGCGGCCAAGCTCTATGAGCGAAAGGCCCTTATAGTACGACAGCTCACTGAAAGCGGTTACGGCCATATCCTGAAAATCGCCGCTTTCCTGCGCGGCCTGCAAAAACGCCTCATTCGCTTCCTGTTCCCTGCCGAGAATCCGAAGAGCCTTGCCGCGCCAGAAGTTTACATCCGCTTTCGCTTGTAGCAGATGGTACTTTTCGCCGAGGTTGTCCGGCGTATCCATGGCAAGGTCAAACTGCTCGATTGCATCGCTTGGGCGGGAGTTTTCGAGCGCAAGCTTACCGAGCAGGATTCTTGAAAGCGTATATTGGCGTAACACGCGCCCTTCGCCACCCTCCCACGGGTGAAAGCGGCGGCCGAGAAGAAGCTCAAGCGCTTCCTGCGGTCTGCCAAGCTGATTCAGCAAAGCGCAAAGCTCACAGGCGCTGTCATCGCGCGAAAGAACCTGCTCGATATTTGCCTGCAGGAATTCAAGACGCTTTGCCGCAGAAACGCCAATCTTCTTGCAGAGCTGGTCAAACTCGCTGATAAGCAGCGCATCATCCGGTGAGCATTTCAGAGCCGCCTCATAAGACTCACGTGCCGCCTTTTTATCGCGGCGCACGTTCCAATAAGCTATGGCAAGATTGCGATGCAGAGATGCTGAATTCGGTGCGGCGGCGCGGGCGGCTTCCCAGTACGCGATGGCGTCTTCGTGGCGCTTCTTATCGTAGCAGAGGTTGCCAAGCCCGTAAGCTGCGCAAGGGTCTTCGCCTTCGCGGGAGATGGCCCATTCAAGCACTTTCTGCTCGAACAATCTCGACGGAAAAAAATAATCCTGCGAGCCGGCGCGTGCCTTTTCAAGCGCGGCCAACGCTTGCGGATTCTGCGTTTCGGCGTAGAGCTTTGCGAGAATGTAGTCTGTCATGACGGTCTTTGAAAGCGGGTTGGGTACCGCGCAGGGAGCCTGCCCGCGCTTTGCATGCATTTCCAACAATAAAATTGCATCCTCAAAAAAGCCCGCCTCGGCATAGTCTGATACAATATCAATAGCAGTTTGAGCATCGTTTCTTGTAAGCCGGAAGAACTCATCAAACTCACCGATGCACTGCGCCATCTCGAAGCGCGCGAAATGGTCTAGCGGATCGATTTCAAGCAGCTCTTCGAGCACTTCAACTGCCTCACCCTTCATATCCGCAAGCCGCAGAATAATCGCGCGAAGTACTACCGCTTTGTTGTTTTCGTTCGTCTCAAGCGCCAGAGAGATATGCTTGAACGCCTTGCCGAAATCTCGTTTCGCGCAGTCGAGGCAGGCAAGCTGATAGTATGCCGCGCCGCGCCACTCATAATTCCACGTTGCTTTATAGAAAAGCGCGTAGGCCTCATCCGGTAAATCCATATAGAGCTTTGCAAGAGCGAGATAGTAATGAGCCTGCCCTGTTTCAGGGTTCGGATGGCGGAAAGTGAGCCGCTTCACGGCGGTTTCGAGCCGGAGAGCGGCTTTCTCAAACTCCCCTCTTCCCAGCGCCTGCCTGCCGAGCGCGATATTGCAGCGGCAGTCGCCCGGGTCGCGGGAAAGTGCTTCTTGCCAGTAAATTTCGGGGTAACGCGTCGGATGGCGGTACAGATCAAGATGTTCGCCGGTGAGGTAGAGCTCATCCTGGCTCTCTATATCTTCAGGCATCGGCGGCTCGGTTGCAAGCTCACGCGTTTGAGTAAGGCAATTTGTATCTACAGGCCTGAAAGCTATAAGCAGCTCCTCATCCTCATCGTAAACCTCTATGCTGAGATTTGTCTCGTTAGTGCCTGTGAATTTTAAGCTTCTATCCTGCCATGGTGAATCGGGCGCAATATCTATCAGCTTTCGCAGAATGGTTTCAGAGCCTTTCCTGATAACGACCGTGAGAGAGGCGAGAGGCTCGGAAGAAGCAAGGCCGGCATCAATGCGTCCGCCCTGCTCGACCACAAACCTGACGGCGAGCAGCTCTGTCGCGTTTTGTACAGGTCCAATTTTGCTGTACGGCCACCAGTACTGGCTGAATGTCTTTGTCTCGTAGGGCAAGAGATAGGAAAAATCAGGCTGATTGTCGGTGTAAACGCCTGCCATCAGCTCTATATAGGGGCCATTTTTATCGGTCAGCTCGCGATCCCAGGCCCAGCCGAATTCGTGATTTCCCCAAGTCCACTGCTTTTTGCCCGGAGAGATGTATTTGTTGGCGACATGCACAAAACCGCCGCCGGCGTCGTGGTCGTAGCCGCCAAAGAAATTGAAATCCGTCTGGCATACCATATAGCTCGTGGGCACGGGGATGTTCTTGTATCGGGTCAGGTCGTTTGCCCCCGCGCGATTGCCGTAATCAACACCATAGTAATCGCCGAGCGCTTTGGGGAAGCTGCTCATTGCACGCACAGCATGGTCAGCGACGTATCGCACATCCGGCGGGAAGAAGCTTTCGTAATTGTCGTGAACTTTCGCGGCCACATTAGCCCACCAGAGGAAAGTATGCGTGAGGGGTGTACGGTTGTACAAGCGCGCTTCAAGCTGTATCAGGCAGCTGCCCGGCCGGATTCTCACTCCATGCATACCTTTCAGCCGATTGAGCGGATCGTGCTCGCTCATCCAGACAGTCGATGCGCCGTCCTCATCTTCGGTGAGATAGACATCGGCCGGCATATAGGTGCCAGGGCGATGATGCTGCGGCCAGTTGAATTCTACTCCTCCGCTTATCCAGGGGCCGGCAAGACCGACGAGCGCCGGCTTTATGACATCCTGCCGGTAAAAGAAATCGTAACCGTTGGTTTTATCTTGTCCTGTAAAGATTCTGCCACCAATCTCCGGCAGCATCTCCAGCCGAAGATATTCGTTTTCAAGGCTCGCACAAAGATAGGAAACATCCTCGGGCGCTCTGTCTTGAAGCACTTTATCGATAAAGGGCAGTGGATAAACCTTCCCGCATGAGCCCTGATACACTCGCTTTTCCAGAAATATCGGGTATTTGAGCGGCTCACCGAGACCATAAGTGGGGATGACAAGCGGCTCCATTTTCGCTATGATTTTATTTTTCATATTTTGCATACTCTGACAAATAGTCTTTAATCAATTCGCGCCAGTCTGCATTCGACTGATGCCTGTCTTTTTTTACAAGCCCAGCACACAATCCCCACTCTGCTGAATCACCCTGCCGCACAAACGGCGCATTACCCGTTTCAACCGCCCTTTCAAGGCTGTCAAACGGACTCGAACAAGGCTCTATACCGACATTTCTGTAACCCACAGAATATCCCGGACCGCTCCAGCCGAAATTGTTGTACCAGAGCGCAAGGTAGCCGTCTGCTGCTCCATAAGAATGAAAAACCAGAGCTTCTTCTGCTTCCGAAGAAACTGCGGCTATCCATTTCCAGGAGCCTTGCTTTGAAAAAAGCTTGGCCGCAAACGCAGGCACTCCGGACGTGGAAAAAACACTTTCAAACTCAACTGCGCCGAAGCGCTTGCCGGCTACGAACGGGGCATCGCCGAAAACCGCGCCCGCTTCAAGCTCAATATCTTCGTTTACCACAAAACGGATATCATCATCCAGCCTGAGCAACGGATGCGCAGACCAGATAAACGGCAGAGGAAAATCGCCTCTATTGGCAACCTTATAGTTTATCTTCAAAGTTTTGCCGTCAAGAGTTAAGCGGCGCTCAAATGTATAATCCGCACATTTACCGCAGATTCTCGTGGAAATCGAATCATCCCGCAATGCGAGAATCTCAGCCTGTTGCGAAACGAGTTCACCGTGGTCAGGCACGGACACCCTTTTCCCTTCCAGAAATAATTCGCAAGGCTCCACCGACGGAAAAATCTCATCCCACCCGCCGCTATCGAGCTTCGTATTATAGCAGTCTCCATAGGCGGGTATGGCCAAAGGCAGGCGGTCGTTGTGCCAGAGCCATTGTCTCCCGCTTGACTTGCTGCGGAGGCTGTAAAGCTTAGCTCCGAATTCCGGAAGCAGCTCGATACTCATGTAAGGATTTTCGAGTCCAGTTTTGATTTTGTCTGTCATAGAAAGTTATTGCCGGTGAATCTGAGTTTCTGCTTGATGGCTTTTGTTTAACAAAAACGCGCCCTGCATTCTAAAAAATTGGCCAGCTCCAAGCTCTGTTGGAGCTGACCTGATTGTTGATTAATCCATTTATTCGTAAGTGGTGAGTTATGTCAGTTGGTACAAGTCGGTGCAAGGTTGCAGTCGAGCCACTGTGTTGCCAGAGCGGCAAGATCAGCCATATCAACCATGCAGTCGTCGTTGAGGTCGTAGGTCGGGTTGCCGACACAAATTACGGCTTCTGTCTCGACTTCAGTGTAGAGACCGGCAACTTCCATAGGTGTCATCGGGTAGCTGTAGAAGCGTACGTCATCAATGATGCCCTCGAATGACCAGGAGTTATCGAGCTTTTCGCCGCCGAAGTAGAGGTTTACGTCTGTCCACGCTATCGGGCCGGAGAAGGAGGAGGAATCGCCATCCTGACGGCCATCAATGAAGCGGGTCATTGTGCCGTTTTCGGTATCAATTGTGAGCGTTGCCATGTGCCACTGGCCAAGCTCTGCCCATGGTGAGGCGAGGCCCTTGTCTCTGAGTCCCATGAATGTCCAGGAACCTGCAAGCTCGAAGAGCAGACCGGCTGAGCTGTCGTTGTTTGACTTTCCGAATATACCGTTCCAGCGGTCAACTTCGGTGTAGAACCAAGTGTTGATGGTGCCGCCTGCGCTGTAGAAGTTGTAGTAGTCGGCGGTGTTTGGAATCTCAATGATGCCATCGGCCTGAACGAAGCTGTAACCCGAGCCAACCTTACCGGCAACGAATTTTTCAGCCGGCTGTTCAACGCCGTCAAACGCGGGGGCTCCCTGAACGGCTTCATCAACAGAATCTGTCCAGTCGCCATCAAGCTTATACCAGCCGACAAGCCTCTTGCTGAGTACAAATACCCGCTCACTGGCAACGGAATTCGGATCTGAGTTGTTTGCCACCTCACAGTGGTAGATGCCTTCATCTGTTATGTCGAGTGAAGCAATTGTGTATGTCTCGTCGGTTGCGCCTGGGATCGGGTTGTCGTTCAGGTACCACTGGAACGATTCGATATAGTCGCCAGCAACGCTTACGTTTACTTCAGCGCCTGCTTCCGCCACGACAGAATCTGGCTGGTCAGTGATAATCGGCGCACCCATAACGGTGGTAAAGCTGTTGACAGTGCCCGGCACTACCACATAACCGGTGCCGATTGAGTTGGGCTCGTACATATCAACCTTCCAGTAATATGTAGTAGCGAAGTCAAGAGCGGGCGATGTGGATGAGACTGCCTGCTGCGAAACGATTTTTGCACCTTCCGCGCCGTTTGCAACGTCATCGCTGCTTGTGCTGCAATAAACGTCGGCCGGCCAGCTCTCATCGGCAGGTGTCCAGGAAAGGGTGCTTGTTGTATAGATGTTCGATGCGCCGTTTGCGGGTGAGAAGTCGGTTGCTGCGTAGAGACCGTACTTTACACCAAGTTCGAGCTGAAGCTGCTTGAGCTCCTCATCGCTGAGTTTCGTTGTGTAGAGAATGAGTTCGGAAATGTACATGCCGAATGTATTTGCTGCATCGATGCCTTCTCTTGCCGAATGCGCAAGCCAGCCGCAATCAAAGAGGTCTGTGCTGTCGGGCATCTGCACGGTGATAACGTGGTAGTTGTTATAGTCGAGGCTTGTCCAGCCGCCATCGTAGCCGCCCTTGCCGTCTATGGCGAGGTCTGAATTGAGGATGCTCGAAAGCGCCCAGGAGTGGTCCCAGTAGGTGTTGCCCCAAGAAGTATCGCCGTGCCACTGGTTGCCCGTGGGCGAGTTGAGAATTGAAGACCAGGACCAGTAGGTGTTGCTTGTGGGCTTGAAGACAAACGCGAGCGTTTTAACGTTCGTGATTTCGTTGAAGCCGAAGTAATCGCTCTGGCTGTTGAGGCCGTAGCCATCTGTGTCACTGGAGCCGGCAATCTCAATAACGGGCCTGCCGTTGAGAGCATCGGCGCGGTATGTCGGATCGCCAGGGGATACAGCATCATTGCCGCCGCCTGAGATGTCGGGCCAGGTTGATACAGTATCACCATCGCTGAAGCCTGTAAGCGCGGTGGCATCAAGCCAGAACGCGGGATTTGTCGCAGGGTACGCCGCAAGCAGCGAACCGCAGACTGTAAGAATTGATAGAACCAACAAATTTCGTTTCATCGCTGAAATCTCCGTAAAAAGGTAATGATAAAAAACATTCAGTTTAACGCGTTGAGAACATAATACAAAATCTAAGCCCTCTCATAAACGCCATTATACTGCTAAAAAAAAGCCATATCGCGAACAAAGGCAGGTCGCCTGGCACACGAAACAGCTCTGCGGCTTGGCTCGCCGAAAAAATTGACAAAAAAACACCTGCCTTTTTAAGGACAGGTGTTTTGTATTGCATCTTAAAGGCTGTCGCTTACAGCTCACTTAGCGCTGAACTTGTAAACAGTCTTTGTCTTGTAAACTTCGCCTGGGCGCAGAACTGTGCTGGGGAACTGCGGCTTGTTGGGTGAATCAGGGAAATGCTGTGTTTCAAGGCAGAAAGCATACCTTTTCTTGTAAACCTTGCCTTCTTTGCCGGCGAATGAGCCGTCGAGAAAGTTGCCACTGTAGAACTGGAGGCCCGGCTCTTCAGTCCAGACTTCCATAAAGCGGCCGGTTGTGGGCTCGAAAACGGTTGCGGCGAGCGTCATCTTTTTATTGTGTTTATTGAGCACGAAGTTGTGGTCGTAGCCGCCGCCGTAAATCATCTGCTGGTCATCGCTGTTAATGTCCTTACCGATGGCCTTAGGCGATGAGAAATCGAATGGGCCGTAAACCTTGAGAATCTCGCCTGTGGGGATGAGGCCTTCATCAACCGGTGTAATGCCGAATGCGTCAACCATAAGCTCGTGGCTGAGGACATCGCCATTGCCCTGGCCGGCAAGGTTGTAGTAGTTGTGGTTTGTGAGGTTGAGAACGGTAGGCTTATCTGTTGTTGCTTCGTATTCCATAACGAGCTCGTTGTCAACCGTCAGACTGTACTTCACAATGACTTTCAGCGTACCCGGGTAGCCTTCTTCGCCATCCTTGCTGATGTATGCGAGGGTAAGGCTGGCTTCCCTGTTGCATGCTGAAGGAACTGCCGACCATACCACCTTGTCGAATCCCTTGATTCCACCGTGAAGCGAGTTTTCGCCGTCGTTTACAGCGAGAGTGTATTCCTTGCCGTCAAGTGTGAATTTTCCTTTTGCGATACGGTTGCCATAACGACCGATAAGAGCGCCGAAGTATGGGCTGTTGGCTTCATACCCCGCTACACTGTCAAAGCCAAGCAGAACATCATCGAAGTTGCCATCACGATCCGGCACGTTCAGAGCGGTCATAATGCCGCCGTAGGTGATTATCTCGGCTGATGCGCCCTTGCCGTTAGTGAGGGTATATTTATCAACCTTGATGCCGTCTTTCGTTGCGCCGAATTCACTCTTGTTCACAGCAGGACCACCGGTACTGGTGCAAATCTGCGCTTTCTCGCATGTTGCCGCTTTCCGGCAACTTTCGCTTTTGAGCGGACAGCCCGTCAGATCGGACTCCGTACAAGAGGAGAGAAGCATAACTGATGCGATCAGAAGAGTCGTCGTAATACTTTTTAACATTTGTGTTGCTCCCATAATTGGTAATAAACTTTAAAATTACATTCGCGCGGCAGGCCACCGCACAACCTTTTAGTTTATTCTAATTGGCAAGTACTTCAACATAAGTTTGTTGCAAATTCGCATAAACTTCGCTAATTTGCACCAATAATTTCGCTTTCAGTGCTCAAGCCTCTCGCTTGCAAGCCAGAGGAACGGAGCTTGTCCGTGGAAATCGCCGAGCGTGCGCGGCCGCTTCAGATAAAACTCTATATCGTCCTGCTGGCCTGTACCGACACAGATTTCGCGAATACGTCCCTCGCGGTCGAGATGGCCGCAAAGTGCTTTCCATGCCTTTTCAATCGCATCAGAATAATTGTCTTTCTCAAGCCAGCCGCTTTGCACACCGACAGTCATCGCGTAGGCAAACATTGCCGTACAAGAGCTCTCCGCCCAGGAGTATTCGTAATCTATAAGCTGGCGCCATGTGCCGTTGCCGGCTTGGTACTTGAGCAGCGCGGCCATCATCTTTTTGTATCCAGCCATAATCTCAGGACGAAGCTTATGGTCTGCCGGCATAGATTTGAGCAACTCGGCCATAGCCGCGGCCACCCATCCGTTTCCGCGGCCCCAGTGGTAATGGTAATCCGGGCCGTGAAAGAAAAGCCCGTTGGGCTGCTGGAGCTTTTTGAGATATGCGGTTATCTGAGTGGCGGCGCGGTCCGCATACTTAACATCGCCTGTCGCGCGGTATGCCTGCATCTGCAACATCCCCACCATATACATATCATCAATCCACCAGCGCGTCTGTTCGGTGAGACCATCCTCTCGGGGATTGTCCCACTGCCTGTCGGCGAAGGTGAGGCCGAGTTTCTTGTAACGTTCATCGCCGGTAACGAGATATATCTGCAACGGCACGATGCCCATTACGTTATGGTCAACATGCGAATGGCGGGTAATAAGTTTATTGTCTTCCTCTGGCTCAAGAATGGATTCGTAGCGTGAAACAATCTTACCGATAAGCTCCTTATCGCCGATATTGTTCGCATAGCGTAGCGCGCCGACTGCCGTACAGGCCTCTGCGTAATGCAGGCCACCTCCGCGATAGAGCATAAAATCTCTGCCAAGCAGATTATCAACAACCATACGACCTGTTTTTTTCTCGTCGGTGCCCTGCACATCTGTAAGCTTGGTATCCGCATTGCACAACATTGAAACAGACAGAACAATAAGGCTTCCCAAAGCAACGATTCTCTTCATTT
Source organism: Phycisphaerae bacterium (assembly GCA_050251615.1). GTDB lineage: Bacteria > Planctomycetota > Phycisphaerae > Sedimentisphaerales > Sedimentisphaeraceae > Sedimentisphaera. The sequence goes on from JBFWMM010000003.1 coordinate 123,687, forward strand.
ATATCCTCTTTCTTTTTTTGTAACACCACAGTCCCCCGCCAACGCCGGCAGAGTTTTTTTTATCACATTTAGATTGTATCAAAAACACAACTCTGTTCAATAAGTTTCGTCTGAAATCTTTCTTTTCGAGCCGACAGGTTGTCAAGCAAGGCTATTGAATGTATAATGAAGCGTCAAGCGAAGGAATAATATAACTATGAAAATATATACACACATAATCTGCCTGCTGTTGTGCGGGATATGCCTCGCCGTTCAGATGAACGCTGATGACGCCTTTTTCGCCGCTCGCGGCTGGCTTAATATGGATGCAGCGCCACTTGGCAGCCGCTTTGATGCAACCTGCTCCGATGTAGCGGCATATAACGACGGGAAGTTTTACTGCGTAAGCTTGGAACCGGAGGGTTATATTCTCCTCAACGCCGATGACCGCCTCGAGCCGGTTGCGGCGTTCAGCTCTAAAGGCGCCTACGATGACAGCACACCTAACCCTCTGCGCGCAATGATTTATGCCGATTCAAACGCGGGCATTGAATATGCCGGCTCACTTCTGCAAACTATGAACACCGAGCTCACCGCTACACAAACAAAATGGGTGCAGCTCAAAGCCGCATCCGATGGATATATTTCCACAATGGGCTATTCGAGCTTGAGTGATGTGCGCGTGGCGCCGTTTGTACAGACGCTATGGGGGCAGGGAGTAGTCTGCGGAAAAAAGACATACAACCTGTACACGCCTAACTCATATCCGGCAGGTTGCGTGGCGACGGCTATGTCTCAGCTGATGAAATACTATGAGCAGCCATCCTTGGGCATCGGCGTCATAGCGAATGAAATAACCGTAAGCGACGCCTCACAGACCGCATACACCCGCGGCGGAGACGGCTCCGGCGGCGCTTACGACTGGGCATCAATGACGCTCGACCCTGACTGCACCACGCCGACCGCTTCGCGCGAGGCCATCGGAGCTCTCTGCGCCGATGCGGGAGTGGCCGTGGGCATGAGCTACGAAAGCAATTCTGCAAGCGCATATAATAAAGACGCTGCGCTCGCCTTAACTGAGGTGTTTGACTACTCCCAAGCCGGTTACATCAACGGCTACCCGGGCAATATACACGACAAGCTCGGGGGCGTTATAGATGCAAATCTGAACGCCGAAGCACCTGTCATACTGGGAATTGTGGAGCTTAGCACGAATTACGCGCATGCCGTAATCTGCGATGGCTACGGCTACCAGAGCGGTACGCTCTACCACCACATCAACATGGGCTGGGACGGCGAGGATAATGTGTGGTACAACCTGCCGGAAATCGATGCCTCAGACACGTATGACAGCATCTACGAAGCGGTTTACAACGTTTTCCCCGACAAAACCGGCGCGATTATCAGCGGCCGCGTTGTTACGGCGGCCGGCGCTCCGATTGAAGGCGCCCTGCTCACCGCCGGCACGCTCAGCGCTATCACCGACTCAAACGGCATATATGCCATCACCGGCATCGCAAAAGGAACCTACAACGTAAAAGCCCAAGTGAACGGGCAGAGCGACCAGAGCAAAATAGCGACGGTAAAAAGTGTTTACGACAACTACTACAAAACGACCGAATGGACTAACACAAGCGACACAAATTTCACCTTTGCGGCCGCCCCGCCATCAACTTACACCGTTTCGTTCAGCGCAGGACTTCACGGCGAGATTACCTCAGGCAATGCAGTGCAGGAGGTTGAACCGGGAACTGCGGCTACCGCACCGGCAATCGCCGCCGGCGTTGGTTATGAGTTCATCGGCTGGGATACCGATTTCAGCAATGTAACAAGCGACCTTACGGTAACCGCGCTGTACAGGTTGCTCAGTTTTACCGTAGAATTCAGCGCAGGCGTACGCGGAGAGATTATCGGAGGCCTCGCCATTCAGACTGTAACCTACGGCGGCAGCGCTACCGCGCCGACCATCGCTTCCGAAGCAGACTATGAATTCACCGGCTGGGATACCGATTTCAGCAATGTAACGAGCGATTTATTCGTAAGCGCGCTCTACAACTACACCAGCTCAGGCTCTGTGTTCAGTTACGATATCAAGCCCGGTTACAACTGGATTTCGTTCCCCGTACTACCGGTAGAAAGAAGCATCAGCACTGTACTCGCGCAGTATGAGCAGATTGCATCAGACTTGGACCTACTCGTCAATTCCGCCGGCCAGATTGCCCAGTACTATGACGGTAGCTGGTACGGGCCGCTTGATACAATCGGGTGGGGGAAAAAGTATGTGTTCGTAAGCGAGGCCGGCGGAAGCTTCGATGTGGTTGGAGAGGCGGTAGCGGAAGAGACGCCGATAGCTATAGCGTACGGATGGAACTGGATCGGTTCGCCGCTTCAGAGCCAGATTGCCGTGAGCGAGGCTTTTGCCAATTCCACGCTCACTAATATGGACAAGCTCGTAAATTCGCAGGGGCAGTTAGCTCAGTACTACGGCGGCAGCTGGTACGGCACGCTCACGAGCCTTGAGCCGGGCGTTGGCTACAGCTTCTGGTGCGCGGAGCCGCAGACGTTATATTTCACGCAACCGTAAACGAGCGGCAAGCGGCATATTCTGAATAGCGTTTTATAATTCAAAGAGGGCTTCGACAAATTCCTCGGGATCAAACTCGGCGATATCTTCGGGCTTTTCGCCCAGACCGACAAATTTCACGGGGATGTCGAGCTTGTCTTTTATCGCAATAACGATACCGCCACGTGCGGTTCCGTCAAGCTTGGCAAGAAAGATGCCCGTAACGTCCACGGCGCTTGTGAATTCCTTCGCCTGCATAATGGCGTTCTGGCCGGTTGTGCCGTCAACGACGAGTATAACCTCGTGCGGAGAGCCCGGTATTTTCTTCGAGATGACCGCCTTTATCTTCTCCAGCTCTTTCATGAGGTGCTTCTGCGTGTGCAGGCGGCCGGCTGTGTCAACGATGAGGTAGTCGGCGCGTCTTGACAGCGCGGCCTCGCAGGCATCGTAAGCAACAGCTGCGGGGTCCGAACCCTGCTTGTGCTTTACGATTTCCACGCCAATTCTGCCCGCCCATACCGAAAGCTGCTCAACGGCCGCGGCGCGGAACGTATCACATGCCGCCACGACAACCTTATTGCCGGCGCTATGGAGCGTCCAGGCGAGCTTGGCGATGCTGGTTGTCTTGCCGGAACCGTTCACGCCTGCAACAAGCACAACCGTGGGGCCGGACTGCGCCTTGGCAAACTGCCTGTCGCGCTCGGGCCAGTAACTCTTGATATGATTCTTGAGGAACGGGACAATCTCCTCGCTCGTTGAAATCTCTTTCTTCTTGTATGATTCACGCAGCTCATCAATCAGTTTGACAGTCGTCTCGACGCCAATATCATCGCTTATGAGAATCTCCTCAAGCTCTTCGAGAAGCTCCTCGTCTATCTTCCTGCCGAAAGAGAGTACATCGAGCAGAGATTTTGAAATTTTTGTTCTTGTCTTTTCAAGCCGGTCTTTGATGAAACCGATCGTCTTGGTAAAAAGTCCCATGTTTTTTCGTTTCTTTATCAGGCACGCAGTGGCGGTTGCCTTGCGTCTTTCTCATTTCTATTTTTTTGTTTTAATCACGAGGCCGCGAAGAGAGCGAAGATAATACAATTCTACCGGTGGCAGGCGCAGTATTCCGCTCTTTTCTTTTGCTCATTCTTTTCATTACGTTCTAATCTCAACAAGGAGTTCACGGAGGTACGGAGATTATTGAGTCTTGAATTTTGAATCTGCAATTCTCTCTGTGTCCTCAGCGCGTTCCGCGGTTGCATTTCCTGCGGTTGCTTTAAGCCTTATTCTTTGTTTTCCTGCACCGCGGCAGGCTTCTCCGGCTCTGCGGCAGGCGCAGGAGTTTGCTGCGGCTTGAATTGCTGGGCAAACGCCGTCCACAGTGGGCGCTCGGCGGCGGTAATTTTCAACAACTCCTCTTTGAACGCCGCGCCAACTTCAGGCGATGCGGTAAGGGTGCTTATAAGCTTGCCCGGCTCACTGTCGGCAGCAATATCCTGCTTTGTCAGCAATAACGCCACAACCAGAGCGGCTCCTTTGAAGTCGGCATTTTTCGTGAATATATCAAGTGCCCTCACATACTCCTTATCGGAAAGCGCACCGCGGGCCAACAACTTGGAAAAGCAGTCTGCCGCAAGGCTCACCTTTCCGCGAGAATACCAGGCGTTGGCCGCAACAGATAGCGAGGCGGTCGAGAGATTGTTCTTCTTCATTGCTGTTTCGAGCAGGCTGAGCTTGCTCTCATCTGTTATGTTATAGCTTTGAAAATGCGCCACAACCATATCAGAAACAGTGCTGTCGGCAAGTTCCATAAGCTTTATGAGCGCGTCAAGTGCATTCTTATCCGCAGAAGCGCGAAGACGCTCTTCAATCCACACAAGGTCATCGGCCCCGCCGGCCTCCGCGGCCATGGTAAGACTCTTCTTGTACAGCTCGTCGCTGCGCTCATACAGTTTCTTCGCGCGGACAATGCTCATCGCGTCAGATTTATTTATCACTTCCAAGCAACCAATCGCTGCGAGAACAACGGAATTATCCTCACTGTCCAGTGCCTTCGTGATTTCAGGTGTAAGCAGGCGCGCGGCAATTGCACGGTAATGGGCGTTGGGGCTGAACATCCCGGTTATCTTTTTGATTATGTCAGCGGCGCTGCCATCCTTTGCTGCCAGCGCGGTGGATAGCCGCTTAAGCACAGCCGCATAGTACGGCTCGACCACGCTGTCCTCGATGCCATTGCGGTCGAGGAGTTTGCGAATCGCATCAACTGCGCTGAGCGCTTCTTCTGAAGTACCCGATTCAAGCAGAGCTGTTGCCATATTGAGCTGGTACGTCCTGATCTCGGGGTCTATCGTCTTACCGGACTGGACAAGGCCGTAGTAGCAGGTCTCTGTAAGCGCATTAAAAAGCGCGAGTTTTATCGTGGGGTAGGTTTCCTTCTGCAACTGGGCATAAAGCTCTCTGGAAGGGTCGCTGTCGGCGAGAAAGACCATGAGCTGCGCGATTTCCAACCTCACAGACGCACTATCGCTGGAGATGAGGCTTTTAAGCTTCTCTTTAATCTGCTCGGGGAGCTCGGCATTGCTTCTCCACAGCTTTGTCTTTTTCACCGCCCACAGACTTACCGCCGAGTTAACGCTCGAAAGCTTCTCTTTTATGATGGCCGCGCGGGCGTCATCAGCCTTGCTTGAATCGTAAAAGCTGTCGAGTGAAGCGATAAGCTCATCTTCAAGGGAACGGTTCTTCTGTTCAAGAAGCTTTACCCTCTGTTCCTGCATGGCGAGCCTGTCGCGGACAATCTCCTCCGGCGTCTTTTTGTTCAGTTCCTCAAGGAACTGCTGCCAGAGTTTTTTATCATTCCCTATCGGCACCCAGGTCTGCAAGGCTCTTGAAGCGGCAGTGGCAATGTCGCTGTCGGAATCGTCGAGAAGGGTTATTATCGTCGCGATGGCGTCTTTTTCCGTGAGGTTGTACGACAAAGCCATCAGATAATTCAAACGAGCCGTTTTCGCCGTTTTTTCATCGAGAAGCATCTGTTTGAGCTGCTCGGAATAGACAGAGTAGTCAAAAGAGGAAAGCGCCTCACAGGCTAAGCGCGCCTGTTGCAATTTCGCGCTCTTAAGGTAATCAACGAGTATCAGTGCATACTTATCGGCGTTGGAGATGGGCGTCTCCCACAGCGAGCGGGATATCATCGCCTTGAACACAGCCATCTGCCCGTTGATATCTGCGCCGGAAAGCACCTGTCCTATCACCTCAACACTCTCCTGCGACGGGCAAACAAGTATCTGCTTTGCCGCAGAAAGACGCATCTGTTCCTCTGCACTGGAAATCAGTGCGGACTTATACAGACGCAACTGCTCGCTGTACTGGTCAGCGGCAAAAAGCGCTCCTGCAAACGCAACCAAAAGTATGAGGTATATTTTTGTTTTCATAAATCTAATACCCGCTCTCACATCCATAGGCCTCAGCAGCCTTTAACGACTATCTCTAAAACGATAGATAAAGTATAATAAACTAAGACGGCATTCTCAAACAATTATTGCAAAAAAGAGCCGCCACGGGTCAAAAAACTTTTATTGAAAAAAAATTACAACCCGTTAAAATTTTTTCCTTTATCATTACTTCCGAAAAGCTGAACATGTTCTCATAGAAAGGGTAGAAAAGCAGAGAAGAAAGAAACAAGACCTGTATCCGAGGCGAAGCTTCGCGCCAGCGTTGGAATCGTAGAAACAAAGTACATAACAATCGTTGGAGAAGACGAAAGCTTTGAACTTGAAGGGGGTGGTTCGTTGAGCCCGGTTCAAGTGGCCTATGAGACCTACGGCGAGCTCAACGCAGACAAATCCAACGCCATCTACATTTGCCACGCACTCACGGGGAACGCTCATGTTGCCGGCTACCACGACGCGAACGACGAGAAAACGCAGGGGTGGTGGGAAGAGTTTGTAGGCCCTGGCAAATCAATCGACACGAACAAGTACTACGTCATCTGCTCGAATTTCCTCGGCGGCTGCTCCGGCACGACCGGAGCCACCAGCATCAACCCGAAAACGGGCAAACCATACGGGCTCACCTTTCCCGTCATCACGATTAAAGACCAGGTCAAAGTGCAGAAGATGCTTCTCGACAAGCTCGGCATTGAAAGACTTGTGGCTGTCATAGGCGGGTCTATGGGCGGAATGAACGCCATGACTCTCGCGATAGACTACCCCGATCTCAGCGCATCAGCGCTCCTGATCGCGACAACTCCGCGTCTGAGTCCGCAGTCGATTGCGTTTGACGCCGTGGGGCGAAACGCAATCAAAAACGACAAAAATTTCAACAACGGCAACTACTCCGACAGCACCGGCCCCGATAACGGCCTCAGCATCGCAAGAATGATAGGCCACATCACCTACCTCTCAGATGAAGGGATGAGAGAGAAATTCGGCCGTGAACTGCGCGAAGCAGATTCGTACAGCTACAACTTCAACTCTGAATTTTCCGTTGAAACCTATCTTGACCACCAGGGCGGCGAGTTTGTGGAAAGGTTTGACGCAAACTGCTATCTGTATATCACCAAGGCGATGGACTACTTCGACCTTGAGCTTGAACACGGCTCGCTCGAAGAAGCGTTTGCAAAGAGCAACTCTCGCTTCTTTATCGCCAGCTTTTCAACAGACTGGCTCTTCACCCCAGAGCAGTCGCGAGAGATGGTCGATGCGCTAACCGCTCTTGGTAAGGATGTAACCTATTGCAACATAGAGTCGCACCACGGCCACGATGCCTTTATCCTTGAACCGGAAACTCTCGGGCCGATGATCCGCGACTACCTCAACGCCACATCAAAGCTCATCAGTGGCGGTGAAATGTTCTGTGAGCATGAAAGTTCCCGCCTCGATCACAACATTATCCTCAAAGACTTTGTCAAAAATGGCAGCAAAGTACTTGACCTCGGCTGCGGCAAAGGTGAGCTTATGGAGCGGCTGCGTGCTTGCAACAACTGCATAGTGATGGGTTTCGACAAGGACATAAGCGCCGTGAGCAAGTGCGTTGAGAAAGGTCTGCCCGCGATCAATGCGGATATGGAAAAGAACCTCGGTCGCTTCAGAGACGGGCAGTTCGATTATGTCGTCCTCTCGAAGACGCTTCAGGCCACGGGCAAGCCAAAAGAGTTGCTCGAAGAGATTGTGCGCGTGGGGAAAAAAGCGGTGGTTTCGTTCCCGAATTTCGGGCATATAAAATGCCGCCTGCAACTGCTCTACACCGGCCGCGCTCCGATTACTAAAGAGCTGCCACATCAGTGGTACGACAGCCCCAACATACATTTTCTCTCTATGAGCGACTTCGAGAAACTCTGCGCGGAAATTGGAATCAGGATAGAGAAGAAGGTTGTTCCGGGAAGAGCCGGTAGGTTCAAAGCCCTGACAAACCTCTTCGGCAGTGAAGCTATCTATCTGCTCAGCAAAGGATAAAGCGAAGATGGCAAGGTGTAAAATTTTACACCTTACCATCTTTATATCCGCATATCTGCGCCGCAATGAGTATATACAACTCAGCGGCAGGCATATGGAGCGCGTCTATTCTACCGGCAAGACGTTTATCTCCGCGGCGCTCATAAAACTGTATCCGTTCACTTCGGAATGGGAAACAAGCTTGAAGAAGCGGGCCTGAGCCGGCTCATCAAGAAGGATTTTCTGTATCGTTCTTTTTCGCGGAAGACGGCCGGAAGACGCAAGCCGCCACTGCTCACCGTCTAAGCTGAGCAGTAGCTCATACTCCACGATATTTCCGTTTTCAAACTGGTCCTGCCGCGGGAGGATTGTGATGCCGCGAATAGTCAGTATTTCGTTCATATCAGCTTGAATGAAGTGCGGAAACGGTGGTATCTCTCCCTGCCATTTTGTGTGCCAGATTGTGTTGCGGTTGCCGTCGAAGGCGTTTCTCGCAGCCTCGTTTGAGTTTGGAGCATCACTGCTCGCCGTAATCACCCAACCGGATCTATCCAGAAACGCATCGCAATTCAGCTCTGCTACCGCGCTTACCAAGCCGTCTTTCTGCGCGTAGAGAGTAAGCCGGCCGCCAAGTGCAACTATATCACCAGCCGAGCAGCTTTCCTGCCCGGAATCTCCGCGTGAGATTGTGAGCTCGGCTTCGCTGTCTTGGCAGGTTATCACGGCCTTCTTCCCGCGCATTTCGAATTTCGGCGCTGCGGTCATGTAAAACTCCTTAAGCACAGACTCATCCGGCTGGCCCGTAAACGGCTGCATGCGGTAACGGAAGCTGAAATAGCCAGGCTTCAGCTTGTACTGCTCGTAGGTGGAATCCTGGCCGCAGGTTCCGCCGACGCCCGCTGTCGCCGCGCTCAGGCACACAGAAATCTTGCCGCCGCTCTGCAAATCACAGGGGTACCTTACGGCGCCAAGCTGCTGCTGCGTAAAATCAAGCGCACTGAAATCCATGCCGTCCTCCGCAACGAATATGACACCCTTGCCGCTCTCATCACTGAGCGCCGCCCAGCGCAGCTCGGAGCGATTTGCGCAGAACTGCGGCTTCTGGTAATATTCATACATCTCGGGGACTGTCGTTTGATACCGCCCCACCTTCGCCGCGGATTTCCTGTCAATGTAATTCTCGAACGGCCCGAGCCCGAAATATTCCACGTTTACAAGCTCCGGCACAAGCTGCATATCGAAGCCGGCGCGTGCTATGAGATCCGGCGCTCCGGTCAAATCCATGCTGTTATCCGATACGATAATGCCACTACCGTCTATGCACCAACTCGTCAGTACATAAAACTCGCTTGATGCGCTTGATGTAAACTTCATCCTTGTGGTTATCAGGCAGAGGCCGCCTGTCTGCTGAACATCAAACGAAATCAGCTCGCGCGTGAATGAATTCAGCTCGCTCCAGCCGGACTCTCTGTCGTTGTCTCCGCGGGCTCTGTATATGGAACAGAGCGGCCCGTTTGCCGCGCCATTTATTATCTGCCTGCCGTTCATCATCAGGCCGGAGATGCTGCCCGTCTCGCGGCTGAAAAAGACTTCCGTCTGCCCCGCTTCGACTTTCACGCAGTAATCTGTCTCGGTAACTTTAACGGCCTCAGACCTTGCGATGGTCTCTTTCGGCAAGCTCACAGGCAGCTTGAACTGATAATATGCCTGCTCATAGCCCTTCTTTGCGTAGAGGGTGTCCTTGGCAAGCCTCCAGCTGATATTGACAAAGTACTCTTCTCCCTGCTTAGGCTCAAAGCTTTTCAGCGGGATAGTTATCTGCTTTGAAGTAGCCGGCGCGACAGAGCCGACCTTAAGCTTGCCCGATTGAATCGTTTTTCCGTCCGCGGTGAGTTGCCAGTCGCAGGAGAATTGGTCAAGGTTGGTAAAGTCGTATTCGTTGCGGACGTTGATTTTACTCGCGGTGGCATCAAGCACATCAACCCAAATAGACTGGTACTGATATTTCACTTCGCTGAGCTTTGCGGTTTGGCACCTGTCTGCGGTTACGACCCCGTTCACGCAGAAGTTGCCACTGTTGGGGATGTCGCCGAAGCTTCCACCATAGGCGAAGAACGCCTTGTCTCCTGGCTTAACGCCCCCTGCAAACGGCGCGGGAACTGCCGTGCGGCCATCCTGCGAATATACCGCGCGGATTCCCTGATCGACGAAATCCCAGATGCAGCCACCGATGAGCTTGCGCTCTTTGCGGAACTGCTCGACATACTCCTTGAGCCCACCTTGGGCGTTGCCCATCGAATGCGAATACTCGCAGACAAAATACGGCTTGTCAAGATTGGCGTAATCGAAATTCAGCAGGGAATTAATGCGCGGGTACATGTGGCTGAGCATATCGCCCCAGTCGCTGTTGCCCTCGTAATGGACGGGGCGCGAGGAATCTATTGCGAGCATAGCCTCACGCTGATATTTGAAGTTTTCACCCGGGCCCGCCTCGTTGCCGAGAGACCAGAACACAATGCAAGGGAAGTTTTTATCGCGCTCAACCATACGCACGCCGCGGTCGATATGCGCCTGCCTCCACTCGGGAAGGCGGCTCAGGGAGCGGTCTCCATAGCCCATGCCGTGCGATTCGAGATTCGCCTCATCCATCACATAAAGGCCGTAGTAGTCGCAAAGCTCGTACCAGCGCGGCGTGTTGGGGTAGTGGCTTGTGCGCACGATATTGATATTGTTGCGCTTCATTATGAGAATGTCACGCACCATCATTTCTTCCGTCATCACGCGGCCGCGGTCGGGGTCTGTCTCGTGGCGGTTCACGCCGAGAAATTCTACGGGCTTGCCGTTTATCAGCACCTCACAATCAACCACTTCCACCTTGCGAAAGCCTACCCTGCAAGCTGTTGACTCGCCCGCTGATGTTGTAAGAAGGAGGGTATAAAGCCACGGTGTCTCGGCAGTCCACGTTTTGACCTTCCCTGCGTCAATCTCAATCTCGAAGCTCTGCTCGCCGCCTGCGTCAATCTTCTTTGAGCAGGAAACAGCTTTCACCTTCCGGCCGTTCGGGGCAAGCAGAACAGCATCAACCTTGACATTCTCCGGCATTTGCGCCGCATTGTTGACAAGTACGCATGCGGAAAGCGAACCACAAGTGTAAGAGGCATCAAGCTCGGGCTGAATATGGAAATCCCTTATCGCCTGCGCGGGTTGAGCGTACAGCACGACATCGCGGTGTATGCCGCTGATACGCCAGAAGTCCTGGTCTTCGAGGTAGCTACCGTCGCTCCAGCGGTAAACCTCCGCGGCGATTGTGTTTTCGCCGGCGCTTGCGTAGGATGTAATATCAAACTCGGCAGGCGTCATACTGCCCTGCGAATAGCCGACTTTCCTTCCATTCACCCAGAGATAGAAAGCGCTCTGCACCGCCTCGAATTTAACGAAGATCTGCTTGCCTTGCCAGCTGCAGGGGATGTTGAAACTCCTGCGATAGCTACCTACGGGATTGGGCAGGCGACTTTTTAGGTAGTCATCACGCACAGGATCCATGATATTCGGCGGCGTGCTGTTGTTGAAGGGGTAATTAGTGTTGGAGTACAGCGGAGTTCCGTAGCCCTGAACCTGCCAGTTCGACGGCACGGGTATTGTGCCCCAGGAGCTGTCGTCAAAATCCGTTTGATAGAAATCCATCGGACGCTGTTGCGGGGATGGCGAAAATTTGAATTTCCAGTCGCCGTTGAGCAGCTGCATGCGAGCGGATTTACTGCTATCCATCTTTATGGCGTCCTTCTTGTTCTCATAGACGGCCATATGCGAATGCGGGCGCACGGTATTAATATGCAGTACCTGTTCGTTTTGCCAGTCGTCAACTGCGCTCACAGATGCTGCCGTTAAACACAGCGAAGCAATCCCGAACGCGATAAATCTTCCCAAAATCACCTTGTTGAACATAAGTTCGTTTCCCATTGTAAATTTAATTATTATATATCGAAACTACTCAGCTGCCGGGCGAGGGTGTTGCGGCCTGCCAGTTGGCGGGGTCGTTTCCGCTCGCATCATGGCTCGTGCTGACTCTATCCAAAGACTTCCCCAAACCGTCCGGCTGACCGGGCCAGGGGGAATAATCCCCGTAATACACCTCATCTACCCTCACCCACGAAATAGGATCTCCGATCAGATCGGGCGCCTGCGGACGTTCGAGAACAAGCCTCTCACCACCGTTGGAAAGCGAGCCTGAATATGGCCCGAGCACTTGAGCACCCGGCGTAATAGGAGCCGAATAAGCCTCTTCAAAAGCGGCAAGACGCCCCGTATCCGTGGCAGGGTCAAACGGCAACACAACAATCCTTGCGCCCGCGGCAATGGTAGTATTCAGCGGAAACTCAAACAAAACCGCGTTATCAAGCCTCCATGAACCTTCAGCATTATACAAATCTATCGCCGTAGCTGTGGGGTTGAAGATCTCTATGAATTCATCATTCTCCGAACCATCAAGCGGGTGATACATAATTTCCGATATTACAATATCACCGACAGGCTCCACATTTACCGCATAGCGCGATGGCGGCATTGTAAAGAAGAATTGATTGCCATCGGGGTAGCGGCCGAGCGAAACGCCGTTCTCCTGCCCTCTGAAAGCAATCGAATCGACAATCCTGTCCTGATCGGTGCCGGGCAGGTAAGAAAGAACCACCTGCTCACCGGACTTATTCAGACCGAAGCCTGTCGTTATGGGGCTGTGGAACCCGCTGACTTCATCAAAACCTTCCAGGGCATGTGATGCAATGCTCAAGGCCGGCAGCGGCCATTTCTTCAGATTATCCAAATCATCCGACAGATACCATCCCTCCAGAGAGATTGCCGCGCTGGAAGCATTGTACAACTCTACGAAATCGTTTGAGTCGTATTCGGGGAGCGCAGGGTTGCGATAATCAGTATGTGCGATAATCTCGTTTATGACAACGCCTTCGGCAAGTACCGGCTCCGCGGCCGCGGGTGAGCCGTACATATACGCGCTCGCTCGCCAGTTTCCGCCAAAGTCCAGGATTCCATACGGCTCATCTTCAAGCGCCCCTTCAAGGACAACAAGAGAATGTCCGCCGCCTGCTGCGGCAAGAGGCCAGCCGAAACCGTCATTATAGGTAAACTCTACAATGGTTCCGTTCCAGAACTCTTCCAGACGCACGGTTTCGCCGCCATTAGAAAGTTTGCCGTCATACTCTCCCGCGATGCGGTCGAAAAATCCTGTGCCGTAGCGCTGCTCGAACGCCTCCCTGTTTTCGACGACAAGCACAAAAAGCCCCGGTTCAAGTGTTTGAAGAGCGGCGGGAGCTGAAGCAAAGTCAAACGTGATGCCATCAGTAAAGCTTGCACCGGCAATAGAAATCGCTTCGCTGCCAATGTTGGTCAGCTCAATGTACTCGTATTCATCGCTATCATAATATCCTGCCTCGTCTGGAGCTGGTTCGTACATAAGCTCTGTTATTCTCAGCGAGGCGAATGCGCCGCGGCCGAGCGGCTCACCTGCAACAAATTCTATCGGCACAGACCAATGGCTCCACCTGCCGGTATTGTCTTTCATGCGGCAGCGCAATCGGTATGTGCGGCCCGCTTTGACCTCGCTTCCTGGAACAGTAATTCTGTCGCTGAATGTTGTCAGCTCTTCACTCTCCCATGTCGGGTTGATTTCATATTTGCCTTTTTTAACGCGGTAGGCATAGGAATCCAGAATGGTTGCTCCGGTTTCATGGGACGTCGCAAGAACTGCCGTTATGCTGGCATCTATTGTGAAATCAGTGCTTGTCCAACTACCCTGAACGCCCTGCACGGCAATGACATTTGTGCCGTCAACGAGATAATCGTAAGGCTTCGGCAGAGCAAGGTCTATATAGCTGCCTGCTTCATGGTTGTAAGCGATGGCTTGGTCGTAGGCGATTTCGCCCTCCGGGCAGCTCACTCTTGCCACCTCAACGCCGTTAATCCAGACAATACATCCATCATCAACATTAACGTGGAGGTTCAGGTCTTCAAGGCGGTCAATGTCTGAAACGGCAAACTCTTTGCGGAGATACAGGGTAACATACGTGTTATACATATC
>JBFWMM010000004.1:0-27361 GCA_050251615.1 Phycisphaerae bacterium
ATAAATGAAAACTTACGCAAACGCAGGTTACCTTTGCAGTTATCGGGGCAGACTGCACGCGATTCGTCGGCTGAATTTCAGGGATTTCGTTTATCTGCGCAATAATACATAACGTCATCGTTTTTTGTAAAATGATGCACTGCCGCTTGTTTATTCTTGTATTCGCTTCTATCTGTCGTATAATGACTGGTGAAGGTTACAGCGCGTTTGTTTGGTTTGGGGGCACAAACTGAAAAGTTAAAGGAATATTGTTATGGCAACAAAAAAAACAACTGTAAGGCGCAAGAAGGTAACGTTCGAGTATCACGCCGAACCTGGTCTTGAGGTTTTTGTGGCAGGAAGTTTCAACTCTTGGGATGAGACTGCAAAGCAGCTCAAGGATATTGATGGCAAGGGCGAATATAAAGCCGTTGCTATGATTCCTGCAGGCTCGTACGAGTACAAATTCAAAGTAGGCGGGCAATGGTGCATTGATCCGAGCAACCCCAACATTTCCAAGAATGTTCACGGGACTCTCAACAATGTCCTTATTGTTGAGTAAACTCCGCATACCACAACTTGACAGCAGCCCAAGACAACAACTGATTGGAGAATAAGTGCGAAACATACAACTGTTCAACGTACTCCCTAAAATTCCGGAGAAGCTTAAATTTCTTGAGACACTTGCCGACAACATCTGGTGGTGCTGGAACAAGGAGGCAATATCGCTGTTCAGGCATATCGATATTGAACTGTGGAAAGATTGCTCACATAATCCTAAAATTCTGCTTGACAGGATCAGTCAAGCGAGGCTTGAAGAACTTTCCACCGACCAGAATTTTCTGAGGCACATTGAGCTTGTTGAATCTATGTACAACGAAGATGTCGTCGCGGTAAAGACGCAGAAAAAAGTAGCGGGCAACAAATGCATCGGCTATTTTTCTCTCGAATACGGCCTGCACGAATCTATCAGGCTTTATTCAGGCGGTCTGGGTATTCTTGCCGCCGACCACCTCAAGAGTTCCTCAGAGCATAACCTGCCCCTTGTTGCGGTTGGCCTGATGTACCGTCAGGGTTATTTCAAACAGACTATCGACAGTGATGGCTGGCAAAATGAGCATTACCCCGACAACAACATAGAGGATATGCCCCTCCGCAGAGCAAAAGACCCCAACGGTCAAAATGTAAAAGTATCTTTGAGGCTTGCGGGGATGGAGGTTCATGCAATCGTATGGCAATTGGAAGTTGGAAATATCTCACTCTATCTGCTCGACACCGAGATTCCCGAAAATTCGCCTGAGATGAGAAGCATCACATGGCGTCTCTACGGCGGAGACAAGCGTATGCGTCTGCATCAGGAGCTTCTGCTCGGTATTGCCGGCCATAAGGCTCTTGTAAAGCTTGGCTGGGAGCCGACGGTGTGTCATATCAATGAAGGACATGCTGCATTCCTCAGCCTTGCCAGAATTGCACATTATGTGGATACAATTGGCATTGATTACGACTCCGCCATTCAGATTGTCTGGCGCACTAACATATTCACAACGCATACTCCCGTACCGGCCGGCAATGAGGTATTTGACACCGAGTTGCTCAAGCCCTACTTAGATGCGCTGTCAAGCGAGCTTTATATCGACTCTGCACGCGTGCTTCGTTGGGGAATGCCGCCGAAAATTGAAAATCACAACGAATTTTCAATGACAATACTCGGCCTTCGTATGGCCAAGTTCAGCAATGGCGTGAGTAAGTTGCATGGAGAAGTCGCAAGGAGAATGTGGGCACATCTCTGGCCTGATAAACCTCTGGATGAAATCCCGATCAAGCACATAACCAACGGTGTGCACGTAAAGAGCTGGATATCAAGGCGAAACAGTGAGCTTTACCAGCGCTATCTTTCACAAGACGACTCGCGTGCGATTGATAGCGATACTCTCAACACGGAAATAGACCGCATCCCCGACACCCTCTGGTGGCAGATTCGCCAGATGGAGAAGGCTGATCTCATCCGTGTTTGCCGCAACACATTGACGAAACAACTTTCGCAGCTTAACGCTACAGAAAAAGAAAAACGAAGCGTTCACAAATGCCTCGACCAGTACGCGCTTACGATCGGCTTTGCGAGACGTTTTGCAACCTATAAGCGCGCATCCCTGCTACTTTCCGACAAGGAGCGCTTTGCAAAGATTCTTCGCAATGACGAGAAACCGGTTCAGTTTATATTTGCCGGCAAAGCTCATCCCGCAGACGAAAGTGGCAAGGCGCTGATACATGAAATCATTCAGTTTGCGCGAGAATATGACGTAAGCCACAGGATAGTGTTCATTGAAGATTACAACATCAGCATAGCACGCTCTTTGGTACACGGCGTTGACGTATGGCTTAACACCCCCGAAAAGCCCAAGGAAGCCAGTGGTACATCGGGTATGAAAGCCAGCATCAACGGGGGGCTCAATTGTAGCATACTCGACGGCTGGTGGGCGGAAGGCTACGCAAACGATTGTGGCTGGGCAATCCCCAGCAGCGATGATATTGCTGATGAGCATTACCGCAGCATTATTGAAGCACAGGCTCTCTACAACATAATTGAGAATGAAATTATTCCGTGCTACTACAACAGGCGTACGGGCGGCATACCGACAGAGTGGCTGAGCCTTATGAAAGCCAATCTGAAGATGAGCCTCTATAATTTCTCAAGCAACAGGATGGTAAGCAATTACAACGAAATGTTCTACAAACCCGCTATGGCGGATTATGAGATACTTGTTGCTGAAAACTGCAAGTACGCAAAAGAGCTGGCACTCGCCAAACAGCTTTACTGCGCGGACCTCGGCAATGTCAAAATTGGCACACCGATAATAAAGGAAGATGTGTCAAATGTTTACGTTAATGATGTAATTACGGTACGCATTGATGTATATCTTAATTCTCTCAAACCGGATATGGTTGACGTTGAACTGTATTACGGCCCAGTTGATCCGAAAAACAATGTGATTTCAAGTCATAATGTCAAGATGAGCATTGTTGAGGACCACGGCGATGGTAACTATGTGTATGAGGCAACGGTAAACTGTTCGCTTTCCGGCAGATACGGTGTAACCGCACGCCTCACGCCGGCCGGCGATACGTGGGATAATCACATACCGAACTTTGTGGTATGGGCTGGATAACAATTCCGGGCGCGGAGGTGACAAACACCAAAGGCGGCCGCGCGATTTTATTTTAAAGCGAGGTATTTGGAAAGTGAGGTATTTGAATGGCTATTACAGAAAAAAACGGTAAGCGTAGATCTATGCGTATCCTTTTGATTACACCGGAGATTACTTACCTTCCATCAGGCATGGGCAACTATGCCAATCAGCTTACGGCGAAGGCCGGAGGTCTGGCGGATGTTTCCGCCTCTCTTGTTTCCTGCCTGTATGAGCTTGGTGCGGATGTGCATATTGCAATTCCGAACTTCAGGCGCATTTTCAGCTTCGAGATCGGCAAGCTTGTTGAAGACGAACTGCGGCTGTATCTCAACAAGCTGAACCAAAGCAGGGTGCATCTGGCAGAAGATCGTATATTTTACTATCAGGACAAGGTTTACGGCAATTATATGCAGGAGAGCATTAAGGTGTCTCTTGCTTTTCAGCGCGAGGTGATAAATAATATCATTCCTCAGGTAAACCCTGACATCATCCATTGTAACGATTGGATGACAGGTCTGATTCCCGGCTTTGCCCGCCGGCTGAACATCCCCTGTCTCTTTACCGTACACAACATTCATACTCAAAAACTTTCTCTTGAGTATATCGAAGAGGAAGGCGGCATTGACGCGGCCGGCTTCTGGAACAATCTCTTTTTCAACTACCCGCCCTACAACTACGAAGAGTCCCGCGCCAACAATATGGTTGACCTGCTCACAAGCGGCGTGTTTGCCTCTCACTTCATAAACACAGTAAGTCCAACGTTCCTTGAGGAAATTGTACATGGACAGCACGACTTCATCCCGGAGCAGGTGCGTAGCGAAATAAAGAATAAGTACTATTCAGAATGTGCCTGCGGCATCCTCAACTCACCCGATCCCTCGTACGACCCTGAAACTGATGCGGCTCTCTGTTGCAACTATACCGCCACTGATTTTTATAAGAAAAAAGCCCGTAACAAAGCCTCATTCCAGGAGAAATTAGGGCTTGAGGTTGACCCACAGGCCCCAATTTTTTTCTGGCCCTCCCGTCTCGACCCTGTACAGAAAGGCTGTCAGTTGCTCTCAGACATTCTTTACCGGACTATAGACCGTTACTATGGCGAGAAAATTCAGTTTGCGATTGTTGCTAACGGCGCCTATCAGGAAGTGTTTCACAATATAGCTACTTTTCACAACATTCACAAACGTGTTGCTGTGTGCAACTTTAACGAAGATTTGTCAAGGCTTGGATTTGCCGGCTCTGATTTTATGCTGATGCCGTCACTATTTGAACCTTGCGGTCTCCCGCAGATGATTGCTCCCAAATACGGCACACTTTCTGTCGCTAACGACACAGGCGGCCTTCACGATACAATCGAACACCTCGACCCTGTTAAGGGCAAGGGCAATGGCTTCCTGTTCAATGTCTATAATTCTGAAGGCCTCGAATGGGCTATCGAGCAGGCTATGAATTTCTATCGCCTGCCGGTTGAAATCAAAAATCCGCAGATTGCCCGCATTATGGTGGATGCCAAAAGCAGATTCAACCATTCCGTTACCGCACAGGGATATATAGACATCTACGAAAAAATGACTCAAAGACCTCTTATAACCTGAGTATGAAAACCCCCGATAAACCATACGTTTCAAAAACGGCGCATCTTCTGGATGACCCGTACCTGCAACCGTACAGGCCGGAGCTTGAAAGACGCGCGGAGCTGCTTCTCGTTCGCGAGATGCAACTTACTTCCGGCTTGAGCCTCGCTGACTTTGCCAACGGCCACCATTACTACGGTATGCACAGAGACGATGACCGATGGGTTTTCAGGGAATGGGCTCCTAATGCTGAAAGGGTATTTCTGATCGGCGACTTCTCCAAGTGGCAGGAGCTCGCCGAGTTTGAGATGAACAGGATTGATAATCAGGGCAACTGGGAACTCTCAATGCCTGCATCGACTCTTGTTCACGGCATGTTTTACAAGCTCAAGCTCTACTGGCCAGGCGGCTCTGGGGAAAGGCTTCCTGCTTATGTAAGGCGCGCCGTACAGGATCTGAATACTCATCACTTTACGGCACAGATATGGGAGCCGGAAAGCAAGTTTACTTTCCGGCATAAAGCGCCACAGGTTGCCGAGCCGATAATTTATGAAGCACATGTTGGGATGGCGAGCGAGAAGTGTGAAGTGGGCAGTTTTACTAACTTCACCGAAAATGTGCTGCCGTACATTGCAAGCTGCGGCTACAACACTGTCCAGCTGATGGCAATACTCGAACACCCCTACTACGGCTCGTTCGGTTACCATGTGTCAAACTTTTTCGCTGTGAGTTCACGCTTCGGGACGCCGGAGGAGTTCAAGGCGCTTGTTGATGAGGCACATAAGCTCGGCCTGCGGATAATCGTTGATATAGTGCATTCGCACTCAGTAAAAAATGAGTATGAAGGACTTGGCCGCTTTGATGGGACAAATTTTCAGTATTTCCATCAGGGGCAACGCGGAAACCACTGGCTCTGGGACTCATACTGCTTCGATTACAGCAAGCCGCAGGTGCTGCATTTCCTTCTCTCCAATTGTAAATACTGGCTCGAAGAATACAATATAGACGGCTTCCGTTTTGACGGCGTAACGAGCATGCTTTACTATCACCACGGCCTCGGCAAGGCATTTACATCCTATGATGATTACTTCGGCGACGAGGTAGATGAGGATGCTTACTGCTATCTTGCCCTGGCCAACAAACTCATACATCAATACAGGCGCGATGCGATAAGCGTTGCGGAAGATGTGAGCGGGATGCCGGGGCTTTGCGCGCCGTACAGAGAAGGTGGTGCGGGCTTCGACTACCGCATGGCAATGGGCGTAACAGATCGCTGGTTCAAGCTGATGGATATTCCAGATGAGTGCTGGGAGATGCACGAGCTCCTCCATGAGCTTATGAATAAGCGTCCTGAAGAAAAAACTATAAGCTACCTCGAATGCCACGACCAGGCACTTGTCGGTGGCAAAAGCGCAATCTTTACGCTCATCGACAAAGAGATGTATTACTCTATGAATCGCGGTTGCAACAATATGACAGTTGACCGTGGGATTGCTCTGCACAAGATAATGCGCATTGCAACAATGTTTACTGCTGCGAACGGCTACCTGAATTTTATGGGCAACGAATTCGGACACCCCGAGTGGATAGATTTTCCGCGCGAGGGCAACAACTGGTCCTATCATTACGCCAGAAGACTCTGGACGCTTAAAGACGATGCCAGCCTGCGATACAGAGACCTTCTGCTTTTTGATAACGCAGCAATTAAAACCGTTTCGGACAGTGAGTTTTATAAATATCCGCCAATGGAGCTTGCCTGCGACAACAACGATAAGGTTTTCGCCGTAAAACGCGGTGAGAAACTGCTTGTCGTAAATTTGCATCCCTATAATTCTTACGAGGGCTACGGCATAGAAACCCTCCCAGGCGATTATCGCATTGCGCTCGACTCGGACAGTCCGGAATTCGGCGGCTTCGACAGAATTGATTCGACAAGCCTGTACAGTACTATACCCACTCCCTGCGGGGAGACAATCAAAGACTATCTAAAGCTGTATTTGCCTGCCCGAACGGCAATTGTGCTTGATAGAGTTCGAAGATAACATTCTGCGAACGACGAAGGAGAATTGATGAAAGTTTCCCAAAACCCGCCTGTCGGGTGCAACCTTCTTTTGCATGAAGGCGACACGCTTACTTTTGAGTTGAAAATTTCTCCCGAGCAATCGGGAAAGGCATATCTAAGAACGAACTTGTACCGCGCGGATGTTTTGCGTGAAGAGATAATTGAACAGGTCGAAGCGGGCCGCCAGATTCTTGGCCGCAGCTGGCACGACATTGAAATGATAAGGTATGCCGATGGAGCTTACCGCATAACGCTTCCTCTCACCGAAACAGGATACTTCAGCGCAAAGACATTGTTTGTTGCCGAGGGCATCGAGTATAAAGTTTATTGGCCCGAAGGCGACAATACATTCATCAAGGTTGAACCTGCGACAACAATCGGCAGTAACACGATCTACACCGTTTTTCCGCGGCAGTTCGGCTCTAACAAATACAGCGACAATTCAGTACCCGAAGAACAGCTGATGGCGCTTGATGAACAGGGCTATGCCGTCATACCTCCATCGGGAACATATCGCAACGTCATCTCTGAGCTCGACCATATTATCTGCGATATGGGTTTTAAGATCGTGCAGGTGCTTCCTGTTCACCCAACCCCGACAACCTATGCCCGTATGGGCAGGTTTGGCAGCCCGTTTGCGGCAAAAGATATGTTTGACGTTGATCATGCCTGTGCGGAATTTGATACGGCAGCCTCACCCATGGAGCAGTTTGGAGAGCTTGTTGACGCGGTACACAAGAGGGGTGCAAAGATATTTATCGACCTGCCTGCCAATCACACCGGCTGGGCATCTCAGCTTCACGAGCATCACCCCGAGTGGTTTGTAAAAAATAACGATGGTTCAACAAAAAGCCCGGGCGCCTGGGGGGTTGTCTGGGCGGATTTAATCGAGCTTGACTACTCACAAAAAGAGCTCTGGAAATATATGGCTGAAGTTTTCATTTTCTGGTGCGGCAAGGGCGTTGACGGCTTCCGCTGCGACGCAGGCTATATGATTCCCGCAAATGCCTGGCGTTACATCACCGCAAGGGTGAGAAGCCGGTTTCCACATACCATCTTTATGCTTGAAGGCCTCGGCGGCAAGCTCGAAACAACAGAGCGCCTGCTGACCTATTCAAATCTCGACTGGGCATACTCCGAGCTTTTCCAGAATTACACGCAGGATGAAATTACCGCGTACTGCGCTTATTCGCATCGAATTTCGCCGAGCCTCGGAAATCTTGTAAACTTTGCCGAGACGCATGACAATAACCGCCTTGCCGCTTCAGGAGAGATTTTTGCATCTATGCGAACTGCACTCTGCGCCCTGTTCAGCGAAGGTGGTGCATACGGAATAACCAACGGAGTTGAATGGTATGCCGACAAGAAAGTAAACGTACATGGTGCATCTACGCTGAACTGGGGATCTAAGCGCAATCAGGTGGCCTTGATAAAAAAACTGCTCGAGAT
This sequence comes from Phycisphaerae bacterium, assembly GCA_050251615.1. GTDB lineage: Bacteria > Planctomycetota > Phycisphaerae > Sedimentisphaerales > Sedimentisphaeraceae > Sedimentisphaera. The sequence goes on from JBFWMM010000004.1 coordinate 8,253, forward strand.
TCTGGAAACACACGCCTGCTTTCAGGCAGGAAGTAGTATGCGCCTGATACAGACAAGCAGAAACAACACACTCGCTCTTCTTCGCACAGCATCGAACAAAGAAAGCGTACTTGTTCTTTGCAATCTGAATAAGGAACATAACGGAGGCGTATCCTGGCTAAAATCCGAATTCAGTTGCGCTGGGCCACTTTTTGATCTAATTACCGGCGAGCAAAAAAAATGTCAGACAGAAGGAGCAAACTGCTTACTGGAGCTCGCCGCAGGTGAAGTGATAGCTCTGTCAAAATCCGCGGAGCTGCCGAAATCCAAGCATAATCATAGGCTCAGGCAGGTTTTGCGGTCAAAGGCGATGCAGGTTTGGATGGATACTACCGGAGAAGTTGATTGTTCCGATAAAAACTTCGACAATATGGCAGAGGCAATGGCGGATAATCCCGAGAAATTCCTCACCACAACCGGCTGCGATTACATTTTATGGCAGGCCCCCGTTGACTCCCACAGGACGGTGATAGTTCCTGCTCGGCATTTTCTGCTCATTAAATCGAAAACGCCGTTCCTCGCTGAGCTTTGCTTCGATGACAAAATCATCGAGAGCCATTACTCTATAACCGATGACCACGGCGGTTTTTTTGCGATATTCGAGCCGGTCAAACCCTCTTCCTCAAATCTCAGGTTTAATCTGCGCATACGTCTGCTATCGGATAAAACTGAGGAGCTCTCCGGCTCCCTGCTCTATACAAAGAAGCAGGGAAAGCTCACTGCATGCCTTGACAAGTGTTCAGATTTTGTGAATGGTGATTATGCGCTCTGCTCTAATGAGCTTGGCGGCATGGCGCAGGTTCGTGCCGGATGGGGCGTTTTGAGCAGCAAATACGATGCGTTTCTCGCCGCTAATCTCAGCACCGAATACCCCGTTGACAGATTTATATCTCTACTGCGCATGCGTGTATGGCTGAGATACAGAGATTACAGCTGCGAGATTGAGCCGGCATGCCAGAAGCTCTTTACGACCGATATGGACAACCATATTCTTTGGAGTTTTGATGCTCCTGTCGGTATGGGGAAGATTATACGCCTTGATGCGGTGCTTGATTTCTCGCAAACTGGCAATTCCGAATGCATTCACTTTTCGAGACACGCAACGGAAGAAATTGAAGACGCATTGGCTGACGAAGAGGTGGTTGAGATAATTATCAGACCGGATATTGATGCGCGCATCAATCATGAGGTTACAAAGGCTTATACCGGAGCTGAAAACGCGTTTCCCTCTTCAATCGAAATCTGCCCTGCCGGATTCGTTTTCAGCCGTGATTGCGCCCGCCTTGAGATGAATATTTCAATCGGCGAATTTGTCCATGAGCCGCATTGGCTCTATATGCAGAATCTGCCCGTTGAACAGGATAGAGGCCTCGAACATACAAGCGATATATTCAGCCCCGGCTACTTCCGCGCCAGGCTCGGCGGCGGCGAATCGGTAACGGTGGCGGCGGCGGTTAATGAACCTCTTCCTCGCAGAGATGTGCCCGTCTTGCGGACAGCCGCGACTCTTCCGGCAACTGACATTCTCAATAAGGCAATAAAGAACTACGTAGTGCGCAGAGATGAATTCAAGACTGTAATCGCCGGTTATCCATGGTTCCTTGACTGGGGCCGCGATACGCTGATATGCCTGCGCGGTTGCATCAGTGCGGGAATGCTCGATGATTCGCTCGAAATAATACGGCAGTTTGCACGTTTCGAGAAACTTGGTACGCTTCCAAATATGATTCGAGGCGGAGACCACTCCAACCGCGACACATCAGATGCGCCTCTGTGGATGTTCGTTGCCGTAAGTGATTTAATCGCCGAAAGAGGGGCCTCTATCCTCGAAACTGACTGCGGTGGCCGCTCGCTTATCAATGTACTGCGTTCAATAGCTGATAACTACATTTCGGGAACGGAAAACGGTATAATCTGTGACAGAGATTCAGGGCTCGTTTTCAGCCCCTCGCATTTCACCTGGATGGACACCAACTACCCCGCAGGTACGCCCCGCGAAGGGTATCCGGTAGAGATTCAAGCTTTATGGTACAGCGCCCTTTCGCTTCTCGCTCAGTACGATACACCGAGAACCGAACAGTGGCAAGCATACGCGAAGAAGGTTTCTCTGAGCATTGTTGATCTCTATTCAAGCGAAGATGGCCTTTCAGATTGCCTGCACTGCCAGCCCGGAGTTGCGGCGAGGGACGCAGTCAAAGACGACCATTGCCGTTGCAATCAGCTGTTTGCCGTAACACTCGGGGCCATAACTGATCCGAATTTGTCGGCAGATATCATTCGTGCCTGCTCGAAACTTGTTGTACCTGGAGCAATACGTACACTTGCAGACAAGCCTGTAGAGTATGAGTTGCCTGTTTATTCTGCCCGTGGCGAGCTTCTCAACAATCCGTCGTATCCATATCAGGGATGGTACAGCGGCGATGAAGACTCAAAACGCAAACCAGCTTACCACAACGGCACTGCCTGGGGATGGGTGTTCCCCTCATACTGCGAAGCTTTGAAGTGTGCATGTGGAGACGATGGCGCCAAAATCGCCGGCTCTATAATTGCAAGTTCTATTGAGGTGATAAAAAGCGGATGCCTCGGGCATGTGCCCGAGATAATGGATGCAAACAGCCCGCATCTGCAAAAGGGTTGCGGTGCACAGGCCTGGAGCGTAACAGAGCTATATCGCGTAATGAAGCTACTTAATGTTTAGATGTTAGTAGGCGTTTTCTATGCCATCGGCGATCACCCTTGCAAGCTTTGACTGATACGCAGATGTATTGAGCTGGCTCGCCTCGTAGGAATTCGAGAGGAACCCAAGTTCGATCAGAGTTGAAGGCCTTGAATGTTTGACAAGCACCCTGAAATCGGACCGTCTGACGCCTCTTGTGGCAAGGCCGGCTCTCCGGAATTCCTTTTCAATAGATTCGGCGATAACAACGCTTTGCCTCGAAGCCGCTCTGGCTACATACATTGATGCGCCCGTTACTGACGGCGTCCCGCACCAGTCGGCGTGAATGCTGATCAGGGCATCGGCTTTATAACTGTCCGCAAGGGCGGCCCTGTCATCAAGCTCAACAAACGTGTCATTATCGCGGCTCATTACCACTTCAGCCCCTTTCTGACGGAGGTAATAGGCGAGTTTTGATGCGGTTGCGATATTAATCGTTTTCTCGGGAGCTCTGGAAAGGCCTCTGGCGCCCGGGTCTTTGCCGCCGTGTCCCGCATCGATAATAAAGAGGCGTCCCTTTATCGAGCCGCTCTTGTAAGGCACCTGCGGAGCCACGGGAGGGACGGTTGGACGGGGGTATGCAGGACGTAAATCGCTCGATCGTCCCACTACAACCGGCGCATCGTATCCGGAATCACCACAACCGGTGAGTACGACCAGCATTACCAGCAATAAACCAACACCTGCATTTTTACCCATTTTGCGCTTCCCTGCTTTCCACCGGAGTTCACACAGACTCCGAAGCCTGCGCTGTGAATTATTAAAAACTAAACAGTGAACTTCAAACCCGTAAGGCGCTCATAACACTCAATGTACTTCGCGCTTGTATTGAGGACAATATCCTCGGGAAGTTCAATCCCTGCACCTGATTTATCGAAGCTTATCTCTTCAAGATAGTTCCTGACGAACTGCTTGTCGTAGCTCTGCTGATCGCGACCGCTTTCGTAGTCGTCTGCCGGCCAGAACCTTGAAGAATCGGGCGTGAGAACTTCGTCAATCAAAATGATGCGGCCATCAATAACGCCCCATTCAAATTTAGTATCCGCAAGTATGATGCCACGCTCCAAAGCGTATTCACTTGCATTTTTGAAAATGGCAATACTCATTTCGCTGATGTATTTCGCGGCTTCTCTTCCTATTATGGAAGCGCTCTGCTCCACGGTAATGTTCTCATCATGCTCGCCAAGCTCGGCCTTTGTGGAAGGCGTATAGAGCGGTTCGGGGAGCTTGTCGCACTGTTTGAGCCCGGCGGGGAGGCTGTGTCCGCAAACCGTTCCCGTTTTGAGGTAGTCTTTCCAGCCCGAGCCTGTAATATAACCGCGAATTATACACTCTACCGGCAACACTTTCGTTTTCTTAACGAGCATACTGCGTCCGATAAGTTCGGGATGCTCATTGAACGGAGCGGGGAATTCCTCAAGCTTGTCCGTGATCAGATGGTTTTCCACTTTACCCGCAAGCTGATCAAGCCAGAAACGTGAAATTTTTGTAAGTATGGCACCCTTGTTCGGTATGCCGTTTTTCATAATCACATCAAATGCGCTTATCCTGTCTGTTGCTACGATAAGGAGCTTGTCACCAAGGTCGTAAATATCTCTTACCTTACCGTGATGTACTTTCTGCCCGGGAATATCTGTTTGAAGTATAGTCATATTGTTCTTCTGCTGTTTGTGATTAGTTAAACGATTTCAGCGGATGCCGATATTGTACCTTGCCCTGTCCAAAGTAACGCGGGCAACCGCAAGAGCCCTCTCAGCGCCATCATCGAGGACCTGCTTTATGTAATCCATATTGTTTTCCAGCTCTGAGCGTTTTTCCCTATACGGACGGAAGTAGTCCAGCATCATCTCCGCCAGACGCTTCTTCGCATCGCCGTAGCCCATACCGCCATTACGGTACTTCGCATCCCACTCAGCCAGCTCCGCAGGGTCTGCAAAAAGTTTCATAAGCGCAAACACATTGCACTTGCTTGGGTCTTTGGGCTCTTCAACAGGCGTTGAATCGGTAAGAATGCGCATCACCTTCTTCTTCATGGTTTTTTCGGGTTCGAAGATCTCGATTGTATTGCCGTAGCTCTTGCTCATCTTCATCCCGTCCAAGCCCGGAACAACCGCAACCGATTCCACGATATGCTCCTTGGGTATGACGAATGTCTCGCCGAACATATTATTGAACTTGCCGGCAATATCGCACGTTATCTCAATATGCTGTTTCTGGTCTGCGCCAACGGGGACAATATCGCTGTCAAAGGCAAGGATGTCAGCCGCCTGCAAAAGCGGATAGGTGAAAAGTCCGTGGTTAGGAGAGATGCCCCTGGCAATCTTGTCCTTGTAACTCACACATCTTTCCATAAGCCCCATAGGGGTTACACAGGAAAGCAACCATGTCAGCTCGACAACTTCAGGCACATCTGTCTGGCGCCAGAAAACTGTTTTCTCCGGATCCATGCCGAGCGCGAGATAATCCGCGGCAACAGCATATACAAAATTCTTCAGCTCAGCGGGGTCAGGGTTACTTGTCAAAGCGTGATACTCAGCGATGAAATAAAAACATTCGTTCTCATGCTGAAGCTGAAGATGCTGACGCATGGCGCCGAAATAGTTGCCGATATGTAGTCTGCCGGAAGGCTGAATGCCTGAAAGTATTCTCATTTTTTGCCTTAAGTTTGAAGTTTTATGAAGTTCACCCGATGTTATTTGCGAATTTTGCCGAATCTACCGTGTTGTAGAGGAGCATTGTAATTGTCATCGGGCCAACTCCTCCAGGAACAGGAGTGATGAACGAAGCCTTTTCACAGAGTGCATCGAAATCCACATCACCGATCAGGCGATACCCGTTTTTCTTCGTTGCGTCAGGTACCCTGTTCACGCCGACATCAATGATAACCGCCCCGTCTTTGACCATGTCAGCGGTTATTGTGTTGGGGTAGCCAGTCGCAGCGACAACAATATCAGCCTTGAGAGTGTGAGCGGCGATATCTTTTGTGCGCGTGTGGCAGACAGTTACAGTAGCGTTGCCGAGCTTGCTTTTCTGCATGAGCATATTTGCAAGGGGCTTGCCTACTATATTGCTTCGGCCCACGATTACAACCTCAGCGCCTTCAATCTGAATGCCTGAACGCTTGAGAAGCTGCAAGACGCCGTGAGGCGTGCATGGCAGAAACGCCTTTTCGCCGATTACCATTCTGCCTACATTAACAGGGTGAAAACCATCAACGTCCTTGGCAGGATCAATGGCCATCAAGACTTTCGATTCATCAATATGTTTGGGCAAGGGAAGCTGTACGAGAATACCGTTTATTTTAGGGTCTTTATTTTTCGCATCTATAACGGCCAACAGCTCTTCCTCGCTGGCGTTTGCCGGCAGACGGTTGTCATCAGAATAGATGCCGGTTTCCCTGCAGGCGCGCTCTTTCGCGGTTACGTAAGAAACGCTCGCCGGATCCTCCCCGACAAGTATTACAGCAAGACCGGGAACAATGCCATTTTCGGCAAGCCCGCTGACTGTTTGCTTCAGTTCTTCTCTGATTTCGGCCGCTATCTGCTTACCGCTGATTATCTGCGCTGTCATTAATGCTCCGTATGTGTTTGAAACGTTTATAATTATTCTCCCGTATTATCAAAATATCGCGGTTTTTGTCAAATTGTGGGATAAGCAAAATGCAAAGAACACTTGATTATATTGTGAAAAAAAGTATCATTAAAGACTCATGCGAAGTTGTTAAAAACTTAAACCTCCTTACAAAGCAAAAAGGGTAAAAACAATGGCAAAGAAAACTGTTGCAGATATTGATGTTCAAGGCAAGAAGGTGTTGATTCGTTGCGATTTCAACGTTCCGCTCGATGCTGACAAGAACATAACCGACGATGCTCGTATCACAAAGGCACTGCCAACAATCAAGGCGGTACTTGATAACGGTGGCTCCGTTATCCTTATGAGCCACCTCGGCAGGCCGAAAGGAGAAGTAAACCTCGACTACTCACTTGCTCCCGTCGCCAAGAGGCTTTCAGAGCTTCTCGAAAGAGACGTTATATTTCCAGGCGACTGTATCGGCGAAGCCGTAGAATCTGCGGCTGCCGCGCTTAAAAGCGGCGATGTTATGCTTCTCGAAAACCTGCGCTTCCACCAGGCTGAGATCATTAAAGACAAAGCGGCTAAGGATGACGCGGCTCTTCGCCGTGCCAAGGATGAATTTGCAAAGAAAATCGCAGACCTTGCGGACGTTTACGTTTGCGATGCGTTCGGTACCGCACACCGCGATAACGCGTCCATGCTGACAGTACCCCAACAGATGGCCGGCAAGCCCCGCGTGGCAGGATTCCTGATCGAGAAGGAAATCCAGTTCCTTGGCGACACAATCGAGAACGGAGAGAAGCCTTTTGTGGCAATCCTCGGCGGAGCAAAGGTCTCAGACAAGCTTCAGGTTATCGAAAATCTGATGGAGAAGGTAAACACGATCATCATCGGCGGCGGCATGAGCTTCACTTTCGCCAAGGCTAAGGGCGAAAAGATAGGTAACAGCCTCTGCGAGGACGATTTCGTAGAGAAGGCCGGCGAGTTGCTCAAGAGAGCTGAAAGCGGCAAATGCGAAATCCTGCTTCCTGTTGACACAATCGTCGCAACTGAGTTCAAAGCAGATGCAGAGAACAAGGTCGTTGAAGGCGATATTGAAGATGGCTGGATGGGCCTCGACATCGGCCCGAAAACAGCGGCCATTTTTGCGGACAAAATCAGGCAGGCTAAGACTGTTGTCTGGAACGGGCCGATGGGCGTATTCGAGATGGAAGCCTTTGCAGGCGGCACAAAGACTGTAGCAAACGCCCTTGCGGAAGCCACAGCGGCAGGCGCAAGAACGGTTATCGGCGGTGGCGACAGTGCCAGTGCAATCAAAGTACTCGGTCTTGAAGACCAGGTTAGCCATGTATCCACAGGCGGTGGCGCAAGTCTCGAAATGATGGAAGGTAAGAAGTTTGCCTGCCTTGCAATTCTCGAAGATAAATAATTACGATTGCATATGGGGGCGGCGTCGGAACGATGTTGCCCCTTTTTTTTCATTTGGAGAGCAAGCAAAATGTTCAGTATTACTGTTACACCGAGATTCGGCGATGTCGATGGCCTTCGACACATAAACAACTGCGTTATTCCTCAATGGTTCGAGCTGGCAAGAAACCCCATATTCGAGCTGATGCCGAATTTCAAATTTGGGTATGAGACGTGGGATCAGATTCTTGCCCACATAGACATCGACTTTGTTGGTCAGCTCCGTTTTGGAAGCGATGTCGAAATTCGCACGTATGTCTCGCGTGTCGGCGCATGCTCCTACACACTGTACCAGGAAGCCTGGCAGAACGGCAAGCTCGGAGCAAAAGGAAGCACTGTTATAGTATGCTTCAATTTCAAGATGGAAAAACCAAAGCCGGTTTCTGATGAGTTGCGCAGGCGCTTGAGCGAACATCTGATTAACAAGAGCTGATTACGCCCTGTTCAATCTGAAGCATCCGAACCTTCAGGCTTTAATCCACACTGCCAATAAGTTCTCCCGCTTTACCAGCGCCTCTTATCACCCTGCGGTACGGAAGCAATGGTTGCTGCGAATTTCTTCGCAATACATACTGTTTCAAAGCACCTGCTGTACATTTTTTTCAAGTATGTATCTTATCCTGCGGGTTGCCTGTAAAAAGCGCCAGCACAAACAGAACTACGGGAAGCGCCGTCATGGAAAGAAAGACAGGTCTGTAGCTGCCGGCACTTATCTCCTGAAACTTGCCTACACCCCATGGCCCGATAGATGTAAACATTACTATCATTGATGACGTGAGTCCGTTGACAGCACCGAGGTGCTTTCTGCCGAAGAATCTGGGCCAGGCAACGTTGCGGAGCATATTAAACAATCCACGGCTTGTGCCGAAACCTGCTACAAATAAAAATCTGCCACAAGGAGAACGCCAGTTCGCTATGCCGTAAATACCGATCGCAAGGCTGACAAGATACAGAAGAAAAATGGGCTTCATTTTTACATGGTCGCTGACGTAGCCGCCGATAAGATTCGAGGCAACGCTGAACATAGACATTGGCAGGTAGAGCCCGAACGCTTCTGAGGCAGTAAGGCCGGCAGCGGCACCGATTGATTCGGTACTGAAAGACACTGCCGTGAGTATCATTGCACTCAAGGACATGCCGATGGTATATATCCAGAATTCATATGTTTTTATAGCCTGTCGCTTCGTAAAATCATATTCGACATCATGTATTTTTGTTTTGCTTCTGATCTTTTCGTAGTTGGCGCCATCTGTATGCAGGCCGCATTGCTCGGGGTTGTCGCGAAAGAAAATCAAAGCCAGCAAAGACATTCCCACGCCTACAATCAGCGCGAAAATCAGATATGTTTGGCTCCAGCCTAATCGTTTGACCATCTCGCCAACTGGTTCCGGATAAATATTAAATCCGAAAGAAACAATTACACCGCTTAGCGAGGCGGCGATTCCTCTGCGATGCTCGAACCATCTGGCCATAGTTACTCTCGAACTCATTGCCAGGCAACCTTGCCCCGCGAAGCGCAAAAAGAGAAAACAACCGCATAGCGTAACAAACGACATACCGTATTTACCGGCAAACACCATTAATGATTCCAGCTCGCTCATTGCAAAACATGCCAAACCAAGCATTAATGCGGACAAAACCGCCATCACCCGCCCGCCAAATCTGTCTATCAAAGTCCCTGCGAATGGCAAAAGAATGCTGCTCACAAGCGTGCCGAAAAGAAAAGCGCGGCTGAGGGTGTTGCGGGAGACATCAAGCGTACTGCTGAGAGATTCAGTGAACACGCCCACGCCGATAGTCTGCCCGGGCACACTCATTACAACCCCGACCGCACCAACGCCCACAATAACCCACCCATAGAAGAACGGCAAGCTTGACGGCTTAAAGGGAATATCTGAAAAATCACGGTTCAAAGGGCACTCGTTTCTGATTTACTTAAATCCAGTATCTAAATTGACCAACCACCCATAAAAAAAGAGCGGTGTCGAGGTGACACCGCCCCCAGCTTTTTGAGGCAAAAGCTGGTTGTTAAGGAGGAGGAGGTCAAAATGTTTTAGAGGAGTAGTAGGTTTTGTGAGCTTTATTAGCTACAGGGTAATTCTATCGGTTATCTTAGAGCGTGGCAAGTATTTTTTTTGAAAAAAATACGCCAAATCACACTATTTGTTAATTTTTTTTCGTTTGCGGCTCGTCTCATCGAAAAACTGCTCCAATTGCTCCAGGTAGTTGTTTCTTATGAGGAAGCTGAGCCTCTGGAGGTTTTCTATTATGCGGTCTATCCCGTCAAGCATATTTTCAGAATTTGTAACAAAAATATCCGTCCAGACGTCTGAACCGCCCTCTGCGATACGTGTTGTATCTTTGAATCCCGAGCCGGCAAACTCAATCATATCGTCAGGCGTCGCCTGCACGAGCGCTGCGGCCATTGCGTGCGGCAAATGGCTCAGCATTGCATACATATTGTCATGCTTGTCCGCATCCATTAAGACAACCTCCATCCCCAGAGACTGCCAGAAATGCCTTACAAGCTCAATCTGGCGGTCGCTGTTATTGCGCGGAGTAATAACGCATTTAGCTCCCTTCAAATTAACCAGCCCTGAATGCTCAATGCCGTTTTTTTCTGAACCCGCTATCGGATGCGACCCGAGAAAAACGCCTTTACCGAGAATCTCTTCCGCCCAGTCAGATACGATCGACTTGGTACTGCCCGCATCGGTTATCTGCATTTGCGGTGTAACGAAGGGCTTGAGCTTCAAGAAAATGGATTTGAATGTACGAACGGGCGAGGCGATAACGACTAAATCGGCCCCTTTAACGCAGTGTTCAAGCGATGCGGTTGCTCCCGTGCCTACGCCAAGCTCAACGGCTTTCAAGGCACTTGTGTAGTTTCTGGAATAGAATACCACCTCTATTCCGGGAAATGCCTTCATAGCCTCTCTGCCGATTGCTCCGCCTATAAGGCCGGCGCCTATTATTGCCAGCTTGTCGAGCTGTTCAGCCATCAAGACTCCTCACATTGATAATTACCGCGGTTTCATCGCAGTTTGCCTGCTTGGGGCAGCTTGCGCAGTCGCTCCATACCTTCATCGGAAGCTGCTCTTTACTCACTACATCAAAACCGCATCTGAGGAAGAAGTTTGTTTCGAGTGTCAGCGCGAAGACCTTTTCGATTCCCAGCTCTGAGCTTTTTTTGACAAGCTCCGCGACAACCGCCCTGCCGATGCCTTTACCCATAGCATCCCTGCTGACTGCCAGGCTCTTTATCTCGGCAAGATTTCGTGAAATGATACTCAGCGCTCCGCAGCTTAGTACAACGCCATCCTCCTCTGCCACAACGAACGTGAGGATACTTTCGTAGATATCCGCCATGCTACGAAAAAGCATTCTGTCGAGCTCTGCGTATTCGCTTATTAGAGCGTGAATAGCCGCCGCGTCCGAAATCTTAGCGCTTCTTAAAATCATAATCAGCCTTAATCAAAAAAGACAGCCCGTCTGTGAAGGCTGCCTTATTTTATTTTTACATTTTCTATGATTTACGTTCGATCACGTAAAATCTTTTGTCTTGCTGGCCTGTTTTGTGAAATCTCCGTCGGAATAGTCATCCTTGCCGACATCTTTAATTTTGTCTTTAACTTCTTTAATATCATCGACAATCTTCGAGTCCTCAATTTCTTTATTGAGCTTATCCGTTGTCTCGGAAAGGCCGGCCTTGAACTCGTTAACGCTCTTACCGACACCGCGCGCTATTTCAGGCAACCTCTTGCCGAAGATAAGAACCGCAATAACCAGGATGATTATCAGCTCTTGAGTACCAAAATTTATAAATCCAAGCATAAAATTCATTAGTCCTTTAAGAATGTATTTTCGTTTTACAATAATTTAGCGCTTTTAGAACGCTTGGCAAGTAAAATCTCTTGCAACAATGCGCTCCTATTATCGCAGTACGACTTTTTCTACGTTATATCCTTCCACAACAATCTCCGTACCATCCGGAGGCATATTCGCCTCAATGAACACCGTTTTGCTTTCTCCAGGGAGAATGCTGAAGAAATTGTCGGTGTAGAAGGCCGGCCTGACAAGTTTTTTATCAGTTGCATTCACCAGCGAAACACGAACCATAAACGCCAGCGCGTCGGTATCATTTTTAAGATATACGCTCTTGCCCCGGGGCAGGTTCTTGAGCTCTGCTTTCACAAAAGTACGTTCAAGGTTCGACATCTGTTCAAAGCCGCTGTAGTTGGGGCCTGTCCAGGTTTTGGGGCCGTCGTACTTGTCATTCGAGCGCCAGTAGAATGTGTCAGCAACCTTATTGCCGGCTTTGTCGAAGAGGTCAAGGCGGATGAAGTGTACAGGAGAAAGATTCTCCGGCAGGCTCACCTTTATCACATCGTTTGCCACGCTGTCCGATGCAATCTGCACATCAACCTTTTCGCTGTAAGCATAACTCATATCCATATTGAATACGCGAATGCCGACAGAACCCTGAAACGGTTCGTAGTACTCGTTGTTTACAGACACCGTATCTTTGAGGAAGTCGTACTGGGCATGCAGAGGCTCGTGCGAGTCCTGCGAGTAGTAGAGAGCGGCGGTCGGTTCGAGAGACCAGTCCCACATCCTGCCGCATACCTGCCTTGTCGGGCTGTTGTGGTACCAGAACCATACCCCGCTTGTATATCTGTCGCCATTGTTTCCGCGGTTGTATGTCCAGGTCTCCCAGACGCTGCGATAGCCAACCGCACCCACCATCTGACCCTTCCAGGCGAAATCCTCAATTCCGGTAAATTCGCCGTACTGCTCCATTGCAGGAACGTATCTCGCGATAATATCGTGGAAAGCGCCGCCGTCGTGGTAGTCCCAGACTTCCTTATTAGGCGGGTATATGTCACTCTCGTCCATCATCTCGCGCAGGCATTCGATCGTTGGCAGGCAGCTTGTGCCGTATTCTGGACAAAGCCCCCAAACGCGGCTTCCGCGGCCTGATGCGGTGTCATCATAGTAGTACATCGGGTTGACGTATTTATACGGGCTACCGTCATGTATGCCGGCAATCTCCGAGGCCTCCTGATAGCCTCTTGTGCCGTCATACGAGGTAATAATATCCCTGATTTGGACGATATTGTCGGTGCCGCGCTCGTTCGCCGAGATGTAGTAGGCAAGTGATGGGTGGTTGCGGATTGTCTTTACGGTGTCAATCACATTGTCGCGGTAGAGGTCGGTATCGGCGGGCAGAGCTGTATCGCCTGTAAGCCAGAACTCCATCGACACCATTATACCAATCTCATCACAGAGATCGAAGAAGTAATCATCTTCTGCGATTCCGCCCGCCCAGAAGCGAATAAAATTGATTCCGGCCTGCGCGGTGTAGCGCATTTCCGCATACATTCTTTCGTTTGTTTTCCTGAGCATCGCTTCGGGAATCCAGTTTGTTCCGTGCAGGAAAATCGGTTTGCCGTTAACATAGAACTGCCTGCTCTTATCAGGCGTGTTACGGTCGCTCGTTATGCTTCTTACGGCGAAGCGTGCTTTTTCAGTATCGCAGACATTATTCATCTGCTCAAAGGTGATTTTCGCTTCGTAAAGATTCTGCTCACCCTTGTTTATCGGCCACCAGAGCTTCGGAGATTTGCACAGTAATTCGGGGTACTCTTCAGGCGTCATCGTAACGACCTTTGTTTCGCCCGCTTCAAGGCTGATTTCCTTTGAAACCTCGACATCCATACCGTCAATAACAGTTTTAAGAGTGCCGTTTTGCGGCTTGTCTGTGTGGTTGATAGCTTCTACGCTGATTGTCTGGCGGCTTGAAGCCATATCGGGCATAGAAAGCTCGCTCTTTATGAACGGGTCGCGCAGCTCGATGTTCTCCACGGCGAACAGCTCAACATTCTTCCAGATACCTGTATTCCTGTCGCGGACGCCATCATTGAAAGTGAAATCCCAACCGGCGCTCATCAGCATGGATACGTTTTTCCCGAAACTGCCATCCCCACCATTCTTGTTTTCCATGTACGGTGTTTCTTTATTCGACTTCTTTTTGAAACCGCCGGGCTCATCAACGGGTACAACGAGAACAGCAAGCGTGTTTTTTGCATTGATGAGTGCATGTTCGGTTATGTTGAAGTAGCCTCTTTTAAACATACCGGTCATATCGCCGAGCTTAGCGCCGTTAAGCCACAGCTCACTGCGATAGTTGATGCCGTTAATGCAGAGGATAATCTGCTTGCCTTTGTATGAGCTGTCGAGTTCGAATTCAACCCTGAACCAGTAAGTGTAGAAATCATTGCCCACATCTTTAAGATCGGGTATGATGTTTTTGTGGTAGGCGTTGTTGAGACCATAATAGGGCTCAGGATAAACATCGTTATGTACGAGCGTATTGAGAACAGTTCCGGGAACTATCGCTTCGTAAGCATCGGCGGCGGCAAAGCCTGTCTTTGAGATCTGCTCGCCACCAAAATCGTCAGTCTTTTTTATCATCTGCCAGGGATTACTGCCATTGTGAAATTCTTTGGAACTGAGAAGCATTGAACCGCTTTTCAGCGCCTCACGATACGGCGCCTTGCTTAAAGGCGCGGAGAATGCGGTGAAACATAGAGCTGCAGCAATCAGTAAAGTTTTTTGTAACAATTTAGTTCTCCGAAATAAGGGTTAGTTTTTCCACATTGAGCCGACTTTACGCAGTTTCAGTGAATCAAAATCAACGTTTCCTGAAAGCGCTTCAATTTCACAGGTTTTGCTTGTCTGTCTGATAAAATTTGTGATTGATACTTCGCCGTCATTAACAAACGCCTCAAGCGAGAGTCTGTCGAGAAGAAGCCGGATTTTCAGCTTGCCTCCGGCGGCATCAAAAGTAGCATCTGTTCCTGCGCTGGTAAAGGCGCTTTCGGTAAAATCAAACACATTTTCCACGCCGCACATGCTGATTTTGAGCTTTGCGGCGGTTGTCTTTGTAAGGTCGATTACTGCCTCAAAATCCAAAGCATCACAGGAGCAACTTGAGAGAGGGTTTTGTTCGGGAGAGAGTCTGAAACTACCCAAATCACTCTGTTCTGTCCAGAGAGAGCTGATTTCGGCCACGGGATAGCGATATACCACAAAGCCTGCGTTGCTTTTATGCAAAGTAAGCGAGCATGGGAAAGAGAGCTGCTGATTAAACGGCATATCTTCGGGATAGTCGTCCCATGCCCTCATCCAGGCGAGTTGAATCCTGCGGCCGTCAGAGACGGGCACGTTGCCGAAAGACCTTGTCGCATAGAAATTACGGCCGAGATCAGTGTCTTTTTTGGTTTGCTCGGGAGTAAACTTTTCGCCGTCAAACGAGCCGACAATATAATCACCGTTACCATCTATTACAAGCCATTTAGACAGTGATGTGCCCTCAACAGGCAATTCAAACATATCTGGGCACTCATAAGAGTCTGATATTTCGCAGGCCATCTGCTCCCAGTCGAGAAGATTTTTGCTCGAATATAAGAGATAAGCATCGCTGTTCGTCGAGCAGACACTGAGGATTGCCGCCCTGCTGCCTTTTTCTATACGGGAGCCGTTTTGCTCGCATACAACTTGCGAGCCATCTCCGCCGGTGCGTCTCCAGAGAGCCGCGATTGTAAACGAATCATCGCCTGCGGCAAGAATGCCGCCGCCGACAAGACTCTGCGAGCCGGAAAAACGAACGGCTTTGGCTTTGCCATCGCTTACGATTTGCGGCGCGGATTCCGAATCGGAAAGCAAGGTATGCCTGCCTGTACGGTCAGTCCACTTCGTAAGGCTTTTGCCGTCTGCGCCATCCGGTGCAGTGAAATGGGCAAGTAATCCTTTCTTCGGCGCAGCCGCAGCCCCGAAATCGGAAGCAAGTAAATCTGTAAGGCCGCTGCACTGCGAATCAGTCAGGTCTCTGTCGTAAACCAGTATCTCGGCAACATCGCCGCGCATAAACTCTCTGCCATCTATCTTGCCGCCCACAATAAATTTTTCGGCGGAAACATTTTCAGTATCGATATTGATTTTGCCGTCAGCGCGGCCATTGCCATCAAAAACCGTAACCGAACCGTCTTCTTTAACCCGCACAACCGAGCTGACCCACTCGTTTTCATTGAACGCCATCAGGTTATGCGCGTCATTTTCCTCGCCGTTGAAGCCGTAGTGCAGATCCTTCTTCGCTTCCTGCGCCGGCCCGTAGAGTATCATCACCCACTTCTTATCCGGCTCGTACCAGAAAACCATCGGGTCTCTATATTTGGCCGTCAGAACGGGATTGCCCGCATACTTACTCCAGGTGAGGCCGTTGTCGAGGCTGTACGAGATGCACTGATTTTCGTTATCCGTACTGCTCCAGAAAGCCACCATGGGCGTCTGCCCGGGCACGCCGAGACCGGAGCAGTTGGCAAAGTCTATTACAGAGCCGCCGGATTGTGTACCGCCGAACTCGCCGCCCTTGCCGAATGCCGGGCGAAGCTCTTTCCAATGCACAAGATCCGTACTCACCGCATGCAACCACGCCGACCACCATCTCTGTGCAAACAGGTGATATTCGCCATCGTGATAAACCGTGCCGCAGACATCGTTAATCCATCCCTCTTCGTGGTTTTGCGGATGGAGAATATAGTCGTCCCAGTATCTTGCCGTAAAATGAAACCGCGGGCGCAAAGACTCTTCGTAGAGTGGCTCACGAACCGGTTGCTGCGCTAAAGCAACCGCTGCCAGCACTATTGCCCCGCAGAAAGCGTTGAGGTGATTCATTTTTTCATTTCCTGTGATATGCTTGCCAATATATATTTTTCTGTCAGGACGGGCAGTAGCCTGCTGTTCCAGACGGCATATCCGGCATCTGTGAGATGAAGGTTGTCGCCAAGATAGTATTCAGCTTTCGGCCGGCCGCCGGAGCCTTTCAACGGGGCATCAACATCAAAATATGTAAGGTATGCTGTTTTTGAACAGTGATTTGCGTAGAGCTCGTTCACCTTTCTCATTGCAGGCCAGCAATTCTCCCTTGATACGCTCAACTTGATTCCAAGGCAGATTATCTGCGTGCATGGAAGCTTTTCGTGTATTTTCTGCTCAAGCTGAACGAAATCACGAAGGATATTATCCACCGGAATACCGATCGAGCAGTCGTTGTCGCCAGCGTATAAAACCACAACACGAGGCTTGTATTTAAGAATGAACGGTTCGGCATAGTACAGGCAATCGGCAACGATAGTGCCGCCGAATCCGCGGTTGATTACTTTGAAGCCTTTGAAAGCATCTGCTGTTTTCCAGTTCCTGATGCTTGAACTGCCTACAAACAGTACCTCATTTTCGGGAAAGCTGTTCTTCGCATCAAGCTCGGCAAAGACCTTTGCATCGTTTGCCCAGCGTTCAGGAGAAGGGTATTCAACTTCCGCAGCACAAAACACGCACAATAAAATTACGCCAATAAGTACAGATTTGAGATTCATCGATATATCCTGTTTCAGCTTTGTTTCAGTTCCATTCCGAAGCCGGGCTTATCCGGTGTAACGATTCTTCCCGATTCGAGTTTGAATGTGGAAAGGTCAACATCTTCGCTTGTGCAGGTAACGCCTTCAATCGTAACTACGCCGCCAAGTCCAGAGGCCAGGTGAGCGGTGTAATTGGTTTTGAGCGCATCACCCCAGGCATGCGGAGAGGCGAGGGCGCCTGCTGTTTTCAGCTCTGCAAGGAGCTTTCGCCAGCCGGTAAAGCTGTACCAGCATATATCAAACAGATTCACATCTATCACGCGGTCTCTTATCAGCTCTGCGATGAACTCCGGCTGCGGATTGGCCTCGCCGTCGGCGAGGAGAGTGCGAGCTTTGCCTGTATTTACGAGATGTTCTCTGAGCGCCCTGTAATCGGCAACCGTTTCGCGGAAAGGCTCTTCAATCCAGAACAGCGGCACATTCCCTATACCGTCTATATAGCTTTTGAACTCGGCGAGTGTGAAGCCGTCGTTGCCGTCAACGAGTATCTCTACGCCAGGCAGCTCTGAAGCGATTGCCCTTGTTACGGCAATATCCCTCATAAGACCCGCGTTTTTATCCATCCACTTATACCCGCGGCCAATCTTGAGCTTGAGCTGACGGTATCCGTAGTCGTAATCGTAATGTGCGTTGCGCAATACAGCGCTGATGCCCTGAGGCGTTTCCGCCGGCTCGAGGTCATCGAAGTAAACCATACCGCTGTAGCAGAGGTTTGATTTCGGGCCCTTTGCGCCGAGCATCTTATAGACGGGGAGGTTGGCAATTACGCCAGCTAAATCGTGAAGCGCAAAATCAAACGGCATTGCGTCTTTATTGATTGTGCCGGTTTCGCAGAGGAACAACTCGGTGAGAGGCCGCCCTTTCAGCTGTGCAAACAGTTCATTAGCCCTGTCTCTGCCGCAAAGCAGATGCCCCCAGCCGCACGCGCCTTTATCAGTGCGAATGATGCAGACGGTAACATCAGGGCCGCGCCCATGTACGCCAAGATGAGAATTTTTGCCCACAAGGCGCGGATAGCGTAGTGCCACCCTTCTGATTTCCAACGAATGAAGCTTGTGTTCACTCAAAACGTCGTTGATATTGTCTGCCGTGGCTGCCTGTGAAATTGACGGCAAGATCCCGATTGCCGAAACAGCCAGAGCACCGGAGAGAAAATCTCTTCTGTTCATAAAAACCACCTTTCTATTTCCGCCGATTATAACGAAGCACGAGCAATTAGGCAAGAACTCCTTTCAGAAATTGACAACCGCCCCGTTTGCTGTACATTATGATTAAATTCATTTTTCTAATGTATTCTTATGAAGGGATCATCTATGGGACTCATGAAAAAATGGTGTTATTATCTGGGCGTTTTGTCGCTTGCCTGCTCACTGCACGCAGCGCCCGCTCTCTCAAGCTATGTTCGCCCGATTATAGGAACAGAAGGCGAAGGCAACGTCTATCCTGGCCCATCAGCGCCATTCGGTATGATGCAGCTCGGCCCCGATACCGAAAAGAAACTCTGGGCAACCGCATCGGGCTATGAATACTCCGACCCTACAATCCTCGGCTTCAGCCTCACACACCTCTCCGGTACAGGCATTCCGGATCTGGGTGATTTTCTTTTTGTGCCGCAGGTCGGCGAGCCGTCATTTGTTTCAGGCGAGAAGGACAAACCCGAAGAAGGTTATCAGTCCGCGTACAGCCACGAAGACGAGACCGCCTTATGCGGATACTACAAGGTCAAACTGCTTAAGTCCGGCGTAACCACCGAGCTTACCTGCGGAGACAGAGCAGGTATCCTTCGCTTCACTTTCCCTGAAAGCGAGCAGTCCTCCATCATGACAGACCTCGCCCAT
>JBFWMM010000004.1:27461-71290 GCA_050251615.1 Phycisphaerae bacterium
TTGATATGATCAAATCGCTTCTCGCCCATTACGACCAGAGCGTTGACAACCTCCTGCCGATGTGGGAGCTGCAATCCAACGAGACCTGGTGCATGATCGGCTACCACTCGGTACCTGTTATAGCTGATGCATACCTCAAAGGCAACAAAGGCTTCGATGCCGAGCATGCGTTTCAGGCGATGAAAGATACGGCGATGAGCCCCGATTATGATGCTGTCGAGGAATTCGCGGAGCTGGGATGGGTGCCGTTTGATGTGGAAAACGAAGCTGTATCAAAGACACTCGAATACGCCTACGACGACTACTGCATCGCGCAGATGGCCAAGGCAATGGGCAAAAAAGCAGATTACGAGTACTTCAGCAAACGCGCTCAGTACTATCGCAACATCTATGATGAATCAACCGGATTTATGCGCGGCAGAGATTCCAAAGGCAACTGGCGCGAGCCGTTCGACCCGCAGGGATTTGTTCAGGGCGGCGATTTCACAGAAGGCACAAGCTGGCAGTACAGCTGGTATGTACCGCATGATGTTCCCGGACTCATCGAGCTTTTTGGCGGCAAAGAGGCATTCCTCGCTAAGCTTGATAAGCTCTTCGTGCTTAACAGCGAAGAGAATGGCGATCCGGAAGTGGACGACATCTTCGGCCGTATCGGCGAATACTGGCACGGAAACGAGCCCAGCCACCATATCGTATATCTGTATTCAATGGCGGGAGAACCTTGGAAAGCGCAAAAGCTTCTCAGCCAGATAATCGACACACAGTACGGCAATGAGCCAAAATCTTTGACGGGTAATGATGACTGCGGCCAGATGAGCGCCTGGTACATCTTCACCTGTATGGGATTCTATCCCGTAGCGCCGGCGAGCAACAGCTATGTTATCGGCGCTCCGCAGCTCAAAGAGATGACAATGAGCCTTTCAAACGGCAAAAAATTCAGTATGAAAGCCAACAACATCTCAGAGGAAAATGTCTATGTGCAGAGCGTGAAGCTTAACGGCAATAGCTGGAACTCCACTACTCTGCCCCATAGCGTTCTCAGCAAGGGCGGCAGCATCGTCTTCGAGATGGGCCCCGAGCCGAACAAGAGCTGGGGCGTAGAATAGCACACAGAACAAACCCGATTGCAAAGGTGCGTCCGTCTCAAACCGGCGCACCTTTTTTGGTTATTTGTACTTGATACTGCCGGCTTTACGAATAAGATTTACTCAAACGGGTGATTGGCTGTTTTACGACGGTTGCCAGCATTCAGGATTGATATGCTTTGTTAAAGCCGTCGTACCATTGCCCCCCCATCAAGATTACGTATTTATTTTGAGGAAAGTATGAAGCAATCAGCAGGCAAGTACATTCAAGCATTTATTCTGGCGGCCATTTCCTGCTCGGCGCTGGCGGAAGTCAGGATGCCGGCCATATTCGGGGACAATATGGTTTTGCAGCAGAAGAGCCCTGTTGCAGTCTGGGGCTGGGCAGAGCCCGGCGAAAAGGTCGAGGTTAAAGGCAGCTGGGGCTGGTTCGGCTCAACCACCGTGGCAACAAAAGCAGATGAAAATGGTTGTTGGAAGGTAAAAATCAAGACCCCCTCAGCGAGCACAAAAACTAATACCCTCACCGTAAAAGGCACAAACGAAATCATATTTCGCGATGTTCTGATTGGTGAGGTGTGGGTATGTTCGGGCCAATCAAATATGGAGTACGAATTCCGCTGGCTCGGCGACAAGGCAAATCTGGAAAACGCACGCAACAGCCTGAACAACGAAATCAGGTTCTTTGAAGTTGAACACAAAACATCAACCGTACCCCTGGACGACTGTCAGGGTAATTGGTCAAAGTGCTATCCCGACAACACGCTCACCTTCTCTGCCGTGGCGTACTACTTCGGCAAGCGGCTCAACGACGAGCTCGGCGTACCCGTGGGTCTGATCAGTACAAACTGGGGCGGCACAATCGCCGAAGCATGGACGAGCAAAGAAACACTTGAAAACTTCAAGGAATTCGCCCCCACCCTCAAAATTATCGACAATCCCGCCGAGATGGAAAAGGCTTACCGGGAGGGCGTGGTTCAATGGGAAAAAACAGTTGCCGGCTACGACAGTGGCGAACAGTCCAGCTGGCAGATGCCAGGCTTTGACGATTCGGCTTGGAAAACTATGAGTCAGCCATGCGAATGGGGTTCAACGGAATTTAAGGACTTTGACGGCATCGTCTGGTTCCGCAGAACTACATCAATTCCGCCATCATGGGCCAAGCGCGATCTCGAACTCCACCTTGGCCCCATCGACGACATTGACACGGTATGGTTCAATGGCGTAAAGCTTGGCAGCACAAGCGAATGGCTTACTCAGCGCGTCTATACAATCCCCGAATCTGCTATAAAGGTCGGCAGGAACGTCATTGCTGTTCGCATAGTTGACACCGGCGGCGATGGCGGTTTCCGCGGCTCTGCTGAAGATATGCGCATCGGGCCCATCGGAGCGGACGTCAAGACCTGCGCAACGGTTGCAGGGGACTGGAAGTATATGGGCGGAAAAGCAGGTGCTGTTCCTGCACGGTTCCCCGTTTTGGCTTTCAACGGTCCCAACCATCCCACGCTTCTCTATAACGCTATGATCAACCCGATAGTACCTTACGGCATCGCCGGAGCAATCTGGTATCAGGGCGAATCGAATTGCAGCGCATATATGCTTTACAGAGATCTCTTCCCCGCCATGATAACCGACTGGCGCGAGAAATGGCAGCTCGGCAATTTCCCCTTCTATTACGTGCAGATTGCGCCCTACATCTACGACGCCGGTACGCGCAGCGAGGCGCTGAGAGAATCTCAGATGCTCACACTCGACAGGCTCGATAATGTCGGCATGGCTGTAACAATGGACATCGGCATGAAAAATAATATTCACCCGAAGAATAAAGTTGATGTGGGCGACAGGCTCGCACGCTGGGCGCTCAACAACCATTACGGCAAGAAAATGCCGTATTCGGGCCCGATATATGACTCTATGGCTGTTGAAGGCAACAAGATTCGCATTAGCTTCAAGTATGCCGGTAGCGGCTTGAAGGCAACAAATGGCGAGCTGAAAAACTTCGTCATAGCCGGAAGCAACGGTAAGTTTGTTCCAGCACAAGCAGAGATCGACGGCGAGACGGTAGTTGTTTGGAGCGACAGTGTAAAGGAACCTGTTGCGGCGCGCTACGCCTGGAGCAACTGGGTTGTCGGAGATTTATTCAACGGCGATGGTCTGCCCGCTTCTTCTTTCAGGACGGACGATTATCCGTTGGATTGATATAAGCAGATTCTAAACATCAAGGGGCTGTCGCAACGATGCGGCTGCCCTTTTTTTATGTTCATATTCGTAAGAAATTCGGTGCTTTCAGGATGCGGTGCAGCCGTAAAGGCCCTTCTCGCGGATATAGCTCAGCAGAGGCCCCGGCAGGCCATCCGGCGTGCGCCCTGCCTCAAGCTCGGCGCGGATAAACGTGCTACTGATGTCGTAGAGCTTTGTCTCAACCTCAATAATGTCGGGCGCCAGCTCCATAACCTTCCCCGCAAGCGGGGGCTTGTTGCCGGAGCGCCCCATCACAACAAACGTTACCAGGCGCAGAATGTCCTCAATTCTGTACCATTTATGCAAATCTTCGACAACATCCCACCCGCAGAGCCAATGAAGGCGCCAACCAGGCTGTTCAGCAGACAGGCGCTCAAGCGTGTTGATGGTATAGCTCGGCGAGGGCATATTAAATTCCATATCACTCACCTCACAATGTTCAATGCCCGCAAACGCGAGCTTCAGCATATCAAGACGTTCTTGCGGGCCTGCGTTGAGTGAGTCCTGTTTGAAAGGTGAACTTAGCGCCGGCAAGATAATAACCTTGTCGAATTTCAGCTTACCCTGTACCTCTTTGAGCAGCTCAACGTGCCCGGTATGAACGGGGTCGAACGAACCGCCAAACAGCAACACCCTCTTCAGCGCCATTGTCCCTCCTTTTCTATGACGGAAAGCGCGCGGTCAAACACAGAGTCAAATTCTTCATCTTCCGAAACATCAAGCCAGCGAACGCCCTTGAATGTCTTAAACCAAGTCCTCTGCGCTTTGGCGAGGCGGCGGGTGTTAATCTTTATCTTTTCGATAGCCTTTTCTTCGGAGAGTTTGCCCTTGAAAAAATCGAAGAGCTCGGCATACCCGATTGCAACCTCCGCCTGCCTGCTGAGAGGCTTATCCAGCTCGTATAGCGCCCTTGCCTCTTCTATAAGCCCACCGGCAACCATCTGCTTGACGCGTGCGTTTATTCTGCGGCTCTCAATGTCTTTATTGCGGCGTAGGCCAATCACAAGCCAATCAGGGTCAGGCTTGCCTGCAAACTGTGTCTGCATAGACGATATAGGCGTTCCGGTGCTGTAAAAGACCTCCAGCGCACGTACAATGCGCTTTGTGTCGTTGAGATGAATCTTCTCCACTGCGGCCGGGTCAACTTCGGCAAGCTCTGCGTGAAGGGTTGCATTGCCTTCGTTTTCTATCCTCTTACGCAACTTCGCTCTAATTTCGGGGTCTGTGCCAGGGCCTTCAAAGAGGCCGTAGAGCAAATTTTTTATGTACATAGCTGTGCCGCCGCCAGCGAGAAT
Source organism: Phycisphaerae bacterium (assembly GCA_050251615.1). GTDB lineage: Bacteria > Planctomycetota > Phycisphaerae > Sedimentisphaerales > Sedimentisphaeraceae > Sedimentisphaera. The sequence continues at coordinate 32,083 of JBFWMM010000004.1, forward strand.
TTTCTTACCTCTGACAGACATATCCTGCTGCGCTTGCCACGCAAGTTCAAGAAACCGGTTTACCCCGAAAGACTCCCATGGCTCTACCACATCGATAAGGTGATACGGCACCTGCCGCCTGCGTTCAATCGGGGGTTTTGCCGTGCCTATGTCCATACGCTTATAAACCTTCATTGAGTCTATGCTTATAATCTCGGTAGCAAAATGCCGCGCAAGCTCAAACTCCAGTCGGCTTTTGCCGCTGGCTGTTACTCCGATTATGAGTATTTTCTTCTCGTCCAAAAAACTCACCCTGTATTCATGTTTTTTCGTGAAATTGGTACCTAAGCTCTTATAATACAATTTTACTTGATATAATCCACCCTGAGAAAGACGGCCCGAACGAAAAATGTCGATAGAAGCTGATAACATAAATACCGAACTCGAAAGAGCGGTCAGAGTAATAAACGGTCAACTTGAGAAACATCTTAAAGAACGAGACGACATCCACAGCGCTCTTCTTGATGCTGTAAGCTATGCGCTTCTCGCGCCAGGAAAGCGCATCCGCTCCACTATCGTGCAGTGGGTGTGCAGGATGTTGTGCGGCGAGATAAAAGCCGAAGCGATCGTGAGTGGTTGTGCGATAGAGATGATGCACACCTACTCTCTCGTACACGACGATTTGCCGGCTATGGACAATGACGACCTTCGCCGCGGCAGGGCAACTGTACATATTAAATATGGCGAGGCTACGGCCATCCTCGCGGGAGATGCGCTCCAGAGCATGGCTTTGGAAATTCTTGCAACAGACATCAAAGATAGCTCCAAAGCACTCAAGCTCATCGGCATACTCACCGGATTTTCCGGCGCAGGTGGAATGATAAGCGGGCAGATAGCGGATATGCAGGCAGAGCAAAATGCCGTCGAGCTGGCAGATGTTGAATATATTCACCATCACAAAACAGCAATGATGTTTGCCGCGGCTGCGGCTATGGGCGCAGTCTGCGCAAATGCTGACTCAAAGGACGTAAATCTGATGATGCAATGGGGGCTCACAATGGGTCTTTGTTTTCAGATTACAGATGACATCCTCGATGTCGAATCGACAACGGAACAGATGGGCAAAACCGTCGGCAAGGACAGCGCGGCCGGCAAGGCCACATGGCCGGCAGTTGCGGGAATGGAAGTCGCAAAGGCACGCGCGGCAAATCTCACTTCGCAGGCCGAAGCTATGCTCGCCCCATACGGGGAGAAGGCTGCTCCGCTGAGTGAGATGGTTATGATGCTTCTCAAAAGGACTATGTAGAGGTAACAATTACGTATGTGCGATAAGATATTGGACAAAGTTAATTCGCCAGCCGACATCAAGTCGATGAATATACCGGAGCTGGAAGCGCTGGCCGAAGAGATAAGGGAATTTATTGTAGAGAAGGTAAGCATAAACGGAGGACATCTCGCGAGCAATCTCGGTGCGGTTGAGGTTACGATAGCGATGCATTACGTTTTCGACTTCGAGAAAGATTATCTTGTGTGGGATGTGGGGCATCAGTGCTACACGCACAAAATACTCACGGGCCGTAAAGCCGGCTTCGAGCGCCTGCGCAAGGCGGGCGGCGTGAGCGGATTTCCCGAGCCGAAAGAGAGCCCGACAGACCGTTTTTCCGTAGGGCACGCCGGCACAAGCATCGGCACGGCTCTCGGTATAGGCCAGGGCTGCGTCCTCAAAGGCACAAAAGAAAAGGTGGTTGCGTTTGTTGGCGACGGGAGCATTGTAAACGGCGCATCCTTTGAGGCGCTGAACAATCTCACCCAGCTGAATAGGCAGATGCTTGTCGTTTTGAATGACAACTCAATGAGTATTGATGAGAGCCGAGGAGGGCTTGCGGCTATCTTCTCGCGAATCAGACTCAACAGCAAATACGAAAGCTTCAATCGTACTGCAAAAAGAATCGTTAACAGAATTCCGCTTGTTGGCAGTAAAGTTGACAGTGCCTTGCACCGGTTCAAAAGAGCCATCAGGATGCAGCAGAGCGCGTGCCAGATATTCGAGAGCATGGAGCTTGACTACTTCGGGCCCGTTAACGGGCATGACATCAGCGGCCTTATCAAGCTGTTCACCGCACTCAAACAGCACAACCGCCCTGCCGTATTGCATATTCACACCAACAAAGGCTACGGCTATCACCCCGCAGACAAAAACCCTTCGAAATACCATTCTACCGGTCCATTTTACATCAACGGCGAGGCCAAGAGCAAGGGCAAGCGCAGTTTCACGCAGGTGCTCGGAGAGAGTCTCTGCGATGTGGAGGATGTATGCGGCAATATAGCCGCTATAACCGCCGCGATGCCGGAAGGCACAGGCTTGAATATATTCAGAGATAAACATCCGCACAAGTTTTTCGATGTGGGGATATGCGAGAGCGTTGCCGTTGATATGGCGGCGGGGATGGCAAAGACCGGCATAAGGCCGTTTGTATGCATCTACTCGACATTTCTCCAGCGCGCATTCGACCAGATTGCGCATGACGTAGCGTTGCAGGGGCTTCCGGTCGTGTTCTGTATTGACAGAGCTGGGGTTGTCGGCGATGACGGCTACACACACAACGGTATGCTCGATATAGCCTTTCTGCGGGCGATACCGAAGATGATAGTCTGCGCACCGGCCTGCGAGCGCGAGCTTCACGCAGCCGTGATGTACGCCGCACAGACACAATCTCCGATGGCAATCCGATACCCACGCGATATTATCCCGCAAAATCTCGGGGAATTTGATGCGCTCAGCGAGCTGTTTGAGACGGGTAAATCTGTTACCCTCACTGACCATGGCGCGCAAATCGTGATAGTATCTTACGGCGCAGTTCTATGTGAGGCAGTGGAGGCGGCGCGAATGCTTGCCGAAAAGGCAATTATCTGCGACATTGTCAACGCTCGCTTCGCCAAGCCGATAGACGAAAATATCGTGCGCCTTGCAGGATCAGGCATAAAGATTTTCACCGTTGAAGACCATGGACTTATGTGCGGCTTCGGCTCTGCGCTTCTGGAAAAGGCGGAAGAGATGGGTATGGGAGCAGAAAACATCCACCGTTTAGGCGCGCCGGACAATTTTATAGATAAAAACACAAGAGCTGCGCAGCTTAACCTCTGCAACTGTAGCGCAGAAGCCATAGCTGCAGCTATACTGAAAACACAGGTTTAACTACAATGAAAAAATACATCCCCAACATTCTAACGGTTTCTCGAATTGTCCTTACGCTTCTCCTTTTCCTGACGATTATGAAGCTTGAGCCTGGCGACAGCGCGGGGTTTATCGAATGCCTGATATTCTTTATCGTAATATCGGCAACGGATTTCCTTGATGGCTTTCTCGCCAGAAGATGGCAGGTAGAATCGCAATTCGGCAGGGTTATTGACCCTCTTGCCGACAAGATCTTCATTGTCGGTGCGTTTATCTGTTTTACTCTGCGCTCATTGCCGGAAATCAGCATTTTGTCTCCCATTGCTCAAGATGTCGTACGCTGGACGCTAACGGGGATTATAATCGTGCGCGAGTTGTCAGTAACAATGGTTCGCCAGGTAGCTGAGACAAAAGGACACAACTTCGCGGCATCGAAATTCGGTAAGGTCAAAATGTTCAGTCAGTGCATCGCGGGGGCGTATGTGTTGCTTCATTCCGCCCTGATGGCAGGCTCAAAGCTTTCGGCTATTGTGATTCTGGCAGTATATTTCGTTACGGCTTTCGCCACCGCAGGTTCGGGTATTGAAGCTGCCGTGAGGTTGTACAAGGCCGAGAAGGCACATAAGCTGATCATAGACTGAAATTCACACGCCGCGCTTGTCGCCGTACATCTCGACATGCAGGCGTGGTGAGAAGCAAAATCCCGTCTCAAGGCAAAGCTCCGCTATTTTCGGGGCAAGCTCACGGTACTGCTGCTTTGTACGAGCCTGAGGCATCAGTAATACTCTGCCTTTGACTGCCTGACCGAGTTCTTTAAGCGCTGATTGAACGAGCGAAACATCTTCTGCCCCGCCGACAACAAACTTGAGCTGGTAATTATATTTCCTCATCAGCTTGCGCACTATCTTCGCATCGAACGCCGGCTCTGCTCCTTCGGGGAAAGCGTTCGCAAGCTTCGGGCTGATACTCATAAGAGCGGCCGGAATCTCAGGGCGATAGATTGTGCCGTTGGTTTCGATTGTTACGTGCTTGTCATGGCACATCAACTCAGCGGTAAAATGGTCTATTTCATCCCAGAGCATAGGCTCTCCGCCCGTGATAACGACATGCCGGCATTTATATTCAAACACCTTCTCCCACATATCAATCAGATCTATCTCCTCACCGCTTTCAGCATCAAGCGCGTAAGGCGTGTCGCACCACTTGCAACGCAGGTTGCACCCTGCAAGGCGTACAAATACACTTGGCACGCCGGCAAGAAATCCCTCGCCCTGAATCGAATAGAACAGCTCGTTAAGCATCATTGCACTTCCGTTCTGCGTAGCTCGGCAAGTCTTCTCTCAAACCGGGTAAGGATATTCCGCAGCGAACGGTCTGCCGAAGCGACAAACTCATCGGCGGTATTCGATTCCGGCTTATCTTCTGCCCGAAGGGTGAAGCTTTCTATCGGTTCGCCATTATGGAAAACAAAGAAACGAACTTCCAGTACCATTTGCCTTACATCGTCTTCAGACGCATCCAGATAGAATTCTGTTATGAAGCCCTTGACCGCAAACTCCGCATTGCCGCGCGAGAGCACCAGCTTAACCCCGCAGTCCTCGAGCCAGTCGCTCGTCTGGAGTTGCACCATTACGCTTGGTGGTACAAGAAATTCGCGGTAATGGTCAACCTCATACTTTGATGCGCCGGTCTTATAGACAAACTTGCATGTATCGAAAGGCTGAGCCGTCTCGAAACGGTCAACGAAAATGCTCAAGCCGCTCAGCTGCGAAATATCACGCGTCAAGCGGGGCGAGTCGAGCAGGTAAAGCGCCTTTACGGAGTAATTTGATGAGGCACAGCCGGCCGCTGCAAACGCCAGCAATACCAGAAACAGTTTTGTTTTCATTCTAACACCTTCGATTCTGCAGGCTCATCGGAGAAAAACAGCTTTGACGGCTGCGCACTCACATCTTCAATCAGATTGTCCATATTGTCGGCAAATCTGCTGAAGTCTTCCGCTATCTGCTTGACATTTTCATTGCTTTCGGTTAACTTCCTGCGAAATTCTTTTAGACTGGTCTTCATTTCTCCGGTTAACTCAGGGATAGTGATATAATCATCATTTTGCGGCTCAAAAAGCAATGACATCTTGGCACTCACCTCGCCAAAACCGGTAAGCACTGCGACAACTTTATCGTTTATTTCCTTCATCTGCACCTCAGATATCTTCGCGTTGGCATTTGTAACAGTATCATCAAGATTAGCGGTAAGCTTCCTTATATCAGAAACAGTTACATTAACCTGCTCGATTAAATCAGTAAGATCGTTTGAAAGCTGCTCAACATTAAGGCCGTCAATGGTTTCTCGAAATGCTCCAAATGTAGAGCCTATATCATCGAGAGTAGTGTTAAGGTTGTTCTGAATTTCGAGGAAGTCTATTTTCGAGACGTTATCAAGAAAAGTTTCAATGTTGGACACAAACTGGTTGATCATTCCACTAGCAGACGGAAGACAGGGATTCTCAGGCTTCCACGGATAGTCAAGCGTAGGGTGTTTAACAGGATCAAAGAAATCGACGTCAAGGAAAGACAGCCCTGTGATACCTTGGGCGACGATGCGTACGCGAAGCTGCAACTCGCCCTCTGACCTATTGCCGCCCGGCACAGGGGACATTGCTATTTTATCGGAATCGACAGCAAGCACCACGCGCACGTATTTGCCGTAATTAACAAAATCATCTCCTTTGAGCTGATTGTGATATACCTGTGAAGCGAGATCAATGCGTTCAACACGACCGATATCAACGCCTCGGTACTTCAGCGGTGAGCCAATCGAAAGCCCTTGAATGCTCTCATCGAAATACGCCTCATATAACTCGCTGTTGCGCCCAATTACACCCGTACCGAACACAATGACTCCAGTCGTTATCAAGGCTATCGCAATGATAACAAACAGGCCTATGTTGAAGTAATTTGTTTTCTTTGACATACATTCTGCCTTCCGATTGTACGTTTCACTTGAAACCGCGCCTGTATAATTATCCCGCATGATTATAAGAACTGATTGCAAGAAATAAACATTTTTATAGTGGAAAGCGGAAAAGGCGCAACCCGCTAAGCGAACAGCGAAAGGTTAGCAAAGCGTTAATCAGGCTTAAATCAGCTCAACGCTTTCCGGCGATAGCGAGCGCAGTCGTGCAAGCGCGTTGGATCCGATGACAATCTCCTGCACTACGCTCATGCCCGTGTATTCAGTGTCAAGCACCTCGGCGTGTTTATTTATGAAACCGAGGAGCCTGCCGTTTTTGACGCTGTAAGTAACACGCAAACGTTCTTTAGAGCCTGAAATCATAGCAGAGACCGCAGAGGTTACTTTATCGATGTTCAAGCCGGCCTTTGCCGAAATGCTTACGGCCTCAGGGTGAAGCGCTTGAAGGGTTTCGAGGGCCTTGATGCTCGAAGGAACATCTGATTTATTGAACAGAATGAGCATATCTTTATGCTCACATCCTATTTCTTTCAGCACCCTGTCAACACTGTCAATCTGCTCGAATACGCGTTCGTTGCTCACGTCAACGATGTGAATGAGCAAGTCAGCATTGAGGGCCTCGGCGAGAGTTGCCTTAAATGATTCCACAAGCTGATGCGGCAGCCTCTTTACAAACCCGACCGTGTCGCTCAGAAGCGCCTCTGCGCCGTTGTCAAGTTGCCATTTTTTTGTGCGCGTGTCAAGCGTGGCAAACAGCTTGTTTTCCGCAAGAACATCCGCGCAGGTTACTGCATTCATAAACGTACTCTTGCCGGCGTTTGTATATCCTACGAGGCAAATCTTGAACATATCCTCCCGCGAATCAATCTCACGTTCCTTGCGCAGTTCGATGTGTTTCAGTTCGCGTTTCAGCTCGCCGATGCGCTTTTTAACAAGGCGGCGATCAATTTCGAGCTGCTTCTCACCCGTTCCTCGCGTTCCCACACCCCCGCTGGCCGCACCACCGGTTACGGTGTCAAGGTGAGACCACATTCTCGTAAGGCGCGGATAGGTGTATTCAAGCTGCGCCAGCTCCACCTGCAACTTTGCCTGTTTCGTACGGGCGCGTGTTGCAAAAATATCAAGTATCAATTCACTTCTGTCAATTACCTGAGCTTCGATAATCTTTTCGAGCGCTCGTATCTGGCCGGGGGAAAGATCTATATCGAAAATCACGAGCTGAGCCTGCGATTCTTTTACGCGCTGCCCTATCAGCTTTGCCTTGCCGCTGCCGATGAAAGTTGAAGGGTTTATAACACTGACTTTCTGCTGGAGCCGGTCAACAATCTGTGCGCCGGCAGTCTCCGCAAGACATGTCAACTCTTCGAGATTGTCGCATTCCTTTTCCTTGCCGCGAAGTATCGCGCCAACGAGTACCGCGCGCTGCATTTCAACTTTAAGTTGATCTCTTACGTTTTCCAATTTTTACTTCCCCGCAGGCCTCACATCGCCGATACGTCTTTCACGCCCTGCGAACGAGCAGACCGCTTCAATAAATTCTTCACGCGAAAAATCCGGCCAGAGAGTATCTGTTACGTAATATTCAGCGTAGCTTGCCTGCCATAGAAGAAAATTACTCGTACGAAATTCTCCGGAGGTGCGAATGATGAGCTCCGGATCAGGCCGGCCGGATGAATAAATGCGCGAGCTTATGGTTTGCTCAGTTATGTCTTCGGGGGCGATCCCTTCGCGCACAATTGACTTGCAGGCATCGAGAATTTCCTCTCTGCCGCCATAGTTCAGGGCGAGTGCAAGGGCGAGACCGGTATTTTCGGCTGTTCCTTCGATTGTTTTATCAAGCTCGGTGAGCATCTCAGAGGGGAGGCCATCGCGTCTTCCGAAATGAAGCAGGCTCATATTGTGCTTCTGCAAATACTCACGCACAGCCACAAGGTAGCGCGTAAAGAGCTGCATTAGAAACTCAACTTCCATCGAGGGCCTCTTCCAGTTCTGCACGCTGAAGCAGTAGAGAGTTATGCATTCAAGGCCGATTTCGCGGGCGGTATCACAAACGGTTTCTATCTTTTTAGCGCCTTCTCTGTGCCCGTGGAAACGCGGCTTTCCGCGTTGCGCGGCCCATCTGCCGTTGCCGTCCATTATTATTCCCACATGCCGCGGGATTGAGCTTGAGGAAAGCTCTGTAAGCTTGGCGAAAGTGGCTCTTGCAGATTGGAAATCGTACGACATTAAAAAATCAGTCTTTGTATATAATATGGTTGCGCTTGGGGCCCGTGCCCACCATTACCACGGGAACGCCTGTTACGCGCTCGATTGCCGCGATATAGTTGCGTGCATTTTCCGGCAAGTCTGCATAATCGGTAATGGCGGAAAGATCGCCTTCCCAACCGGGAAGAGTATCATAAACACACTCCACTTTCTCAAGTACCGAGGCCTCAGTCGGGAAGAAATCAGTCTTTTCGCCATCAACGACATAAGCCGTGCAAATCTTGAGTTCTTTGATGCCGGCAAGGGTATCGAGGTGCATTACGGCAAGGCCGTTTATTCCGCCGATTGCCGCAGAATACTTCACGACTACGCCATCAAACCAGCCGCATCTCCTCGGCCTGCCGGTTGTTGTGCCGTATTCATGGCCTTTATCCCTGATGAGCTTGCCTGTTTCGTTGTCCTGTTCTGTGGGGAAAGGCCCCGCTCCCACACGTGTTGTATAAGACTTGATAACGCCGAGGAATCGCTCCACCTTGCAAGCCGGCACGCCGCAACCTGCACTCATTCCAAGTGCGGAGGCGTTGGAGCTGGTAACAAAAGGAAATGTCCCGTGGTCAAGGTCAAGTAGAGCGCCCTGGGCTCCCTCAAAGAGGATTGTCTTGCCCTGCGCTATTGATTCGTGGAGAAGCTTTGTTGTATTGCACACGTACTTGACGAGTTTGTCCGCGTAAACTTTGCAGCTTTCAAAGACCTCATCAACTCCTATGGGCTCTGCGTTATATATGGCGCCGAGCACGAGATTTTTATAGCTGATGATTTTTTCGAGCTTTTCGCGCAGGGTTTCAAGATTGCGGAAGTCAGCCATACGGACGGCATAGCTGCGGCCGATTTTATCCGAGTAGCAAGGGCCGATGCCGCGGTTGGTAGTGCCGATCTTATTCTTGCCGAGGGACGCTTCGCGAAGTCCATCTTCGAGCTTGTGGTATGAAAGGACAACGTGAGCGTTTTCGCTGATAAAAAGCCTGTCATCAAACTTGAAACCGCGCTGCTCAAGGCCTTCAAGCTCCTCAATAAAAATCTCGGGGTCGAGTACAACACCGTTGCCGATAACGCAGCTGGTATCTTCACGCACGGCCCCGCTGGGCATAAGATGGAGTGCGAATTTACGGTCTCCGATTATTACGGTATGGCCGGCATTGGCTCCGCCCGCGAAGCGAACAACCATGTCGCTCTTCTCCGCGAGAATATCAACTACCTTTCCCTTGCCTTCATCTCCCCACTGGAGACCGGTAACACAACAATTCATCTGCTATCATTCCTCGTATCAGTACAACAAAAAGCCGTAACAGATACTTCTCCGCTACGGCTTTATCACATTCTAAGAAAAAATGCTTTTTATACAAATTTTTTTGACGTCACCAAGGATGAAGTCAGCTTATTTTCTCTATGACAAACTCTCTGAGCCGATTCATGCCGTCCCACTGATTACGGCTGAATTTCGTAGATTGGCCTGCGCCGTGATGTAGGATGAAAAAGCCTTTGTCTTTGAATTTGCTTTGATCGAGAGATTCAATGGCATCAAGCGGGATACTTTTACCGTTGATCTTGATGGCGTTGTCATCGACAACTATCTTTCTGCCCCTGAGTGCAAGAAAGAAACCTGCACATACAATTGCGGCAGGGACCCCCCCATACCAGAAGCCGCGGTTGAATTTAAGCGTATCATCAGGCACACCAGCATTTGTGTGCTTTTCGATAAAGTCTGCGTTGCGGTAACCATCATAGGTAAACCAGGCGCTCAAGCCGAGAAGTATAACCACGGCAATTGCGAAATTATTCACCCTGTATGAGCTGTATTTGAATTCGAGTGCCATAGATGCAAATCCCTTTTTTTAAAAATAATAGATTTTGTCTTCACACAAATGTTAAGCAAAGTGCAAATCACGTCAAGTGGGCAAGGAAAGCTTGATTTACTGCGCCCAAACCTTAAAATTTATTAAGTTTGATACTATTAACCTTATGGACATTATGCCGGAAGCAGAAAATACGCCTCAGCAACTGATTTTTCCCTATCACGAGGAAATCAAACCGGAAGAACTTCCCTCAGGGGAGGAAGGTTTGTCGTGGGGGGAGTTTACAGACTCTGACCTTGCGGATGATGATACATGCCGTCCTACCATAGAATCGGTTATTGAAGCGGTTCTATTTGCCTCCGATGAACCTATAAGCGCATCACGGCTTGTAAATATCATAGGTATATCAAGCGTGAAACAGGTCAAAGATGCGGTGGAAGCACTGAATAAGGGATACGAAGACAACAATTCCGCCTTTCTCGTAGAAAATATTGCCGGTGGCTATCAGATGCTGACCCGCAGAGTTTACAACAACTGGCTTCGTAAGCTCGTTCGCGAGAGAAAAGAAACCAGGCTCACCCGGGCAGCGCTTGAAACGTTATCTATAATAGCATACAAACAGCCCGTAATCAGGGCTGATATTGAGGCTGTGCGTGGCGTAGCTTCGGGAGACATGATCAGAAGCCTTATGAACAAAGGGCTTGTCAAAATAGCCGGCAGAGCCGATATTCTCGGCCGCCCTATACTCTATGGAACAACAAAAAAGTTTCTGGAGATATTCGGCCTCAGCAGCATTGACGACCTGCCAAAAATTGAAGAACTCAAAAACCCTGTAATACTCTGAAAACTATGCCTAATCCAAAACAACCGAGAACAATCAGAACCACAGTACTTGAGCGATATGCCGAATCCAGCTCCGGGCTGAAATTCCAGATTACCGCTCTTACCGATATTGTGTTTCTGCTACTTATTTTCTTCATTGCCACAACCAGATTCCGCCCGAGCGAGGGCGAGCTACCGATGGGCCTGCCGACAACTCAGGTTACCGGCGTCGGGCGCGCGCTTCTGATCGACCCGTTGAGAGTGGAGCTTGATACTGCCGAAGGCGCATTCGTTATCAGGTACGGGGGCAAGGAAGTTATCACGGAAAGCACAAGCGCGGCGGCCATGAATGATGTGGCCGCGGAGTTTATCGCGTATTACGATGATCAGAAGAGGAAACCTGAAGACCCGCTTGAGCTTTCCTGTGGTGATGAGCTGACGTGGAATCATCTGGCAAAATTTTACAACATAATGTACGGGCTTGGAATCGAGAACATTACGTTCATCGTTGATTGATATGAAATATATACTTGCGCTTGCCATCTTTGTGGCCTCATTAGCTCTTTCCGCCGAACAGCTGCCTACCGAAAGTGATATTGAGGCAATTGAACAGGCCGCCGTTGAATGCTCCAACTCGCTTCAGGAACGAAGCCTCGGCTATATGCTTGAATTTTATTTCGATGAGCAGTTTACCGATAACACTGTTCGCACGAATCTCTACAGGCTCGCCTCCGCTTCTGTTGCGCGCCTCAGGGAAATACAGGAATCGCAGCTGCGCACCCAGAAAAAGATCGAGGACTACGAAGATGACAGCTGGGACCTTAAATATGGCAAGAACAGGCTCTGGAGGAGAAGCGAAAATCTGCGTAATTACATCATCTTCCTGATACAGGAGGCTCAGTTCCTCAAAGCCATATCCATTCCCGCCGAAGAGCAGGAAGCACCGCTACGCGAAATACTGAGAAATCTCGACCAGATTAAAGACAGCGTTCCTTCAGGCAAGATTGCGGTGCTTCAAACAAACGTGATGTACGTTCTCTCAAAGAGAAATGAAAGCCTTGCAAATCAGGCCTTCAATTATCTCGAAGAAGCATTCGTCAATACAGAGCGCAACTCTCTCGAAAACTTCAAAGCTGAGATAGCCCGTCTCCGTCTTCTGCGTCCTTTCAGCCGCGATGATGTCAATAGAGTTGTAAACAGGTATCGTGAACTGGGCGTTGAAAACTACCCCGACCTTTCCATTCAGCTTGCGTTTCTCGAGCTTGAGACCGGCGAAGGTTCCCTGTTGCTCGAACTTTTGGAGCGCTGGCCGGGTTTGACAAAACCCATCTCCAAAATAGCTTACGAGCGCGCGCTACGTCAACTGCCGACCGCCGAGCTGATGAACCGTGTTGACAAAATGAGCCCCGTAGAGAGGGAGCTTATCGTGTATCAGGCGCTTATGAACAAATCAAACCTTTTCGATTCGTTTATCCTCGCAGCATCTACGGACGTGTCATACCAGAGCAAGTTGATAAATTTCTCAGTTGCGTCGAAGCTTCTCGGTAGAGATAACGAGCGTGCTTTTGATTTTATTCTCAAAGCGCTTGCGATAAACGACAACAGCTCCGTAAGGTACCCCGAGCTCACAGATTTATACCTCTACACCGTCTCCGCGGCCGCCGGACACCAGGCCCTTCGCGGCGACGACCCTGTCAAGAGGCAGGCGGCAATTGACTCTTTCGACAAATATATCGAGCTGGTCGGCGATGACAAGGACGAAGAAATCTGCTTCCTTTATGCGGTCGATCTTCAAAATGAAAGACCCGAATATTCGTTAGAGACGTTCAAAGAAATCGTGAACTCCAACGGCAAATTTAAGGATAAAGCAGAGTTTGAGCTACTGGTTGATAAGTTTGAAGCCGGTGAAGATGTGCTGCCGGAGGTAAGCGCTCTTTACAAAAAGATCGACGAATCCGACCTTGCCTTCTACACCGACGTTCTCGATATGTACAGCAGGAGCCTTTCGTTGAACGGAAGGGCAAAGGAGGCGGTGGAGTTGCTTATTGACCAATACGACAACTTCATCCCCGTAACAGGCGATTGTTTCGCGTTTGTGCTTGAGCAGTATCTCGACAAGGCGGAGCTGTATATGTCGCCCTCCGTTGATGATATATCCGGCAAGATGCGCCTTGAAAGAATGGCAAACATCGTAACCGAAAGCTACAAGGGCAATATGCCCGAGCGAGTGAAGCTTGTTTACTACGAAACGCTTGCAATCGCCACCAAGCGAATGAGCGTCAATCTGTCGGGGCTGGCAGAGGAAACTACACAGGGAATCGCGTACTACCGCATTTTAGCCCGTGATTTTATGCAGAAGGGTAATTTTATGGAAGCCTCCGCGGCTTGGGGAAAGCTTGCCAGGGCGCTTAGAGAGAACGAGGATTTTGACAGCTGGAAATGGGCCAGAGCGAAGTACTATCAAATCAAATGTGCCATAAGCAGCGAGGAGCTTACAGTTGAAGAGGTAACGCACCTCTTTGATGTATTAGAAGCAAGCGAAGACTGGACTGACCCGTTCTGGATGAACCAGCTGGCTTTACTTAAACCGGAGGAAGTGAAAGAGATGCAAAGCGCACAGAAAGCCGCAGAGGCTGCTCTGAAAGCAGAGGCTCAAGGGGTTGCCGAATAAATGGAACATTTGCTTTCGATTAAGAATCTCAGCGTCAGCTTCAATACCGACAAGGGAGAAGTTCGCGCTGTTTCAGGAGTCAGTTGCAACATAGACAAAGGTAAGACTGTCGCTCTTGTGGGCGAGAGCGGCTGCGGAAAGAGCGTAACATCTCTTGCTGTTCTTCAGCTTCTTCCCAAACCACCTGCCGAAATAAAATCCGGAGAGGTTTTGTACAACGGCAAGGATTTGCTCTCTATGCCCGTATCTGAAATCAGAAAACTCAGGGGAAAGGATATCGCCATGATATTCCAGGAACCCATGACCAGCCTGAACCCTGTTTATACGGTCGGTGAACAGATTGCTGAAGCCATACTTACGCACTTTTCCATCTCTTCCGAAGAAGCAATGACAAAAGCCGTCCGGATGATAGAAAGTGTCGGCATATCAGACCCCGCCCGCAGAGCAGGCGAATACCCGCATCAGATGTCCGGTGGCATGAGACAGCGCATAATGATAGCTATGGCGCTCAGCTGCAACCCGAGATTGCTCATTGCAGACGAGCCTACTACCGCTCTTGACGTAACGATACAGGCGCAGATTCTTGAGCTTCTGCGTGATTTGCAGACCGAAAACGGGATGAGTATCCTGCTTATCACTCACGACCTCGGCGTTGTGGCGGAAAACGCAGATTATGTTGTGGTTATGTACGCGTCGAAGGTCGTGGAAACAGGGAGCGTAACCGAAATTTTTGATAATCCGAAACACCCCTACACCCTCGGATTACTCCGCTCTCTGCCAAGACTCGGCTCAAACAGAAAGCGCCTTGATACAATCCCGGGGATAGTGCCCAACCCGCTTGAATTTCCGACAGGATGCAAATTTCATCCTCGATGTGATTTATACGGAGATGACAAGCGATGCCGAGAGGTCGAGCCGCCACTTCGCGAGCTCACCGGAGAAAGAGCTGTGGCCTGCTGGAAAGTAAACGAATGAGCGATACACTTATTACGGTAAACAATCTCAAAACGCATTTCCCTGTACGTAGGGGGATCTTTTCGAGAGTTGCAGGGTACGTTAAAGCGGTTGATGATGTCAGCTTTGAGATTCCGCGCGGTAAAACACTCGGGCTGGTAGGCGAGAGCGGCTGCGGCAAAACTACAATCGGCCGAACGATGTTGCGGCTTAATCCGCAAACCGGTGGCAAAGTTTTTTACGAAGACGTGGATGTCTTTGAAGCGGGCCGCCAAACCCTCCGCGAGCTTCGCCGAGAGATGCAGATTATCTTCCAGGACCCTTACGGCTCGTTGAACCCACGTATGACTGTGGGCAATATCGTCGGCGAGGCACTCTCGGCGCATAAAATTGCAAAAGGAAAGGAGAGAAGAGATATTGTAGCCGATGTGCTCACGCGCGCAGGGCTTTCAGCGGAGTATATAAACCGCTATCCGCATGAGTTCTCAGGCGGACAGAGGCAGAGGGTCGGCATTGCAAGGGCGCTTGTCCTGAAGCCGAAGTTTATAATATGCGATGAAGCGGTCAGTGCGCTTGATGTATCATTGCAGTCTCAGGTGATAAATCTCCTGCAAGACCTTCAGGACGAGCTGAATCTCACGTATCTCTTTATCGCGCATGACCTCGCGGTTGTTGAGCATATCAGTAATATTGTGGCAGTGATGTACCTCGGCAGGATTGTGGAAATAGCGGACTCAAATACGCTCTACGCCAACCCGAAACATCCCTATACAATTGCCTTAATGAGCGCAATTCCGAAACCCGACCCAAGAAAAGCAAAGAAACGGATTCTTCACGGAGAGGTACCAAGCCCTATGAATCCGCCTGCCGGGTGCGCGTTTCATCCGAGATGCCCGTTTGCTGAGAAACAATGCTCCGAAGCTATTCAGCAGCTTTCATCCGTATCCGGCAATAGCTCGCACAAGTGTGCCTGCTGGAAATTCTGTTAGGGGCACGGAACCAGAACACGAACCGCGCTCGGTATAATAGCAATATCAAGCGGCATACAAGGGCCGGGATCACCATCAATTTGCGTGATAATGCTGCCGCCTCGCGGAAACACCTGCATCGTCTTGCATTTGATGTAAATCAATTCGCCTATCGACGAGTGCATCTGCACCATCGTCATCAGCAGAAAACGGATGATATCGTGTTTGTATGTGCAGGGCATAATACAGACGTCGAGCAGGCCATCGCAGGGGCTGGCATCTTTGAGTATGCGCATTCCCGTAGCGTAGCGCGAGATATTTCCTACGAGCATAATCCCTCGCCCGTTAAATACCTCCTTGCCGTCCGCGATAACTTGGAACTTAGGTATGCCGTGACTCCAAAAGGCCTTCCAGGCCGGCCAGAGGTAGTCGGCATGGGTGATATTGCCTTGCCTGCTCTCACTGAGCAGCTCCACCGTTTCTGCATCGTAACCAATCCCGAGAACTGAAGTAAATACCTTGCCGTTGGCTTTGGCTATGTCGATATTACGAAGAACACCGCAATCAAGAATTTTTTCATAACACCCTATTGTCTGTTCGTAGCCGAGTTCTTTCGCGAGCAGATTCTCCGTGCCGCAGGGTACGAGCAGGAGCGGTTTGCCAGAACCACAGGTTGCCTCAATACATCCGCGAAGCGTACCGTCTCCGCCGCATATAGCTATAAGACCGCAGGAGGGGTCTTCCGCCGCCCTGTTTACGTTGCGAAGTATCTCATGAAACGAAGCGGAACTCGTCTTGCGCACGTCATAACCACGCTCTTTAAAGAGAGCTGCGATCCCTTCGATAAGCTTGCCTGTATTGCCGGCGCCTGATTTTACATTGGCCACAATCTCAACAGTTTTGCCGCGAAGCATTTCGGTAAATTCTTCGCAGGATTCACAGGTTTCATCACAAGGGGGCAGTTTTACGTTGGCGGGCGCGTCACCCAACCCTGCCGCTTCTGCTATGAGGCAGGCATAAGAGGCTTTCTCGCTCTGCCAGCATAGTCCGAGCTCTCTGCATACCTGCTCCACGGATTCCTCACTCGCCCCCTCAACCTCAATATAAGAGCCAATATATGGCAGACTGTCGAAGCAGACATCACAGTTATTGTAGCGCCAGTATGAGCGCCTCTTTTCGACCGATATTTTCAGACTGAACCCTATGCCGGCGAGGATCTTTTTCAGAGCCTCTTCATCTGATATGGGTATCTCGTATTCGGAGCGTATCTTGACATTTGCCTTACGCCTTGGTCCCTTATAACATAAGACGTGATGCTTGTTTCCACCAAACTCATCGCTGTACTCCCGTATCCTTAGGCATTTATCTTCCCGCAACATATCCCCTGCTGCGTTATCGTAATATAAATCGCGCTGACGCACGCGTTTACCGGGCTCCGCCGCAAGCTCCACAAGGCGGGCAATGTAGGGGGTGTGCGAATCAACCTTGAATTTGAGTTCTACCTCAAGCCCCATTAGAGAATCCTTTCCAGAAGACACAAACTATTTATTTTAATACCAGGCTCATACTCCTCTGACAGCGCTACCGGAGAATGAATCGCATCGTTTTGTTCGAGCATAATCGATTGCCAGCCGAGCTTGTTAGGCGCATAGAAATCTTTTGCCGGATTATCTGCGATGTAAACGCATTTTTCCGGTGCAACAGCAAATTTATTTGAAACAATCTCAAACGCTCTGCACGACGGCTTCCAGTACTCGCGTCCGAGTTCTTCAGTGAATATCGCAGCTTCAAACCATTTATCAAGTTCCAGCGCCTCCGCCTTGAGCTTTTGTGCCGGCATAAAGCCATCTGAGATGATTGCGAGATTGTAACGCTCTTTCAAATAATTCAGCACTTCTTCGGCATCCGGCCGGAGCTGAATATGCGGCTTATGCTCCCTGTAAACGGCAACGATTTTTTCAATGAATTCCTCGTCATAGCTAATATTGAATTTATCAAGCACGAGATTGAAAAGCTTGCCTCCGGCTCGGTCAAAAGCTTGGCAGAGTGATTCATAAAAACTTTCCGCGCAGACGCCCTTTGATTCGGCAAGGTACTTTGAAACAGCGCGAAAACCGCTCTGGCAGTAAAGCCTTTCGGGGTAGAGTGTGTCATCAATGTCGAATACTACCAGTTTGACTTTTTTCTTATGAATCAAAATTTATGTCTCTCACAATAAATTGAGGCGAACGGCGGCCGTTGTATTCGTTGATGCCGGTTTCATAGGCTATGCTGAAAAACTCCGCTTCAAGCAATTTCTTATGCAGGGAACCCATATTAAAGCCTACGCACCCCATCTCGCCTGTCGAGTCGCGTATCACGAACCTTATATGTTCGTTTCCGGACCCCATCTTGACCGGCTGGCCTATGATGTGTACACCTTTTGTAGCAAACACGGGTTTTGGGTTTCCCTTGCCGTATGGGCCGAATCTTTCAAGGCGCTCCAACGTGTTGCCGTCAAAATCTCTTATCTTGAATATGCCGTCAAGTTCAAGCCGCTCGACAAGCATATCTTCTGTCGTATGTTCTTTCGCGTACTCCTCGAAAGCTTCCGCAAAATTCGGCAGATGCTCCATATCAAGAGAGAGGCCGGCCGCTTCGGAATGCCCGCCAAAGCCATTAAGGTATTTTTCGGCTGATGCAATGGCGCAGTAGAGGTTGAATCCCTGTATCGTTCTCGCCGAACCTTTCGCCACACCATCCTTGACGCATAGCAAGATTGAGGGCTTGAAGTACGTCTCCACAAGACGCGAGGCGACAATACCGACTACGCCCGGGTGCCAATCGGCGGAGGCAATGACAATGCTCTTTACCTCGGGGCTGTCGAGCCCCATCTGCTTTACGATAGTTTGTGCCTCGGCAAAAATGTCTTTTTCAATCTTTTTGCGGCCTTCATTCTGTTTTTTTAATGCGCCTGCGATCTGCATAGCGTTTTGGAGACTGTCGGTTGTGAGCAGCTCTACTGCGAGCCTGGCGCTACCGAGCCTGCCGGCGGCGTTGAGCATGGGGACAAGCCTGAAGCTGAGGTCAAACGTTTCAAATCGTTGTTTATTTCTCAGACCGGCGGTATGTATCGCAGCAATGAAACCCGGCACGGCAGACAGCGGTATTGACGAGAGACAATATGAGACAAGCGCCCTGTTTTCACCCTGAAGCGGCATAACATCGGCTACCGTTCCCAGCGCGGCAAAATCACTCGCTATGAGCAGGTACTGCTTGCACTGTTCGTCGGAGAGTCCACTGCCTCGGTAGCGGTTGCATATTCCCCAGGCGAGTTTCATTGCAACCATTGCCCCGCAAGAATTCGGCGAAGGATAATCATCAAACATAGGATGCACAATTGCGCAGGCTTCCGGCAACTGTTCGCCGAAACGGTGGTGGTCTGTTATGACAACATCAACGCCAAGCTTGTTTGCCATGGTCACTTCGTTCAGAGCTGTAACGCCGCAATCTACGGTAATTATAAGCTTTACACCACACTGAGCCAATTCCTCAATAGAGGCGGTATTAAGCCCGTAGCCGTCTTCGATTCGGTCGGGTATGTAATAAATGTAGTCAGCTTTGAGTAGGCTGAAGAGCCTGCATAAAATGCTTGTCGCAGTTATTCCGTCCACATCGTAATCGCCGTAAATCGCGATCTTTTCGCGTGATTCAAGCGCCGCGGCCACTCTCTCGACAGCCGCCACCATTCCCGAAAGCTTCTCCGGAGGCACAAGCTCTTTAAGCGACGGACGCATAAAATTCGAGGCTTGCTCGCTTTGAGCTATATCACGATTCAGAAGTACTTTCGCAACAACCTCACTCACACCCAGATCGTCGCAAAGTCTGCGAAGAGCCGCCTGTTCAACATCTCTGACTACCCAGAGTCTTTCTTTTGTATTTTTCTTTTTTCTTGCTCTTGCCACTTTCTTCCCTGTTGCGTTGCGTTTAACAACCGAATTATAAAGCATTGCCGTAATTATTCCAGCTTGTTTTATGGGTGCTGACCGACGATTTTTGTTGACCGAAGAGGCGTTTTCTGGTTTAATATGTCCCCGGTGTAAATTTTAACCGAATAGTATAATTATAGCAGAGGAATAAATGGCTAAGACCAGTCTAAGGGCACGGTCGGTACCCGGTTCGGCAACAATGGCAGTTGCAACGCGCGCCAAGGAGCTAATCGCTAAGGGCGTAGATGTTGTGAGCTTTGCCGCAGGCGAACCGGACTTTGACACACCGGATATTATTAAAGACGCGGCGATTAAAGCAGTCAAAGACGGCAAAACCAAATACACTGCCACACCCGGCATACCGGAACTGCGCAAGGCAGTATGCAAAAAACTTAAACAGGACAATAATCTCGAATACGGCATCGATCAGGTTATAGTCAATATGGGGGCTAAGCACTCAATCTACACTTCTCTGCAGGCTGTGATTGACCCTGGCGATGAGGTTATCATTCCTGCTCCCTATTGGGTAACATACCCCGAGGCAATAAAGCTTGCCGGCGGCGTGTTTGTTCCCGTACATACAAACATTGACCACGACTACAAGATTACGCCGGAACTGCTCAAAGAAGCTATCACGGATAAGACGGCGGCCTTCATTATGAACTCGCCTAACAATCCAAGCGGATTTACGTACAGCCCCGATGAGCTTGCAGCTCTTGCCGAAGTGCTTAAAGGCACCGATATTGTCGTAATTTCAGACGAGATTTACGAAAAGCTTATTTACGGCGACACGAAGTTTGCCAGCTTTGCTTCGATCAGCGAAGACGCTTACAGCCGCACTCTCACTATAAACGGCTGGAGCAAGGCTTATTCAATGACCGGCTGGCGCCTCGGCTTCACGGCAGGCCCGAAGAATATTATTTCGGCTATGACTCGCTTGCAGTCTCACATGACGCAGAACCCTGTCAGCTTTGCTCAGTACGCAGCCATAGCGGCATTTGAATGCGGCGAGATTGTTGAAGATATGCGAAAGGAGTTTGAGAGGCGTGGCATATATATGTGGGAAAGACTCTCAACTATTGATGGCGTTATATGTCATCCTCCCACAGGTGCGTTTTACTGCTTCCCTGATGTCAGCTCGTACTACGGCAAGACAATCGGCGGCGTGGTAATAAAGGACAGCATGGATTTTTCCACAAATTTCCTCGAACAGGCAAGCGTTGCAACGGTACCCGGCGGGCCTTTCGGTTGCGAAGAAAATATCCGGCTCAGCTTTGCCTGCTCAATGGATAACATCGAAAAGGGACTTGACAGGCTTGAAAAATGGCTGAAAAGCTGACCGCTACTGACACTACGAAGAAAATTGTACTGACATTATTAGTGTGGCTGGCATTGTTCGTCTATGCCGGCCACTCTTTTTCGCACACGGTCTCCGCTGGCGACACATGGGTGGCTTTGGCCTGCGGACGCCATTTCGTCAATCACGGCGTTACCACCACAGACCCGTTCAGTGCCAATTCTCACGAAGCCGGCCCCACCGCCGAGCAGCTTGAGAAATACCCGACCTTTGCACGAAATTTTATAAAAAAGTATATGCCGGACGGCTGGATAGACCAGAACTGGCTCACGCAATACATCTTCTACAAGATAATCGGCGGGACTAAAGGCGCTCAAACCGATTACGAAGCCCTCAACTACGATGCGCTTGTCGTATGGAAGCTTATTATTTGTCTGATGGTTATCTCGGTCACTTACTACAGCTCCCGTCTGCTCGGCGCATCGCAGATGAATGCCGCTTTCTGGGCGGCCGCCGCAATGGCTGTGGGGCGAAGTTTCATTGATATTAGGCCGGCAGTTTATTCAAACCTGCTTGTGCCGCTGTTTGTTTTAATACTCCTGCTTGCTCAGCGAAAGAACTACCTCTTTATCTGGCTTACAGTGCCGATAGTGGTTTTCTGGAGCAATGTACACGGCGGGTACCTGTATGCCTTTATTGTACTCGTTCCGTTCTGGCTTACCGCGGTAATTGCTGCTAAGTGGAAGCCTGCATCCTTTGTCGAAGCGGACAGTAAGCTCGTTCTGCATACGGCTCTTTCCGGAGCGGCGGCGTTTGTCGCCATGGTTATTTTCAACCCGTATCACCTGACCAACCTCACGCACACATTCATTGTTACGGTCAGTGAGCATGCAGCTCGCTGGAAAGACGTAAACGAATGGCATGGAGCTTTCGAGATGAACAATCCCGTAGGCACGTCATATCCATTCCTGTATCTTTTCTGCGCAGGTGCGATACTGTTTACAATCTGGGCAATTGTAAGATTGTCTCAGGCTGCTTCAAAGAGCGGAAACGGATACCGCTTTGACGTTGCACACCTTATCATCGTGCTGTTCACCGTGAATATGGCCATCGGTTCAAGACGTTTCATCCCGATAGCGGCAACCGCTATGTGCCCACTTCTGGCAATGATTTCGCAAGAGGCAATCAACCGCTTCAAGGTTTGGATGAGCGTTAAGCCGAAGCAACTCGAACAGATAAAGATAGTTGTTACGGCGATGTTTGCCCTCGCCGTTTTCCTGCCTGGAATCTATTGGGCCGGCAAGTTTTACAAAGTGTACAGGGCACCATTCTTTGCCAGTGCAGATTACAACAGCGTTTTTATGAGAATGACAGTCTCGCATGCCAAGCCTTTTGAGGCCTGTCAGTTCATACGCGAGAATCAGCTCTCCGGCAATATGCTTAATTTCTGGACTGAAGGCGGATTTATTGCTTTCACACAGGATTGCGATGAAAAAACAGGCGCCATTCCACTCAAGCTCTATATGGATGGCCGTGCGCAGGCAGCTTACGACATTGAAATGTTTGACAGCTACACAAACGACGTCATGAGCGGCGGCAAGAGCTACATGCAGATTCTTGCAAACGCAAGGGCTCAGCGCAAACAGGTAACCGACTATCCTGTCCAGCTCAAGGCCGCGGCGCAAGAGATGAGCGAGTATCTCTCAAGCAAAGGCATCTGGATATTTCTAATGCCGGCAAACGCCAACACGACCAACTTTATGACACTGATGAAGTACAGCTCATGGCGCCCTGTTTACAACGACAGCTATCAGCAGATATATGTTGACCCTGCCACCGAAGATGGCAAGAGGCTCTTTAACGGAGTGTTTAACGGAACAACAAAATACCCTCACGATTACCTCCGCGATACGATGGAGCTGAGCTACAGGTTGAGCGGCGATCCTGCAAGCGCTTATGAGAAATCTCTTGAGCTGTTCAGCCGTAGCCGCGAGCTTTGTGTTTTGTCGATGGTTCTTGAATCAGGGCAACGAAGCGATGAAGCGGCCCTTTATGATTTCTGCACGGCACAAGTCGGCAGGTTTATCCGCCTCAAGGATGAAATTGTTCAGGAAGACGGATTTATTACCGAATACTACATCGCAAGCAGCTGCCTTAGATTCATCAACTCACGAAGCAAAGAGCTCGAACAGGACAAACCGAAGATCAAGGCATACGAAACATATGCAAGAGCTTTGGATATTGAAATACAGGACATCATAAAGGGTTCCGGCTGGTGAGATCAACAAGCTGCAAAATACCGCTCAGCGTTTTCTTTCCCTGCTACAACGAACAGGACAATATCTCTGCCCTCCTCGAAAAAACACTGGCGTTTCTGCCGAACATATCTGACGACTTTGAGGTGATAGTCGTTGATGACGGCAGTTGCGACAACACAGCAGAGATTGTGCGCAAATTTGCTGATACAGACCCATGCGTGAAACTGATCAGTCATCAGGAAAACCTCGGTTATGGCGCGGCGCTGCAAAGTGGTTTCAAGGCAGCCGGAAAAGACTTCGTGTTCTACACCGACGGAGACAATCAGTTTCATATTGAAGACCTCGCGCGGATCGTTCCTCTGATAACCGATCCGGCTATCAAGGTTGACATAGTATCCTGTTACAGGGTAAATCGTCAGGACAGCCTCCTGAGGCGTTTTAACGGCCATCTCTGGAGCAGTCTTATGGGCATCCTGTTCGGCATCAGGCTCAAAGACGTTGATGCGGCTTTCAAGCTGTATCGCCGTGAAGTGTTTGATAATATCAAGCTCAAAAGCAGTGGCGCCTTGATAGACACCGAAGTTCTTGCGCGTGCTTCAAGACGCGGCTACCGTATCGTTCAATATCCCGTTGATCATTACCCCCGTCTGTACGGAGAATCATCGGGAGGCAACATCAAGGTTGTCTTAAAGGCATTTACCGAGTTATTCAAACTATGGCTCGACATTATAACGGATCGCTGAGATGACCGTAAGTCAATTTTTTTTTAGACCCGACCTGCGAGCAACAATTGACTCACAGCGCCTGCTCTCCAACATATCATCCCTGAAATCAGCGCTCAAGTCGAATACAAAATTCTGCGCCGTAATAAAGGCAAACGCATACGGACACGG
This sequence comes from Phycisphaerae bacterium, assembly GCA_050251615.1. GTDB lineage: Bacteria > Planctomycetota > Phycisphaerae > Sedimentisphaerales > Sedimentisphaeraceae > Sedimentisphaera. Next base: position 56,096 of record JBFWMM010000004.1, read on the forward strand.
CGTGCTTGAGGTGGTTAACATACTCAAAGACGAGTCGATTGATTTTTATGCCGTGGCAAGTATCTATGAAGCTCTCTATATACTGCCTGTTGCCGGCCATAGGCCGATTCTTGTCTTTGAGCCCCTCTCCGAAGCGATAGAACGTGATTACATCTCGCTTGCAAGCCACAGCGGCATTCACTGCGCCCTCTGTTCGCAGGATGGCGCACGTTACGCGGCTGATGCCCTCACAGAGTCGGACAGGCCGCTTAAAGTGCACATAAACGTGGAAACAGGTATGGGCCGGCTCGGCATTGAGCCGCTTGGCGCGTTTGAGCTGATAAATTATGTGGACAGCTCTCCGAGGCTTGAACTTGCCGGAATATACACACATTTTGCCACCGCCGATGAAGATGACCTTGCGTTTGCTTATGAGCAACTGGACAACTTCAACAACTTCCTTGAACGCTCAGGAATCAATAAACGCCACGGAGTAATCAGGCACGCTGCCAACAGCGCCGCAACGCTGAAACTTCCGGGGGCACATTTTGATATGGTGCGTTGCGGGATAAGCATGTACGGGTATTACTCACGTTCGCAGAAAAAGCCTGAATTTGAGCTGAAACCGGTAATGAAGGTTGAAGCACCGATTGTACATATAAAAAAAATTCCTATCGGGCGCTCCGTAAGCTATGGCCGCTCCTACTTCACTCACAGAGACACGCTGTCTGCGATTATACCGCTCGGCTACTCCGACGGCTACTCCCGAACAAACTCAAATGTCAGCAAGGTACGCATCGGCAATCATTTTGCACCGGTTATAGGTAGGGTTTGCATGGATCAGGTAATGGTGGATGTTACAGACGTGCCCGGTGTGTATGTGGGGCAGTATGCCGTAATCATAGATAACGAACATAACTCCCCCGCCGGTGCTTATGCGCTCGCAGACGCAGCGAACACCATCTGCTATGAGATTTTAATTACGGTCAACAGACACGTCAACAGAATTGTTTTATAATCGGTCGCCGAAGCTGAATTCGTGAGAAAAACCGTTCAAAGTGTGCCTCGGCTCTGGATTTTTGTTTTTTATATGTTAAACTCAATCAAGGGCCGTCGTTTGATTCTTAAATCGTTGACACAAGGCCGCTAATTTATAAGATTCTATGTTTCACTTACATCTGCGTAAGAAACAAAAAAAGGACATTAGGAGCCATAATGACAAAAGGGCAACCAATAGACAGCCATCAGACTTTAAATCACAATCCGAAAATTAACAAACTTTTCAGAACTCTTGTAGCGGTTAAAGGAAGCGACCTGCATCTCAAAGTGGGCTTGCCGCCTAAAATGCGTATTTCGGGCGTAATCAAGGCGATGAAAGCCGAGCCGATAACGGAAGCGGGTATGGAAGATTTGATCTTCGAGATGCTCACTCCCGATCAGAAGGCCTTTTTCATGAAGCGAGGCTCAATTGACTTCGCACACGCCTTGACTGACATGGACAGGTTCCGTGTGAACGTATTCAGGCAAAAAGGATACATCGGACTCGTCGCCAGACGTATTGACTCCGATATTCCGCCGTTTGAGAAACTGAACCTGCCGACCATCATTGAAGATATCGCGGACTCACACAACGGGCTTGTGCTTGTGGTCGGGCCGACAGGCTCGGGCAAGAGCACCACGATTGCATCCATGATTGACCGCATAAACCGCAAAAAAGCATGTCATATAGTAACGATTGAGGATCCTATTGAGTACGTTCATCAGGACAGAATGGCTATCGTAAACCAGAGGGAAGTCGGTATCGACTGCCTCGACTTCAAAGACGCGCTCCGAGGCTTGATGCGCCAGGACCCCGACGTTGTTCTTGTGGGTGAAATTCGAGACGTTGAGACTCTTTCCGCAGCTATGCAGGCCGCAGAGACAGGACACCTCGTCTTCGGAACTCTGCACGCTTCGAGCTGTTCACAGACGATTCAGCGTATCCTCGATATGTTCCCGCAAGAGGAGCGTGGCCTTGCCCGCCAGACATTCGCTCTCGCGATTAAAGGCATTATCGCTCAGATTCTTCTGCCAGGCATCAATCCGAAGATTAAGCGCGTGCCTGCGATTGAGATTCTGATTGCCAACCCTGTCGTGAGGAAGCTTCTCAGCGAAGAGCGCGAGTCGGACATACCATCGGTTATCAGGGCATGCCAGAATGAAGGTATGCAGGACTTTACCGAAAGCTTGAGGGTACTCATTGAACGTGAGCTTATCGACCTCGACACCGCACTCGGCTACGCGCCGAACAAAGAAGAACTCAGGATGGCAATCAAGGGTATCAGGTCAAATGCAAGTGCTATTCTTTGATTTTTAATGCATTTGCTGTATAATTTTAGGCTTTAGACGTTTATTAAATAATCGAAAATGGAGCGTTAATTGATGCACAGCTTACCAATACTGGCCGATATTGCCTTTTCAGGTTATATATCGCTGTTCAAGTTTTTGCCTTTTGTGGTATTATTCTACCTCTGGCTTCTGCTGCTGAACTGGGTCTATTTCGACACAAAAGCTGTTCAGACAGATACTTCAAAATGGATAGCCATCCTCACTGCGGCGGGCATTATCTCCAATATCCTCTGGCTGTTTATACCACTGTTCATCGTGGGATTTCTTGCGTACCTCCTCATCATGCTGACAACCATAATGGTGTATGTAATGCACAGAAACGCGCTGGTTGCTGATTTTGAGAAAGTTTTGACGTCTTCTCACATCAAAGGGCTTTTCTTCAATGAAGCCAAAAAGATTGAGAAGGCCGCAAGAGGAATTGAATTTGTTACGGCTAACGGCAATCCAGTTGACATACCCGAGCCTAAGTCGAGAGAGTCATACGGCTTCAAAATAGCATGCGAGCTTATGGACGCTGCTATATGGAAACGAGCTGATATAATCAGCATCAAACCCGGTGAAGACGAGTTTTCAGTAAGCTACACAATCGATGGCCTCGTTCAAACAGCGGACCCGATAGACAGTGAGCAGGCGCCCTATTTCATTCACTACATCAAGCTTCTCTCAGATCTTGACACTGCGGAAAAGAGAAAGCCACAGCAGGGCAATTTCAAGGTGAAACGCAATAGTGATTCGGTTACCTGGGAAGTGGAAACGGCAGGCACTCGCTCGGGCGAATATGTTACGCTCAAACGCGAAATGTCGTACAAACTGATGAACATGGCACAACTTGGTCTCGACAGCGATCAGATTGCAGATATCAAAACGATCAAAGATCTCAGGCAAGGGCTGTTCCTTGTCGCAGGGGCGAAATCATCAGGCCTTACATCCTGCGAATATACTCTGCTTCGCAATCACGACCCATTCCTGAACAGTATCAATACGCTTGAAAAGAAGCCGGCCGGTGATGTGGGAAGCATCATACAAACGATATTTAACAGCGCTGACGGTATGAGTTACGCTGAAAAACTGCGCTCCATGCTCAGGCGCGGCCCTGACATCGTAGGCGTATTCGACTGCGATGACACGGAAACTGCAAGGTCTGCCGCGGAAGCGGCGCGTAAGAAACTCATCTACATCTCCATTGAAGCCGAAGACAGCATCAAAGGACTTACCAAGTGGATCAAGCTTGTCGGCGATAAGGATCTCGCGCTCGAAAATCTCGTTGGCATAGCTTCTTCTCATCTGGTGAGAAAGCTTTGCGATGAGTGCAAAGAAGAGTATATCCCCAACCCCGATACGTTGCGCAAGCTTAATATACCCGATGGTACGGTGAAATCGCTCTGGCGCCCTGGTGAAATTGAATATACCAGAAGCGGCAAGCCGATTCTCTGCGAAAACTGCCAGGGACAAGGTTACTACGGCAGAACGGGCGTCTATGAGACGTTTATCGTCAATGAGAAGGTTCGCAAGGAGCTGATTGATTCCAAGAGTATTAAAGAGCTCAGCGCCAATCTGAAGCGCAACGGAATGCAGTTCTTCAGGGAAAGGCTCACATCGAAGATATCCGATGGCAGCACGAGCCTCAACGAAATGATTCGCGTATTAAAAGTACTCAACGGCTGATGCCGGAGGTTTATTAGATGATACCACTGATTATACTTATCGTCATAACACTCGGAATGATTGCCGAGTCAATACTGAAACCAAGCTTCTTCAAGCACATTGTAATGCTGTTTGCGACAGTATGCGGGATTATATTCGCCTTCACCTACTACGAGGCTCTGGCAACTGTTATCGCAAGAATCAAGCTCGTCCCCAGCTCGTCTTATGCTGTAGCGTTTATGCTTCTGTTCGCAATATCCTTTGCGATACTTAAACTTCTCGGTGATTTCACAATAAGGCCGGAAGTAAAGATGCCCGCGGCGTTTGCAAAGGCTTCAAGTATGATATGCTCGGTTATATTCGGCATTCTGTCAACGGGCGCAATACTTGTATTCCTTTCACTTATGCCGATCAATGCAAAGTATCCCTATGACAGGCTTGCAAATATTGGAGCGGAAAAGGTTAATTCAAACAAATGCATGCTCAATATGGACGGCATTGTTACGGGCATTTACAACATGGTCTCCTCCGGCAGTTTTGCCGGCAAGACCGAGTTCAGCGCAGTACACGCAAACTTCATCGACAACAACTATCTCAACCGCGCACATCTCAGCGATAGCGTTTCTTCTCTGTCCGGCAAGAACGCTGTAAAGCTTGTATCTGAAGAAGGCGCAGTGAGAAAGGCGCACACACAACTTAAATACTCCGGCGGGAATCTGCCTGTTCAGCATCCTGCCGGCAAACAAATGTACATTATAACCGTATCAATATCTCAGAAGAGCATCGAATCCGGCGGAATAGTCGAAGATAAAGGCGGATATTCTTTCTCTCCAGGTCAGTTCAGGCTTCTGTCAAACAGAAACTACGCAAAAGGTGCAAAGGGAGATACGGAAACTGCTTATCCCGCAGGCTACCTTGACCAGTACCGCAAGCTGACGAAATTTGACTTGGCCAATGATGTCATTGACCTCGCAGGGTATAAGCAGGACAACAAAGATGCTGTGATAAGCCTCGCTTTTTATGTTACTGATGGGTACAGCCCTGTTGCGGTAACATTCAGGCACAATGTTATAATTAAGCTTCCCAAGGAAGCAGGCAAGGAGCAAGCCGATACGGAGTAATCTGAATTCGGAGGTAGAAAATGAGTTCTGAAGACACAAACATACAGAACAGCCAGATCCCGGGCTATCAAATAATAGGTAAGCTTGGTGCCGGCGCAATGGCCGTTGTTTATAAGGCCAGGCAGATAAGCCTCGACAGAATCGTCGCGATAAAGGTTCTTCCGAACAAATTTGTCGGTAAAAGCAATTACGTTGAAAGGTTCTATAAAGAAGGCCGCCTTGCCGGCAAGCTTAACCACAACAATATCGTTCAGGCGTATGATGTAGGCGAGGCTAAAGGGCTCTACTACTTCGTTATGGAGTATGTGGAAGGTAAAAGTCTTTACGATGATATCGCAAAAGGCAAGATTTACAGCGAGCAGGAAGCGATTGATGTAATGATTCAGCTCGCGCGTGCCCTGGAACACGCGCATGCACAGGGTCTTATACACAGAGACATCAAGCCTAAGAACGTTATGATTACCAATGATGGTGTTGTGAAGCTGGCTGACCTTGGCCTCGCACGCGCGACAGACGATTCAGAAGCAGCCAACGCAGAGAAGGGTAAGGCTTTCGGAACACCTTTCTACATATCCCCCGAACAGATCAGGGGTGAAGTGGATATTGACGGAAGAGCGGACATATACGGACTTGGCGCGACCATCTACCACATCGTAACCGGCAGAACGCCGTTTACCGCTCCGACACCTGCCGAGGTGATGAAGAAGCATCTTACAGAGCAGCTTACGCCTCCTGACCATATCAATAAATCTCTCTCGGCAGGCTTCTGCGAGATCATTGAAACTATGCTCGCAAAGAAACGTTCAGACAGATATTCCTCTCCGTCTGATTTGCTCCAGGACCTTATGAGCGTAAAAAATGGCGGCCCGCCGATCTTTGCCAGGCAGACGCTCGATGTAAGCGATCTGGAATCTCTTGAAGATGGTATGGCGATTGAGCCGGCATCTGAAAGACATTACCCTTACGCAACAGTAATGAAGTACAGGATAGCTGTGGCCGTGCTTTCGGCGACAACTCTGCTCCTGCTTATCATGCTCATCTGGGCACTCACCAAGCAATAACGCTTGCACAGTTCTCTGTTTGCAACACAGGCAATGGTCTGTATTGCAGACAGTTTTACTTCAAATCATCCGGAATCTCATCGAGCGACAATTCCGCGTCTTCAGCATTTCCCTTTTGCTCGGTTGCTTCAATTTTCGGGCAATCGCTCAAAAGCTCCGTAATAGTCTTTCCGCCACCGACTTTAATTTTGGAATTCGGAAGCTTATCCATGCACAAGAGCCACGGATTAAGGGAATCGTACAGAAGCTCGTTTGACAGGTCAAGAGGAGTTTCCTTGATATTGAGCATATCAACTTTGAAGCAACTGCTCACATAAACACAGCTGACCATCGACTCTGCCGACAACCTGAGGCGCAGTTTGTACATCAATTCTTCTTTAGCCTCATCGCCCGGCAGGACAGGCAGGCTCAGCGCCAGAGACGCAGACAACAACAAAACACATATCGCAGTTTTCATCTCATAATTACCTTTCGCCGGCAAACGCGACGCCGGCCACACACTATATCCTTTCGCAGGCAGCGAATTGCCCGCTCATACTTTAATCGATGCCCTCCAAAACGGAAAGTGCTATATCAATATTCGAAAAGGGAGCACTTACCACAAGCCCGTTCACCCTTTCTATGATAGCATCTATCATTTCAATTGCAATTTCAAATCCCTCACGGCGTCCTTCTTCGCGCGTGGTGGTTTTTCTCATCCTCTCAAGCAGGCTCTGTGGAACAACAACCCCATCAACCTGATTTGCCATAAATTCAGCGTTCTTAAGGCTTGCAAAGGGCCATATTCCCGCCAGAACAGGAATGTTCAATTCACCCACCATATCAAAGAATTGATGGAATTGGACAGGGTCGAAGATTGGCTGGGTTACGCAGTAATCTGCGCCTGCCTCAATTTTCTTATGCAGTCTCTCCAGCTCTTCATCGATATTTACAGCACCTGGATTCACCCCCACGCCAATGGTAAACTTGGTATAATCCTTCATGGGCTTGCCTGCAAAATCATGGCCTGAATTCAGAAGACCAGCAAACTTGACCATACCGATGGAATCAGTATCAGATACCGCTGTGATTTTCAGACCGGTATCTCCGCTTTTCGGCGCATCGCCTGTGATAATGAGCAGGTCGTTTACTTCAAACAACGAGGCGGCCTTCATATCAGCCTGGATGGCAAGAAGATTACGGTCTTTTGAGCAAAAATGCAGGAGCGGCTCGGCGCCTGCCTGCTTAAGCTTAATTGATGTGGCCAGAGCAGACTGGGAAAACTTCGCGCGCGGGCTGTCCGGTATGTTTACCACATCCACGCCTCTACGCATACATTCGACCGCCTTTTCAACTATGCTGTCAACATTTATTGTTACGGGCGGCGTTATCTCGATGCTCTTTATAAACTCTCCGTTTGCCAGCTTTCTTCCCAGCGCACTGCGGTCTTCCAGTTTGACTTTTGCGCTGTAATCTTCGCCCTGCTCCAGAACAAGCGTAGCTGCAGCCGTGCCTGCTCGCGAAGTACCGTCAATAAAGCGAACGGCCTTCGCCGCCTCCTCGATGTGGGCGCTCTTAGTCCCACAGCAGCCTCCGATAATCCTGACACCTATATGATACAGACGCTTTGCATATTCGGTAAAGTATTCAGGGGTATTGTTGTATATTGTTCTGCCGAGATGTGTTTCAGGCGTTCCCACGTTAGGCATAACGCACAGCGGCTTAATGAATTTGCCGCTCTTTTCGATTACCCTGCTCATCAGGCGGAACATATCCATAGGGCCAAGTGAGCAGTTCAGGCCAAGCGCAAAGACGTTGTCAATTTTGGAAATTCTTTCGAGTACCATGCAAACCAAGCTTGCATCATCATCACGCCAATCAGCTGAGGGACGGTGGAGAGCGATTATCTCTTTATTAGTAATCTTTTTTGCCGCGCTAAGAGCAATTTCGAGAATCTCAACATCAGGGAAAGTCTCAAAGATGAAAAAATCGACGCCTGCCTTGTCGAGTATGGAAATCTGTTCGCGATATGCCTCGAATATCTCATCGGCATCGTCGCAACCGAAAATCGGCCCCACAGAACCTGCAACAAGGCAATCGCCTTCCGCGCTTTTTGCGCATTGTCTTGCCAGCTCAACACCTTTTACGTTTATCTGCTCAATCCTTTCGCTCAAAGCAAACGGGGCAAGCATAATCCTGTTCGCGCCGTAGGTGTTGGTTTCGATAAAATCGCAACCGGCTTTGATATACTCGTTATGTATGTCTTTCACCTTATCAGGCAGACTGCAATTAGCCTCTTCAAAGCATGTGTTTACAAACACTCCCTTATCAATGAGGGCTGTACCGAGGGCGCCGTCTCCGACTACCACCCCTTTACTAAGTTTTTCCGGTAAGTTCATTCCCTCATCTCCTGCATTCTGTAATTTTGACAGTATTGAAAATCGTTACTTCCTCTGTGAGCTGCAATAATTGGTTATCAAAGTCATAGCGTTCATAATAGAATCCGCATCGCCATTGAGCTTCGCGAAGCTGTCAACAAGCTCAAGCAACTCAGGCTGCGGTTCATCGTCAAAGAGCTTGCCGCAGACGTTTACGATTCCAGCATCAAGCCCGTATTCGCAGGCCTTTGCAAGATATGCCACAGTAATCGGTAGCTTGGGCCCGGGCAGGTTGCGGAAGCAGTTACTTATGCCGAGCGAAAAATGCACGCCTGCGTATTTCCGAGAATTGGCCATCGCTTTGATGGATTCAAACGCAAGCCATGTGCGCCCTGGTTCGCCCGGGTTCATGGGCAAGTCAATGGCAATCGGAAACGCGGCGGTGTCGTAGTATATGTCGCTCGGGGTAAAGCCGCTGGCGAGCGCCGTATCGAGGACCAGGCCGGTACGCTCAAGTACACTGTTCAGAGCTTCTTCAGCTGTCGTGAGAACACCTTCAGTCATCATCAGAGCGATGAATACATAGGGCATATCCTTTGCCAGAGGAAAGAGAACATCCATATTGCCGGGCTTGATGGAGTTGACCATGGGGCGCAGATCTGCTGAGACGCCCGTAGAGTACCAGGCGCGCAATCCCTCAATGACAAGCTCATCGTTGCTGCTGTCTATGCAGGCGGGGATTCCACAACCACTTTCAGCCACCAGCGTTACAAAAGTACGCATCAGCTCTGCGGCTCTATCGGCGTTCTCTGCAAAGTAATCATCCACATTCACATCGATATACGAAGCGCCCTTTTCGGCCTGTTCTATGATTTTGGCCTTGATCGCATTAAGCGCAACGGCCTTTTCATCCGTATCATCAAAAACCTCGCGCATCAGCTTCCCCATTGAGGGTATGGAAGCATGCACGGATTCGCCTATTTTAATGAAGTTTTTGTATTCATCCCTCATTTATCACCTCACAATCACAAAAGTGTTTTTATCAGAAGCGCGGATTATACTTTGCACCTGAAACCTGTCAACATAGGCTCTCATAGCGCGGGCTTAATGGCCGTATATCGGAATCCGCAGCTTATCCGCCAGCATAATTGTATCTGCCTTGTCTATGATAAACGTCTTTCCCGCTTCTATAACAACGCATCCGGCCTTTGCCTCGCTGAGCGCAAGGATAGTGTCAACGCCTATGCAAGGCACATCAAAACGCATATCCTGCCCGGGCTTGGCGGTCTTTATCAGGGTCCAGCCGCCGCTCTTGCAGTATTTGCCGGCACGCTCAATCATCTTTGCAGTGCCTTCGATCGCCTCTACCGCTATAACTTCTTTATTCTTAACGGCAATTGCCTGCCCCACGTCCAGCCGCCCCATCTCTTTCACTATCTCCCAGCCGTACTCAATATCGGCAAGAAGATTATCGGGGAGCCGTCTGGTCGTCATAAGGCCCTTATCTGCCAAATTATCTTTGCTGTATTTCGTCGAATCAACCAAGTTTATACCTCCGGTTGCGAGTTCATCTGCTATCGCGCAGAGAATTGTGTCGTTTTGCCAATTTGTCCGACAGAGTCGGTAGAGCATCTTCAAAACGCGCCAGTCCGGCAGGTACGACAGTATCATCCGAAAAACCCCGGTGCTGTAGATGTCTGCCTTGGCCACGCGCCCTGCCATAATGGTTTCGCTTGCTCCAAATCGCCTGAGCCATTTTATCCAGTTTCCAAGGCGGCTTATCGGGACAGTATGAAAGAAATCGCACAGCTCTTCAAGGGCAGGGTCGGCATTGCCCGCTATCGCAACACAGGCTACCTTCGCACCGCTACGCCTGATGGCGCAGGCGATATTGTAAGGCAGACGTCCCTGACCCGCGATAAGCCCTACAACTCTGCTTTCAGAGGACTGCGTCAATATCATCCGTCCTTGTTTTCGAGGCTTTTGAGCTTGCGTTCAAGCTGTCTTATTTGTTTGCGCATTTCGTGTAGATGCCCCATCGAGACATACATTTTCTTCGCGTCCATTTCGTCTATCGCCGGCTGGCCGAGAAGGCGCTTGCCGTCCGGAACATCATTGATGACTGCGGATTTTCCGCCAACCATAACCATATTGCCCATCTTGATATGCCCCACTACGGCGCTCTGCCCGCCGAGTACGCAGTACATGCCAAGCTCTGCGGTTCCGGCTATACCGACCTGCGGCACAAGCAGACAGCCCTGCCCAAGTATCGCACCGTGACCTATCACAACGCTGTCTCCGATCTTCGAGCCGCGCCCTATAACGGTATCCCGCATCGAGCCGCGCTCAATAGCGGCATTTGCTCCGATTTCTACATCATCCTCGAGGATAACCGAACAGATATGAGGGATCTTATGGTGTAATCCGTCATGTGAGGCAAACCCGAAACCATCCTGCCCGACAGTACAATTTGCCTGCAAGATCACCCTGTCTCCCAATGTGCAACTGTCATAGACAACCGCGTTGGGGTAGAGAATGCAACCGGTGCCGATTTTAGTAGAGCGGCCGACGAACACACCCGGGTAAAGCACGCAGCCTGCGCCGATCTCAGCATCTTCATCTATGAAAACGTTTTCATAGACAGTGCACCCCGCAGCAATTTTTGCGGTTTCGCTTATGGAGGCCTTCGCGCTTATGGAGGCCTCGCGGTGCTGCCTGTGCCCGAACATATACTCCACTATCACACAGAATGCGTAGTACGGATCGTCCGTTATCAGCTGAGCGCCGGCGGAAGTCTGCGCCTGCTTATCAAGTATTACAGCATCTGCAGCGGTGTCGGCAAGATGCCGAGCGTATTTCTTGTTGGAAAGAAACGTAATGGCGCCTTTGCCGGCCTCTTGTATAGGCTGAGCTGATGTTATTATCGTGGTCTCATCGCCCACTATTGAACCGCCGACCTTTTCGGCAAGCTCTTTAAGGGTAAATTCTCGCATGTCTTTCACGTCCGGTTAATTAATAATAGAATTGGATAATATAGCGCAAAAAGACATTTTTGCAAGAAATCATTGCTCCTTAGAGCTTCATTGTGTACTTATAATCGTCCATCACGAATCCACTTCCAATGTCAGTAACAAGAGAAGCGGATTTAACAAAGCCGAGTTTTTCGTAAGCGGCTATCGAACCGGAATTGTTTTTGTTTACCGTCAGATAAATTTCACCTGCACCAAGCTCAGCGCAAATATTTTTGATAAGCTCGATCATCATCCGCGCGATACCCTTGCCGCGGTACTCTTTACGTACATAAAATTTGCTCAGCATTACCTTCCCGCATTCAGGCTTCAACGCAAAATAGCCGGCATCTTCATTACCGACCCTCGCCAGGTAATATATCCAACCCTCACCTATATGACCGCGCATAGCCTCATCACTCTGAAACTTGTCGAGCATATAGTCAACCTGATCTGCGCCGACAATCGGTACGTAATGTTCAGTCCAGATATGCCGAGCGAGCTGCGCACAGCGTTTAATCTGCGATTCGCTGCTTATTCTCTCAAAGTCAGTCACAATCACCTCATAGACCGAGTACGTCTTTCATACTGTATCTTCCGGGCTTCCTGCCCACTATCCACTGTGCCGCACGTATCGCACCGCGAACGAAATTATCACGGTTATGAGCACGATGTTCCACTATTACAGTTTCGCCAAGAGTGGAGTAAATCACTTCATGATAACCGATAATGTCTCCTCCGCGTACGGCGTGCATACCGATCTCACCTTTCCTGCGAAGCGCATCCCTGCCTTCACGGCCATGCTGAAGGGCCTTATTAACATCAAGGCCTGCGCCCTCTGCTACCCTTTCAGCAAGAGTAATTGCCGAACCGCTGGGAGCATCTTTCTTGAACCTGTGATGATGTTCGACGATTTCAATGTCGTACTCTTCGCCAAGCTTCTCGGCAAACTGCCCCACCATCTCAAAAAGAACATTCATACCGACACTCATATTCGTGGCCTGAACCAGTGGTACCTTTTTCGCCAGCTCATCAAGTCTAGCAAACTGCTCGTCAGTAAGGCCGGTTGTACCCATTATGAGGGCTGTTTTTGTCGCGGCGCAGTAGTCAATCGTATCATCTGCCGCAGTTGCAAGGGTGAAATCAATCATAACATCCGCGTTTGCCGGCTTTTCGCTTGTCAGGCAGACGCCGATTTTTCCAACACCGGCGACTTCTCCGGCGTCTTTGCCAAGCTGATTGCTTGACGGATGTTCAAGCGCCGCTACTATATCAAATTTGCCACTCTCAAGGGCAAGAGCAAGAATTCGCTGCCCCATACGCCCTGCGGCACCGTTTATTACGAGCTTAATCATAAGCATATTCTCCTGGTCTAATTTGTATTTACAAAAAAGTAATCTATTGACAAAGCAACTCGCACTCTGACAATGAACAAGTTAGTTAATATATCAGTAAAAGTATTGTCTTGCAAGTAATTTAACTTATACATCAATCAACAAGGACAGAAAAATGAAAAAGGTTTTAGCACTTACAGTTGTTCTGGCAACCGTTTTTTCAGCCGTTTTTGTAACAGGTTGCCAGAATGATGCAGGTAACGGGGCATTGATTGGCTCCCTTGCAGGCGCGGCAATCGGACAGGCCGCAGGCGGGGATAGCAAATCAACGCTGATCGGCGCGGGGGTAGGCGGCGCTGTCGGATACGGCGTAGGCGCTCATTCGGACAGCAAGAAGACGAAAACAACGCAAACCGCACAGTCCGCTGAGACAGCCACAGCTCCTGAAGCTACGGTTTGGGTGGAAAACAGCGACGGGTCAAAAACACCGGTCAAACTGGTATTCAGCAACGGCTTATGGACAGGCCCCAAGGGCGAGACGTACTCCTCGCTCCCCGACGCAACAGTGCTCAAGACAGTTTACGGGAAGTAAACAAGGGATTTGAATGCATTTTGCGGTAGGGCATTTTGCGGCAATCCGTTCAGGCGCTCGCCCGTAACGGTTGGTACTGTCGTGGCTATGGTGATTTTCACGGCTCTGGCCACGATGTGCAAATACCCGCAAATGTTTTTTACGCTGTCAATCCCTGCTTTACAGAATATGCGGATCTGGACATTTCTGGCCTACCCGCTCGTTCAGCAGGGATTGTCGGTTTTCAACCTTTAACTGCATCTCTCTGCTCATTCTGGGCAGTTTTATTCGCCCTGTTGATAATAACAGCCATCATAAGGGGCGGCGAAAAAAAGTAGAAGGGAAACAAAAGGATGGGAAACAAATGGTTGTGTACCGCTTTAAGTCTGTGTATGTTCGCAAGCGGCTATGCGAAAGTTTTGTTCAAAGAGGACTTCTCGGCAAAGACAATCTCCGGCGGCGGTGAAATATTAGAGGAGAGCCTCAACTACAAGTACCACCCTGAAACCGGCGGCAGACTCCGCATAAAGGATAATCAGCTTGACGGCGTCAGCTTCAAACCCGCATGCCTCTCCGAGGCGCAGGAGCAGCCTGTTTATATCAGCTTTCTGATGCGAAGCCTCAATGAAGATTGCAAGAACAAATTCGGCGGCATCATGCTGTACAAGAACGGCGAGGAAGTATTCGGCGCCGGCAACGACTACGGCAGCGACAACTTCAGATTCTGGACGGCAGACCGTTCTCCAGTAATAATGGGCGATATAAGACGCCTAATACGCAACGATGTCCATATGGTTGTAATCAAGATAAACCCTGCCGGTAGCGATGATGCAGAAGTTAGCGTGGCTTTGGATCCGATGTGCCGAAGGAGTATCGAGAGACAGCCAAAACAGATATGGAACAGCGTTCAGGCGGAACTGAGCTTCGATGAGATCCGTCTGCGTTGCGGTGAGGTCGGTTGCGAGTGGGAATTTGACGAGCTGGTAATCGCAGACAGCTGGCAGGACATTGTTACCGCGGACGACGAGCCGAGTGAGCTTGTAAAGGAGCTTCAGGCAAACGCAACAGCCACAGGCACAGCCGAAATGCTCTTTGATAACGTGGCACGTTTTTACGCGGCGGGAGTTGATATTGGCAAACTTCCACCCTCTATGGCGCTTCAAAGGCAGTTTGAGGGTGTCTCGAAGCTGAAAGACAGTTGGGATATGCGGCCGGTATTTGCCAACGCAAACAGCAGAAAGTACGCATTCTTTGAAGTTGGCCCCGAAATAGACCTCTACGGAACAGGCGAGGTTACCGGCTCACTCTTGCGCAACGGCTACAGAATCGACCTCGAAAACAAAGACCGTCCTCAATATGGCGATCAGGAATCACTGTACCAGTCTCATCCTTGGGTGATGGGGGTGCGTGAGGACGGCAGTTCATTCGGCATTCTTTTTGACACAACCTGGATTTCGCAGCTCGACCTGCGAGATGGCATAGTGTTCAGCGTGCCGGAAAATGCACCGAGCTTCCCTGTAATCGTGGTTGAGGGAAAGAGCCCGCAGGAAGTTACGAAGGGATTGGCCTCACTTACCGGTACAATCTCCATGCCTCCGCGCTGGTCGCTCGGCTATCATCAGTGCAGGTGGTCATACTATCCCGATGCACGCGTTCGCGAGATCGCAGATACTTTCCGCGAGAAAGAAATACCCTGTGATGTGATATGGTTCGACATCCATTACATGGAAGG
>JBFWMM010000004.1:71390-73438 GCA_050251615.1 Phycisphaerae bacterium
CACTGGATAGCCTCCGGTGCGTTCTATCCGTTCAGTCGTGCACATACCGCCGTTAATACGGCAAATCAGGAACCGTGGGAATTCGGTGAAGAGGTGGAAACCGCCGCCAGGATCGCTCTGCAAAGACGCTACCGCATTATGCCGTATCTCTACACTGCATTTGTTGATGCGGCTCACACGGGAATCCCCGTTATGCAGCCTGTATTCTTCGCAGACCCCGCTGATAAATCTCTGCGCATGGAAGACGGCGCGTTTATGGTAGGCTCTGATCTGCTTGTTGTGCCAAAATGGGCAACTGATGCAAAGCTTCCGAAAGGAATCTGGCGCCTTATCTCGCTCGTCGGCGAGGACAGCACAAGCGATAAGTATCAATGTGATGTTTACGCGCGCGGCGGCTCTGTAATAGCGCTCGGCCCCGTTCTTGAAACGACGGCTCAGATACCAGCGATTCAGCAGCTTACGCTTCTTGTCGTGCCGGATGAAAATGGCCGTGCTTCGGGGTTGCTCTATGAAGATTCCGGTGAGGGCTTTGAGTACAAAAACGGCGAATACCTCCGCTCAACCTTTACCGCTCAAAAAGCTGGAGAAAGATATGTCGTAAGATGTACAGACCAGAGCGGCAAGCTCGCTCAGAAGAGCAGAACCGTAAAAGTCAAAGTGGTTGAAGACGGCATTGTATTTAACAGCCTCGGCGATGTTCTCTGCGATGATGGAGTAACCATAGTCGCGAAATGACAGTTATTGACAATCAGCACCACCGGTTAAGAGGTGGTGCTGGTTATATGTATCGTAATGCACTTGAACGCCAAACCCTGTGACTCAGCATATTACCTTGCGGCGGAGCCTGCGAGTATTGAATAATCGAGCAAGTCAACAATTGTGTCTGAATTTATGTCAGCTCTTCCGCCGTTCGCTTCAAGCCAGTAGTCGGCCATTATGAACAGGTCTGAGCTGTTGACCTCACCGTCAAGGTTGAAATCTCCCGCTTTGCAGACAGTAAAACTCCACACATAGCCTTTTGCAGTAAAACCGCCCTCAAGAACTGTGTCAACGCGCCAGAAATACGCAGTATCATCAGCAATTGTATCGCTCTTGAATTGAGAGTCGTCAAAAAAACCTGCAAATTCAGACGAGGAAGTATCTGCCGCATAAACAGCATCGAAGCTCGTTCCCAGATAGACATTGTAGCCTTCAGCGCCGCTTACCGGAATCCAGCTGAAGATTACATCCTCGGCCACGTTTATTGCACCGCCGGCCGGTTGCGGCCCTGAAGCATTCCAACTCGCCAGAGAGTACGCAACTCCCTGGTTATAAATCCTTGAAATTTTATCCGCGCTGAGCGCCTTATCCCATATCGCCACTTCATCTATAAGCCCGTCAAACGCCCGCGAATAGTCATGTGCGCCGCGGCCTATCTGGAGGTCGTAACGGCTCGTGGATATTTCCCCTGAAACAGCTGTTTCCGCCCGCAAAACGCCATTTATATACGTCTTTATCGCCGCGCCGTCATAAGTACCGACGACGTGGTACCATCTGCCGGTCTGCATCAGTGAGCCTGTTACCGCCTCGCTCCACTTCCACCCGACAGCGAGGTTGAATGACAGACAGCCATTATTGCCGCAGCGCAGAACATATCCCGTGTCGCGCTCGTCCCAGTCATCCTTCGATACGATACTGCCCTGCCAACTCTGATCTTTCCAGCTGTCCGCGTTTATCCATGCAGATACGGTTATACCATCCATAGGATTGAGATACGAAGAATCCTCCGGCACCACTACTCCGCTATCGGCTCCATCAAAACGGAGAGCGCCGCCGGCAATGCCGTTTTCCCACTGCACATCACCGCTCAAGCTGCCGTTTCCAAGCGCGGGTATAGAGTGCGCAATGCTCCCTGTCATCTCATCGAATGGAAAATAGGCAATGCGGTCAAGATGGTTGATTTCAAGCTCAAGCCTGCTCATATCCGACCTTTCTCCCATGTAGTCAACCGCCTGCACAAGGAGAGTTGCCTGCTCAGCCGTATCACCTGTCGCAGGAATATAATAGCA
>JBFWMM010000004.1:73538-83437 GCA_050251615.1 Phycisphaerae bacterium
TCTTGAAAATCAAAATACGGGTCTATCCGGTTGCCGGCCGTATTGACATCCCATCGCCAGGTAGGCAGAATGTCTTGCAGGCTCTTGTAGTTCCAGTCCTGCGTTGAGCGTTTTTCACCGTCAATATAGAAATCATATCCGTGTCCGGTGGAGAAGTTGGTTACAAACGGAACATCATCAACCGATGAGCTCGCAGGCACGTAATTCGCCAGCCCCTTCCACGAATCAGCCGAGAGAGTAACAGACGGGTCGTGATTATGGCCGTTCCAGTAAATCTCTTCGCGGTCATAAAACGAATCATTACTGTTTGAATACTTGTACGTCCAGTCGGGGCGATAGATACCGAGAGATGCGTTATGAGCAGCTCCCTGCGGAAATAGCCTGTCCCAGTCAACACTCGTATCGAAGCCGCTACCTTCTGTATCTATACCTGCAAACACATCGTACTGGCTACGTCCCAGAGAGATGGCCTTTGCGCGGGAATCGGTTATGTTGGTTGTGCCGTCCCACCAGAAATTCAGGAACATCGTATCGCTGACGAGAGTATCGCCGTACTGAAAGAACCAGTCGTTGGAGTTGTTCAGCTCGTTCTGCCAGCTGATATAGCCATACTCCACCATAGAATCATACCAGCTCAGCTCAAGGTCGCTGTTGGCGTGGTAGTAGATCATAAAATCACGCATGGCTACGGCGAGGGTCGAATTGCCGCCGCCTGTCTCCTGATTGATAAACCAGCCGTCGAAGCCGTAGTACTCGGCAACCTCAATGAGCTTGTCGGCGTAGGGAAATCTTGTGCCCTCTTTCTTCACAAACTCACTCACCCAGCTGATCTGACCGCCGTAGGCTGTTGGCGGCAGGAATATATTGCCGAGAATAGGCACGCCGTTTATGTGCGCGGCATCAATCGAATCCGCGCTCGGCGGATGGATAAGGCCGAAGCCGTTCGAGCCACCCCACGAGACATACCTGTCCACATACTGCCAGTAGCCGAAGTTGTATCCGCGCATAACATTGCGTACCTGTGAAGTAATATAGTTCGTATCCACTTCACGAAGCGTGCCGAGGGACATAATCTTGCCTTCGTTGTAGCGGGCGTTGGCGTTGGCGCGATAGCGCTCATCCCAAAACCTGTTTTTAAGGGCAATCGTGCCGCGATTAAAGCGGGCATCAGGGTCTGTCTCGGGAGACCATTCGAGCAGATTATCGTAAACACCGTTCAAATGCCACCTTGAAGTGTACGGCTGTTCAAACAGGGCAAAAGACACCCTGCACAGAAACAGGATACAAATCAATTTCAAAAATCTGCTCACGGCAGTATAATTCCCGATTTTATTTCTTAATCAATTTTGCAACGAAGCCGCCGCCTGAAGCGAGTTGCACCTCAATGGTATCCTGCGCACTGACGGTTTTCTTTTCGACAACTAAGTCTTTCGCATCGGTTGTATCGGCATTCTTGCCGTCACGCCAGATTGTCATTTCGTAATCTCCCTCTTCGAGGAAATCCAGCGGCACGGAAACCTTGCGCCGGTCCCAGTTGGTAATTGAGCCCAGATACCAATCGGCGCCTTTTCTGCGGGCTGTTGTGATGAATTGGCCGATTTCCCCCGCAAGCACTTTCGTATCATCCCAGTTCACGGGAAGCGCTTTGAGGTACTCGGCCCCCTTCGTCTTGTAGTTTTCAGGCTTATCCGCCATACAGAGCAGGTTTGTGTCGTAGAGAAAGCATATTGCGAGCTCCTGGCACCTTGTCCCCACCGTTTTTACGGGGTTGCCACCGCTCCAGCTCTCGCGCGTCTCGTTGAGCATACTGCCCGGGGTGTAGTCCATCGTACCTGCGAGCATTCTGGTAAACGGCAGGATTGTCTTGTGTTCGGGGTCGTTCCGCATTGAGCCGCCGTTCTGCTCCTCGCCGTAAACCGCTTCACGCGTGAGGAGGTTCGGCCAGGTGCGGCAGATGCCTGTCGGTTTGTAACAGCCGTGGAAGTCTATCGCAAGCTCATTTCTCGCGGCGCATTCAAGCACCTTGTGATACCAGTTGACCATATCCTGATCATCGCGGGACATAAAATCAATTTTGAGCCCTGACACACCCCAACTGCGGTAAAGAGCCATCGCCTCTTCCATTCTTGCATCCAGCGCCTGCCAGTGCAGCCACAACATAACCTTTACTCCCTTGCTGTGGGCATATTTGACAAGCTCGGGGATATTCAGATTGTCCTGCGATGTTGTGCAGTTGCCGTTCCGGTACCAGCCGTCGTCGATAAGTGTGTAAGTCCATTCCATTTCAGCCGAGAGGTCTATAAAGCTCTTGAGAATCGACATATCCATTCTGTTGAGGTAGCTGAGCCAGTTCCAGCTCGAAACGCCAGGCTCAATCCATGAGGCATCTGCAATTTTGCTCGGCTCGTTGAGGTTGAGAACTATATCCGAATTCACAAGGTCAATCGCTTTGCGTCCGAGCATAATAACACGCCAGGGTGAAACGTGCGGCGTCTTTGCCTGCACGGCGAGGCCTGTTTCGTGGTCTTTACTGAGTGTCGCAAGCAGGGTCAAGTTTTCGCTATTTTCTCTAATCAAGGTGTTCACCCTGACTGATGCCCTGCCATCGCCTTCAACCTCGTCATCGATTCCAGCAAGAGCCTTGAAACCTGTCGCACCATCGGGCACTTCATAAACGATAACTGCAGAGGCGTGCGTGCCAATGCCTTTATCGTACGTCTTGCCGCGAATCGAAATTTTATTGCCGTCAACAGACTTGTCGTTCCGGAGGCTTCCCCAGCCCTGCCATGCCTTTATCGGTTTCAAGTCGCTGAGGTAAACGAGCGAGCCATCAGGCTTTGTGAATGCCGCTTCCGCAAGGCTCACATGGTCGAAATTTCTGTCGCCTTCGGGGCCGGCGACAATCTGAATCGTATCGGCATCGCCGGGTAAAGTGCATTCAACAAGCCTTGCTTCATCTTCTTTGGTAAATGCGCCGCTTGAAGCGAGGTTAACCGCCCTGCCCGGGGCAGTCAGATACATACCGGCCCAGTCTTCGAGGGCGGCTTCAGTAATGGAAAGGTATTTGCCGTTATCCAGTGAGACAGTGAGCGGCAGGCCGACTATATTTTCTGCTGTGATTGATGAGAGGTTGTCTTTCGGCGATATGGTTTCCTGCATTGTGTTGTAGCTGTTGAAGAACAGAGGCCAGCAGGAGAAATCATCGGAGAAAGCAAACTCGCTTCTATCCTCGCTGACTGCAATCTCTTCAGCGAAGCCCGCACCGAAATCATATCTGAACGCGGCACCGTCATTGAATACCCTGAACTCCACGGCATACTCTCTCTGAGGAGTTTTGTTTTCTTTTAGGTAAACGACAGCTCTGTTGTAATCATTCGCAATGACAGCCTTCCTGCCGTGGTTTGTGCGCCAGTTCTCGCGAACGGCTCCGTTTGAAACAGATTCGATTGTTACATCATCTCCAAGGGATGTACCGTCAGAGAGATTCAAGACGAGCGCTGAGGGCTCAATGACAGATTCGCCATCCATATTCACGCTGTAAGTCAGGCCGGCCTCGGCGTTAACATTGACCGCAACGCTACCATCGGGCGAGAGGACTTCAAATGCAAAAATGGCTGATGAAACACAAGTGAAAACAAAGAATATCGATTTTAACATAGCACTTCCCTTAATGAATTGTGTAACGCGCTTGAGCGCAATCCCGAAAACGACCAACCCCTTCTCCCAACTCCGAAAGTATTTTACAACACAACGGCTCTGCGATAAATAGTAATATTAAACCAAATATAGGATAATTGTAACATATCGGTCAAATTGGAGAGGCCGACTAAATAGAAAAGGGTCTGCCCCGAGCATGACAGACCCTTATAACAAGCTTTTTGGCTTACTTACCGATTGTCCATTCAAGGATGCCAGCAGAATAGCCCTCTTGCAGCTCAACAACGATTCTCACCGAATCAACCGTGAAGCTGTCAAAAGATGCTTCGTTGAGTTTGTCGCGCTCAACGCCGTAGCCTGTGGAGCCTGTCGCATCTACCCAGTCATCTCCGGACTTGTATTGCAACTTCCAGCTCTTCGGCACTCTGCATTCCCCGCCGCTGTCGCGATCGTCGAACCAGTAAACAGCGCTCTTGAAGATCTCGCGCGGCTCAAGGAAGTCATACTGAATCCACTCGGTTGTTCCTCTGTGATCCCACCATGTAAAGCGCGGTATGTTGTGGTCGTCGCTACTCAGTGGCTGGATATTATCGCAAGCCGCATACTTATCATCGTACTCATGCGACACCCACACCTGATACTTCTCAGGCTCGGGCAGAGGTTCGGCGGCAACCCATTCATGTGCATCATCACCCTCACCGATTACGGGGAAGCTGCTGATTCTGAGCCTTGCCGCGCCCATAGGCACGAGAGTAACCGTTTCAACGGGCTCATCGGAAGCAATCGGGCTGTCCTGAAGCTCGCCGCAGAGCCCATGTTTATCGAGCGCCCAGCCTGGGATTTTCTTCGCTTTTACCTGCATCTCTATCGGCGCAGATTCGAGCGTGTATGGGAAATCATCGGCAGGCCAGTCTTTCTTAATCACGGTAAAGCTGCTTGCAGGGTCCTGTTCATCGAGAACAAGCCCGTAGTTCCAGGCAGTTGCGGGGTGAATCTCGAATGAAGGCCACTGGCTCGGATCTGCATCCTTTTGCCACTTTGAATCCCATACGGCAGTTTTTGTGCTGTCGAACCGGATAAGCTGCTCTTCAATTTTCAGGCTGAATGTAAGCGGGCCGTAATCCACGCTTACGCTTCCGTGATTCTTTTCCCAGGTGCGCAGGCTTACTTCCATCGGCAGAACAAGCTCGACGTTGTCGCCATCAGCCCAGCGCCTCTCAATCTTGATAAACTGCTCCAGCTCGGCAGCGAGCGGATACTCTTTGCCGTTTACTTTCACTATCGCGTTATCGCACCACCCTGGTACCCTCAGATACATCGGGAACGAGACGGGAGCTTCTGTCGAGACAGTGATTGAGATGTTTTCATCGAAGGGGTAATGGGTGTTCTCGGTCAGCGTTACTTCGCCACCCTCGCCCACTTTCACCTTCGCCGTATTCTCGCAATAAAGCGCGGCGCATACGCCGTTATCAGGCGTTGCCATCCAGAGGTTTCTGGCGTAGTAGGGCCAGCCGTGTGAATGGTTGTGCTGACAGCAGCGCGAGCTGAACGGGTTCATCATGAGGAATGGACCGCCGTTATCAATACCAGGGCGGTGGTTCTTCTGATCGCTGACAACCATATTAGGGCCGGTAAGGTAACGCAATGAGCGGAAATCCGGCATAACGGCCGCGGGGTATGTATTGAATGCGACATCCTCGCAGTTGTCCATCCAGAACGGGTCTGCTGTGATTCTCATGAGAGTCTCATCGCTGAGCATCTGCTCGACAAGTCCACAAGTTTCAACGCACTGATGCGGGTCGTCATATCCCTCGCGGCAGTTTTCATCGCCGCCAAACATACCGCCGGGCACCTGCCCGAAGCGCTTGCGTACCTCAAAAAAGTTGTCGTAGGCGAACTGAAGGTCTTCAATTTTATGGCTTTGGAGGTAGTATGTAGCCGGTTCGCCAAACGCCTGCGCTATATTTACGTTATGCCAGTTGGGCAGGTCATTTTTTTTGCGCCAGTCGGCGGTGTTGCGGTCCATCTTTGTAGCGAGGTCTAAAAGCCACTCATCGCCGGTGCGGTTGTAAAGCCAGTAGATGCTGTAGATGTTGTCTCCGCCGCGCATACGCTGCCAGTAGCCGGTAAGCATCTTCTCATCGGGAACAGTAAGCTGGTACTTGAAGTATTCTGTCATTAAATCTATTACACGCTGGTCGCCGGAATACTCATAGTATGATTGCAGGCAGAACAGCATAATCATATTCGCCCAGTAATCCCTGGAGCCATCGTCCATGCGGTGATCCGGGCCGAAATCACCATCAGCTCGCCGGCTGTTGAGAGCGCCTTCGATCCAGACGAGACTTTCATCAATCATCTTCTTATCTTCAAGCATATAAGCGATTTCGCTGTAGCCTTTGAGCCAGTACGGCAGCTCTTCCCAACCCCACTGGCCTTTGCCATCTTCGCTGAGCCAGGCGTTGCCATCCTTTTGCAGCCAGACGCTTATCTTGCCAAGATTGCCTGTAAGGCCATTTTTCTGGCGTTTCAAGTACTCAAGCAACCAGCCGCCTGGCTTGATGCTTCCCACGGGCAACTCAATAAGCCTGCTGGCCACGAGCGGCGCCCTGTTGCTTACATAGTGCGAATTAACGGTCGTAGAATACGGCCCGTTAACCGTACTCACCGATGTTGCGTTCTTTGAGGAATTCAAAGCAACAGCCACAATTACTGCGGCGACAACCATGGCCCCCGCTATTATATTTTTTTTCAAAGCTAAACCCTTTCTATCATTTTAACGGTAATTGTATTGTCTTTTTGCCGCGGGACGGGTCAACGCATATCGGGCCGTTTTCCGTCCATTCAATTGGATCCATGCAAATCTGTCTCTTCGTGCGCTCCTCGTTCCAGGAGTGATACACCATGAAGACGGTTTCACCGTCGGGACCGAGAATCGTTGAATTGTGTCCGGGGCCGATTATCTTGCCTTCAACGCTCTTGAGCGAGCAGGCTTTCTCTGCGCTCCAGGGGTCTGAATACGGCCCCGTTATCGTATCGCTCACCGCACAGCCCACTCCATAGCCGGCAGTCTGCCAGTTGCCGCCGGAATAGAAACAGTAATACTTGCCATCGCGATAGACAAGGCTTGCGCCCTCGATCGTATGCCAGGCTGGCCAGATCTTGCCAAGATGATCGCGATTGCGCTCGTAGATCTGCCAATCGGCAAACGCACGGATAACCGTATGCGACTCACCCTTAACGCTCATCATATCATCGCCAAGCTCTACAACCGCAAGCGCCGTTCCCGGGCGCTGGTCGAAGAAGTCTTTAGCGTAGAAGAGATAGCGCTTCCCGCTGACGGGGTCAGTATAGGGATGGCCGTCAATTGAAAAATCCAGCTCGGGGAAAAGCTCAACGCCGGCGTCCTTATAGGGGCCATCGGGGGCATCGGAAACGGCCACGCGCATCTTCATATTGCCCGCATAGTACAGATAAAACTTGCCGTCCTTCTCCGCGATTTCGGGCGCCCAGTACAGATTCAAGTCAGGCGTGTCTTTTTTGTGCATGGCATAGCGTACAAGCTGCCAGTTCACAAAATCAGTTGATTTCAAAATAGGAAACTGCTCTCCATTAGAGCCTTCGTTAGTACCTATGGCATAATAGACGCCATCGTACTTGAACATGTGAGGGTCAGCGAGGTAACCGTCCCAGAGCGGGTTTGTATAGGTAATTTTGATTGGCTTGCTCGTGCAGGAAGCCAGGCAGAGCAGAGCCGCTACGCCAAACAGGCAGAATGCAATTTTCTTTAACATATCAAAACCTCTCGAAATGGAAAGAGGCGCAGGACAAGCCTGCACCCCTTTATTATACGTTCTTAATCTTCAATAATGCAAAGGCCGGCATCGATAAACTGTACGCCGCCGGTATTGCGGCAGTGAATCGCGATGCTGTTCTTACCTGGCTTGATTACCGAACGGATCTGATCGATCAGTACATAGTCTTTATAGCCTCCCGGGCAGCCGGGCATCTTCTGGACTAATTTGCCGTTGATGTAAACTTCTGCATCGTCGTCGTGGTTGATTCTGATTGCCACATCACCTGTCGGAGGAACCTGTTCAAGGTCGAAGCTTCTGCGAATCCAAATGTCATCGCTTTTCCACTCTGTCCTTATGCTCGCTCCGCGTACATCGTACCCGAAACCGGCTTCGCCCTTCTTCCAGGCCGTGTCATCAAAATCAGCCGCAAACCAGTTGTCGTCAGGTTTCTCTGTGGTGTATGCCCACTCGTGTCCCTGCTCGCGGCTTGTCTTTAGGATCTTCGTAATTGTGGGAGGAGCAAGATAGAGCTTCGCTGCTTCAGCGGCAACTCTGTCAACGTCGAGCTTGACTACTTCGCGGTCGTAAGTCATCAGACCATTTACTTCAACCTCAACATCGCTTGTCTGCGTATAGACGGCTGCGCTGAGGCCTCGCGCGATAAGCAGGCGCATTGCCTTGAGCTGCGCTATATAAGCATCGGTCAGCTCTTCAGAATTCTTGTAGGAGATATAGCCCCAGTTACGGTCTTCTTGCCAGAGGTGCCCTTTGATGGGAAGGCCAAGTCCGCCGTATTCACCGAGAACGCTGGCGCGGTTTTCTTCCGGTTCGCGCATACCCGGGCCCGGATAGTTGTGCATATCGGAGATGTCGCCGGTGCCGTGGTCGTTCCAGCCACTTGCTTCGTTGATCAGTCTTGTAGGGTCGTAATCCTGCATCCACTTCACAATATCCTCGGTGTCGTGCTGGCCCCAGCCCTCATTGAACGGAACCCACATAACAATACAGGGGAAGTTGTAAAGAGCATCTACCATGGCTTTGGCTTCGTTGAGGAAGTTTGCCTTGGCCTCATTGTTGCGGCCGGTCTCCCCCTGCGGCACATCCTGCCACACAAGCAGCCCCATCTTATCGCAAAGGTAGTACCAGCGTGCAGGCTCATATTTGGCGTGCTTACGGGCCATATTGAAGCCGAGCTTCTTTGTTATTTTAATGTCATAAACCATTGCTGCTTCGCTTGTGGGTGTGAGCAGACTTTCAGGCCACCACCCCTGATCGAGCGGACCGAACTGGAAAAGAGCTTCGTTGTTGAGGAAAAGGCGGTTGATGCCGGCCTCATCCTTCTTCACTTCGATCTTGCGCATTCCGAAGTAGCTCTGAACCTTGTCAAGGGTACTCCACCAGTCGCCGACAAGCTTCACCTCAAGGTCGTAAAGATTGGGAGAATCGGGGCTCCAGAGCTTGGCGTTTTTAATCTTTACAGCAATTTTTTCGCCGGCCTTACCGCTTGCACTGCCAATCGTCTTGCCGCCATCCTTAGCAACGACTTTAACATCCGTTCCTTTGGGTGCGGTTACGGTTACGAAAACCGAACTGCTGTCAACGTCTGGAGTAACCTTAACGTTCTCAATATGTGTCGCCGGAACAACCTCAGCCCAGACAGTCTGCCAGATACCGGTAACGGCATTGTACATGATACCGCCCGGCTTCAGCACCTGCTTGCCCTTGGGCTGCCATAATGTGTCTGTCGGGTCCCATACTTTTACGGTAACCTTCATTGTCTCGCTACAAAGCGCATCGGTTACATCATAGCTGAAAGGGTCGAAACCACCACGATGCGTGCCAACTTTCGTCCCGTTCACCCAGACGGTTGCCTGCCAGTCAACGGCGCCGAAATGCAGAAGCAACCTCTCGCCCTTCTTCATTGCGGGAACATCAAATGACTGCTCATACCAGAGACACTGCTGCGGAAGCACCGGCTCTTTCACGCCGCTGAGTGCTGATTCGGCACAGTAAGGAACGAGGATTTCGCCGGCCCATTCAGTAGGCTTGTCGAGGTCGCGTGAGACTATCGCATAGTTCCACAGGCCGTTGAGGTTTGTCCAGTTGTCGCGAACCATCTGAGGACGCGGATACTCAGGAAGCACATTTTCGGGCGTAACATCCTTGGCCCAGCGCGTCATTACAGGGGCTGTTTTATGCTTCCACTCCGCCGCTATGGCCGCAGTTGTTACGGCAAGCAGAAGTGCGAGTGTCAGATTCCTTTTCATTTTCAATCCTTCCGAAAATCAATAATACGAATTATAATTTTGACGCGCATAAAGAGCGCGCATTCTGCCAATCTGTTGAAATCACCCATAACCCGAACAAGCCTCCGGCGGTATTGTCATCCGCAGCATCAAGCTTAATATTAACAGAGTTCTTGCCGAGAGTCAAACCGGCGGGCAC
>JBFWMM010000005.1:0-6570 GCA_050251615.1 Phycisphaerae bacterium
ATGATTATGGTTGGAGATTCCATCACTCACGGCTGGGAGAATCAGGGCAGCGCGTTGTGGGATGAGTATTACGCGCCGCGTAACGCCGTCAATATGGGATTCGGCGGCGACCGCACCGAACATGTACTCTGGCGGCTTGACCATGGCGCACTTGACGGGATAAAACCGAAGCTTGCGGTTGTGATGATCGGCACAAACAATTCCAACGATGATGAGTACAGCGCCGAAGAGATTGCCGACGGTATCAAGGCGATATGTCAGCGGATAAGAATGAAGCTCCCCGAGACGAAGATTCTTCTGTTGTCTATCTTCCCCCGCGGAAGCGCTGAGCAGATGCGCAATAATGTGCAGGGCTCTTACAACGACCAATGGGCCAAGAACGACAAAGCCTGCAAACTTGCCTCCCGCATAGCGGATAACAGAAACATATTCTACCTTGATATCAACAAGGCATTTCTGAACGAAGAAGGCGTGCTTCCCCGTGATGTTATGCCGGACCTTCTCCATCCGAACGAAGAAGGCTATGAGCGGTGGGTTGAGGCAATGGAACCGATGGTTAAAAA
This sequence comes from Phycisphaerae bacterium, assembly GCA_050251615.1. Classification (GTDB taxonomy): domain Bacteria; phylum Planctomycetota; class Phycisphaerae; order Sedimentisphaerales; family Sedimentisphaeraceae; genus Sedimentisphaera. The sequence continues at coordinate 564 of JBFWMM010000005.1, forward strand.
GCTAATGGGCGAAGAATAAGGGAGAGATTATGAATTGTATTCGTAGAAACGGGCTTTGTAAGCCCCGCATTAAGGTTAGCTCTTTATTGCTGATAATTCTTTTTGTTTTTCAGGCGGCGTCCGGCGAAACGCAGGCGGATAGCCGCGGTAAAGATGCCTCTATTTCGGCACCCTCCGCTACACTTGACGGGGTAAAGCCGCTTGCCAACTGGATCTGGGATTCAGGTGAGCCAAATCCCAGAAACTACTTCCTGCTGGTTCGTAAAACATTCGACCTGCCGGCATTACCGCAAAAGGCGCAGGCATATATTTCGGCTTACGCCTATGCCGATGTATATATAAACGGCAAACTTCTGGAACGATGCCCGATCAACTGCGATCCCGAATACCAATGCTACGATTATTTCAGCATATCGGATTATCTGCGTAAGGGTAAGAATTGCATCACGGCTGTCGTTCATAATTTCGGAGTCGGCCTGCATTCACAGATGAATGCTCGCGGCGGTTTTTTCTTTCAGGGAAAATTAGACTTTTCCGATGGCTCAACCATGGACATACTCACCGACGACGACTGGAAAGTAACACAGGCTAAATCCTGGGATACCGAGACCCGCTACCGAGATGATAAAGCTCACCTCATCGGCTTTATAGAAGAATTTGATGCCAGGCTCTGGCCGGTGAATTGGCAGAATATCGACTTCAATGACAACAAATGGGAGAACGCCAGTTTAGTCGGCATCCCTCCGGTGGCCCCGTGGAACAGCCTTGTGGTAACATCACGGCCGAGGTTAAACCGCACCGTTGTTAAACCCCTGCGGCAATGGCAGACAGATGAGCGCACCGTCTATGATTTTGGAACAGAAATTGTCGGGTACCCGCAATTCACAATCGATGCGGCAAAGGGGGGAGTCCAATTCGAGATTGGAACAGGCGAAAGGCTCGACTCCAACAGGGAGCCTTTATTGCGGGTCAGCAGCGACCACTCCGAAAAATACACAACCCGGCAGGGAGTACAAAGCTGGCGCCCGTTTACATGGTCGGGATTCCGTTATTTTTCGATAGAGAACAGAGCTGGTGTGAAAATTCAGGATGTCAGTGCGGAATTTGCCTGCTACAACTATGAAATGGACGGTTCATTTGAATGTTCCGACGCGCAACTTAATGAGTTTTGGAACATCGGCAAGCACACCTTGCGGATAAACTCCATCGACACCTACGAAGACCCGTGGCGCGAGCATACGCAGTACATTGCAGGCGACAGCCGCTATATGCAGATCTACGGAAACTACGCGTTCGGTAAAAGCTCAAGATTCTTGTCTGCCTATAATCTCGTCTGCGGAGCGCAATCGCAGCGCTGGCGCGATGACGGCGCCGTTCGCGGCCGCTACCCTACCGATTCTTTTATGCAGCCGGGCAGTTCAACCTATATCGCTGATTATCAGCTTGAGTGGGTGCTTATGATGCATGAGTACTTCATGTATTACGGTGAGGATGCGCTCATGGCCGGCCTCTATCCCAACATGAAAAAGGCGATGGATTATTTCAAGCAGTTCATAGACCCGAAGACGGGTATGCTGTCTCATATCCCCGGCTGGATCGTGCTTGACTGGCCATCCACATACGAGATGGAGAAAAAAGACATCGTAACAGGCATCAACTGTCAGTATTATGGAGCATTGAACGCCGCCGCGTCTATCGCCGAGGATTTCGGCAACGACCCGAAGCAGGCCGCGCTCTGGAGAGAGCAGGCTCGTAAGCTGCGAGACAGCATAAATGAAAATCTCTGGTCAGAGAAAAATAACGCCTATCTCGACAGCTTTGAGGGAACCAAAACCAACCAACAGCCGCAGATATATGCACTCATTTACAACCTGCCCGAAGAGGGGCGCAAGGCATCGATGTGTGAGCTGGTAAAGAAATGCGGCAAGGCCAGTGAGCAGTCATTTGCGTACTGGACTTTGAAAGCGATGTTCGATCAGGGGCACCAGGATTGGGCGTTCGACTATATGCGACAAAACTGGGGCGAACAAACCAAGCTCGACTCGTTCAACGGCGCATGGCATGAAGGCTGGGATTTGCCCTGGGGCGCAACCTCACATGCTTGGTCTTCCGGGCCTGTCGCTCTTCTTTCGGGGAAAGTGCTCGGTGTGGAACCGACCGGTTACGGCTGGAAAACTTTCAGCGTCAAACCTTATACGGGCGATCTGAGCTGGGCTAAAGGCACGGTTGCTACTGTCTCCGGCGACATTCACGCAAGCTGGAGCAAGTCTGCTTCAGGAAAATTTACTCTGAAGCTGACCGTTCCGCAGAATACATCTGCTGAAGTATATCTGCCGCGTGCAGATGCGGGAACAGTAAAGATAAACGGCAAACCTCTCGCAGATTCGCCGAATGTAAAAGTGGCGCCGGAATCTGAACAATGGACTGCCCTGACAGTTCAGCAGGGCGATTACCGCTTTGAATGCCGTCCCGTCAGCAATTAGATAACAGCGGAGCCGCCGGAAATTATGTATAAGGGGCGCGCCTGTACGCGCTTGCGCTCCGGTAGGATTATTCAGGCAAACGAAGCAGTCTGAGCGCAGTACAATCTGAAAGGGAATAACTATAATGACGTTTACAAAGCAGGCAGTATTGCTAATTACAGCTGTTACCTCAACGGCGGCCCTTGCGGCTGCGCCATCAGAATTGCAGTTCCGCAGGCAGGCTGTGCAGCGGATGATTTTTGACAGCTCGCAAGAGATTAAACTTTCAAATATGAATCCGAGTAGGATTGTGGGGCTTGATCTTATGCATCCGCTGATCGGGCAGCAGAAAGGAAATGCGCGAGCAGTTGTTGAAAAAGACGCGCTCGTGATCTCATCTGCCGAAGATTCTACTATCACCCGATGGGTCGGCGGCTTCAATCCGATAGCCTGCTATGATGTACTGATTAACGAGTTTGCCGGAACGGGCGAAGCGGGATTGATGTTTCGCGATTCGGAGGAGGATAATCATATCCTGATTACGCTCGCTGCGAAAGATGGCGAGGCTGAGCAAGTGCGCTGCGTCATTACGAAAGACGGTAAGCCGCTTGCGTCTGAGAGCTTTGACTTGCCCGAGGAGGCGCGTGCGGATTCTCCGATTCGTCTGCGCGCGCAGATGGTTGGGATGGGCTTTAATGTTTTCGTGGAAAACGGCGGCCGCCCCTTGCTTCTCGGACGTATGGATTTCGTTTCGCAGTTTGACCTGAGGCGCAAAGAACTTATGAACCGCTTTGATTTTTGCCTATACGCATCAATCAAGGCCGGCTCGACAGTGAAGATAAGCGAGGCGAATTCCGCGATTTCGCCCGGGATAGGTCAAGCTGATATAAGGTGCATAACTTATGAGGATGGCTCGACGTATATTAAAGACGGCAGACTCTGGATACTTATGAGCGTAAGAGGAGGCGCTCTGGCTCACCAGATGCAGGGGGTCTTCAGCCTGGATCCGTCTGTTTTTGATATCCGCTTCGAGGGGATAATCCTCTACGACCGAGAGGATGGCTTGCTGCGCAACGATATTGCGTCCAATATATTCTACGACCGCTCGGCGAAAGAGTGGCGCGGCTTTACAACCGGTTTTTCCGCTTATGGAGACCCCGAAAAGAAGGAAAAGAAGGAGCTTTGGTGCGTGCAGAGCAAAAGGGCGCCGCTTCACGGGATTTCGGTTATGAAGGCAAAGCCTGCCGGGCTTGTGGGCAACTACGAAGACCCGCAGTGCGTTTACGATTCAGAGGCGGGTAAGTGGCGTATGCTGCTTTGCGAAAATCACAACGGATACAAGGCCGTTGTGCGGGAAGCGGATAAGTGGGATGGCAAGTATGAGATGATTGCAGGGCCCGTTGATGTTGACAGCACGGGAACCCAGCTCCAGATGTTTGATGGCAAATACTACGCTCTTTTCGGTAGCGCCGAGCGCAAAATCTTCATACGCACCTACCCTGACTTAAAGCCCGCCGGCGAGCTGAATGTTTACCTGCCGCCCTGGAACAAAGACACGGGCACGCGAATCTGGCCGAGTGTCGTCCCGCTACCGCAGGATTACGCGGCCGGTTACATCGCTCTGATGATGGACCGGCTCAACTATCCCGACATGAAAGGCCCCAACTGGACTTATGGAGCGATGTACCTCTATCATGCGAAATAGCTTCGACCGGCACCACCCCTCGTGCGAAGTTGAGAATGTTCTCTACTTCTGTTCGTTTTCCCCTGAATCTATTTCGCCGAACAGCTCACGGATGACTTCCAGATAGCCGTAGCCATATTCCTGCTCAGGCTCAAGGCAACTTCCTTCGGGCCATTCGTTCCATGCGTTAACCGTAAGTACTTTCGGCTCAACGGATGATTTGAGCAACCGCTTGGTAATTGTTTTGGTTGCCTCTTTGAATGCGGCGGGCGTATTGCCCTCCATCACAGGGTTTACCACATGCGCTCCCGGGCGCGACCAGTCGGCATCCGGGTGGGCGCGGGGGCTGTTGTCCCAGTTAATAGTAGTGTTCGGGAAGTATGGTACGGGATTTTTCAATGCACCATCAAGAAATCCCAGGTAGCGCTGGAGGCCCCAGTTGTAGTCAGAATGCGGGAAAGTGCCGTAGTTAAGAGCGCCATGATGAACCCACGTGTAACCTGTCAGGCTGTCCAGTTTTAATTTTTCGCATATTTCGGGCCAGTTGGTCGGCGTGGTTGCGCCGGGCAGATTGGGCTGGCCCCAGAGAATGGCATTTATATGAATGCCGGGGAAGCCTGCCTGCTTAGCTTTATCGCGGAAGTCATCCAGTGCTTTGCGAGCTTTCTCAGTGCTTCCGAAACTATTGAGGAACAGCTGCATTTCATAAATGGAGAAATAGGGCTTGCCGTCTATTTTCCAGTAGCTCGGATGTTTGAAGTAGCGGTTGATGACAATATCAGTAATCAGTTCCCAAGTTTCAGGGGTAACCTGCCCGGGATAAAGCAGCTTAACAGGGTCTTTCGGGTTGTATCCCTGAATATCGTACCAGTCGTGATTTGCCCACATCAACGCAAAGCGCATGCGGTCGTTATTGGTTGCTTTCAGAAAACCGTTATCGAGTGCGCCCTCAAGATAAGGGCCGTCATCGTAGTAGTACCAGTCAAAGAGGAACACATCAAGGCCGTAGTCTGCCGCGGCGTCTATCTTTTGCGCCATAACGTTCGGGTCAGATTCGTCCTGGTATCCCCACAGCGGAACCTTAGGCTGTTTATGCCCCTCGAAGCGCGGCTTTGCTTTGCGAACCAGATCCCATTCGGTAAAACAGGGGTACTTTGCCTTGTCCCAGCGTGCATCAGGGTGCATGCCAGGGTAATAATACGCCGCCACCGTTACGTCAGGGGCAGGCACCGCCATTACTGTAAGAGTTGCTGAAACAAAAACTAACAAAACAAACCAGCGTTGGAGAGTTGTTCCCATAAACACAATCCTTAAAAGATGAACAAGTGTCGTTTCAAAAGCCAGAAGTTATTTTACACAACCTTATCGCCTTATCGCAAGCCGATTATAGGTACTTGCTGTGCAATTTCAAACGGTTCTCCTTTGCTTCCGCTTGCAATTCACTTCCATAAGATATAATATCTTTCTCTGTAATGGGATAAAATGACAATCAACATTCCTTTCAGACCGGCTGTGTTTAGCACGATTGCGAACAGGTATATGGCGATATGAGCAAAAAGATATTTATAAGTGCGCTTGAAGCGAGCGCGGAGAAGCATTGTGCCGCGTTGATAAAGTCCGTTTCGGCGATTGCGCCGGATATGGAATTTTCCGGTATTGGCGGCGCAAAGATGGCGGCGGCCGGCTGCGAGCTTCTGGAAAACACGGTATCCAAAGCCGCGATGCTCTATAACGTGCTCGGCCAGCTGGGGTACTACAAAAAGCTCATAGATAAAATTGCCGCACACCTGAAAGAAAGCGGCGCCGATCTCGTGGTCGTTTGCGACTCGCCCGCGTTTAATTTTCACGTTGCGAAGGCCGC
>JBFWMM010000005.1:6670-22580 GCA_050251615.1 Phycisphaerae bacterium
CCCTGATTTATTGCGTGATATGAGCCTCTCGCTTACAAACCTCTCAAGCGTTATGGCGAGCCGTAAAACCTGTGACAGGGTTGCGGAAATCGCGCTTGAGATGACGAAGTACTCACATAAGTGAACTGCACATTCAGATTGGCGCTGCGCAGTTTATTTGTTTAAGCATTTAAGCAAAAAAAAGCGGGCCAGACCTTGTCAGGGCCGGCCCGTTGAGCTTATTGAAAGGGGATATTAGCTTTTTTCTTCAAATTCAGCGTCTATGACGTCGCCTTTGTCTTTCTTGTCACCTGAGGCGGAGCTTTCCTGCTGGGCATCCTTATTCTGCTGTTTCGCGGCTTCCTCGTACATAATCTTACCGAGTTCCTGCGAAACTTCGCCAAGCTTTTCGATGGCCTTCTGAATGGCGTCTTTGTTATCACCCTTCTGGGCTTCCTTCAGGTTGTTCAAAGCGTTCTCGATATTGCCGCGAACTTCAGCAGATACCTTGTCACCGTGCTCCTTTAGAGTCTTCTCTGTGGAGTAAACGATCTGGTCTGCCTGATTCTTCGCCTCGACAAGCTCTTTCCTCTTCTTGTCTTCGTCTGCGTGAAGCTCTGCGTCCTTCTTCATCTTCTCGATTTCATCTTCTGAGAGGCCGCTACTGCTCTTGATCTCAATAGACTGCTGCTTGCCTGTAGCGGTGTCCTTCGCGCTAACATGCAGGATGCCGTTTGCATCGATGTCGAACGATACTTCAATCTGCGGCATGCCTCTCGGCGCCGGCGGAATATCGCTCAGCTGGAACCTGCCGAGCGTCCGGTTGTCTCTCGCAAACTCCCTCTCGCCCTGAAGCACGTGGATGTCCACCGCCGTCTGGTTGTCAGTTGCCGTTGAGAAGACTTCCTTCTTGCTCGTCGGGATGGTTGTGTTCTTGTCAATAAGCTTCGTCATTACGCCGCCGAGTGTTTCGATGCCGAGTGAGAGGGGGGTAACATCCAGAAGAAGAATGTCCTTGACGCCCTCATCGCCTGCGAGTATCGCGCCCTGAACAGCCGCGCCGAGTGCAACAACCTCATCGGGATTGATGCTGCGGTTTGGTTCTTTGCCGAAGATCTCTTTGGAGATTTCCTGCACTTTCGGTACGCGTGTTGATCCTCCCACAAGCAACACTTCTCCGATTTCGCCGGAAGAAATGCCGGCGTCTTTCAGCGCCTGACGGCACGGTGCTTTCAGCTTTTCGAATACGTTTTCGGCGAGCGCCTCAAACTTGCTGCGCGAGATATTCATCTGAAGGTGCTTGGGGCCGGAAGCGTCTGCAGTGATAAAGGGCAGGTTCACGCTCGTCTCAAGTTGCGTTGACAGCTCGCACTTGGCCTTCTCCGCGGCTTCTTTGAGCCTCTGGTGGCTCATCGCGTCCTTTCGCAGGTCAATGCCGCTTTCCTTGCGGAATTCATCCGCGAGGTAGTTGATCAGTACCATATCGAGATCATCGCCGCCGAGGTGGCCGTCGCCGTTAGTGCTGAGCACTTCAACAACGCTCTCGCCAATGTCGAGGATGGAAATGTCGAATGTACCGCCGCCGAAGTCGAATACGGCAATCTTTTCATTTTTCTGCTTTTCGAGGCCGTAAGCAAGTGCGGCAGCCGTCGGCTCGTTGATTATGCGTTCAACTTTGAGCCCTGCGATTGTGCCTGCGTCTTTCGTGGCCTGGCGCTGCGCATCGTTGAAGTACGCGGGGACTGTAATTACAGCCTGCTCAACCTTTTCTCCGAGGTAATCTTCGGCGGTTTTTTTCAGATCCTGCAAGATCATAGCCGAGATTTCCGGAGGTGTGAATTCGCCGTCGCGCACCTTGATCTTTACCAGCTCATCGCTTGCGCCAGTGATGCTGTACGGCACGGTCTTCTCTTCCGAGCTTACTTCATTATGCTTTCTGCCCATGAAGCGTTTCACACTAAATACCGTGTTCTCAGGGTTTGTAACTTGCTGGTGCCTTGCGGTCTGGCCGACAAGCCTCTCGCCCTTGGCCGTGAAGCCCACGACAGACGGAGTAAGTCTGGAGCCGGATGAGTTGATAAGTACCTTCGGGTTTGAGCCTTCCATTACGGCTACAACCGAGTTAGTTGTGCCGAGGTCAATTCCAATTATTTTTCCCATATTATTCAAACTCCTATATCAAAGTTCACATTATTTTTTTCTTGCAACTGGCAAACAGCAAAGCCCGTGCCAATGGCAGATAATAGCTCTTGCAAGGCTTAAAACTACTTATCTATTGAGGTTGTGTTCGTGAAAGTGCCAAATTGACAGAAAAGAATCAGCAGCTCTGACAGGCAAACGCAGCCCTGATGCACTGCCGTACTAAGCGGATCATTATTGGAGTTTTTCGATTATGGCCGGTATTTTAGCCACTTCACTGCGTGGACAGGCAAGTGTGATGTCTGCTGTATGCACGATAATCATATTGCTCAACCCGGCGCAGGAGATGGTGTGGTTTTCTGTGCTGATTATGATGTTGTTTCGACAGTCTATGAGTATGCTGCTTCCGAGGATGGCATTGCCTGAGAAATCTTTTGCGAGCGTTTCGGCAAGTGCTTCGTAAGAGCCCATGTCGAGCCAGCGGCAATTCAGCGGAACCACAAGAGCAGAATCGCATTTTTCCATGACAGCGTAATCGATGCTGATTTTCGGAATGTTGCAGAAGAATTCTTTTACAACTTCATCGAAGTTCTTTGTGCCTGCGGCTGAGCCTATGACTTCCAGCGCTTCTTTTGATTCGGGCAGTTTTGACGTTATCTCTGTGAGAATTGTATCACATCGCCAAACAAACATACCCGAGTTCCAGAGGTATGTTCCTTTTTTTATGTAGGATTTTGCGGTTTCGAGGTCGGGCTTTTCTTTGAAACTGACCACCATCCTCCAGTTTCCTTCTTTTTCTCCAGCTTCGATGTAGCCGTATTGGGTGTCAGGTTCCGTCGGAACAACTCCGAATGTAATAAGGCTTTCGGGGTTGGCTTGAAGGGTTGAAAGTGCTGTTTGCAGCGCGGCAGTAAACTTATCGACCGGCTCTATGATATGGTCCGCCGGAACCACTGTCATTGTGGCATCAGTGTCTTTTGCGGCAATAAACGATGCGGCAAGAGCGATTGCGCCGGCGGTACCGCGCATATACGGCTCGCCGATAAAGTTTTTTTCGGGAATTTCGGGTAAAATCTCCCGAACGCATTCGAGAAGGCTTGTACTTGTCTGGATGTATATTTTTTCAGGAGAGAAGGTCGGTGCGAGTCTATCGAAAGAGAGCCTCAGCAGTGTTTTATCTCCGAAAAGATTGTTTATCTGCTTGGGGCTGCTCTGCCGGCTCAAGGGCCAGAGCCTTGTGCCTGAGCCTCCGACCAGTATAACTGCATAATCCATTTATGCGCTCATATAAAAGAAAAAACCTCCCGTTTCGATACGGAAGGTTTTTATTATCTCGTACTATTCGCTGTCTTTGCTGCAAAGCAGGCTATATGCCTCTTCGGGGCTCGTTGCTTCGACGAGTGACTTGCGAAAATCTCCATCGAGCATAAGGCGGCTGATCTTTGCGAGTGCCTGTATGTGCGGCCCCGTCTGTCCAACGGGAGAGATGAGCATAAGCACAATGCGAACGGGCTTGTTGTCTATGCTGTCAAAGTCAACATCGCTCTGAGCAATGCCTACGGCCATTGTCAGGTCGCTGACGCTTTTGCTCTTGCCGTGCGGGATTGCGATACCCTGGCCGATGCCGGTACTGCGGGTCATTTCTCTTGTCATTACCGCGTCAAGTACCTCATCACGGTCTGTAATCAGGCCGTTTTCGCTGAGTCTGTCTATGAGCTCAGTGATAACTTCTTCCTTGTTGTTTGATTTTAGCGGTACGATTACCGACGTCTGCTTCAGTATTTGCGAAATCTGCATTATGTGTTCCACTTCAATTTAGTTTTTTTGACTCATCACGGAATTCAGGGAAATCGCGAATTGTATCAATAGCCGCCATTACGAACTCAGGATAAGCATCTCCACTGTCCCCACTTGCGCAATGGGCTATTGATTCCTCTTCCACGTTATTCCGCGATGAACCTTTTTTTATCTGAACAAGTTAGTATATTCTACTCTTATAGATGTGCGTTTCAAGTTTTTTTGCTTACCATTGCCGGAGCGGCGCTTGTCGCGCTGTTTTTATTTGACAAAAAACCACTGAATTGTTAGACTTACATCACTGTTTTAACAAGTGTTATCGATTGGCAGACCAATCAATAAGGAAATAAAATGAAGAAATCAATACTTGCGCTGTTACTTATCTCGTCAGTCCTTCTGGTATCCGGTTGCGGTGCCGGCGTCGGCACGACTGCCGATGAGCGATACCGTTCTTATCAGAACATCAACAACATAGGCAACAGGCAGCTGAACGATGATATCAATATGTTTTTACACACCGACCAGCCGTCAAGGTTGACAGACAAATACGTCAGATAACAGGCAGGGCCTCTGTAATCCAGGCGGCCCTTTAACTTGCTAATAGTTTATGCGGGATTGTGTTCAGGATGGATCTGAGCCCCATATTGTATTACCTTGAGAGAGTGAGCTCGTACAATCCGTTGGTTGTTCTATTTGAGTTTACGCTTATAGGCGCCATTATATGGTGGGTTGTCGGCTTTCTCGAAGGGACGAGGGGCGAGAGGCTCTTTCGCGGCGTCTTTCTGATTCTTCTCAGCGCATCGATTGTGTTGAAGCTTTTCGTTGAGAGGTTTGGCCTTGAGCGAGTAGAGTTTCTGTACAACGGCTTCTTTCTCACTACTTTAATTATAGCGGTGGCCGCGTTTCAGCCGGAGCTTCGCCGTGCTCTGATACGTATCGGACAGGCCAGCTTTTTTCCCGCCACGGCTCCTCAAAGGGAAAAAGCCCTCGAAGAGGTGTTGATTGCGGTTAATAATCTCTCCGAGAAACACACTGGTGCAATTATCGTTTTTGAAGGCGCTGTAGGCCTGCGCGACTACATTGAGACTGGTGTTCGGCTTGATGCTGTAGTGACAAGTCAGCTCATCGAAACAATCTTCTATGAGGGTACGCCCCTTCACGATCTCGCAATTATCATTCATCTCGATCGCATAGTAGCGGCAAATGTGCAACTTCCACTCGCCGAGATCGGTACACTCGATAACTCACAGCTTGGTTCAAGGCACCGCGCAGCCGTCGGTATCAGCCAGGCGTCCGATGCGACGGTTATCGTTGTAAGCGAAGAAACGGGAATCGTTTCGTTGGCCGTTGAGGGCAAGCTTGAGAGAAATGTCCGCAAGTTGGAAATTGAGAAGCACATAGAAAAGATATACGACCATCCTGAAACTAAGAAGTCATTTTTTTTCAGAGGCCGTAAATGAAGCTTTTTCACAAACTCGACAAACAGCGCCGCAAGCAGATTCAGAAGATTGCCGCCACGCTCTTCATCACCACTCTGATATGGGTCTGGGCAGACCTCTCCAACGACCTCGTTTTCGAGGGCAAGAGTGTTACTGTGCGTATTTCGAGCGACTGCCCTCCGGACAGATGGGTGAGCCTGCAAGGCGCGTCCTCTCTCACTCTCTACGTCGATCTGAAAGGGCCCTCCGCCCGAATTGACGAGCTCAAACGCGACAACTCGCCGCTTGAGGTATATTTCTTGCCGCCGGATATAACCGGCCAGACAGAGAGTTTCAGATACCCGATAGAGGGGCTTGTTCAGGAATCTCCAAGGGTGCGCCAGCTCGGGCTTACCGTTTTGCAGTGCAAGCCGGCGGCGATAGATGTTACCGTGCGCAAGCTCGTGAAGAAGCAGTTGCGTGTTGTGTGTATAGACGAAAACAGCAACACGCTTTCAAACGCAGTTGCGGAGCCGGATATGGTTGAGATGTTTGTGCCTGAGAACTGGTCGGGCGTCGAGCTGACTTGCACTGCCCAGCTGACCGCCGAACAGCGCTCTGCGGCTCTTGCCGGCGGGGTGTCAGTGAAGCCGTATATCGAGATCGAAGCGGGCAGAAAAGCTTATGCGGTGCCGGTTAATATCAGCATAAAAGCCAGGCAGGTTGAGCTGGAGATTTTTCCCATCAACGGCCCCCGAATCGGTCTGCTCAGCAATGAGCAAATCGCAAGAGATTACCGCGTGGAGATTATCGCTCGCAACGAAGCGCTGACTACGATTCAGGTAAAGGCGTCGAAAGAGGCCTATCAGGCGTATCGCGCGGCAAAATACCAGATGCTCGTACAGATATACACCGAAGACCTTCCCTCCGGCACAGATAAACAAACGGGGCCGATAGAGCGTGAGGCAAGTTACTATTTCCCGCCTGAATTTCGAAACACAGGCCTTATATCTGCCGTGGATACGGGCGTCAAGCCGATTGTAACCTTCCGGCTCATAGCCGCAGACTGATAGCAGGCTGATTTTTTATGCATATAGTTCACATCATAACTCGTCTCATCGTGGGAGGGGCACAGGAAAATACTCTGATTACCTGTCGCGAGCAGGCGCTTGCCGGACACCGCGTTACCCTTATCACCGGCCCGAGCCTCGGCCCTGAAGGCAGCCTCATGAACAGCACCCGTGAGTGCGGATATGATGTGGTTGTATTGAAGGAGCTTGAACGTGAAATCCGCCCGCTCACAGACATAACCGCCTACCGCAAGCTTAAAGAGCTGCTCGTTGAGCTCAAGCCGGATGTCGTGCATACACACTCTGCCAAGGCCGGCATACTCGGTCGCGTAGCCGGCTGGAACATCAAGGATGAGGATAAAAAGCCGCTTGTTGTTCATACGGTTCACGGGCTCGCGTTTCACGACTATCAGAGCAATCCGCTCAATATGCTTTATGTTGTGATTGAAAAGTTTGCCGCAAAAAGATGCGATGCGATAATCAGCGTTGCAGACGCCATGAGCGAAAAATGCATCGCGAAAAAAATCGGCAGGCCTGAGATGTACAGTACGGCATACTCCGCGATAGATGTTGATACATTCCTCAAACTGCCTGCTCCTGAACAGACTGCCGCGTTTCGTGAGCGGTATGATATACCGCTTGAGGCGGTTGTGCTTGTATGCGTGGCGAGAATTGCCGAGCTTAAAGGGCATGAGTACATCATCAAATCGGCGAAAGAGCTGGCGGCAAGACATCCTGATTGTGTCTGGCTGTTTGTGGGCAATGGTCATCTCACCGATATAACGAAGGAACGTATTGCCGCGGCCGGCCTTTCGGATAAGTTCCGTTTTACGGGTCTGCTCTCGCCGGAGGAGATTCCACTTGCGATTCACAGCAGTGATATACTTGTGCATTGTTCGCTTCGTGAGGGACTTGCGCGCGTACTGCCGCAGGCAATGCTCTGCGGAAAACCGGCAGTGAGTTTTGATATTGACGGCGCAAGGGAGGTGGTTTTTGATTCGACAGGCCGCCTTATAGCACCTCTCGACATTGCTTCTCTCACCTCTGCCTGTGAAGAGCTTATCAGTTCGAAAGAGCTGCGCGAGATGCTCGGCGCAGCCGGCAGAGAATTTGTCCGAGAGAGGTGGAGCCCCGAATCAATGCTGAAAAGCATTTACGCCGCATACGAAACAGCTTTTGAGCGCCTGAACGCTTGAAGCTGATAATAAAAAAAGCGGAGGCGTTTGCACGCCACCGCTCAGTTCGGGTTTTTCGAGTGCGAGGTTTAATCGCGTTGTCTTATTTGTAATCGAGCTCAGCGGCAAACTCAATCTTGCGCTCTTCGCCTGCTTTGAGGTTTGCGGTAAAACGTATTATGCCGGCTCGTGGCATCTCGTATTTTTCTTTCGTTGATACTTCACAGTTGGCGGTAACGGGATAGCTGAATTCCACGCGCACTTCAACCGCTTCATCCTTATGGTTACGCAGCTCGAAGGCCTTTTCATAATTGTGTATTTTGTTGCTGCGGTTGTCAACTTTCGCCGTGGTTATCTCGCATGCGATGTCGAAAGCCTCGCCCGTGCTCACTTCCACATCCTCATCCTTCGGCGTATGGTCGATGGGAGATTCACCCACAAACTCAAGGCTGCCGTCGGCGGTATCCTCTTTGAACACGCGAATCAGCCCCTTGGGCAGGGCAATCCCGAGGCTGTTGTCCTTTTCGTTCTTGAACTCGAAGCATATATCGGGATGAACGGTCATCTCGCCCGCGTTTGCGACATCCGCGCTGGCCCTGTAATACTTCTTCAGCTTCACATTCTCAGCCGGCTCAATGAACTGAATCTGCTTTACCTGCTTGTTGTTGATAGTACTCTTGCGACCGAGTGTGTAGAGGTGGAAGTCTTGGAAAGACTTTTCCTCGAATCCCTCGCCGGCCATCTTTGCGTTTCTTGCATAGAGCAGCGAAGAATCCGACATAGTCCGTGGCATGGCCTCTCTGACAATCCGCACATCACCGGCTATCAGCTTGATGCTCGCATCCTGATAATCCTTGCCACTGTTGTTGGTTATGGTTACCCATCCTGAGAAATCCATAGCGTCTTCGGCTTCGTTGATGATCATCGAGTAGTTGGCTTTCCAGCTTATCTGCCGCGCCATATACGCCACCTGACAAGGCAGCGTGGTTGTTGCATCTGATGAAGCCAGCCAGATGAGAGTGGGGCGGGTGAGCAGCTCCTCATCGTTCTGCGGGAATTGTATCCCCTTGATGACATCCCTGCTGAGTATCGTCAGAACGCCGTCTTTCAGCAGTACAAATTCATTGCCCGAAGTTGAGAGCAACTTGTAGCTGTCCAAGATGGGGCTGTCGTTTTCGTCCTTCTGCACCCACAGCTCGATGTCCTTGTCTATGTATTTCTCCAGCAGTCCGTACGGGTTTACCAGATCGTACTCGTAATTCTGCTCAAGCAGCTCGATGTTCGCATCGCCCGCCGGCATAAAGCTTACGCTTGTCGGGTCGATTGTCTGAGCGACATCGGTAAACTTTATTTCCGAGATGCCTTTTGTGAAGTCAATCTCCCGCACTTCTTTGACAACGCCGAGATTGTCGTTGTAGATTGTCAGCGTGGTTTCGGCATAGAGCGCCGCGCTGAAAATAATTGCAAACAGTAGTTTGTGCTTCATGATAATATCCCTTCGAAAAAATATGGTGTGTGTTTGTTTTCATCCGTTTAGACAAATCTTTGTACAGAAAGTTCCGCTACTTTTGAGCACTGTTAAAATTTCTGACTTTTCGATTTCTCGATGGCGGCGGTTGCGTCGGGGCTCCAATCAGGCGCTTAACGGCAGAATAGAGTTCAGCCGCGGATTTAAATTTTGCGTTGTCAATGTCCGTGCATATACTGGTTGATATGGCTTGTAATCACGACCGCAAACAGGCGAAGTAAAAAAAGGAACGGTGATAGTTTCGGAATGCGAAAAATAACTTTAAAATATTTTTATTTGGCATATAATCCCTGAAGGGTTAGATTGTATCAGCGTTGCACAAGCGCGGCGTGTAAAATGAGAGGGTTATGTAAAGAAAACAGCAAATATGCCGTTCCGGTTATGTTAGCAGGGCGGTTACTTACATTGAAATTCTTTATTTTGAAAGGTTGGTTTAATGCTCAATACGGGTATTTTCAAGAGATTCACAGGGTTACTCGCCTACACGGTGATGTTCTCGGGGATTTGCTTTGCGGCGACTCCGTGGAATTATATTTTTGACGGCAAGACGCTCAATGGCTGGCAGAATACCGGTGGTAGCGCCGAATACGAAGTTGAGAACGGCGAGCTCATCGGCTCTTCAAAGCTGAACACGCCAAACAGTTTCCTCTGCACAAAACAATTCTATTCAGATTTTATCCTTGAGTTGGATTTCAAAGTTGACCAGCAACTCAATTCAGGCGTACAGATTCGCAGCAACAGCTTCCCCGAATACAACAATGGCCAGGTTCATGGCTATCAGGTTGAGATAGACCCATCGGGGCGTGCCTGGACCGGCGGAATCTATGATGAAGGCCGCCGTGGCTGGCTAAACACTCTTGAGGGCAACAAGCCTGCGCAGAAGGCATTTAAGCAGGGGCAGTGGAATACGTTCCGCATTGAGGCTATCGGCGATTCGATCAAGACCTGGCTGAACGGCGTTCCCGCGGCAAACCTCAGCGATACCCGCACGAGCACAGGCTTCATCGCCTTGCAGGTGCACAGCATCGGCAACGATGCCTCCAAAGAAGGCAACCAGGTTCGCTGGCGCAACATACGCATCATCTCGGATAACCCCGCCGCGTACGCTCAGGCAACGACTCTCCCCGTTCAGAGTATGGACAACAAGCTCGGCAACGTCGAAGAGAGCCAGGGATACAAGTACCTCTTTGACGGCAAAACAACCACCGGTTGGCGCGGCGCAAGGCTTGACGGCTTCCCGAAGAGCGGCTGGGTGGTAAAAGACGGTGTGCTTACGGTACTGGAATCAGGCGGCGGCGAATCAGCCGCGGGCGGCGACATCGTAACGATAGACAAGTACAGCGACTTCGAGCTTCACCTTGATTTCAAGCTAACCCCCGGTGCAAACAGCGGCATCAAATACTTCGTTGACCCCGAGCTGAACAAGGGTGAAGGTTCATCAATAGGTCTGGAATACCAGCTCCTTGATGATGCCCGCCACCCCGACGCAAGACTCGGCAACCACGACGGTAGCCGCGCTCTTTCCTGTCTATACGACCTCATCGAAGCGGATAACTGCCTCAAGGAGCCCAAGCCCATCGGCGAATGGAATCATGCGAAAATTGTCTCAAAGGGCAACTACGTAGAGCATTGGCTTAACGGCCGCAAGGTACTACAGTACGAACGCAAGACAGAGAGCTTCCGCAAACTGATTCAGGAAAGCAAATACAAGACCTGGCCGGGATTCGGCGAATGGGAGAAGGGCCATATCCTCCTCCAGGACCACGGCAACCGCGTCTCTTTCAAGAACGTTAAAATCAGAGAACTTTAAGAACCACCTTTGAAACGGAGTTTACAGTGGATACCAAAAACAAATTATCACGTCGTAATATGCTGAAAACCATCCTGTGGACGCCTCCGGCACTGATGTTCGCATCGAACGGATTGTTTGCAGCGGAAGAAGACATCAAACCTCTGTTCAAGCCGCGCCTGATTAGCGGCGGCAAAAAGATACGCGTTGCTCAGATTGGCGTGTTCAACCGTGGCGGCCAGCTGCTCGATACATTCAAAGGGCATACCGACCAGCTCGAATATGTTGCGTTTGCTGATGTACTCTTCACTTCGCACGATTCGCAGATGAGAGGCTTCCCCGGCCTGCCTTGCTTTACAGACTACCGCGAGATGTTCGAGAAGATGCACGATCAGATTGATGCCGTTATTATCGGCACACCCGACTTCGCGCATTTTCCCATGCTTGTTCACTCAATGCTGCTCGGCAAGCATGTATATGTTGAGAAGCCGCTCGCGCAGAATGTGTATGAATGCCGTATTATGGAGAAGCTTGCGCGCAAGTGCGGCGTTGTTACCCAGATGGGTAATCAGGGCCACTCCGAATTCGGTACGCTCCAGTTCGGCGATTGGGTGGAAGCGGGGCTTATCAAGAATGTTACTCGCATTGATACCTGGATGACAAAAAGCCGCCGCTGGCATGGCTGGACGATCACAGACTACCCCGAAGCGGTTCCGCCGGCAGGATATGACTGGGATCAGTGGCTCTGCCGCCGTCCGTTCAGACCCTACAGCGACAAGCTAATCGACGGCAACTGGCGTTGCTGGTACGACTTCGGCTGCGGCGCTATGGGAGACTGGGGCGCGCACGTGCTCGACGCGATTCACCGCTATCTCAAGCTCGGCCAGCCGTATGAAATTGACACTACACTTATCGGCCCCAACGATCTCTACTACCCGCAGGGCTCCGTTATTACGTTCAAGTTTGCAGCTCGCGGTAATATGCCTGCGCTTGAGCTGAAGTGGTATGACGGCCAGGGGAATATGCCTTCAGCCCCCGCCGGATTCAATGGTGAGCTGCCGCCGATAGGCTCGTTGATTTATCTCGATGATGCCGTTGTTACAGGTACAAGCCATGGCGCAACCTATCACTTCAA
The DNA here is from genome assembly GCA_050251615.1 of Phycisphaerae bacterium. Lineage (GTDB taxonomy): Bacteria > Planctomycetota > Phycisphaerae > Sedimentisphaerales > Sedimentisphaeraceae > Sedimentisphaera. The sequence goes on from JBFWMM010000005.1 coordinate 18,701, forward strand.
GATGAACGCAGACCTTGAGAAGAAGGAAAGAGAAGGCCTGCTCCCCGGGCCCAAGCGCAAACTCTCCGACCACTACAAAAACTTCCTCAATGCATGTCAGGGAATCGAAGAAACTAACTCCCCGTTTGAGATTAGCGCGCCTCTGGCGGAATTGCTTTGCCTTGGCTGCATAGGCCAGCGTTTCGGCGGTACGTTGAAATACGATGCGAAAGCAATGAGAATCACAAACAACGCCGAAGCAGACAAGATGCTCCATGGCCCTGAAGTTCGTGAAAACTGGACTTCGTACGACAACGGCGAAGTTTCCGCGTCCAAGGCCTCGCGCATTAAAGCGCCCGGTGAGGTCAGGTGGGAAAACCTCTTCAAGGATGAATCCCTGAACAACTGGGAAAACCCGTATGAGTGGGGCAAGGCCGAGTATAAAGACGGCGTTGTCAGCCTGACAAGCGAAAGGGGCAAATGGTTCCTCCTCACGAAGAAGCAGTACGCCAACTTCGTTTTTGAAGGCGAGATCAAGATGCCGGTCGGCAAGGGCAATTCAGGATTTATGTTCCGTTGTCAGAAAGAAAAGAACCGCGCCTGGGGCTATCAGGCCGAAGTCGATACGGCAGAGCGTAAATGGTCGGGCGGTCTCTATGATGAAGGTCGCAGAATGTGGTTTGCCTCGCCGAACAGAGATGCGGCATCCTCCGCGGAAGCTGCTCAGGCCTCCATCGCGGAATTCCGCTCAAGGGCAGGCGAGTGCTACAAGCAGGGCGAATGGAATAAGTACCGCATTGTATGCGTAGGCAACCACATTCAGATTTTTGTCAATGATGTCCTTACAACAGACATCTACGACGGTATGGATCTGAAGGGCCACCTCGGCATCCAGCACCACGGCGAAGAGGGGCTTGTTTATCAGTTCCGCAACCTTCGCGTAAAAGACCTCGGTACAGGCGGCGATATTTACTATCCGCACCGCGAAAACGCGGCCGCCGCGGCCGTTGAATCGAAGATGCCGGGCGACATCTACGAAGCTGAATCCGCCAAGATGGTTGATGCCTCCGCGGCAGACAACCAGAATGGTTATCAGGGCAAGGGTTTTGCCGATTTCGGTGGCTCGGGCAGCTATGTCGAGTGGGACAATGTTCTCGCCGATAAAGCGGGCGAGTACAAGCTGACTTTCCGCTACGCAGCCACAAGCAACAGACCCTGTGAGCTGTTTGTCAACGGACAGAAGAGCGGCACGGTCAAGTTCGATAACACCGGCAGCTGGGAAAACTGGAAGACGGTTGATGTGCCCGTAACGTTCAAGAAGGGCGGCAACTTCGTGAAAGTTGTAGCGATTGACGCAGGGCCGAATCTCGACGCAATGGCCGTAAACAAGCTCTGACCTGTTTACAACAATGCGAACCGGTAGCAAGGGAGATGAAAAAACCGCCGCGGTGGTTTACCATAACAGTTGTTTTGCCATGGGCACGCGGCTTAATGTGGTTATCATCGATGATGTTACCTGCGCAGATGAGATATTTGACGAGATAGCAGGTGCCGTGGGGCGGCTTGAGCGCAAGCTCAGCCGATTTGACACCGATTCCGATGTCTATCGGATAAACAGCCTCGCGGCACGGCAATCTGTTGCTGTAGATTCAGAGATGACCGCCATTCTGCTTGCTTGCGAAGATTATTGCAGGCGCTCGGCGGGATATTTCGATATAACTCTGCCCTCAAGGAGCGGCGCGTTAGCCGGTTTTTCGATGCCGGACTGCGTACATATAGATGCAGGAAATCAGACAGTTGCATTCAGTGATGATTCGATTAAGATAGACCTTGGCGGTTTTGGCAAGGGATTTGCGCTCCGCGAGATTCTCTCGATACTGAACCGCAGAGACGTAAAAAACGTACTGGTCAGCTTTGGTGAAAGCTCAATACTGGCGCTTGGTTGCCATCCTTATGGCGATTGTTGGAAGGTCGGGATCGAAGATGTTTCTCGCCCGGGCAGTTCGGCTTATGTATTTGAGCTACGCGATCAATCGCTGTCGGTTTCGGGATTTCAGCCTGCGCTTCGGGAGGGACAGGGGTTTCATATTTTCAGCCCCGGTTCCGCTTCTCCAATAGAGCGTACAAGCACGGTTGCCGTGCTGTCGGGCGATGCGCTGGATGCGGAAATACTCTCAACAGCCGTTTATGCGGCAATCGGTACGGATGCATCTTTTATAAAAAATTTCAGTGGATGCCGTGCCGTGAGAGTCGATTATGACAATGACGAATTAACGGAGATTTATACATATGAGTGATAAGCACTCTTTTACGCGCCGCGAGCTTATACAGGCGATGACGGCGATTGCCGGCTCAACAGCTCTGGCGGGCCTGACGCCGTGGATTTCGACGCTCCATGCGGAAGAAGCATCCGGCGCGGCGAATAATAAGGTTAACATAGGCATTATTGGCCCGGGCAGCCGCGGCCAATATCTTATGCACCACCTGCTCGATATCAGGGGCATTAATATTGTGGCTTTGTGCGATGATTACAAACCGAATCTCGACAAGGCTATTGAAATGACAGGCGGCAAGGCAACCGCCTATACCGACTACCGCAAAATGCTTGAGCAGAAAGATATTGACGGCGTTATAATCACGACGCCACTGCATCTTCACGCGCAGATGTGCCTGGACTGTTTCGCGGCAGGCAAGCACGTCTTCTGCGAGAAGGCGCTCACGAAAACTGTTGCAGAGGCTCACAGCCTCACGAAAGCTCAAAAGGAAAGCGGGCTTATCCTGCAAACCGGCCACCAGCGCATCTTTGACATCCGCTACCTCAAAGCGTTTGAGGAGATCAAGAGCGGCAAGCTCGGCAAGATAACACAGATCCGCGCCTACTGGCACCGCAACAACAACTGGCGCAGGCATGTGCCCAGCCCTGAGCTGGAGCGCAAGATCAACTGGCGCCTCTACAGGGAGTATTCGCTGGGCCTTATGACAGAGCTCGCCTCACACCATCTGCAAGTGGCCAACTGGTTTCTCGGAGCGATGCCGATCTCCGCGCGCGGTTGCGGCAGCATAAACTACTGGCAGGACGGCCGTGAGGTCTATGACAACGTCAACGTTGTGTATGAGTATCCGGGCGGCGTTCATTTTGTCTATGATTCACTTATCAGCAACAAGCATTACGGCCTTGAGATTCAGGTGATGGGCGAAAAGGGCACGTATGAAATGGAGCTTGGCAAGTTTTATTCAGAGAACCCGCCGGCACCGTCGGGTATTCATCAGCTGATCAATGATATTGAGCATAATATCTTTGACCCGCTCCCCATCGGCGGCGCGAGCTGGGTACCTGAAACGATATCGAAGTACAAAGGCGACTGGATTGTGAATAAGCGCCCGAAAGATATTCCCAACTGCGACAGGCTTGAGCTTGAGTCTTTCGCCGAGACAATCCGCGACGGCAAACCAATACCCGGAATGGTCGAACATGGAATTGACGCCGCAATAGCCACGATTATGGGTGATGAGGCTATGATTCGCAATGAGATTATCCATATTACAAAGGAGATGCAGGCATGAAAGACATCATCATAACCAAAAAGAAGATAATCCTCGAAATCGTTTTCTGTTTTATAGCTCTGGCCGTTGCCGAGGGCATGAACATTCACGCGATAAAGAAGTATAACACCAACTGGAGCGAGCTGTGGAATCAGTGGCTCACGGTTTTTATCCTGGCGGCCATCATTTATGCGCTGTTTACAGCCATCAGAATAATTGGATTTCTGATAATCGCCGTGATTAAAGCGGCTTCCGAAAAACGCAAGGCCAAGCAAGCAGAATCATAAGCTACAAGCAGCACCCGTCAGAAATGGCGGGTGTTTTTTTATGTCGTTTGCAGGTATGGCTTCTCCGGCAT
>JBFWMM010000005.1:22680-31004 GCA_050251615.1 Phycisphaerae bacterium
TCGCCGTGATTAAAGCGGCTTCCGAAAAACGCAAGGCCAAGCAAGCAGAATCATAAGCTACAAGCAGCACCCGTCAGAAATGGCGGGTGTTTTTTTATGTCGTTTGCAGGTATGGCTTCTCCGGCATTGGTTAGCGAAACACAGCGGAGGCGCGCAAGCGCCCCGAAATTGAAAGTTAAACCCGTTGCGTTTTGCCGTCGCTACGCTCCGTTGCACCTGCGGTGTCGCATTGCTTGCGCAATGGCGCTGTTTGCGGTTTGGTTTCACCGGCATTGGTTGGCGTTTGCACAGAGTTTTTTTCGCTTTGCTCGCACAATGGCGATGCCGGCCGATTCATCATTGCGCATTGTTTCAACCTGCGCGGTTATATATTTTGCGGGGAAATCCCTGCCTCTTCGGAAAAATCAGAAGTCGAAGGATAGTAATTTTCAGCTGAACACTTTTTACGCTGTTAAATACGTTCATTATTGCCTGATGTACTTGCACAAATACCGGTTTGGTGTATGTTATATTATGCGTGATTTTACGGGTTTCACGCATAGGGTTAAATTAGAAGTGTTACAGATTAAAGGTGAATTATGAGAAAAACGACAGTCTTATTCTCAATGTTGTTGTTTGCGGCTTTTGCCGCCGCTGCGCCGTTGCGGCTGAATGTATCGGTTGACGGCGAGGCCGGAGAGTCCAGCTCTATTATGTATGGCCTGTTCTTCGAGGACATTAATATGGCCGCGGACGGCGGTCTGTATGCAGAGCTTGTTCGTAACCGCTCATTCGAGTTTAACGATGAGGATGCGTTGTTTGCCTGGGAGAGCGAGCTGGATATGAGCGTTGAAAAGGAAAATCCGCTCAACGAAAACAACCCGCACTACCTCTCCTTGAAAACCACGGGAGGTAAACCCCTGCGCAACAAAGGCTTCGACGGCATCGCACTCGAACAGGGCAAGACATACCTCTTCAGCTGCTACGCAAGGAGCGAGGCGGTAAACAGGATGGAGGTAAGCCTTGTTACATCGGAGGGAAGACGTGTGGCATCTGAGAGAACCTCCCGAATCAACGCCGAATGGAAGAAGTTCGAGTTCAAGCTCGTTTCGCGCGTTTCTGATAAGAAAGCGGCTCTGGAGATCCGGTTTGCGGGCGAGGGGGAAGTTTTCCTTGATATGGTGAGCCTGTTCCCGCAGGATACATGGAAGAATCAGCCGAACGGCCTGCGCAAAGACCTCGTTGAGGCGCTTGCCGAGCTCAAACCTGCGTTTATCCGCTTTCCGGGCGGCTGTATCGTAGAGGGTATGGAGCTGTGGAACGCATACCGCTGGAAGGATACCGTCGGCGATGTTGCCGGGAGAAAGGTAAACTGGAACAGATGGTCCACATGGAACGCGCCGAAACAGTACTACCAGTCCTGCGGGCTGGGCTTCTTCGAATATTTCCGCCTCTGCGACGACCTCGGCGCCGAGCCTGTGCCGATTCTGAACTGCGGCATGGCCTGCCAGTACCAGTCGGGAGAGCTTGTACCTTTGGATGAGCTTGATGAGTGGATTCAGGACGCGCTTGACCTTATTGAGTTCGCAAACGGAGATACGAGCACAAAATGGGGTGGCCTGCGCGCCGAGATGGGGCACCCCGAGCCGTTTAACATGAAGCTGCTCGGCATCGGCAATGAGCAGTGGGGCGAGCAGTACTTCGAGCGCTACGAGAAGTTTTATGAGGTGCTCAAAGCTAAGCACCCTGAGATTCAGTATATAACGACCTCCGGTCCCTCATCTGACGGCGACAGTTTCGATCTCGCCTGGAGCAAGTTCAAACAGGGCACTCCCGCGGAAATCGTTGATGAACATTACTATCGCCCGCCGTCTTGGTTTCTCGCGAATAACGCTCGCTACGACAGCTACGACCGCAACGGTCCGAAGGTGTTCGCAGGTGAGTTTGCCGCGCATCAGGGCAACCGCAAAAACGACCTTGGCGCGGCAGTAGCAGAGGCTTCGTTTATGTGCAGTCTCGACCGCAACTCCGACATCGTCTGCATGGCCAGCTATGCGCCCCTTTTCGCACGCTACGGCTTTACACAGTGGGCACCTGACCTTATCTTCTTCAATGAGAGCACGGTCGTTCGCACGCCTTCGTATTATGTGCAGCAGCTCTTCAGCCTGCATAAGGGCGATTATATTCTCGAATCCGAGCTCACAGGCTCAAAGCCGGAGCAGGGAGCCAATGTCTTCGCGCTCCGCAGCTGGCTTACGGCCAATGAGTTCAAGGATATTACCCTCACTACAGAATCCGGCAAAAAGCTTACAAGCTCCGATTTGAAGTGGGAATTTGTAAGCGGTGAGTGGGAGCGTAATGGCGATGTTTTCGCTCAGACAGACCCAAGGGCTCAAAACACAATCTGTATGGCATCGGCTGAGGATGTCGGCGAGAAGTTTACAATCGAAATGAAGGCCCGCGCGGTATCTGGAGCGGAAGGATTTATGATTCTCCTGCCGAGCGATGCGCGGGATAAAGGCGTGCAGCTTAATATCGGCGGCTGGGGTAACGGCCAGAACGCTATGCAGCTTGTCAACGGCAGCACAAGCTCCATCCTCAAGCGCGAGAGCGGAAAAATAGAGCGGGGGCAGTGGTACGACGTTAAAATCGTCAGTGATAACGGTGTTGTAACAAGCTACCTTGATGGCCGTGAGCTCTGGCAGACAGCTTCGATAGTGAGCAAGAGCGTCAGCAACGGCGTTTACTCTTCCACTATGAAGCGCAAAAACGGTGATGTTATTATCAAGCTGGTTAACACGACAGAGGAGCCGCGCAACATTGAAATCAGCCTTGATACCAAAGACGCCTACTCCAACGTTTGCGATGTCTGGACGCTTTCCGGCGAAAGCGGCAAGGCTAACACACCTGAGGCAACACCTGTCCCCGCACCTGCCCGCAGCCGGTATAATGCGGCAGGAAACGATTTTACATACCTCGCCATGCCGAACACTGTAAATGTGATTGAGCTGAAGAAAGCGGTTTCTCCGGAGGCGAAGGGTGGCTATCTGTTCAGCTACTTCACCGGCAACGGCGAAGACGGCCTCCATCTGATAAGCAGCTATGACGGCCTTAAATGGGAAAAGGTTGCAAACGGCAAGTCTTTGCTGAGGCCAGAGCTCGGCGATAAGCTTATGAGAGACCCTTGCGTTGTGCAGGGGCCTGATGGCGAGTTCCATATGGTCTGGACGACGGGTTGGCATGGTAAAGGCATCGGCCTTGCTCACTCAAAAGACCTCATCAGCTGGAGCAAGCAGCAATTTGTTCCTGTTATGGCACATGAGAGCGGGGCGAAAAACTGCTGGGCGCCCGAAATCCTCTACGATGAGGCCACCGGCGAGTACGTTATCTATTGGGCAACCACCATCGAGGGGCGATTCCCCGAGACATTCAACCCGCAGGATGACAACAACCACCGCATCTATGCCGTACGTACGAAAGACTTCAAGACTTATTCAGATACCGAGCTGTTTTACGAGCCCGGCTTCAACGTGATTGACTCTACAATCCTTCCCACGCTTGACGGCGAGAAGTTTGTTATGTTCCTCAAGAATGAAACTAAAGCCCCCAGAGCGGAGAAGAACATCAGATATGCTTTCGGGCAGACCCCGTCGGGGCCTTTCGGCAAGGAGTCTGAACCGATCAGCGGCAAGGGCTGGGCAGAAGGCCCCACCGCCATCAATATCGCCGGCAAGTGCTATCTGTACTACGACCGCTATACTTCGGGCAACTATGGCCTGCGCATCAGCACAAACTACAGCGACTGGAGCGATGCGACGAGCTTGCTGGAACTGCCTGTAAAGCTAAAGCACGGCACGATTTTCGAGGTCGGCGGGGATGTGTTGGAGAATCTGAAAAAACAGTGATGGGCGGGTCAGGATGCCTGCCTTCCAAAATACTCACATAACCCTTAATCTCTAATAGAAGGGGTCCTAATGAAGAAACAACTACTCACAGCAATGCTTCTTGTTCAGGCGGTTTGTCTGGCGAAGTGGCAGCCGGCGGATGTCGGCATGATGACAAAATGGGGCAAAGACGTTACACCACAGAATGCCTGGACGGAGTATCCGCGTCCACAGCTTGTTCGGGAAGACTGGAAGCTGCTTAACGGCCTCTGGGATTACAAGCTCCAGAGCAAGACAGCCCCCGCTCCCGAAAGTTATGAGAAGCAGATTCTCGTACCGTTCTGCCCCGAGTCTGCGCTTTCCGGACTCGGCGACAAAGTAACCCCCGGCGACCGAATCTGGTACCACCGCACATTTGTCGTGCCGAAAAACTGGAGCAACAAGCGTGTTATCCTCAACTTCGATGCTATCGACTGGGACAGTGCGTTCTGGGTCAACGGTGCGTATGTAGCGGCGCACAAAGGCGCTTACGACCGCATCAGCCTCGACATCACCGACTACCTCAAAGACAGCAAGGAGCAGGAGCTCGTTGTCTCTGCCTGGGACCCTACAAATCTCGGCTCACAGGCACGCGGCAAGCAGCGGCTTCAGCAGAGCGGCATCTGGTACACGCCCGTAAGCGGCATCTGGCAGAGCGTCTGGATGGAGGCTGTGCCGATGGAGGCCTCTATCAAAGAGGTTAAAATTGTGCCCGATATTGATGCGAAGACGGTAACCGTTATGCCGATGCTTCTCAATCTTCACGCCGAAAGTTATTCGGTAAAGATTACGGTTAAGGATGGCGATAAGGTTGTCGCGGAGGGCAGGGCTGCCGCCGATAAGCCCGTTACCATTGCAATAGACAGTCCGAAACTCTGGTCTCCTGATAGTCCTTTCCTGTACGACCTTTCGCTTGAGCTGGTTAAGGACAAGACCGACAACTCCCCCGAGAAAAGCCTTGAAACGCTCACAAGCTACTTCGGCATGCGTAAGATCAGCCTCGGCGATGGCGCTCACGGCAAGGAAATGTTCCTCAACAACGCGCCACTCTTTCATTACGGCACGCTCGACCAGGGCTGGTGGCCGGATGGCCTACACACGCCCCCGTCAGATGAAGCTATGCTCTACGACATCGAGATCACTAAGCAGATGGGCTTCAATATGATCCGCAAGCACATCAAGGTTGAACCGGACAGATGGTTTTACCACTGCGACAAGCTCGGTATCCTCGTTTGGCAGGATATGCCTTCGGGTATGGTAGTGTTGCCGCGTGAAGGCAGGGACGGTATGGCGCACCCTCAGCAGGTGTTCGACCCGCGCCCCGACATCAGCCGCAGAAACGATGCCGCCTCGCAGTTTGAGCATGAACTCAGCCGCATGATCGGCACGCACTGCAACCACCCGAGCATAGTTATGTGGGTTCCGTTCAACGAGGGCTGGGGCCAGTATGATACCGCACGCATTACGAGCCTTATCAAAAACCTCGACCCGACCCGTATTGTGAACGCGGTGAGCGGCTGGTCTATCCGTCCGTGCGGCGATGTCTATGACATTCACACCTACGACACAAAGCTTCGCATCCCGCCTATGCTGGATGACAGAGCGAGTGTTGTGGGCGAATTCGGCGGAATTGGGTATGTTGTCGAAGGCCACATCTGGAACCCCGAGATGCGCAACTGGGGCTACCAGAGCTATGATTCCAAAGAGGAGCTGTACAACCGCTATGTTGAGAAGTTCGACCAGATCGTTGCGATGAAGGAAATGGGCCTTTGCGGCGCTGTTTACACTCAGACAACAGACGTTGAGGGCGAAGTGAACGGGCTTATGACCTACGACCGGGAGGTTGTCAAGTTTGACGTGGAGAAGATGAACAAGCTTCATTCCGTACTCTACGAGCCAAAAGCTAAAAAAAAACCATAAATAAAGAAACCATAGCCGCGGGGATCGAGGCTTATGACAGGGCGGTATTCGTCAAAGACGGCTGGATTCGCGACCCGTTCATAACCCTCGCCCCCGATGGCTATTATTACCTCACCGGTACCACGCAACTACCCGGCGATGAGCGTGAAGTTACCGACAAGTACAACACAGGCCTCGGCAACAAGAGCGCTGTGGGCTGGAAGATGAAGCTTTGGCGCAGTGAAGACCTCGTCAGCTGGGAGAGTCTCGGCACACCTTACACGCTGAAAGACGGTATCTGGGCAACAGAAAAACCTGAGCGCTTCGAGACAACCCCGCAAAGCGAATGGCGCCTATGGGCTCCCGAGCTACATCTTATCAACGGCAAATGGTTTATCGTGCATACGAGCCCCTCGCCTGTAAACGGAGCGAATTTGTCCGTTACAGCCGGCGACACATTTGAAGGGCCGTTCGCAAATCCGATGGGCGCAGATATTCAAAGACGCCACGACCCCTCGCTGTTTGTGGATGAGGGGAAAGTGTGGCTGCTCTGGGGCAACACTCAGATTGCACTGCTGAAAGATGATTTTTCCGGCATTATCGGTGAGCCCGTTGATATTGGCCCATCCGATCATCGTATCGGTCATGAGGGTTGCCTGATGAAGAAGATCGGTGAGAAGTATGTGCTGTTCGGCACGGGCTGGTCAACCGACAAAGGCCGCCACGGCACCTACAACCTCTATTACTGTACAGCACACAAGTCAACAGGCCCCTTTGGACCGCGCAAATTTGCCGGCCGCTTCCTTGGACACGGCACGCCGTTCATCGATAAGCAGGGCAGATGGTGGTGTACGGCGTTTTACAACGCCAATCTCCCGCCGATTACAGCGGAAGAAATCAAGACAACCGACTGCTCTACAACCGCCTATACAATCAACGAGCAAGGCGTAACGCTCGTGCCGCTGGATGTAAGAGTGCTTGATGACGGCGAGATCTATATTCGCGCCGCAGACCCCGATTATGCTTCACCGGGCGCGGAGGAAGTGCAGAAGTTCTGAGCAGATCTTTGAGAGAACAGCGTGAGCCCCCCCTGGTTTAACCGCCTCGGGGCTTTTTGCGTTTACGGCAATACGGTCTTTTCAGCGAAAATGCAGTAGATTTTTCTGAATTGCCTGCTTGATGAGCAAAGGCATTATATCTTCAGGTGAAGTAATATTAGGTGGCACCTGCTGTGTCAAAATCCGTAAAAAAAATGCCAAAAAAAGTATTTCATCAAAACGAGATTGTGCGATAATAAACTTATATCATCGCGAAATGAGTTAAGTTTGGATATTGAAAAAGGTTCGGTTGTTATGAAAAGAAAAGCATTCACGCTTATTGAGTTGTTGGTTGTCATATCAATTATAGCACTCCTTATGGCGATTCTTATGCCGGCGCTCGGGCGTGCAAGGGATCAGGCGAAGAAGATTACCTGCTCGGCGAATCTGCGTTCTCTGGCGCAGGCTACTCTTTCTTATGTAAATGATAACAGCGACAGGGTTCCTTATTCCTCGAGCACTTACACGTATTCCAGCAGCGGCAGGACGGTTGCCGGATGGGTAGGTTGTACGAGCGATCTGGGTACGAGCGACCCTTTCAAGCTTGAATACCAGATTGAAGGCAGTCCGGACTATCAATACCCAACAGGCATCAAGAACGCCCAGCTCTGGCCATACTTGGAGAGTACAAAGTGCTGGAGGTGCCCTGCAGACCAGGATAAAGACAGCCTGCGCAGCTACTGCATGAGCGCACAGTACATGAGTAACAAATATGATTCATCGTTCGGCTCTATCTACTACGACCCCGCACACCCGAAAATATACAAGAGGATGTCGGAACAGCGTTCCCCCTCAAATCGTTTTTTGTTTATTGATTGCCTCGGGCGCAACGCGGACGCCTATTTCGCGCTCTGGTACAGCTCGCCGATGTGGTGGAACATACCGAATTTCAAGCACTCCGGTGGCACGGTAAACGGATACGCCGACGGACATATTGAGCAGTATAAGTTTGAGAAGAATATGATTGAAGAGGCCGAGCTTGCGTACGAGGAAGCGCGCACAGGCTCAAATCCATCATACCAAATGCCGCAGAGATCTATGGAGAGCAAGGATCTCGTGTTCTTCCAGAGAGCTGTCTGGGGCGAACCGGGTTACGATACAGACTTCTGACAGATTTGCACATAATAACAGAAACAAAAGACGACCGCTGGCTTAGGGCTTGTGGTCGTTTTTTTTGGTAATTGCGAGGCGAGCCACAGCAGCTTCAAGCCTGTGCAGAGGAACAAATTAAATTGACAAAATCAAAACTCAATCAATCGTAAAGTGTGTTGTACATACTTTCAGGAGGATGCTTTTTATTGAAGCTCCGGCAAACCTTCGATTTTTTTATTAATTACTCAAAAATAATGTTCTTTGCCGATGCGCCGGAATGATATTTTGCTTGAATACGCCTGTTCGAAATGATACAATGAACCTGTTCTTACAA
>JBFWMM010000005.1:31104-48242 GCA_050251615.1 Phycisphaerae bacterium
TGAAGCTCCGGCAAACCTTCGATTTTTTTATTAATTACTCAAAAATAATGTTCTTTGCCGATGCGCCGGAATGATATTTTGCTTGAATACGCCTGTTCGAAATGATACAATGAACCTGTTCTTACAAGGGAAAATACCTCGTTGTGAAGGAAGTTGTTATGTGTAAAACAAGGTTTGTTTTGGCGTTGGTACTGCTCGCCTCTATGCCTCTCATGGCGTTCAGCGGAGGCGACGGCAGCTCATTGAATCCCTATAAAATCTCTACCGCATCGGACCTCCTGGCTGTTAACGCCAATCTTGCCGCTCACTACGAGCTGGCGGCGGATATCGATCTTGCCGGTAACTCATACTCTCAGGACATAATCGGCGAGGGCTCGGCAAGCCCATTTGAGGGCACGTTCGACGGCAAAGGCCATACAATCAGCAATATGGCAATCGACACTGCAAACAATGCCGACTACTGCGGTCTTTTCGGCTATGTAGCGGCAGGGGCGGTAGTGAAGAACGTGAATATGGCAGATGTCGTGCTTACGGGCGGCGATTATGTCTCAGCTCTTTGCGGGGCCAATTACGGCACAATCATAAACTGTACCGCAAGCGGCACGATTGATTCGCACTATGTTTGTGGTGGTATTTGCGGAGATAATTACGGAAGCATATTTGGTTGTAGCAGCAGCGTTGATGTAACAACTACATACTACCATACCGGCTCACTTGTCGGCTTTAACCATGCTCTTATAAAAAACTGCTCGGCGAGCGGTGATGTCGTCAGTACGCAAAACGATGCGGGCGGTCTTGTTGGCCGCAACGACGGGCGCGTGATAGAGTGTTCGGCATCGGGCAATGTAGGCACAAGCTCCAATTACGGCGGCGCTCTTATCGGATATTGCAACAACGGCTCCGCAGTCAATTGCTACGCAACGGGCAACACAAACGCAGGTAGCCAGGCGGGCGGTCTTATCGGGTACGCGGCAAGTTCAATGATAGTAAACTGCTATTCTACGGGAATCCCCACTGCGAACGGCAATGCGGGTGGGCTTATCGGATATAATGTTTCGTCAACTGTGAGCGGTTGTTTCTGGGACACCGAAACAAGCGGTACCGAGTCTGGCGCAGCAGGCGGGGCCGGCAAAACAACGATAGAGATGCAGACCGCAGAAACTTTTGCTAATATGGGCTGGCCTGAATGGGTGTGGCGGCTTGAAGACGGCAGCTATCCTGAGTTGCAGTCAGAATCACCGGCAAACCGGATGGTGCCCGATGTGTGCGGGATGAGCGCGGCACAGGCACAGTCGGCTGTGGCAAATAAGGGATTTGCGGTCGGCGGCGTTGAATATGTTGCAAGCTGGCAGACAGAAGCAGGCAAGGCAATCGGCGTTGATGCGCCGGCAAATGGTTACGTGCCGGCAGGTTCTACTCTCAAGATATTCATTTCGACAGGTGCAGGAGCCGCAGACGGCTCCAAGTCAAACCCATACCCGATTGCATCGCAGGAAGACTTTGACGCGATAGACTCGCTTATCACTGATATACCTGACGCGCCTGATGAGATCGCAGGCTGTTTCGAGCTTACAAGGGATATTTATTTCAATTCGTACAGCTCATATACCACCGCCGTAGTGGCAAGGCCCGGCGATACATACTTCACCGGCACATTTGACGGCAACGGGTATCTTGTAAGCGGACTCAATATCGTTCACAAAGACAGCGACTACAACGGCCTCTTCCGTCAGATCGGCGCAGGTGGTAAAGTGTCGAATCTTTCTATCGCAGACAGCTTCATATCAACTGATCAGTTCAGCGGCCTGCTCTGCGGAAAGAACTACGGCCGCATCACAGATTGCAGCACAGGTGGTTATGTTAGTGCAAACTACTGCTCCGGCGGCCTGTCAGGTTGGAACGATGGAAAAGTAAGCAGATGTGAAAGCAATGTTAATATAGTCGCAAACGGCACATACACCGGCGTATTCTGCGGCGGCAGCAGTGGTACGATTACCGAATGCAGGGCATACGGAGATATCACTTCAACGACCGATCATGTCGGCGGGTTTGTCGGCCAGAATCTCGGGATAATTGCAAGATGCTTCGCAACGGGAAATGCTTCGGGAAACAGCCACGTGGGCGGATTTGTCGGTGAAAATTACGGTAACGGTTATAATGCAACGATTGTTGACTGTTACGCGACAGGCGATGCATACGGCGCCGGCTACGACACCGGCGGTTTTGCCGGCTATGGCTACTACTCACGCATCATCGACTGTTACAGTACAGGCGTTCCGACAGGAAACAACTACGTCGGCGGTTTTGCCGGCTACGACGACTACTCACAGCACACAAACTGCTTCTGGGACAAAGAGACAAGCGCAATTACCACAAGCTGGGGCGGCACCGGCAAGACGAGCGCCGAAATGCAGTCGCAGGGTACGTTCACAGAGGTCAACTGGAGTGAAGACGTCTGGCTTATGGCAGATGGCAACTATCCGCAGCTTGTGTTCGAGAGTTCAATCTCTCCGGTGATGCCGGAAGTTTATGATCTCAGCGCCGCGGAAGCGCAGAGTCTGCTCGCCGGCGCCGGTTACGACGTAAATACGGTTTATGTCGCAAGCTGGCAGGTGCCGCAGGGCGAGGCTATTGGCGTAAACGCAAACGCGGGTAAAAGATACCCCGCATCTTTCGCTGTTGAGCTGTATGTTTCAACAGGCGCAGGCTCCGCGGACGGCTCAGAGGCAAATCCATATCCGATTGCCTGCGTTGCCGATATTGAGGCGATCAATTCGCTTATCACGGTTATTGAAGGCGATTCTGACGTAATTGAAGGATGTTTCGAGCTTACTAGAGACATATATTTCAGCACAGACACTTTTTACACAACATCCCTCATATCTCAGGCAACTGACACAAACTTTCAGGGTGTTTTTGATGGTGCGGGTTTCAAGATAGACGGCCTTGCAATCCTGCACAGCCAGAATGATTACATCGGTTTGTTTGCGAGAATCGGTGCAGGCGGAGAAGTTTACGACCTCAATATTACAAACTGCAATGTCGCAGCTGACGAACGCTGCGGTGCGATAGCCTCATACAACTTCGGTCTGATAGAGAATTGTACCGCCGATGGTGTTATGTATGCCGGCTACGCCCCGGGCGGCATCGTTTCGCATAACTACGGCACTGTAAAAGGCTGCCGGAGCGATGTGCCAATATATTCATACGGCTCGTATTGCGGGGGAATTTGCGGCTACAACAACGGCAGCGTTGTCGAATGCATTGCTCTCGGTGATGTTATATCGTCGAACGAGCGTGTCGGCGGTATTGCCGGCGATAACAGAGCAACCATCCGCAGATGCTTTGCAAGTGGGAATGTCCGCGGGACGAGCTATGTGGGTGGTTTGGCAGGGTACTGCTACTACGCAACAATTTCCGACAGCTACGCGACAGGCAATGCCCATGGCACAAGCTACCACACCGGCGGCTTTGTCGGCTACAGCACTTATTCACGTATCCTCAATTGCTACAGTACCGGCATTCCGACCGGAAACAACTACGTCGGCGGTTTTGCCGGCTATGACTACTACTCACAGCACACAAACTGCTTCTGGAATATAGAGACAAGCGCAATTACCACAAGCTGGGGCGGCTCAGGTAAGACAACAGCCCTGATGCAGACCCCGAACACGTTTACAGATGCAAGCTGGAGCAGCGGCAACTGGCTCTTTGCAGATGGCAGTTACCCCGAGCTGTTTTTCAAGAATACGACAGCTCCTGCCATGCCGAATGTTTACGGACTTGGCGCCGAAGAGGCGCGCGCTGAGCTTGAGCAGGCCGGCTATACGGTAAACTCGGTACAAGTATCAAGCTGGCAGACGCCGGCAGGTGAGGCAGTCGGCGTGAACGCAAGCCCCTACGACAGGCTTCCGACATCTTGCGTGGTTGATCTGTATGTTTCTACGGGCGCAGGTTCTGCGGATGGTTCGCGGGCAAATCCATACCCGATTGCGAGCGTAGCTGATATTGAGGCTATTAATTTGCTCGTTACGGTGATTGAGGAGGCTCCCGATACTATTGAAGGGTGGTTTGAGCTTACGAGGGATATTTATTTCAGCCCCTATGAGGTCTATTCAACCTCTATCATCGGGCAAAATTCAGACACATTCTTCAACGGTTCATTTGATGGATGCGGCTTTACCATTTACAATCTCATTATTCAAGACAACAACAATGACTATCTCGGCCTGTTCTCCAAGATTGGTGAGAGCGGCAGGGTTTACGACCTCGCGCTACTGAATTGTAGCCTTGCGGCGGATGAACGCAGCGGCATAATCTGCTCTTACAATAGCGGCTCAATCGAAAACTGCCATATAGCGGGCGTGATTAACGCGGGCTATATATCTGGCGGCATAGCGGCTTGGAACTACGGCACTATAACAGGTTGCGAAACAGACGTAGCCATTTATTCCTACAGCTCATACAGCGGTGGCATCTGCGGCGGCAACAGCGGTTCTGTTATTCAGTGTTCCTCTGATGGCGATATAACAGCTTCCAGCTCGTATATAGGCGCTCTTGTCGGGCGAAATGATGCGGTTGTCCTGCAAAGCCATGCAAGCGGCAGCGTTAGCGGAACCGTCTATGTGGGCGGGCTTATCGGAAGAGGGGAGAGAGACGGCAAGGCGGTGGACTGCTACGCTACAGGCAACGCAAGCGGCGAAAGCCAGATCGGTGGCCTCATCGGCTACAACAACTACGGAACACTTGTGCACTGCTACGCAACAGGCACAGCATCCGGAACGGGCTCAAGTATCGGCGGCCTGACCGGCTATCAGTACGACAGCCGCTCTTTCAGCTGTTTCTGGGACACTGAGACCTCCGGCCTCTCGTGGAGCAATGACGGATACGGCAGGACAAGCGCCCAGATGAAAACGCCCGAGACATTTACGAGTTCAGGCTGGGACGAGAGTGTGTGGAAATTCGCCCCGAACAGCTACCCAGTTCTGGCATACGAGTCTTCAAACGGCGTAGTAATGCCTGATGTGCATGGGTTGAGTGCGGCAGATGCGCAGGCAATTATCGCTACCGCGGGATTTACCCTCGGTAGCACGATAGCCACACCAAGCTGGCAGGTGCCGGCGGGCGAAGTGATTGGCGTAAACGCGCAAATCGGCGCAGCGTACCCCACATCTTACACAGTTGACATATATGTTTCTACGGGCGCCGGAGAAGCGGACGGCTCAGAGACATATCCATACCCGATTGCGAGCGTAGCTGATATTGATGCGATTAATTCGCTCGTTACGGTCATTGAGGAGGCTCCCGATGAGATTACGGGATACTTCGCTCAGACAGCGGATATTTATTTTGATGCGCACGATTTCCGCACAACAGCTCTCGTAAGCCCGATGGCAGACACCTACTTCCAAGGGAGCTTCAACGGCAACGGATTCGCAATTTACGGAATGAGTATCGCGCACAGGGACAACGACTATCTCGGTCTCTTTGCACGGATAGGCTCAGAAGCCAAGGTTACAGGCGTTGACATTGAAGAGGTGTTCGTCTTTGGCGATGATTATATCGGTGCGCTCTGCGGCACCAGCAGCGGCCTTGTTGCAGACTGCTCTGTAAGCGGTTTAATCAGCTCTGACTATATGACAGGCGGCCTCATCGGGCGCAACTACGGCTCGGTTACAAGGTGTCGCAGTGATGTTCGCATGGATGCCTACAGCACATATACGGGAGGGCTTGTAGGCTCTAATGACGGCTCGATAGCAAACAGCTTCGCCACCGGAAATGTAACTTCGAGAGGCGGCGATACCGGCGGACTTGCCGGCGAGAACTACTATGGCTCGATAGCAAACAGCTACGCAACCGGCGATGTAAGCGGGAGCAATTCCACCGGTGGCCTCTGCGGCTACAACTACTACGCCGTAATATCAAACTCCTATGCCACAGGCAATGCAACAGGAGCAAGCCAGGTCGGCGGGCTCATCGGGTATTGCTATGAGGCGAGAGTATATAACTGCTACTCAACAGGCGCTCCAGCCGGAAGCAGCAACGTTGGAGGCCTATGCGGACAAACATCATACACTACAGTCCTCAACAGCTTCTGGGACACAGAGGCAAGCGGTTTTGCCACCAGCTCCGGCGGGACAGGCCTCACCACCGCCGATATGCAGAGGGCTCAAAGCTTTGCTGAAGCGGGGTTCGTTGATACAATCTGGAGCCTTGCAGATGGCAGATACCCCGTCTTTGCATATCAAAACAACCAGAATACGATCGTGCCTTACATCTGCGGCCTTTCCCGCGCTGATGCAGAGGCAGAGCTGGCAGGGGCCGGCTTTACAGTTGGCACGGTTATCACGGTTAACAGCTGGCAGGTTCCGGCAGGCTCAGCCCTTGGAGTTAACGCACAGCCGAACAACTTTACAGACTCTTCAGCACCCCTTGAGCTTTATATTTCAGCCGGAGATGGCGGTGCAGATGGCTCGGTGGCAAATCCATATCCGATCGGATGTATGGCTGATATGTTGGCGATAGACTCACTCATCACCGTTATAGCGGACGCCTCGGACGTGATAACCGGCAGCTTCGTTATGACGAGAGATTTGTACGTTGATAATTCACTTGCCAGAAGAACATCGTTCATTTCGCAGGCTGATGATACTTACTTTACCGGCTCATTTGACGGCGCGGGACACTCCATAACAGGATTTGCCGCTGCAGATAGAACTAACGACTATATCGGTGTATTTTCGAAAATTGGCTCCGGAGGTTTTGTTGAAAATCTGGCTGTAGTCAACGCATCAATTTCCGTAAACGATTGCGCAGGCGCGTTGTGCGGGGTAAATCGTGGCACAATAGCAAAATGCCACAGCTCAGGTAGTATAACGGGAAACAGTATGACAGGCGGCCTTGTCGGCAGGAACTACGGCCTTGTGCGAGATTCCCATTCGATTGTTTTTGTAACAGCAACCGGCTCTTACGCTGGCGGACTTATCGGCCATAACGACGGTACGGTATCAGACTGCGTTGCAAGCGGGGCCGTAAAATCGAGCGCCGGAGAAGTGGGCGGCCTTGTCGGCAGGAACTCTTACGGAATCATCTCGGGAAGCTGTGCAACGGGCAGCATCTCCGGAAACGGTAGCGTTGGTGGGCTTTGCGGTTACAACCGCTACAGCCTCGTTACGAGCTGCTTTGCAAAAGGCGATGCGGTCAACAGCGGCGGCAACACAGGCGGCCTCATCGGCTACAACTACGAGGCAAGGGTATATAACAGCTACTCGACAGGCGCCGTTTCCGGCAGCTCTAACATTGGCGGGCTGATTGGCACAAATTCATACACATTAGTCCTCAACAGCTTCTGGGATACCGAGACCAGCGGCATAGCCACGAGCCAGGGGGGCAGAGGCCTTACCACCGCCCAGATGCAGGCTTCTGAGATTTACCTCAGCTACGCATGGCAGCAGGCGAACCTCGGCAACGGTTCACGCGGCTGGGTGTTCAAGGCGAACGACTACCCGACCTTTGCGTATCTGGCTGACAATGTGAGCGAGGTGCCCGATGTGCGCGGGATGAGCGCAGCAGAAGCTGCGGCGGCTCTCGAAAGCAAAAGCTTTACCGCCGGCACAGTTCATGAGGTCGCAAGTTGGCAGTACCCCAGCGGAGCGGTAGCCGGCGTGGATGCATCCATCGGCGGCTGCGTCCTTTCCGGCCAGACGATAGATATATACGTATCAACAGGAGCGGGCGCAGCGGACGGCTCGCAGGCGGCTCCATATCTTATCGCATCTCAGGAAGACCTTGAAGCAATCAACTCCCTCGTAACGGTTGTGGAAGGGGCCGATGATGTAATCGAAGGCTTCTTCTCCGTCCAGAGAAATATATTCTTCGACAGTTATGAGCCGTATCAGAGCGGCGTAATATCAAATGCGGATGCGGTCTGGTTCACCGGCACATTTGATGGAAATGATTACAGTATTATAAACCTCAATGTTGCTCACAAAACCAACGACAATATCGGCTTGTTCACGCGCATAGGAACGGGCGGAACGGTCAAGAATGTCAGCATGGAAGGTGCCTCTGTTGAAACAGAGCATAACTCAGCAATTCTCTGCGGCTACAATAACGGACTTATATTGAACAGCAACGTTTCCGGTTCGGTCGTCGGCTACTCACATACAGGCGGCATCTGCGGCCGGAATGAGAATGGCACGATTGAAGATTGCCGCAGCGATGCGAGAATTTCGAGCTACAATTACAGCGGTGGTCTTGCAGGTACGAACAAGGAAATAATCACAAACTGCGTCGCAACGGGAAGCGTCAGGGGAATAGGCGACAGGATGGGAGGTCTCGTTGGAAGCAACGAATACGGTAATATCTCAGGCAGTTGTGCAAGCGGTAACGTGATTACAGGTAATAATGAAATCGGCGGCCTCACAGGACGCAACTACTACAGCACCGTTTCCAATTGTTACGCCAGAGGCAATGTAAACGGAGCAAGCTATGTAGGCGGTTTCAACGGATACAGCTATGAGTCAACAACTACAAACTGCTACTCTACCGGCGTTCCAACGGGAACGGGCAGCTATATAGGCGGCCTGATCGGGTTTAGAAGCTATGCCTCGACACCTGGCTGCTTCTGGGATGTTGATACATCGGGCATTACAGCAAGCGCAGGCGGTACAGGTAAAACGACAGCCGAATTGACCGCCGAAACCACGTTTATCGATGCCGGCTGGGACTTCCTCAATGTGTGGATTATGTCGGAAGCAGGTTCTGAATTCGGCGGCTACCCGAAATTTACGTATCAGGGGCTCGTGGTAACATTCAATGTCGGCAGCAACGGTACGATTGTAAGCGGAGATGCCGTGCAGGAGCTTGCGCCCGGAGAAAGCGCGGTCGCGCCGACAGTCGTTGCGAATCCCGGCTTCATTTTCACCGGTTGGGACAAGAGCTTTGATAATATCACATCAAGCACGACAGTCAACGCGGTTTACAGCACGATTACATTTACCGTAACCTTCCTTAACGGCGAATTCGGCGCCATTACAGCGGGCGATGCGACGCAGACAGTGGAATACGGAGCAGACGCTGCCTCTCCTGCCGTTACGGCAGATCCCGGATATGCGTTTGTCGGCTGGGATAAGAGCCTCGACAACATCACCGCAGACACAACGATAACCGCGCAGTACCTGCCAGCTTACAGCGTTACATTCCTGCCCGGAGCTCACGGCGAAATCACCGCCGGTTCCACCGAGCAGCTTATCGTGATCGGCAATGACGCCATCGCGCCGACGGTAACGCCGGAAGTTGCGTACAACTTTACCGGCTGGGATGTTGACTTCACTGATGTTACGCAGAATCTCACTGTTACAGCCCAGTACACCATCAAGACGTTCACTGTAACATTCAACCTTGCAGGCCACGGCGAGGTGTCTTACGGCAGTGCCGTGCAGACAGTAGAATACGGCGCCGATGCCGTCGCGCCCATAGTATCGGACGACCCTGGCTATACGTTCCTCGGTTGGGATGTTGAGTTTACCGGCATAACAAGCAACCTTACCGTAACCGCGCAGTATGAGGCGGCTCTCTATACCGTAACGTTCCTGCCGGGCGCTCACGGCGCGATTACAGCCGGCGAAACGACCCAGCAGCTCACCTACGGCCAGGCCGCAACCGCTCCTACGGTCGTTGCGAACACTGGATACGTCTTTACCGGCTGGGATATTGGCATAAGCTATATCAGCGCCAACACCACTGCCACCGCGCAGTACAGAGTTCAGACATTCACCGTAACATTCGTTGCGGGAGCTAACGGCTCTATTACGAGCGGCAGCGCCGTTCAGACGGTAGATTACGGCGCCGCGGCAACCGCGCCTGTGGTAACCGCAAAGCCGCAATACACATTCACCGGCTGGGATTCGGAGTTCGGCGAGATATACGCAAATACAACCGTAAACGCACTCTACTCAACTGCGCCTCTGCCCGACCTTGTCGCCGAAGTTATAAACGTACCGGCAAGTATGGTTCAGGGCGACAGCGTAAGTCTGTCCTGGAGCGTGTCAAATATCGGCTCGCTCACGGCAACAGCAGGCTGGAACAGCGCCGTTTATATATCCAACGACCCGCTTATCGGCGCCGATACCTACATTGCAGGCATCCGCTCGAATTTCGAGCTTGCTCCATCGTCCCGACAGACCGTAACGCAGACAATCACGATACCGGCAAGCGTATCGTGTGAATCCGCGGTCTGGTTTGTTGTGAAGGTGGACTCGAACAATGAGATTGCGGAAATCGCAGGCGAGCAGCCCAATGCGGCCATCGCTTCAAGCAGTACATCCGTTGCCGGTGGCCTTGCGCTGAAACTTCCCGTAACGAGTGTAGCTGAGAATACCGCCTCGCCGAGCCTGCGCTGCATAATCAGCAGAACAGGCTCCTTCGCGGCCACTCTCACTCTCAGCGCGACATCATCAATGCCCGAGGAGATTTCGGTACCGGAAACTGTAACCATCGCGGCAGGCCAGAGTAGCGCGGCGTTCTACGCCAAGGTGCTTGATGACAGCCTGCTTGACGGCGACCACAATATAACGATAGAGCTGGCCGCTGCCGGCTTCTCGTCCGCAAGCGGGGTTCTCACGGTCGAAGACAACGAGCTGCCAACGCTCAGTATCGTTCTCGCGCAGGCCGAGGCGAGCGAGGGGGATGTTGTGGATGCCGCCGTAACAACCGACTATATCTCGGACGTTCCCGTGACGGTAAATCTGCTCTCCGCTTCCGCTTCGCAGTGTATTCTGCCGGCTCAGGTGGTACTGCCCGCAGGCTCTGATTCCGTAGCGTTTGTAGTAACCGTAATAGACGATTCCATTGCCGAGGCGAACGCGGCAGTTGAGATAAGGGCAAGCAGCGCGGGGTACAACTCCGCGATTGATCAGCTCGTAATCAACGATGACGATGTGCCCGGAGTGGCGCTGAGCTTCAGCCCCGCCGAGATTTCCGAGGGCGCGGGCCTTAACGCCTGTATGGCAACCCTCACCCGTACCGACAATATCGGCGGCACAATACAGGTTGCTCTCACTGCATCAGTTGCGGATTCGGTATTCATACCGACCGGAGCCACACTCTACGAAGGCCGCAATTCGGTTACCTTCTCCATTGGAGCGATAAATAATTCCACCGTGGACGGCAGCAGGGATGTAATCATAAGCGGAAGCGTGCTTGTAAGCTCGTGCGGTTGCGGGCTCAACCCGTCAAACGGGGTGCCGATTTCCGCCACGCTTACCATCCTCGATGATGACGGCCCGACTTTAACCGTACTCGCCCAGCCGGCAACGATGCCAGAGGGCAAGGCGCAAGCCGGATTTATCACAATCTCGCACAATACAACGCTCACCGAAGACCTGCCGGTAACGATTTCTTACGACAGGCCCGATGAGGTCTTCATTACGGAGAATGTTGTTATACCGGCGGGTGAAGCAAGCATTCAGGTTCCCGTGGAAACGCTCAATGACGAGCAGGAAGACGGCAGCCAGATGGTTTCGGTTTATGTTGACGCAGACGGCTACAGCTCCGGCACGACATGGCTTCTCGTGAGCGACAGAAATCTGCCTGATATCGCAATCGACAACCTGCAAGTACCTTCGAGCGTGGTTGCGGGCGAAGAATTTGAAATCAGCTTCGACATTACAAACATCGGCTTCTGGAACGCCTATTCCGGTTTGCCGGTAAAGGTTTACTATTCGCTGAATAATACGGTGAGCAAGAATAATATGCTCTTCGAGTTTGAGACGCAGCAGATTATCCCGATGGACAGCGATCTGCCCAAAACGGTTACTGTTACCGCGCCGGACATAGCCAACGACTACAAGATTATTGTTGTTGCCGATCCTGACGGGCTTGTTCGTGAGCTGAATGAAGCGAACAACAGCGCTTATTCAGAGATGCTGAACGTGAATCCCGCTTATACTGCAATCGCCAATACCGATACAGAAATAGCCCTCAATACGGATGTTATCCCGATCTACGGCAGCACCCTCTTGCCGGACGGAGAGACCGCGGCGGCGAATGTTGATGTTGATATTTACGTGATAGTGGACGGCTCGCGGAGAGTTGTAACCACGACAACAGATGCAAGCGGCAATTTCGCCGCGAGCTTCATCCCGTTGCCGACAGAATCCGGGCACTACATTATCGGCGCTTGCTACCCGGCAATGGGTTCGGTTGTCGAGCAGGATGCGTTTGATATCCTCGGCTTCGAGCGCACGGACAGAAGCTATATCACATGGGATATGACTGTGGGGCAGGTGAGAACAGCAGGTATTCAGCTTCACAACAGGAGCCTTGTTGACCTGAGCGGTTTCACCGTGGAGACGATAGGCGCGCCCGCTGAATGTGGCCTCGAGTTCTACGCGCCTGAAGTAATTCAGGGCGGTGGCTATGCAACGCTGAGCTACACAATCTCAGCCGATGACGTGAGCGAAGGCGATAACTTCATCAAGTTCACCGTCCGCATCACATCCGCAGAGGGTGCGAGCCTCGATATCCCGATGTGGTTCTATTCCGAGAGCTTGCAGGCTCTGCTCAAAGCCACCCCGGCAACTCTCGACTCAACCATGAACAGAAACATTCCTCGTCTGGTACAGTTTGACATTGTCAACGAGGGTGCCGGAGACAGCGGCCTTGTTACCGTTGACATCCCGAACGTGAGCTGGATGAGGCTTGTGAGCAACAGGCAGATTGCTTCGCTGGCAAGCAAAGAAAGCGCAACGGTTATCCTTGAGCTCTACGCAGATGAAAGTGTTCCGTTCAATGCGCCGCTCAGCGGCTCTATTGCGGTCAACAGTGAGAATGCGAACTACCTGCCCGTACCGTTCAGATTTGAGGCGGTATCCGATGAAACCGGCGGCCTGCTGATTGATGTGCTTGATGAATACAGCTACTACGCCGAAGGTCTGCCGCATGTGGAAGGCGCGGGGGTTAAGGTCAAGAATCCTTATACCGGCGCTCTCATCGCACAGGGCAAAACCGGCGCAGACGGCACATGGCTCGTTGAAGAGCTTGCGCAGGGTAGCTATACGGTTATCGTTTCTGCGCCCGAGCATTCGGGATGGCAGAACGTCGTTGATGTGCTCCCCGGCCGCGTTACGGAGAAAGAGGTCTTCCTCCAGTATCAGGCCATTACGTACAGCTGGGATGTCGTGCCGACACAGATCGAGGATCAGTATGAAGTTGAGCTGATCGCTAAATTCGAGACGAACGTCCCCGCGCCCGTTATTACGGTTGAGGCGCCGAGCGAGCTGCCGCAGCTTGGAGACGGTGAATCGTTCATTTTCAATGTAGTTGTGGCTAATCACGGCCTTATCAATGGCGAGAACGCTCAGCTCGAACTGCCTGTCGTTGACACATACTCATTCGAGCCGATCAGTAACAACTGGAGCACTCTGCCAGCTCAAAGCAGCATTGTAGTGCCCGTCAAAATGTCGAGGTCCGTTCCGGAGATCCAGTCGATGGGCGCCGAGCAGGCTCTGCCCTGTACAATGGCAATCTATGCCCTCGCCGAATACTACTGCGGGCCGGAGGCTAAGAAAGCCGTTTCGCAGTCGAACAACATCCGCTTTCTCGGCCATATCTGTGATATAATATCCGTGATAACCTCCGGCGGCGGCTCAACCACATCCGAGCCTTCCAGAGGAGGAGGTGTTTCAACGGGCGATGCAGGCGGCGGCTCAATACCGACTGTTTCCAAGAACGTTGACTGCATAACCGCAATAAAATGTATCGACTCACTGCTTGGCGTGGCGGCACCTCCGCTTATCAGCTCTTCCGCTACAGCTTACGGCGCCTTGAACAGCATTGCAAACGGTGGCAGCAGAGCCTCCGCGGGCTATTCCATCGCCCGCCAGCTCATTCCCGGTACGGGCTGGGTTGATGTGACGAGGGAGTGCTTCAAGGTATCGATTCCCGTGAATGAACCACTCGCGAGTGCTGATGCGGTGCTTTCGGATATTGATGAAAGCAGGGAGTCAACAATGCTCTTTTTCGAGGGGCTTATGGCTATCAGAGACGCGCAGCGTTATATGATTGGCCTTGATGCCATCGAGGATGACCTGCTCAACGGCTACCTTGAGCTGTTCCTTGCTGAGGCAGATTCGAACAATCCTGTTATACCGCAGACAACGACACAGGTTCTTGAGGATTATGTGGTTCTTTCGGAGGCAGTAAACACTGATGATGTTGCGTATTCCGTGGAGCGCTGGAACAGAAGCGTGGCATACTGGGCGCTTGGATACGACAGCGTCGCGGACGTTCCGGCGGGCGAAAATACCGATTTTGTCGAGCCGAACGTGCTCATAAATATCCTTGCGAAACTTGATGAAGTGGAGCAGACTGCCGTTTCAAGAGGATTCACAGGCACCGCTGAGATGGTCGAAGCGGACAACGCCTATATGACGCAGTACGTCTCAGATAATCAGGGCTCCGTGTGCGCGTCTGTATCGATTAGGATAAACCAGACGGTAACAATGACGCGTGAGGCGTTTGAAGGAACGCTCACTCTCTTCAACGGCCATAAAACCGAGGATATGCAGGATATTCAGCTTGATCTGTTGATTACCGACGAGAATGATTTTGACTGCACCGACCTGTTTGAGATCTCTACAGAGTCTCTCGACACGGTAACGGCTATTGACGGTACAGGTAGCCTTTCACCGAATAGTGAAGGCACCGCTACGATTCTGTTTATTCCCGAGCGCCTCGCCGCTCCAACGCATTCGGTGAACTACCGCTTCGGCGGCACTCTCTCCTACCTCGACCCGTTCACGGCTACGAGGGTTGAGATTGACCTGTTCCCCGTAACGCTTGAAGTCAAGCCGAGCCCGCTGGTTGACCTGCACTACTTCCTGCAACGCGATGTCTATGGCGACGACGCGATGACTTTGGATGTAGTTGAGCCGATTCTACCTGCGGAGATGTCTATTCTTGTTCATAACAAGGGCTACGGCGTAGCTCGGAACTTCCGTATAGATTCCGCTCAACCCGAGATGTTCGAGAACGACAAAGGGCTCCTGATAGACTTTGCTCTTCTCGATTACGACCTCGCGGGCGTTGCCCTTAACGGCCTGCCGGCGCAGGGGGGCTTGAGCCAGATACAGCTGGGCGACATACAGCCGCAAAGCACGGCTATTGCGCAGTGGTGGCTCACATCAACGCTCCAGGGCCATTTTATCGGCATGGATGCAAGCTTTACGCACCTCAACAGTTCCGGTAATCCGGACATTTGCCTGATGGATACAGTCGAGCTGCACGAGCTGATAAAGAGCGTTCAGGCTGATGATGACAGCCTGCCCGACTTCCTTGTAACCGAATTTGACGCGCAGGACAGGCCCGACACAATCTACTTCTCCGATGGGGGTGTTGCCGATGTATTTGTCGCAAACGCCGTTTCAGACAGCTTGCCATCGGGGCAGAATCCCGCGATTACGGTTTCTGTTACCGCAGATTCCGCCGGATGGGCTTACGCATCTCTGCCTGATCCGGGTGCCGGCAAGTACAGGATTATTAGAGTGCTCCGCGCGGACAGCAGTGTTGTGCCGGCTGAGAACGTATGGCTGACAGACCGCACGCTTCCAGACGGCGCAGACCCTGTCTATGAGAACACATTACACATCTTCGAGGGCTTCGAGACAGCGGGAACCGAGGTTCTAACGCTTGAACTTCAGGCTGTTGACGAAGACCCGCCGGCGGTGCTTGAATTCACGGGCATCGCAAACGGAGGCGTGTATGTGGAGATGGACGAGTTTGATTTGGTCTTTACCGAAGAGATTGACCCTGCTTCATTCACGACCGCCGATATCTCAATGCGCTATCAGGGCGAGCTGATGGCCGCCGATACCGCGACCATTACACAGATGGACGCCGTTAGATATCGCATTGGCAACCTGACAAGCCTTGATATGGGCGATGGCTTCTACTCACTTACCGTTCAGACTACCGGCATTACCGATGTGTATGGCAACCCTGGTGCGGCAGGCAAGAATATTACTTGGATTCTCGCCTCCACTGAACCTGCGGTAAGCCAGCTTACGGGAATAGAAGAAGGAGATTTCGTCAGCGGAATCGATTCTGTCGAAGTGATATTCACCGTACAGATACTCGATAGCTCCTTCAATCCCGACGACCTGCTCATAAACGGCGCTACCGCTACGGGCCTCAGCATTGCCTCGGTGGATGAAAACAGCCTTGTCTTTGAGATTACCGGATTTGAGAATTACCTCACCGCCGATGGCCGATACACCTTTGCCATAGATACGACCGGCATCAGAAATACGACAGGCGAATATGGAAGTACGCTTTACGAAGTGAACTTCGACCTTGATACGGCAAGCCCTGTCCTCACGGTGTTCGAGAAGGTGATTCCACCGGCCGCTCTTGCGGGCGAATACAACGTCAGCATAGCTTTCGATGAACCTCTGGCCAATACGACAATCGACTGGAGCGATTTCAGCCTGTTTGTGAATTCTGTTCTCGTAACAGACCTCACCGCGGGCGCAATAACAAAGACGGCAGCTAACAGCTTTGTTATCACGGGTCTCAATAAGCTCACCGCGGGCGGCGCGAGCATTGAGCTTGTCTTTGATGCAGGTAATATTGCGGATCTTGCCGGCAATTTGAGCGCAGATTCCAACGCTATCAGCTGGACAACCGGCCTCACAGTAACCTTCGTTGCGGGCGAGCACGGCCAGATCACCGCCGGCGATGCCGTGCAGTATGTAGATTACGGCTCAGCGGCAACCGCGCCGACAATTACACCGCTCGTTGCGTACAACTTTATCGGCTGGGATGTTGCCTTCGACAGCGTAACAAGCGACCTGACGGTTACGGCGCAGTATGCGATTAAGACGTTTACCGTAACGTTCGTTGCGGGAGCAAACGGCGCAATTACATCAGGCGATGCCGTACAGGCGGTTGAGTATGGCGGCTCTGCGGCCGCCCCGACGATAACGGCGAATGCCGCGCACAACTTTACTGGTTGGGATGCTGCGTTTGACAGCGTAACAAGCGACCTGACGGTTACGGCGCAGTATGCGATTAAGACGTTTACCGTAACGTTCGTTGCGGGAGCAAACGGCGCAATTACATCAGGCGATGCCGTACAG
>JBFWMM010000005.1:48342-83021 GCA_050251615.1 Phycisphaerae bacterium
TTGGGATGCTGCGTTTGACAGCGTAACAAGCGACCTGACGGTTACGGCGCAGTATGCGATTAAGACGTTTACCGTAACGTTCGTTGCGGGAGCAAACGGCGCAATTACATCAGGCGATGCCGTACAGGCGGTTGAGTATGGCGGCTCTGCGGCCGCCCCGACGATAACGGCGAATGCCGCGCACAACTTTACTGGTTGGGATGCTGCGTTTGACAGCGTAACAAGCGACCTGACGGTTACGGCGCAGTATGCGATTAAGACGTTTACCGTAACGTTCGTTGCGGGAGCAAACGGCGCAATTACATCAGGCGATGCCGTACAGACGGTTGAGTATGGCGGCTCTGCAACAGCTCCGACCGTCATAGCGAATGCCGGCTATTACGTAATGGGATGGGATAAAGACTTCTCGTCCGTTACTGAAGACATCACCGTAACGAGCATTTACCGCACAAGGTTTAACGGCGCCGCCGGCACCTATGCAGACCCGCTAATCATCGTATTGAGAGAAGAGCTCGAGTACGTTTCGGCAAATATAGAGCTATGGGATAAGCATATCGCCCTTGGCGCAGACATCGATATGCTCGAATCGGATATAGCCCCGATAGGCATTCAGGAAATGCCGTTTGCCGGCGTATTCAACGGGCGCGGCCACTTCATCGAGAACCTGTTCATCTCTGACACGCTTGATGCGATGAATGCGGAAAAGGCAGGCTTGTTCGGCGTAATCGGTGAGAGCGGAGAAGTGAAGAATCTCGGGCTGTTGGATGCCGAGATATTCAGCCTCAGTGCGTTTGCCGATGCGGCTGTTATCGCCGGCGAAAACAGAGGCTTAATCAGCGCCTGCTTCGCCCACGGCTACTGCGATAACCTCGGCTACACAACCGCCGGCATCGCAGGCTACAATCTCGGCGAAATAGTCAACTGCTACTCCATTGCCAACTGCACAGGCGAGCTGTTTGTCGGCGGCATCGCCGGCGAAAACGCAGGCACAATCAAAGACTGCTACAATGCCGCACCGCTGTTTGGAGATGCCTCGTCGCTTGTCGATGAGATTTGCCCGCTAAGCAGGGGAACAATCTCAAGATGTGCAAGCTTCTCCGACCCGCAAAACCGACCGCTTCTCAGCGAGCTTGGCTGGGATACTGCTGGCAATTCTGGTGATGGTCTGATGGATATCTGGTTTATGATGGCGCCCGAAGAGCTGCCGATGTTGTTCTGGCAGGCGGCTCGCGGCGATGCCAACTGCGACGATGTGATTGACATCTCCGATGTTATGGCCATCGCAAGCCGGTGGGTTGAGTCTGAAGCGAATGTTGAAGATGTGAGGCTCATCGGCGATATCAACCTCGACGGTACCGTTGACCTTGAAGACTTCGCGATACTGGCGCTTGCCTGGTAAGCTGAAAGTAGAATAATAAGGCATAAGGAGCCCTGCTTACCCTGTGGCTCTGTTTGCCGGTGCGAATTTACCGGCATTGGTGGGCGTTCAATAAAACAGCGGAGGCGCGCAAGCGCCCCGAAATCGAAAGTTATAACCGCCTGCGTTCTTCGCATTGCTTGCGCAATGGCGCTGTTTGCCGGTCCACCATTACGGATTGATATATCGCTCCGCATGAGCATAGTAGAGACGCAAAATCTTGCGTCTCTACAGGTGTTTGGTTTCACCGGCATTGGTGGGCGTTTGCGTGGTATTTTTTTCGCACGGCTTGCGCCGTTGTGCTGTTTTGCGAAGCGTCATTGCAGAATGATAACGTATCGTAGAGACGCAAGATCTTGCGTCTCTGTGGGCGTTTGGGTGAGTGCGGGCGTTAATTGGCGGGCGTGAGCAAGGGCGCAATGAACCCGAGCCCCTACATTTCGGCGCGAGCTGTTCGCGCGTGGAGCTCCTAATTGGCTTTACCGATATTTTACAAATACCACAAACCGTAAAAAATATGCCATAATATGTATTTACCGCACAGCTCATACATTGATAATGGACTTTGCTGTAAAGCGTGGTAGTGAGATATTCTCCGGCTGTTATTCCGAAGACTGAAACAATGGCTGTGAGTCTTAACGCCACAGAAGGTTAAGTGTTCATTTATGCAATAAGGGTTGGTAATATGGAAATGAAACAAAATGCGGGTACAGGATTAAAGAGGATTCTGGCAACAAGCGCTTCTATTATTTATCTTTTGATGTGCGTTGCAAACGCAGCTTCGCTGAAGTCGGATTTCCAGAGCCCGCCCGATTCGGCGCGGCCCGGAGTCTATTGGTACTTCATGGACGGCAATCTCGACCGAGAGGAGATGACGGCGGATCTTGAGTCTATGAAGGATGTAGGGCTGGGGAATCTAATTTTCCTTGAGGTCAATGTCGGCGTGCCGAGAGGGCCGGTAGATTTTATGAGCGACCATTGGCAGGACTTATTCGCTCACGCAGTCCGTGAAGCGCAGCGCCTCGGAATCGATATTACCTTAGGCTCAGGGCCCGGCTGGACAGGAAGCGGCGGCCCGTGGGTCAAGCCTGAACAGGCGATGCAGCATCTGCTTTCGAGCTCGACAGTCGTAAAAGGCCCGCAGCAGTTTGATTCTGTCCTGCCGGTCCCGCAGCAGCACCCAACCCCGTGGGGGAATATGCAGACCGACTTCTACGAAGATGTTGCCGTGTTTGCATTTCCTCAATCTGAGCCGGTAATCGCGGATATTGCGGAAAAGGCCCTCTACGACAGGTATCCCTACACCTCACACGCGGGAGTTAAAGAATTTCTGCCGGTTCCGGCCGAATATGATGAGCCGAATCCCGAAAACATTATTTCGCCCGAGACGATTATCGATTTGAGTGAATATCTGGCCTCTGACGGCCGCCTGCGATGGGACGTTCCCGCAGGCAACTGGACAATCATAAGATTCGTGCGCCGTGCTACCTGCGCCAACACTCGCCCCGCGCCTGCGCCGGGTGTGGGTCTGGAATGTGATAAATTCGATTCGGCAGCTCTCGACTGGCACATCCAAAACTATTACGGTAAACTGATTGAGAAAACAGGCCCGCGGAAAGGCGCTCACGGCTGGACTGCGGTACATATAGACAGCTGGGAGATGGGCTCACAGAACTGGACTCCGAACTTTCTCGCGGAGTTCAAAGCGCGGCGCGGGTATGATGCTCTGCCGTATCTGCCGGTGTACAGCGGGCGTGCGGTTGGCAGCTTGGAGGAGTCAGAACGTTTCCTCTTTGATGTCCGTCTGACATCTCAGGAGCTTGTGCTTGAAAATCACGCCGGACACTTGAAAGAGTTCGGCCGCGAGAACGGGTTTGAGCTTTCCATCGAACCCTACGATATGAACCCGACAGCCGATTTGGATCTGGGCGCAGTTGCCGATGTGCCGATGTGCGAGTTCTGGAGCGAGGGGATGGGATTTAATTCGTTCTTCAGCTGTGTCGAGTCAACATCCATCGCCCACACTATGGGCAGGCCGATTGTTGCGGCGGAAGCCTTCACCGCCAACCCACCCGAAGGATGGCGGCAGTATCCGTGGTCTATGAAGAATCAGGGGGACTGGGCATTCTGCATGGGCATCAATCGCTTTGTCTATCATACGTTTGCACATAAACCCCTCGGCAGCGATTACAGGCCCGGTATGACGATGGGCCCTTACGGCGTGCATTGGGACAGAGGCCAGACATGGTGGCCTATGGCAAAAGACTATCACGAATACATCAGCAGGTGTTCGCACCTTCTCAGGCAGGGGGTAACGGTGTCGGACATTCTCTATCTGACGCCTGAAGGCGCTCCGCACGTATTCCGCGCTCCGGCGAGTGCGTTGGAGGGGAGCGAACCGCTTGCAGACAAAAAGGGATATGGCTTTGACGGTTGTTCGCCCGAGATTCTCGCCGAAAGGGCAGCGGTGCGGCATGGCAAAATCGCATTCCCGGGCGGAACATCATACAGTCTGATGGTTATGCCGAATACTGACGTTATGACGCCCGCTTTGCTGGAAAAGATAGAAAGTCTTGTGAAGTCGGGAGCTGTTGTTGTCGGCTCGCCTCCAAAAAAGTCGCCGAGTCTCTCCGGCTATCCTGAATGTGATGATAAGGTTCTGAAGCTGGCAAAAAGAATGTGGGGCGGTTTAAAGGCGCCCGCTGAAATCACCAAACGCAAATACGGACGTGGTGCAATCTATTGGGGAGGCGCTTTTTCTCCCGCAACCGCCGAAGCGCAGCAGCCGATCATTGCCGGCGCCGGCTGGATATGGTATCCTGAAGGCAATCCGCGGCAGGCAGCCCCTGTCGAGCCGAGATACTTCAAGCGTACAATTTATGTTGACCCGCAGAAGAAACTTCTCTCCGCGCGGGCAGAGATAACAGCCGATAATGAATTTGCGCTTTACATCAATGGCAGGAAGGCCATTCAGGGCGACAGTTTCAGGGTTATCGGCAGGAAACAGATTCTCAGCTCCCTGCATGCGGGCGAGAATGTTATTACAGTTGTCGCGGGAAACGGTGGGCAGGATGCCAACCCCGCCGGATTAATCGCGGCCTTTGAATTAACATACAAAGACGAGACCCGCGACATTATCTATACCGATGAGAGCTGGCATGCCGGCATTGAGGAATATCCCCGCTGGCAGACAGCGGCAGAGGTGCCCTCGGATTGGAAGCCAGCAACCGTTCTGGCTGATTTTTCGGCGAGTCCATGGGGGCTTTCTGCAGAGATGCCGGCTTCTGAATTATACCCCGACTATGATGAGACTGCTGCTCTGCTCAGAGAGATGGGAGTAAGTGAAGATTTCTCAACCACCGGCCCCGTCCGCTACGGGCATCGAACTACGGATTCACGCGAGATTTATTTTGTTTCAAACAAGTCTGCCGAAGCCGTTGAAGCTGATTGTACGTTCCGCGTAGAGGGATTAAAGCCTGAATTATGGAACCCTGTTACCGGGCAAACTCGCAGCCTGCCGATATATGAAGCTGAAAACGGGCTGACAACCTTGCCCCTGCAATTCGAGGCGTATGAGAGTTACTTTGTGATTTTCCCGCGTAAAGAATCTTTCTTGGCGGCCGAAAAATCCGGCGAAGCCAACTTCCCGCAGGCAAGAATTCTGTCGGAATTGCGTGGCTCATGGCGGGTCAGCTTCGAGCCTCTCCGCGGTGGCCCCGAAGAGGACGTTGCCTTTGATTCGCTCCTCGATTGGACAAAGAGCGATGTGCCCGCCATCAAATACTATTCAGGCATTGCAACGTACCGCAAAACCTTTAACTTTACCGAAGAAGTTGCTTCGGGCGAAAAAATATACCTGAACCTCGGAACGGTGCACGACATGGCTCGCGTTCGTCTGAACGATGTGGATTTGGGTGTCGTATGGTGCGCTCCGTGGCAGGTTGAAATAACAGAGGCTCTAAAAACGGGCTCCAATAAGCTGAGCATAGAGATTGCCAATAGATGGGGCAATCGTTTGATTGGAGATCAGCAACCCGAAAACAAAGACGTGCGACAGGTGAAATGGGACAGCGGCTTGCTGGAAGGCCGCACATACTCCGCCGGACGCTACACTTTTACTACCTATTCAGTCTATCGGGCCGATTCACCTCTAACTCCATCCGGTCTGCTCGGGCCGGTAAGAATTCTTTGCGAGCGCTGAAATTAAGCTTTTAATCGAGCGATTACTGTAAAACTGAAAGGCAGGGTATGTCTAAAAAATCAGGCTGTTATGCATTGGTGATTATATTGATTGCTACTATGGCAGGTGTAAAGGCAATCGGAGCCGAATCCTTTATCCTGCATGATGAACGCAATAAAACTGTGGAAATCCAAGGTGCAGACAAAGCCCTGAAACTTCGCGTCAATTACGGCAGCGGCTGTTTCATAGACCGTCTCTTTGTTGATGGCAAACAGATACTTCACGAAGACAACGGCATATCGTCGGCGGTTAAAATCAACAATTATTGGCATTTGTCAAAGGACGAATCGAAATCAGTATCCGTTCAAACCGTTGCAGGCTCCGTGGTCGTTCGGAATATCAGTTATGGTACGGAAGATTTCAGGATAAGTGAAGACTGGACTTTCTCCGCAGTAAACGGCTCTCTCGACTGGTCTATCAGCAGGACAATACCATCGGACAAGCTTGTCGATGCGGCAGCGAACAGTCATTGGGAATTCGCTTCCATGGATACATGGACAGGGGCGATACTCGATAACGGGGCCGTGGCCTGGAGCAAACTGCTACCGACGAGTTTTTATACGTTCGGGAACCACGCCGCTGAGGCACTGTTCTGGAACAAAGCCAACGGGCTCTGCTTTGAGGTGAAGCCTACCGGACTGAACGGCCGGAAGATGGCATCCCGTTTTACTCGTAGCCCGCGAGATACGTTGATTTTTGCTCAAGCTCTCACCGATGAACCCGTAGAAACAAGGGTGAATCTAAGCCGCTGTTTGGATAACGATGCGATATGGAAGCCGTTGTATCTGCGGAAAGGAACGCAGACGATGAGCTATCGACTCTCGCTTTCTCAGCTGCAGGAGCGTTTTGACTTGGGCGATTTCAAGGGAATCGATGAAGACGCCGTGCGCGAAATTCTGAACACAATCGTCCGTTATGGCGTGATCGACAGCAATCTCTGCGGCGCGAACGGCTGGCGCTCAGGCTACATCTGCCTGCATGAACAATGGTATGCACAGATGGCGATGGCGATTCAGGATGAGGATTATACGCGCAATCTGAGCGATACCTATGACAATTTCAGAGACAATGCTGTCTTGGAGGACGGGCGCGTTCTTGCAAGATTCAAGGATAACGGCGTTGATGCGATGCCAGGAACATACACCGCTCACGGCCTTTATGAAGCGCAGTGGGGGCGTCTGCTCGACAGCCAGTGCGATTATGTTATGGTGGTCTCCGAGCAGTTCCACAATACCGGAGATTTGGACTGGGTTCGCGGCCAGAAGCGGGCGTGTGAAGCGGCTCTGGACTATATGCTCAGACGCGACAGCGATGGCGACGGCCTTCTGGAGATGGAGACCGATTCCCACACCGCCGCGCGCGGCTCCGACTGGATCGACATCATCTGGGCCTCTCATGAGAATGCCCTTGTAAACGCGGAGATGTACGGCGCAATGCAGCTGTGGTCCGATATTGAGGAGATTCTCGGTGATTCCGACAGGGCGGCTCTGTACAGGGAAGCGGCTGCCAAGCTGAAAGAGCGATTCAATCAG
The DNA here is from genome assembly GCA_050251615.1 of Phycisphaerae bacterium. GTDB lineage: Bacteria > Planctomycetota > Phycisphaerae > Sedimentisphaerales > Sedimentisphaeraceae > Sedimentisphaera. The sequence goes on from JBFWMM010000005.1 coordinate 55,532, forward strand.
AGCGTTGAAGAGGGCGGTTTCTGGAACCCCGAGCAAAACTGGTACGTTTACTGGCGCGACAAAGACGATTCCATTCACGGTGATAATCTTGTGATCCCTGTCAATTTCTGCGCCATCGGATACGAGCTCTGCGATGATGAGAGCCGCGCGGCGCGTTTGCTTGCCGGGCTCGAAACGGCAATGGAAAAGGAGAATCTCTTCGCCTGGCCTCTCTGCGTCTATCCATACGAAGAGGGCGAGGGCGCAGGCTCCAACTACCCCTTCCCGAGGTACGAAAATGGCGACATCTTCCTTTCGTGGGCGGAGCTTGGAACGCGTGCTTACGCATCCTACAAGCCGGAAATCGCCATGAAATACATCAGCAGGATCATCGGACAGTACGGCAGAGACGGGCTCACCTTCCAGCGCTATGCCCGCCGCTCGCAGGAGGGCCTCGGCGATGATATTCTTGCCGGCAACGGCATGGCCGTAGTGGGGCTGTATCGCAATTTATTCGGCATCAGGCCTCAGTACAACCGCCTTTACCTCGCCCCGCACATGACAGCGGCGGTTGAAGGCACATCGGTAAAATACCGCCTTCGCGGCAAAGACTATCTTCTTGAGCCCGCAATCACGCGCAGTAAGGTAACAGTGGACGATTTCTCGGTCATAGCTGCTGGTGATTTCGGCGTGAGCAGTGAAAGAGACCGGCTCTCGTTCTTTCGCGGTAGCAGCAGGGCGCCGAGTTTACTTCTGGAAAGGCTGCGGCACTGTAATCTGCGCGCCGATATAAGCGCAGCAGGCGATTTTCTGCGCTGGTCTCTCAGCGCGGATGCGGATACGGAAATCAAGCTGACCCTCTGCGGGCTTACTCCCGAGGCCGGCTACATTTTGAATGACGATGGCAGCGCAACAGAGATTAAAGCCGGCAAAGACGGCCGCATGGTTTTTTCCACAGAGATGGTTTCCGGCGAGAGAAAGCTTTTTTCTGTATCGCAGGGCGATTGACAGCATCGAAAGCAAGTTTCGAGAATAATAAATCGGAATGCGAAAAAATGTTGACAGAGAACCATTATTCATATAATCTTAATGGTGTAAGGTTTGATGTCGATAGTATCGCAAGCATTTGCGCGGCATATTCGATCCGATCAGTAAGGTTAGAATTGCAAAAGGTAATGAAATGAGAAGGATATATCTTGTAGCTCTCTGTGTGTGTGTCCCCGTTTTGATGTCGCAGGCGGTTCCTGCCGCTCCTGCGGAAATTGAGCCGATATCAGCTCCGTTTGATATGCCGCAGTTTGAGCGCCCCGTATTTCCGGACAGGCAGTTCAACATCACTGATTTTGGTGCGAAAGAGGGCGGTGAGGTAAAGAATACAGATGCGATTAAAGCCGCGATAGAGGCTTGCAGCGAGGCAGGCGGCGGACATGTTATCGTGCCTGAGGGCAAATGGCTCACGGGCAAAGTGCATCTTAAAAGCAATATAGACCTCCATCTTGACCATGGCGCAGAGCTTATCTTCTCAGACGACCCCGCCGACTACCTCCCTGCAGTCCATACCACATGGGAGGGGCTTGAGTGCTTCAACTATTCCCCGCTGATCTATGCCTACGAATGCGAAAACATCGGCATCACAGGCAAAGGCAAGCTCATCTGCAATCAATATCAATGGCGCAGATGGATGAGTCGCCCGGAGCCGCATATGAACGGCCTCAAAGAGCTTTACGAGATGGCCGCGAAGGGCGTGCCTGTAAAAGAGCGCAATATGGTGCGCGACAACATCAACCTGCGCCCGCAGTTTATTCAGCCCAACCGCTGCAAAAACGTGCTGATTGAAGATGTTACTATCCGCAACAGCCCGTTCTGGACAGTTCATCCCGTGCTCTGCGAAAACGTCATCATTCGCGGGCTTGATGTGCAGTGCCGCGGGCATAACACCGACGGCGTTGACCCCGAGTTCTGCAAAAACGTTCTTATCGAGTACTGCAAATTCGATCAGGGCGATGACCCGATCGTCATCAAGGCCGGCCGCAATCAGGACGCCTGGCGCCTCGGCAAATGCAGCGAGAATATCATCATCAGGCACTGCGAGGTTATCCTCGGGCATAACCTGCTCGCCATCGGTAGCGAGATGAGCGGCGGCGTGCGCAACGTGTATATGTACGACTGCGACTACAAGCCTTACGAAGGGTTCGTGCGCAGCTGTGTGCTGATCAAGACAAACCACCGCCGAGGCGGGTTCGTGGAGAATATCTTCGTGGACAACATTCGCTTTGCAGGCGAAAAGCCCGGTAAGGCGCTCCTTGAAATCGATACGGACGTACTCTATCAATGGCGCGACCTCGTCCCCACATACGAAACCCGCTATACGAAAATCGGCAACATCAACCTGACAAACATAGCAGTGAACAAGGCTGAATACGGCCTCTGGATAAACGGTGCCAAAGAAGCGCCGATACGCGGGATAACGCTCGATAATGTAACTGTCGGTGAGATAACAAAACAGGCCAGATACATAAAAAACGCAGAAGATATTAGGGAAACGAATGTGGCTTTCGGCGCGAAAGAAACAGGTAGCGTTTATAGGCAGAGGTTTGATTTTGCTTCTGAAGACGCAAGGAAACTTCTTACGGGAGATGCAATTGAAATCGGCGAAATTGAAAGCGCATCCGGTGATAAATGCGGCTTTGTTGCGAGCGAAAAACCGTTTTATTTTGACGTGGAAGTGCCGGAGGAAGGCAACTACCGCGTAACGGTTACGCTTGGCGGCGCGAAGGCTTCGCGTTGCTTCGTCAAGGCGGAATCGCGCAGGTTGATGCTGGAGGATATAAAAGTTGGTGCAGGTCAGACCAGAACATTGGATTTTCTCGTGAATATCCGCAACAGCGTTATAAGCGAAGGGCGGAGCGTAAAGCTTAATTCCAGAGAGAAAGAGCCGGCCTGCCGGCACTGGGACAATTCGCTTACTCTCGAATTCAACGGCGAAAATCCGAGTGTATGTGCTGTGGAGATAGTCAAAGACGATAGCGCCCCCACAATCTTCCTTGCAGGGGATTCTACCGTTACAGACCAGTATAAAGAGCCCTGGACGAGCTGGGGCCAGATGTTCACTCGCATGTTTACTTCGGATGTTGCTGTGGCAAACTACGCGGAATCGGGAAGGACGTTCGGCAGTTTCAAGGGAGACCGCCGCTTTGAAAAACTTCTCTCGCAGATGAAAGCCGGTGATTACCTCTTCGTTCAGTTCGCGCACAATGATATGAAGCGCGGCACGCCCGAGGAAGTCGGATATGCCGGCGACATAAAGCTTTTCACCGAAGAGGCTCGCAAGCGCGGCGCTAATCCGGTGATGGTTACGAGCATGCACCGCCGCCGTTTTGATGCGGACGGTAAGGTGATTGATACGTTGGCAGGTTTCCCCGAAGCTATGAAAGCCGCCGCAGAGGAGCTCAATGTGCCGGTTATAGACTTGCATGCAATGAGCCGTGAGTTTTATGAGGCGTTGGGGCCGAGCGAGTCAGCTAAAGCGTTTCAGGACGGTACCCACCATAACGCCTACGGCGCCTATGAGCTGGCAAAGTGCGTAGCGGAGGGCATAAAAGAGCAAGTGCCTCTGCTTGCGGCGTATCTTGACAAGAGCGTGCCCGCGTTTGACCCTGCGAAACCGGATAATGCTGATGATTTTTATATGCCGGCAAGCCCTGCGATAGACATCAGCGCTGTGCCTGAAGGTAACTGATAAACTTTTTTTGGAGAAAATATGAAAACTCTCACAAAACTTCTCATCGTGCTGACGGTAATGGCATCTGTTTTTGCCGCATCGCCGGAAGTTGTCCCTCTTTGGGACAGTGCAACTCCGGGCGCAATCGGCTCTGAGGATAAGGATATTCCCGTTATGATGCCTTATATCCCTGCCCCCGAGAAGGCGACAGGTGCCGCCATTATAATCTGCCCGGGAGGCGGATACAGCGGCCTTGCGATGGATCACGAAGGCAGAGAGATAGGCCGGTGGTGCAGTAGCGCCGGCATTGCGGGTTTTGTGCTTCGTTACAGGCTTCCCGCCAAAGGCTACCCGCACCCCGTACCGCTCTTCGATGCGCAGCGTGCCATCAGACTTGTCCGCTCGCAGTCCGATAAATGGAACATTGACCCTGCGAAAATCGGCATACTCGGCTTCTCAGCAGGAGGCCATCTCGCCGCCTCTGCTGCGACGCATTTTAATGCTCCTGTAACGCTTGATGGCTATGAGAGCGATGAGGTTGACAGGCTTTCTTGCAGGCCGGATTTCTCCGTTCTGGTTTATCCGGTAATCTCGATGCAGGGTGAAATTACGCATCGCGGCTCACGTAACAATCTGCTCGGCGCAGAGCCTTCCAAAGAGCTTGTCGAGCTGATGAGCAACGAGCTTCAGGTAGCAAAGGATACCCCGCCTACGTTTCTCGTGCATGCAAGCGATGACAAGGCAGTTGCGCCGGAAAACAGCATCCGATTCTATCAGGCGCTGCTCAAAGCAGACGTGCCGGTGGAAATGCATATGTTCCTCAAAGGCGGCCACGGCTTCGGTACGCGCGAAAGCTCCGGCAGAGCAGGCCGCTGGACGGTGCTTTGCGAGGGCTGGCTGGAGCAGATGGGCATCTCAAAAGCCAAAAGTAAATAGAGGCTTACCGGCGTTTAGCCATGATTTACCCGATTAAAATCAGAAAATGCTTTTTGATATGCCAAGCTGGAGGCCGCGGATTTCGGAAAGCCCTTTGAGGCGGCCGATTGCTGTATAGCCCGGAGTTATGAAGCCTGTTTTGCCGATGTCGTCAAGCATATTGTGGCCGTGGTCGGGGCGGAAGATAATCTGCCAGTCGGCGCGGCCTGCGTCTCTGCGGCGGTTCATTTCTTCAAGCAGAAGCAGCACGGCTGCGTACATGTCGATTGAGCCGTGGAGATGGTCTGCCTCGTAGAATGTGCCGTCTTCGTTTATCTGCGTGTTGCGAAGGTGGGCGATGTTTATGCGGTCGGCGTATTTCGCTATCATAGCGCAGATGTCGTTGCCTTTGCGGGGGCTCAGCGAGCCGCAGCAAAAGCAAAGGCCGTTGGAGGGCCCATCGTACATTGCGATAATGTCGGATAGGTCGGTATCGGAGGAAACTATTCTCGGCAACCCCATTATTGAGTAGGGCGGATCGTCTGCGTGTATGCTCAGGCGCGTCCCCAGCTCATCAGCCACCGGCCCCACCTCGCGCAGGAACAAGCGCAGATGTTCTTTGAGCTTTTCGGGCGAGATGTTGTCGTATTTGGCGAGCATTGCGCGGATGTCTTCTATACCGAGCCCGAGCTTGCAGCCGGGGAAAACGTCTATGATTGTCCGCTCGAACGAAGCGGCCTGCTCTCTGCTTAGAGATTCGTAAAACGCCTTGGCTTTTGCGAGCTGGTCGGCGCTGTATTCACCTGCCGCCTCGGGGCGCTTCAGAAAATACAGCTCAAAGGCGGCAAATTTTACGGGGTCGTAGTGCATGCACTCTGTACCGTCGGGAAGTTTGTGGCAGATATCCGTACGCACCCAATCCAGCACGGGCATAAAGTTGTAGATCACATCCTTTATCCCGCAGGCGGCGAGGTTGCGCAGGGTCTGTTTGTAGTTGTCGATGTATTCGGCGAAGCGGCCCGTGCGCGTTTTGATGTCTTCATGCACCGGCACAGACTCAACCGCCGCCCAGCTGAGCCCTGCACGCTCTATCATTGCCTTGCGCGCATGTATTGCATCTACGCTCCAGAGCTCCCCGTAGGGGATTTCGTGCAGGCTCGTTATGACGGCGCCTGCGCCGCATTGCCTTATATCGCTCAGGCTTACAGGGTCTTTCGGCCCGAACCACCTCAGGCTTTCGCGCATCAGAATATCACTCATTTTATTTACTTCCGCAAATCACCGGACGCTGCCGGAATTATGTTTTATATCATTCAAGTAGGTTGATTTTAGCGTAACGCTGAACTTTAGCAACATTGATTACGTCAATTTATCGAAAAGCGAACAAAAGCAGTTGTAAAGCGCTTGCGTTTTTGTTAGAATCTTAACCTGCAAATTATTTAGAATATATATCAAAGGATGTCTTATGTATAAGGTTATGGCTTTAAGTTTACTTTCGTTGCTTTCATTGAGCGCAGCGGACAGCTTGCGTACAGTGCATAATTTCAATTCGGACTGGAAGATTTCAGAATCGGTCAGGGAAAACAGGCTCGGAGAATTGCCCGATTTTACATCGCCGCAGCTTGATGACTCGGCGTGGAAGCAGGTTACTCTTCCCTGCTCCTGGAATGAGACAGAGGCGTTTGCAAAAGACATTCACGACCTCTCCACAGGCATTGTCTGGTACCGCAAATACTTTACACTCCCCGCGGATTACGAGAATGGCAAGGTGTTCATTGAGTTTGAAGGCGTCAGACAGGGCGGCGAGTTTTATGTGAACGGAGAGTATATCGGACGACACGAAAACGGCGCGATGGCTGCTGGCTTTGATATAACGCAGCTTGTAAAGCAGGCGCCGGCTGAAAATCTGATCGCCGTGCGCACCGACAACAGCTGGAACTACCACGAAGTGCTGACCGGCAGCACGTTTCAATGGAGCGATAAGAACTTTAACGCCAACTACGGTGGCATACCAAAAAACGTCAAGCTGCACATCACCGGCAGGCTCTACCAGACGCTTCCATTATATTCCAACCTCGGCACTACGGGCGTCTATGTGTATGCGCGCGATTTTGATATTCCCGCAGGCAAGGCACGCATTACCGCAGAATCGCAGGTGCGCAATGAGTATGCGGCCGCAAAGACACTTGAATATGAGATTTTGCTTAAAGAGCTCGATGGCAGGCTCGTAAAGAAATTTGATGTGGCAAAATGCACGGTATCTCCCGGAGGTACGGCTGTCGTGAGCGCATCTGCGAATGTGGAAGGCCTGAACTTCTGGAGCTGGGGCTATGGCTACCTCTATGATGTAGAGACAAGCCTGAAAGTTGACGGCGAAATCGTTGACCGCGTAACAACGCGCACGGGCTTCCGTAAGACGGAGTTTGCCGACGGTATGGTTAAGCTCAATGACCGCGTGATTCAGGTTAAAGGATATGCCCAGCGCACAAGCAACGAATGGCCGGCTGTCGGGATAAGCGTTCCGGCATGGCTCAGCGACTTCTCCAACTCGCTTATGGTCGAGAGCAATGCCAATCTCGTCCGCTGGATGCATATCGCGCCGAGCAGGCAGGACGTCGAATCCTGCGACCGTGTGGGGCTGATGCAGGCAATGCCCGCAGGTGATGCAGAGAGAGACGTAACAGGCCGCCGCTGGGTGCAGCGCAAAGAGCTGATGCGCGATGCGATTATATACAACCGTAACAGCCCGAGCATCATCTTCTATGAGGGAGGCAATGAGTCTATCAGCGAGGAACATATGGCCGAGCTCAAAAGCATACGTGACAAATACGACCCGTTCGGCGGCAGAGCTTCAGGCTGCCGCGAAATGCTCGACAGCGAAGTGGCAGAGTATGGCGGTGAGATGCTCTATATCAACAAAAGCGCCGATATTCCGATGTGGGCGATGGAATACTCCCGCGATGAGGGCCTCCGGAAGTACTGGGATGAATTTTCCCCTCCATTCCACAAGGACGGCGCCGGCCCGAAGCGCGGAACAACTCCGCCCGCACCCTACAACCACAATCAGGACACCCACGCAATCGAAGATATTGTTCGCTGGTACGACTACTTCGAACAGCGTCCGGGCACAGGCAGGCGCGTCAGTAGCGGGGGAGTGAACATTATATTCAGCGATACCAACACGCATTTTCGTGGCGCGGAGAACTATCGCCGTAGCGGCGAGGTTGACCCGATGCGAATACCCAAGGACGGCTTCTACGCTCATCAGGTTATGTGGGATGGCTGGGTGGACGTGGAAAAACCACGCGCGCATATCTTCGGGCACTGGAACTACGCCCCTGGGACGGTTAAAGATATCTATGTGGTCAGTTCTGCGGAAAAGGTGGAGCTGTTTATAAACGGCGCCTCCATTGGCTTCGGCGAGCGAAGCAGCGGTTTTCTCTTTACGTTCAAGGATGTAGAGTGGCAGAGCGGCAGCGTGAGCGCTGTCGGCTATGATTCAGAAGGGGCGGAAATCTGCTCGGATAAGAAGGTTACAGCCGGAGCGCCCGCAGGCATACGATTAACGCCCCGCGTTTCACCGCTCGGCCTTAAAGCCGATGGCGCAGATATGGCGCTGGTTGAGGTGGAAGTGGTAGATTCAGCCGGCCGGCGCTGCCCGACAGCTCTGAATATGATAAACTTTCGTCTCACAGGCCCCGCCGAGTGGCGCGGGGGCATAGCGCAGGGTGAGGGCAATTATATACTCTCGAAGAGCCTGCCTGTTGAGTGCGGCGTGAACAGGGTGCTTATTAAAACAACAACGCAGGCCGGTGAGATAAAGCTCGAAGCATCCTCTGGCGGCCTTGCGGCGGCTCAGCTCACCTTGAAATCCGAAGCGTTCGAGGCTTCCGGAGGGTTGTCTGAGCATTTAAGTGGAGCCGGCCTTCCTGTCCGTCTTGGACGCGGCCCAACGCCGAAAGGCCCGTCATACACGGTTACCCGCCTGCCGATAGAAGTTGCCGAGGCAACCGCTGGCGCAAAGCAGGAAAACGTTTCCTTTGCCACAGACGACAACGAGCTTACCCAATGGACCAACAGCGGCAAGCTTTCAGACGCCTGGATCAAGCTTGCCTTTGAAGAAGAGAAGCTGGTCAGCGAGGTAGTGGTTAAATTCGGCGACTGGCGCAAACGCAGTTACCCTGTCAGGATACTCGCCGGCCAGAGAGAAGTTTACAAAGGCAATACGCCGCGTTCGCTTGGCTATTGCACGTTCAAATTCGAGCCCGTTCCCGCGCGTAGCCTTGTCGTTGAGCTGATTGGCTCATCAGCCGAGGAAGACGCGTTCAATCTTGTCGAGGTAACCGGGAAAAAAGATGAAGCGGGAGCCGCTTCCGGTGATTTCGGCGCCGGCGGCACACTCAAAATAGTCGAAATCGAAGTTTACAGCCCCATGCAATCAGAGGAAATCTAATGTCTTTGCATAAAAATACATTCGTAGCTCTTGCCATGTTTTCAGCTCTTGCCTTTTCGCAACAGGTAAATACCTGCTCGATAGATGTTTCAGCGCCACAGCCGATTGCGAAGGAAGCACCCCTTGAACAGGGCACCTGCGTAAATCCTGCCGGCGATTCCATTACAGCGGACAGCGTTTCGCTTTTTTATAACGGCGTGCCGTGGGTGCCCGTAGCGGGAGAATTCCACTACTCCCGCTACCCGCAGGCCGAATGGCGCGGCGAACTGGCGAAGATGAAAGCCGGCGGTATCGACATTGTATCGACGTACGTATTCTGGATTCACCACGAAGAAAACCAAGGCGAGTTTGTCTGGAGCGGCGATAAAGACCTGCGCAAATTCGTGCAGCTCTGCGACGAGCTCGGGATGAAATCAATCGTACGCCTGGGGCCATGGTGCCATGGCGAGGTGCGCAACGGCGGCTTGCCCGACTGGGTGCAGCATTCCGGCGCCAGACTGCGCACAAAAGACCCGGCGTTTATGGGAATGGTAGAGCCGTTCTACAGAGAAATTGCCGCGCAGATAAGCGGCCTGCTCTGGAAAGACGGCGGCCCTGTTATAGGCGTCCAGCTCGACAACGAGCGCAACGATGTTCCGTATCTGCTTGCGCTCAAACAGCTTGCGATTGACAGCGGAATTGATGTTCCACTGTACACTATGACCGGCTGGAACCGCGTTAATATCCCGGAGAAAGGGCTTCTGCCGCTGTTTGGTTCGTACTCTGTTGCGTTCTGGTATTCGCACAGCAATCACTCATTCAAGAAATCGTTCTTCTTTTCGGATGTGCGCGATGATGGTGATATGGGAGCGCAGTTCGAGAATAAGCGCCCCTACCGCGTGGACACGATGATGCAGTTTCCGTTTGTCTGTTGCGAAATTGGTGGCGGGATGCCGTCAAGCTATACCAAGCGCATAAAGGTGATGCCGGATGAGATCGCGTCTATGGCGCTCGTACGTCTCGGTTGCGGCAACAATATGCCGGGCTATTATATGTACCATGGCGGCAAAAACCCGCTCGGTAAAACGAATCTAAACGAAGAATCGCCAAACCCGATGCCCATTAAAGACTATGATTTTCAGGCGCCGCTGGGTGCTTTCGGGCAGGTGCGCGAGCACTATCATCTGCTCAGGCTTCAGCATCTCTTTGTGAGCGATTTCGGGGATAAGCTTGCGCGTATGCCGCTGTATCTTCCGGAAACGCGCCCCGAAAGCCTTGATGACGTTACTACCCTCCGCTGGAGCGCCCGCTCGGATGGCGAGAGCGGGTTTGTGTTCTTCAACAACTACCAGCCCGTATTCCCGCTTCCGGAAAAGGAGAGCGTGCAGTTTGAGGTGAACACGGCAGGTGCAGCTGTAACATTTCCTGCTTCTCCAATTGCAATACCCTCAGGCGCGTACGGCATTATGCCGCTCAATATGGACTGCTCTGGCGCCGTGCTCGAATACGCAACTGTTCAGCCTGTTTGCAAGTACGAGCTTGAAGACGGCTCGCAGGCTTACTTTTTCGCCGAGATCAAAGGCATAACTCCCGAGCTTGCTTTCCGCGCCGAGCAGAGAGATGTTCTCAGTTCAGGTGAAAAGAAGGCAAACGGCGAAATAACTCGCGTATCCAAAATAAATTGCGGAGAAGAAATCGCTGCGCAGATTACAGCGAAGGATGGCAAAACGGTGTATTTCTTCGTTCTCTCTAACGCTCAGGCGAAAGGGCTCTACCGTTTGCCGTTTATGGGCAAAGAGCGCATTATTCTCTCGCAAAGCAATATCACGCCTAATGACGGTAAGCTCATTTTACAGGCCGACAGTGCGGATAAGCTCTCAGCAAGCGTTTTTCCAGCACCGGATAAGGCAGGGGCGCAGTTTGCCCGCTTTAACGCGATCAAAACGGACAGCCTCGGCAGTGATGTGAAAATAAGCGTGGAGAAAATCAGCGAAGCTGGCGAAGATGCCTTCAAGCTCCGAGGCACAGACGAATCTGTCTGGGGGCAGGCTCAAGTTTGGAAGCTCAACATTCCTCACGATACGAATCCCGAGCGCTTGATTCTGAACATCAGCTACAACGGCGATGCCGCACGTCTTTATGTTGACGGCGAATTCTATGACGACAACTACTACAACGGCGATGAGTTTGCAACAGGGCTGTGGCGAATAGCGCGTGAGGATTGGGATAATCTGACGCTTAAAGTCCTTCCCTTCAGCGAAGGATTGGAAAATCGCCTGCCCGCGTTTGCGAAAGAAAAGATTGCGGACGCAAAGGCTGCAGGCACCCTCGGTGAGGTAAGCGTGCGCGCGGAGCGCCTTGCGGAAGGTGTTCTCTCCGCTCGTCTCGATATTACCGCTTTCGGAGCCGTTGCAGACGACAAAACGATAAATACAAAAGCTATACAGGCCGCGATAGATAAAGCCGCGGAAATCAAAGGTACTGTCATCGTGCCCGAAGGCGTATTTATCTCCGGTGCACTCTTTATGAAGCCCGGCGCCAATCTCCATCTCGAAAAGGGAGCTGTACTTCGCTGTTCTCTGAATGTGCCGGAAAATTTCCCTGCGCAACGCACGCGTATTGAAGGGCATTTCGAGGATAGCTTCACCCCCGCGCTGATCAATGCAGACAGGTGCGATGGTATGGTAATCAGCGGCGAGGGCACGCTCGATGGCGCAGGCCGCCCCCTCTGGGATGAATTCTGGCGCAGACGCAATTCTGGCGAAAAGGGCTTTGTCAACCTGACTATCCCGCGCGCCCGCCTGAGCCTCATCGAAAACTCCAATAACGTAACCGTAAAGGGCATAACGTACAAGGATTCGCAGTTCTGGAATCTGCACATTTACAACTGCGATGATGTGCTTGTAGACGGCGTCAGCTTCAAGGTGCCGGATGATTACAGGCAGGCACCCAGCACAGACGGCATCGACCTTGACAGCTGCCGTAACGTAACAGTGAGGGATTGCTACTTCTCCGTTACTGACGACTGCATCGCCATGAAAGGCACAAAAGGCCCTTTCGCGCTTGAAGATAAGACAAGCCCGCCGGTTTACGGTATTCGCGTCAGCGGATGCAACTTCCGCCGCGGACACTCCGCCATGACTTGCGGCAGCGAGGCAACGAGCGTGAGCGATGTAATAGCCGAAGACTGCGTAATAAACGGCGCCATGCCGGCGCTTCGCCTCAAATTGCGCCCTGATACGCCGCAACATTATCGCGACATAACCATCCGCAACATCACGTACAACAACGACTCAGCTACAATCCTGATGATAGCCCCGTGGACGCAGTACTTCGACCCGCAGGGTCAGCCGCAGCCCTCATCACGGGTGAACGATATTATAATCTCGGGCATCAGCGGTAATCTCGGCTCATTCGGCAGGATTCAAGGGCACTCGGGAACCGTCATCTCCGGCATTACTTTCCGCGATTCTGATGTAAAGATGAGCAGTAGCGAGCTTGATGTGCGCGCGGGAGACTGTCTGAATATAGAAAATGTACAGGTAAATGGTGCCCCTCTCACGCTCGCTTCGCGCCCGAGGCCCGCAATCTTTATTGCAGGCGATTCGACAGCGAGCAACGGCTCGGAAAACGGCTGGGGCAGCCATTTGCAAAAGTTTTTCGACAAATCAAAGCTTACCGTTTTCAACCGCGCCCGAGGGGGCCGCAGCAGCCGCACGTTTACAACCGAAGGGCTCTGGGAGAGAATCGAACGCGACTTGAAACCGGGCGATACCGTCCTGATACAGTTCGGACATAACGATGCCGGTGCCATAAATGACGACAGCCGTGCCCGCGGCACTATGGCAAGCCTCGGCGATGAGACCATTGAGATAGATAATATGCTCACAGGCAAGCACGAAGTTGTCAAGACGTTCGGAGCCTATCTGCGCGATATGATTGCAGGCGCAAGGGCAAAGGGCGCCGAGCCCGTACTGATGAGCATGACGGCGAGAAACGTCTGGCGGGACGGCCAGATTGAGCGCGAGAACCAGTACTGTGCATTATCCGAACAGCTCGCCGAACAGGAGGGCGTGAAGTTTATAGACCTGCGCAACATTATCGCTGACCAGTACCAGATGCTTACGCCTGTGCGCGTTCTTGAGCTGTTTCCTAAAGACCATACGCACACCGGCCCAACCGGTGCATATATAAACGCTTCACTCGTTGTAGCGGGGCTTAAATCTATCGACAACGACAAGATGAAATACCTCTCCAGGATGGGCGCGGAAGTGGATGCGTATGAGCCGCCGATGATGGCGCGGTCGGTAGAGAAGTTTATGACTGAGAGCTGGATGCCTGATGCGCAGCCTGCGCTCGATCAGGCCCTGCCCACGCTTTATATCATAGGCGATTCAACTGTGCGCAACGGCAGCAAGGGCGACGGCTCCAACGGCGAATGGGGCTGGGGAGCGCCGATAGCGGATTTCCTCGACCGCACCGGAATCAACGTGCAGAACTGTGCGCTCGGCGGAACAAGCAGCCGCACATACCGCACAAACGGCATCTGGGGAAAAGTGTTAAAAAAACTGCGCCCGCGAGATATTGTGATTATGCAGTTCGGACACAACGACAGCAGCCCCGTAAACGACGATTCACGCGCCCGCGGTACCCTTTCCGGATGCGGTGATGAGTCTGAGCAAATCGTCAATTTGCTTACGGGCAAACCTGAGACAGTCTATACTTACGGCCATTATCTGCGCGAATATATCCGCGAAGCGCGCGCGAAAGGCGCAGAGGCGATAGTCTGCTCGCCCGTGCCGCGCAGCAATTGGAAAGATGGCCACCTTGAACGAAAACCTGACAGCTACCCCGCCTGGGCCGGAGAGGCCGCCGCGAAAGAGGGTGCTTCATTCATAGACTTGAATGAAAAGGTCTCCGCTGTCTATGACGAGCTCGGACACGATGCTGTTTGCAGGCTGTTTTTCGCTTCGGGCGAACGGACGCATACAAACGCCGCCGGCGCGCAGAAAAATGCCGAATGCCTTATTAACGCGATTAAAGAAGCCTCTGATTGCCCACTCAAGCCTTACATCAAGGAAATCAAACCGCAGTGAGCATAAATGCCAAGCATCTTGCTTTGCAACCAAATCGATAGACATAATACAGGGGCGTGGTTTACCGCGCCCTTCAATGTTGCACTTGACTCAAATCAATCTTGAATTTTGAATTTGCAATTTTGAATTTGCAATTTCAAACCCCGTAGCGCCTGCTGCGTAAAATATTTTTTATTTTTCTGTAAACAATCCGCCTCGTTTTGCTAAGATAACAGAGAATGGATTTTGAACCAAGGAGAAAGACATGGATTGCCCTGTATGCAAAGAGCCGATGATTATTGTCGAGCTTGATGAAGTTGAGATAGACTATTGTTCCGAGTGTGAGGGTATCTGGCTTGATGCCGGCGAGCTCGAGCTGCTTCTGGTTGAGAAGAGCAGTGCCGGCGTTGCACTTGAAGACGCAAATACCGATGAGGTGAAGAGGCGCTGCCCGATATGTATGCGCAAGATGCTCAAGAAGAACATTGATGCGGGGAATACGAAGGTGCTTATAGATGCCTGCCGTCAGGGAGATGGCCTTTGGTTTGACGGCGGCGAGCTGAAAGATGTATTAAAAGGCCTCGGCGCAGATGGTAATGTTGCCATTGAGCATCTGGCCAGACTGTTCGGTTGAATAAAAGAGAGTAAATGAAAGAGCCCCCTTACTGGGCAGGATTTTCTTATAAAGGAGAAATGATTATGTTATGTGAATTCAGTGGAATCAGCAGTACGCTTGTAGTAGTTCTGGCGATTGTTGTATTGCTGGCGATTTTTATCATTGCCAACTACAACACGCTCGTACGCCTGCGCAATCAGGTGAAAAACGCCTGGTCTCAGATCGATGTGCAGCTCAAACGCCGCCACGACCTCATCCCCAACCTCGTCGAGACTGCTAAGGGCTATATGAAGCACGAGCAGACGACCCTGCAAGGCGTTGTTGATGCGAGAAGCAGGGCGCTTGGAGCGGGAACGGTTCACGATAAGATCGGCGCGGAGAAGGCACTCAGCGGGGCTATGAGCCAGTTCCTGCTTACTGTCGAGAACTATCCCGACCTGAAGGCAAATCAGAATTTCCTCGCACTTCAGGAAGAGCTCACGAGCACGGAAAATAAGCTCGCCTTTGCAAGGCAGGGCTACAACGACCAGGCGATGTTCTTCAATAACAAGATTCAGATGTTCCCCTCCAATATCGTAGCAGGTATATTCAACTTCAAGGAAGCTGAATTCTTCGAGGTGGACAATGAGGCAGAGCGCAATGCGCCGCAGGTAAGCTTTTGATTGCGGATATAATCTGATATGTGGGAATTGATTAGCGCCAATAAGCGCAAAAGCGCTGTCATTACGATAATTATGTTCGGCTTTATGCTGGGCTTGGGCTACCTGATCGGCTTTATGTTCGACCAGAAAGTCGGCGGCTATTACGGTATGATGGCCGCCGCTACGATATGGTTTATTCAGCTTGCGGTTGCGATTTCGTCGGGTGGCAAGGTTTTTCTTGCAGGTAGCGGGGCGATTGAGATAGGCAAAGAAGACTATCCCCAGCTCTACAACGTTGTTGAGGAGATGGTGGTGGCATCGTCTCTGCCCGCTATGCCGAAGATTTACGTGATTCCGCGCGAGGATATGAACGCCTTCGCCACGGGAACAAAGCCTGAGAATGCTTGTGTCGCTGTAACGAGCGGCCTGCTGAAACGTCTGAATCGAGATGAGTTGCAGGGCGTTATAGCACATGAGGTCTCGCACATCCTCAACCGAGATGTGATGTATATGACCTATGCCGCCATTATGCTGGGAACGATCGTAGCTCTGGCGATGGCGCTTAGGCTAATCAGCCGTTTCGGCATGTTTACAGGCGGAGGAAGGAGCAGGTCGCGCTCAAGCAATGATGGCGGTGGAGCCGTGATACTGCTGGTCATGCTGGTTGGTTTTCTGGTATCTCTGCTTGCGCCATTTTTTGCGCAGTTGCTGTACTTTGCCATCTCGCGAAAGCGTGAATATCTTGCCGATGCGAGCGCGGCGCGTCTGACGCGCTACCCTGAAGGGCTTGCATCGGCGCTGGAGAAAATCAGCCTCGGTACAGGACATGAGGTTGAGGTAAACAAGGTTATGGAGCCCATGTACATCTATAACCCGTCTGAGGCCAGAGCGTTCAGTGCTCTCGGCAGCACGCACCCGAAAACAGAAGATCGCATCAGAGTATTGCGTAATATGAGCCACGGCGCCTCCTACAAAGACTATCAGAGCTCCTATAATACCGTGATGGGCAAGAAAAAGAGTATTATTCCGGGCAGTGAGTTGAAAGATGACAGCGTGCCACTACGTAGCGGCGCTTCATTTGAGCCGCAGGCAAAGAGTCCGAAGCAGCAGAAGATAGATGCGAGGCAGGTGGGTGATATGATTCTCCTTGCCAACAGCTTCCGCTTCATAAATTGCGGCTGTGGCGTGCGGCTGAAAGTGCCGCCGAACTACACAAAAGAGACGCTGAAGTGTCCCAAATGCGGTACGATGCATCATACATCGCAGGTAGCTGAAAAGAAAGAATAGCGCGCGCGTGAATGCGCCGGTCGTTTTGGCGCGTTACGTCTTGATGGATGATACCCAGTTGTCAAAGATGGGGCAGGCTTTGCGCATGGCATCAATGCCAATTTGGCGGGCAATTTCTATGCCGGTGGAAGTCTTTTTGTAATTGCCGCCTGGCATTAGGTCTTGCAGTCGTTTTGATGGGGCGGTTTCGTTGCTGTTGTTTATGGCTTCCGGTTCTCCGCATTCTCTCAGTATGTCATCAATATCAGAGACTTCAATGCCAAGATAGTCAGAGAGGATATTGCTATTACTGAACAGCAACGCCTCAAACTCATGTACTGAAACATAGGGTATAAACCTGACATCCGCTCTTACATCTCTGTACTTATCGCATACGGCCGCTTTTGTCTCCTCGTTTATGATAGTGGCTATCTCCAGCGGGGTTTTAGCCGTAGCTCTTGCTTTTTCGATTCCAGGCCAGTCGCTTGTGCCGTAGTAATCTATAAATGTTGTAACGTATGCATTCTGCTGTTGCCGGAGGTGATTGCCTATGTCTCTGACTGCTCGTTCAAACTTGACAGATCCGCCTTTCTGGCCTTTTTTAGATACTTGAGTTGCTTTTATGCAGATATTGTCAGGCAGGAGATAGGGGGCAAGGACGTTCTCAATAAACATTTGTTCTGTTTTGCCTTCCACTATGGCCATAACCAGTTTACTCACAGACAGGGCCTCCCTCAATCACATTTTTAGCCCATAGTTCGCCTACGGTATAGTCTTCAAGCCATTGAGTGTAATTGCTCTCTTTGAGCCTCTCAAAACATGAAGCACCATTCTTTCTTGACGCCACAACAATGTCCTCTATGGCAAACTGGTCAATGAGTGTTGGAGACTGCGTTGCCACAATGACCTGCGTTTTTTTCGCGGTGGCCTGTATCAGCTCCGCAAGCATATAGATTGCCGCGGGGTGAAGCCCGAGCTCCGGCTCATCAATTATGATTGTGGATGGTGGGTATGGTTGCAATAATGCCGTAGCAAGGCAGATAAATCGGATAGTGCCATCAGAGAGGTGATACGCCTGCATTGGAAAGTCGGAGCCTTTTTGTTTCCAGCTCAAAGCAACTTTTTTTTCCTCGCCCATTTCGCGTACATCAAGCCTGAAATCCTCAAAAAAAGGAGTAACAAGTCTCACGGCATTCAGAATATCTCTGTAAGATTCGGGTGAATCTTGTTTCAGCCGCAGAAGGAGAGGTGCTATATTGGAGGCGTCTCCCCTTAGCTTGAAATTGTCATATATCGCCCCCATTCTCTTCATAGGGGCATTGGAGCTGGTATCGTGAAAGTGATATACTGTCCAATTGGCAATGGTCTCATAGACAAAATGACCTATCCCGTAGCCCGTTCCCAGCGAGGCCTTTTCATACATTTGTTCAATAAGTCTGCTTTCAAAGCTGGGAGGGCCATACGAATGCCAAGTTCCGCCAGCTAAATACTTCCTGTATTCGTTTATCAGGAAACGCTCGTCAACAGTAGGGCGAAGCTCAAAGCGGTAATAATTGAAACCTATAGCGAATTCACTGCATGATTCAAACTCTAATTCAGCTGTGATTTTCGGGGTCTCTTTGGGGCCGTTGAAGCAGAAACTGTCTGCTCCTCCTCTTTCATAGACAAACGTGGAGAGTCCCAGCTGAGCCATGGCGCCTAACATCCGGAAGAGCTGGATGAGATTGCTTTTGCCCGCACCATTAGCGCCTATAACGATGTTCAAAGAACCAAGCTCAAAGTCCTTCAATTCCCTGATAGACTTAAATCCACTGACGGAAAGTTTGCTTAGTGCACCTGTCATATCATTGCCGTTCTATAATCTTGCTCTATCATATCCATTGTTTTACCGTAATAGGGCTGTCTGTCAATCAAAAAAACGTACTGCAGGATAATGTGGATGTCCGTGCGATGCGACTGTAAATCAGTGCAGGAAAGCGAGTGTTGTGAAGAGGTAGATTGCGACGCTGATGGAGTCGTTTGCCGTAGTTACGAGGGGGCCGGAGCTGATGGCGGGGTCTATTCCGACCTTCTTAAAGAAAAACGGCATCAGGAATCCGAGGCTCGTTGATACCATAATCGCCGCAAACATTGCCATGCCGAACGCCACTGATACCTTGATGTAGCTGAGTTGGTCGAGCTGGCCGCAGTTTTCAAAAACGTGCGAAAGGGCGCTGAATATAAAGCCGCCGGCGAGACCGCAAGAAAGGGCGATAAGCAGGGCGATTCTTGCCTCACGAATGAATACTTGCGCCAGATCAAGCGCTGCGAGGTGTCCTGTGGCAAGTCCACACACAACCACTGCGGACGTTTGCAAGCCTGCGTTGCCGCTAATTGCCGCTATCATCGGTGCGAATGATGCCGCGATGGCATACACGTGGGAAAACTGGTTTTTGAAGGCAAGCAGCAGCATCGCCGTTATACCTGTGCCTATGAGGCATGGAAACAGCCATGTCATGCGGATTCGAGCGGCGCGGAAAATGCTGGTGTCATCAAGCTCATCGGGGTCGGTACCTGCGATGGTGTAGATGTCTTCGGCCGCTTCCTCCTCGGCTACTTCAATGATCCTGTCCGCGGTGATGCGGCCCACGAGCACGTTGTTCGCGTCAACAACCGGCGCAACGATGAGGTCGTTCTTGCTGAATAAATTCTTAATTTCTTCCTGATCCGAATCAACATATACAGGGAACGATTCTTCTTCGAGGTAGTCCTCGATTGGCTTGTCACGTTCGGCGGAAAGCAGGCTTCTGATACGTACATCGCCGATAAATTTGCCGTCGGCATCTACCACGTATACCGCATAGAAATCATCTTCCACTTCCTGACTGTTCAGTAGCTCGATGGCCTCCTGAACACTCTGCCCGCGGAGAACGGAAAGAACGACGGGGTCCATAATACCGCCGGCGGAGTCCTCGGAATACATCATCAGATTTTTTATAGTCTCTGACTCTGTCGGCTCAAGATGGCTGAGGAGGTGCTCAGAGTGTTGTTCGGGGAGTTCGCCGAGAATATCTGCTGCATCGTCTGCATCAAGCTCTGAAACGATATTTTTGAGCTGGCTGACATTTAGAAGCTCGTAGAGATCGCCACGGGTCGCTTCGTCAATCTTTTCAAACACTTCTGCGGATTCTTCCTTAGGCAGGCAGCTGAGAATTATAACGCTCTCCTCCGCTTCGAGCAACTCAACCACTTCGGCAATTCTACTTGTACGCAGTCCGGCGAGCAGGTCGGTAAGCGCATCAAGATTGTTGTCCTCGATGTGTCTGTGAATCTGTGCTATCAGCTGTTTGGCTTTGAGTTCTTCCATAGTTCGCCCATCAGAGGTGAGTGATTCCGGTTGTTGTTTCTGCTCGACACCAGTTTTTCCGCAGGCATCATCCTCTGCACAGTATCATAGCGAACAGATGTGTTTGTTCAATCGTTTTTTTAGTTGCAAGGCAATAGCTTACGGCTGGAGCACAATGTCGCATACAACGGGGTAATGGTCGGACGGGCATTTTCCATCGACGTTTGTTCTGTTGATATGTGCATCTTTAACCGCTCCGCAACCGCGCGCGAATATATTGTCGATGAGACTGCCTTTTTCTATTGGCTTCCAGTTGTTGAACGAGGCGGCGTCTGTTTCATTCGGGTGGATGGAGAGGAATGTGTTGACATATCTCCTGTTCAGATACTCTATCGGCTCGCTTCCCGGAACGGCATTGAAATCTCCCATCAGGATAACGGGCTCATTGGCGGGGAGAGCGTCAATTTTCTTTGCTATAAGCTCGCTGCTCTTTACCTGCGAGTGGGCGGAAATGTGATCGTAATGTGTGTTAAATACATAAAAGGATCTGCCGCTTTTCTTCTCGGCAAGTCTTGCCCAGGAGCAGATTCGGGTGATGCCGTTGCCCCAGGTACTGGATGCAACCTTTTCAGGCGTATCGGAGAGCCAGAACGTACCGGCGCTGAGGAGGGTGAAGCGGTCTGCACGGTATAGGATGGAGCAGTGTTCGCCTTTCAGTTTACCGTCATCGCGGCCTGTTGAGACGTTGCCGTACAGCTTTAAGGCATCCGTTATTTCATCGAGCTGAAAGCTCATAACCTCCTGCATACCAATGACATCTGCATTTTGCGAGGCAAGTAGCCGCAGGAACATTCCCTTGCGCATGTCCCAGTGATTTTCGCCGTCATCAGCATCGCCGTGGCGCACGTTGTACGTCATAAAGCGCAAAGTTTCAGATGTCTGTTCCTCCTGAGCGAAGCAGGCCGAGACGATAACTGTAAGAGCGAGAATGGCAGTAAAAAACGATTTCATAAAAACACCCGTAAAATATTTTTTCATTGTAACTCTCAAGATAGTTTAGCGTTATGTTTTTCCTCTGCAAGCATTTCGCGCAATAATTAAAAAGAGCCTTGTCGCAGGCCACTTAAAATATACAATTTCGTGCAGAGGAAAAGGAGCCGCAGGGAGCCTGCGTTTTCTGCATTTTGTTTAAGTTTTTTTACCGAGGAGCCGGACATGGCAGGTCAAGGTTTTACCCATTTGCATCTTCATACAGAGTACTCACTTCTCGATGGGGCTGTTCGTACGAAACAGCTTCTGGAGAAGTGCAAACAATATCATATGGACGCTGTCGCCGTAACAGATCACGGCAATATGTACGCCGCAATCGAATTTTACAAGACGTTTACCGGCAGTGGCGTCAAGCCGATTATGGGCTTTGAGGCTTATTACACCCCGCACGGCCGTGCCAACCGCAGCGGAAAATCGCAGGCCGGCAACTACCATCTCATTCTACTCGCCGAAAACAACATTGGCTACCGGAATCTTATCAAGCTCACCTCTCGCGCCTATACCGAAGGCTTCTACTACCACCCACGCGTTGATGATGAGCTGCTTGAGGAGTATTCCGAGGGTATCATCGCCACAAGCGCCTGTATTGGCGGAATTATCCCGAAATACATAATGAACGGCAGGGAGGAAGATGCCAGGATCGCTGCGGAAAACTATCTGCGCATTTTCGGCGAAAACAATTTTTTCATGGAAATACAGCGCCATGATTATGTTGACTCCGAGCCTGTTGACCCGAATCCTGCGATGATAGATTTGGCCAACCGGCTCGGCATAGGAATCGTCGCAACTAATGATGTGCATTTCCTGAACAAAGATGACTATCAGGCACATGACATCCTTACCTGCATCAGCACAGGCAAGATCTACGGCGAACAGAACCGCATGCACTACCCGACGAGCGTATATTTCAAGGATGCCGCGGAGATGCGCGAGCTTTTCAGCGACATCCCTCAGGCATGCGATCTCACAAATGAAATCGCGGCACGCTGTAACGTTGAGATAGACCTCAAAACACGCCACGCGCCAACATTCAAACCGCCGGCCGGCAAGACTCCGGGCGGGTATCTCCGCGAGCTTGTGTATGCTGGCGCCGAGAAGCTTTACGGCGAGATAACAGATGATGTGCGCGAGAGAATTGAGCGCGAGATTGGCGTTATAGATGGCAAAGGCTTCTCCAGCTATTTCCTCATCGTATGGGAGTTTTGCGACTGGGCATCGAAAAATGGGATCCCCACGGGCGCCAGGGGAAGCGGCGTAGGTACGATTGTGGGATATTGTCTGGGGCTTTGCAATGTGGATCCGATCAAATACGGGCTGCTGTTCGAGAGGTTTATGGATCCAGAACGAAACGAGATGCCCGATATTGATATTGACATTTGCCAGGACGGCCGCGGTCGTCTGCTGAATTACGTGCGTGAGAAGTACGGCGAGATTGCCCAGATTACCACCTTCGGCACACTCAAGGCGAAAATGGCTGTAAGGGATGTGGGACGGGCACTGAATGTGCCTCTGAGCGATGTGAACAGGATAGCGAAGCTCATCCCCGAGGGCCCCAAGGTTACTCTGGATAAGGCGCTTGCCGGCAGTGAAGAGCTCCGCGCGGAGTATGATGCTGATGAGCAGGTGCGGCAGATGATAGACATAGGCAGAAAGCTTGAAGGTCTCTGCCGCCATGCGGGCGTGCATGCCTGCGCGGTGGTTATCGCTGATGAGCCGCTCAATACGTTGCTGCCGGTCTATCGCCAGAGCCAGTCGGAAGATCTCATTACGCAGTTTGAGGGTGCACATGTAGAGGCGGTCGGTCTGCTGAAAATGGACTTCCTCGGTCTGAAAACGCTTTCGGTTATCGAATCCACAAAGAGGATGGTCAAAGAGATTCACGGCGTGGATATTGACATTGAAAACATCGATATAACCGATCAGAGCGTCTTTGAGCAGGTGTTTACATCCGGACACACAAAAGGTGTGTTCCAGTTTGAATCGGACGGTATGGTGAAGATGCTTAGGGAAATGAAGCCCGACCGCATCGAAGACCTTATCGCTGCAAATGCGCTGTATCGGCCCGGCCCGATGAGCCTTATCCCTGATTTTATTGCCCGAAAGCATGGAGCTGAATGGGATGTGCCGCATCCGATTATGCGTGAAATCCTCGAGGAAACTTTCGGCATTATGATCTATCAGGAACAGGTGATGCAGATTTGCCACCGCCTCGGCGACATCAAACTCCGCGAGGCGTACAAGCTCATCAAGGCGATCAGCAAGAAGAAAAAAACCATCATTGATGCGGCCAAAGAGCAGTTTGTTCAGGGTTGCGTTGGCAAGGGACTCGATGCGGCCACAGGCAACGCGATATTTGAACTTATCGAGAAATTCGCGGAGTACGGCTTCAACAAGAGCCATTCATCAAGATATTCGTTCGTGGCTTTTCAGACGGCCTACCTCAAACGCTACTGGCCATGTGAATTTATGGCGAGCATCCTCACTTACGAACATGGCGACCAGACAAAGGTTAAAGCTTATATTCAGGAGTGCAGGGATATCGGAATTGATATTCTCCCGCCTGACATTAACGAAAGCGGCGTTTATTTTACCGCGGTTTACAGCAATGAAGAGGCTCGTAAAAACAGAACCGGCAGGATACGTTTCGGCCTTGGAGCGGTTAAGGGAGTCGGTGATAAGGCGGTTGAGCAGATTGTTGAGGCGAGGAAGGAACACGGGCAATTCAAAGACCTGTTTGATTTCTGCGACAATGTTGACCTGCGCCTTGCAAACAAGCAGGTACTTGAGGCACTGATTAAAAGCGGTGCTTTCGACAGGCTTGGTGGTAGCCGCGCGCAGCTGTTTGCGGGCGTCGAGATGGCGATGAAGGCTGGGCAGTCCGCACAGGCGGACCGCCAGAACGGCCAGGGTTCTCTGTTTGGTGGATTTGAGTTGGCCGTACACGACAGCACTCCCCACCTGCCCGATGTGCCCGCATGGCCGGAAATGACTATGCTCAACTACGAAAAGGATGTCCTCGGTATGTTTGTAACGAGCAATCCACTCAGCAAATATGCCGATACCATTACCGCCTATTCCACCGCGCACAGCGATGAGATTGAAAAGCTCGCGCCCGATACGGAGCTGGTAATCGGCGGTATGATTTCGGAATTGAGGGTGAGGCCGGTTCAAAGCGGGCGAAATGCCGGCAGGAAAATGGCCACGTTCAAGCTCGAAGATTTCAACGGCCGCAGCAATGTGGTGGTTTTTTCCGACCAGTTAGCCAACTGCGAGACGTTGCTCGAAGATGATGCGCTGGTGTTTGTTATGGGCAAGCTCGACAAGCGCCGTGAAGAGCCGCAGATTGTATGCGACAGAATCGTTCTGCCGGAAGCTGCGCCCGAGGTGCTGAATACTAATGTCTGGATTCGTTGGAATACTTCCCGATATGGAAAAGCGGAGCTCGCAAGCTTGCTGGGTGTTATCGGCGAACACTCCGGCAGCTGCCCTGTGTTTGTGGAGATTGTCAGCAGCGCGGGCTCAGTTTCCGTGCGGGCGGATCGGCATTTCTCCGTATCGCCCGACAGTAAATTCAGGGATGAAGTTCGTTCGATGCTCGGCAAAGATTCTCTGGAGCTTAGGCGCGGGAGAAATTGACCTCGCCGCGAGAAAAAAGGATTATATGCGCATGATGAAGAATAAAAAGACATTCATGGCAATCCTGCGGGCAGTAGTGGTGCTGGCTCTGCTGGTCTGGTTTGCGGTGAGTCAGGACTTGCGCTCTCTCGCCGGTACGCTTTCGGCTCTGAGCCCCGCGATGCTGCTTGCCGCGCTCGGCCTTTTTATTTTCGCAAACTCCTTGATGGCGATGCGCTGGCGTTTTCTGCTTCGTTTTCTTGATATACGAGTTTCGCCGGCCGCGGCGCTGAAGGTGATGTTCGTGGGTACGTTCTACAACAATCTTATGCTCAGCGCTATTGGAGGCGATGTCCTGCGCGCCTGGTATATCACACACCACACCAGACACAATAAGCTTGAGGCGGCGTTCAGCGTGATTATAGACCGTCTCTGCGGGCTTGCGGCCTCTTTCCTGCTCGCGGGCACGGGTCTGTTCTTCTCATGGGAGATTATCAGCGTCTCATTTGGGGAAAGCGATGCTGGCAAAAGCCTCAACTGGCCGCTCGTTCTTGCCTGTCTTGCAGGTTTTGCGCTTCTCGGTGTAGCATTGCTCTTCTTTGTTTGCCGTAGCGGCAAGCTTGCCGGCTTGTTATCGTCTGTAAAGGAAAAGCTTGCACGGGTGTTTCAGGCGCTCCTGATCTACTCTAAAAAACCGTTGTGTATATTGCTTGCTGTGGCGGTGAGCGTGGTTGTGCAGCTTTGCACAATTACCGGCATTTTTCTCGCCTGCCGAAGCGCCGGCATAGACGCCGCCTGGCGTTACTATATTGCTTTTTTTCCGATATGCTGGCTCGCAGCATCGCTACCGATAAGCCCCGGAGGGCTTGGTGTACTGGAGCTTGGAATCTCGGCGGCGTTTCTTCTGCTCCCGGGCGTCTCACCCGAGCAGGCGCTCACTATCGCGCTCTGTCAGAGACTCATCTTTCTCGCCGGTTCTATTCCGGGTCTTCTAATTCACCTCACTGGCTCGCACCTGCCTGCGGTTGCAAAACAGCCTCAATTACGCAAGTAATGCGCCGATGTTGTGAATGCCGTTTGTGTATCGTCAATAATATACGCAGCTATACGCCGCTTTTTCTTGATAAATAAAAAAGCCGTGTTCTTTGCTGAACACGGCTTTCCGATGGAGCGAGGACGAAGGGACTCGAACCCTCAACCTTCGGATCGACAGTCCGATGCTCTAACCAATTGAGCTACGTCCCCATCGGGGTTTTCCTCTCTAAGGTAAGAAGCGAGGACGAAGGGACTCGAACCCTCAACCTTCGGATCGACAGTCCGATGCTCTAACCAATTGAGCTACGTCCCCGTTACCTTTAAGAGAAGCGATATGTTAGCGAAGCGCGGGTTTTAGTCAATCAAATTTTGCGGGCCAAAGCAAAAAATACGCAAAAAATATCCGCCTCTTAACCTCGGCAGATTCCAATAGTCATAGCGGCGGCTGTTGCGATATACAGGAAAATGTTAAGAGCGTTCGGCAGGTTTACATTGTTCTTTTCGAGCCTGCCTTCGCTTGCAATCAGGATGCAGGTTAAGGCGAGCGGGGCGGTAAACAGCATTGCCTTCGCCCCCGATGCAAATGTAGTATCAAAAAAACTGCTGCCTGCTGCTATCGTGAAGGCGGCGGCAATCATGGCTCTGTACAGCACTACAGTTTTTCCTACGCCCCTGCGCACAACGAATGTTCGCTTGCCTGCCTGCTCGTCAGAGAGGCGGTCGCCGATGGCGTTGAGCAGAGCTACGCTTGCGATAAGCAGGCCGATAATTACAGCGGGCACAAAGACAACCGCCTGTAAGCTGCCGGTTTGCAGATAAAAGCTGCCGATCGTCGGCAGGAGTCCAAACATTGTAAAAATGTACGGCTCGCCGGGAAAGCGGTAGCACGCCTTGACAGGTGGCATTGTCCAGAATATGCCGCCAAGAACTCCGATTATGCCGAGGCTGAGAATCAGCAGGCTTTTTGTCAGGATGATCAGCGCCACTCCGATAAGCATTCCTATTGTCAGAGATATTATTCCAGCGGACCTCATCTGATTCGGTGTAACCAGCCCCGACTGAATATGTCCGCTGCCGCCTCCGAATTTTGTGCGGTTGATATTGAGCCAATCATTGCCGGAGAGATGGTCAAAGTAATCATTGAGCATATTTGAGCCGGCGTTGAGTGTAATAATAGCAATCAGGGCGAGAATTGCCGGCGTCCAGTCTATATCGCCTTCAATTTTGGCTCCGAGTGCAGTGCCCGTAACAACAGGGGGAATGCCGGGCAGCAGGAAAGCGGGCTCGGGAAGCGAGAGTATTTTTAATATCTTTTTGGTGTTGTTCATTCTGCGGGATTTTAGTACGAGCGGTTGTAAAGTCAATTTAACTTTATAATGCTCGGGTGATTAGTTGATAATAATGGGTACTTTTGCTTGACAGACTTTGTTGAATGTTGTAAAATTATATTTCACTGTTTTAGGGTTTTGTTAAAAATGCAAGGAGTAAAAACTGAAGGGTAAAGTCAAAAAGAAAATTCTTCTGTTACCGGCGTTGGGAGCGATTTTGATTTTAGGGCTTCTCATGGTTTATTTTGAGCGTGACTGGGGCGGGGGAAAGAATATACCTCAGATGTACTCGGTGGTAGTGCATAAAGTAGGGGGCAGCTGGGTATATGACAACGAGGATAACGGCCTGTTTCAGCGCAAGCTGAGCGACAGTATGCGGCTCAGTATGGATCGCTACAGCAAAAAGCTCGGCAATCCCGTGAGGTTTGTTGTTACTATGTCAACAGAAGAGATTGCAGATTTTGATGACAGAATCACTTTCCGCAGGCGTTC
>JBFWMM010000006.1:0-55610 GCA_050251615.1 Phycisphaerae bacterium
CGCGCATAGCCCAGCGCCAATGGACGCCGTATTTCTGCGGCGGCCTGCTCATCGCTTTCGCATCGCTATTTATGCCGCGCTGGTTTTGCGGGTGGGTGTGTCCGCTGGGCACCTGCATCGACATTACCGACAACCTCACTCTCGCCAAAAAGCGTCACTTCAATATCCCCACATCAGGCGTTCTTGCGGCTGTGGTCGCGGCTGTTCTGATTGTTTTTGCGGGATTTGGCTCGGAAGCCGCAGGTTTTATGGACCCGCTCACTATCGTCGGTAACGGTTTTATCGCGTTTCTCTCGCCAACATTTTTTGCAGATGTTCGCGAAGCCTTCGCAAGCGGATATTTCCCCCCTGAAATCCTGCTCCTTATGATCTTCTTCGGCATCCTTTTTCTCACCGTTTTCGGCCGCCGCACATGGTGCCGTACGCTTTGCCCGCTCGGCGGCTTGCTCGGCCTGCTCGGCAAGGCTGGTGTAAACAGGAGAAAGGTGAGCGGGGCCTGCATAAATTGCGGAAGATGCAGGAAGCCATGCAAGATGGATTCCATCGGCGCCAGCGTTAAAGATACGCTCGAATTATGTTGCATTTCCTGTATGAACTGTAAGATAAAGTGCCCGAAGGACTGCATCACTTTCGCAGGCGGGAAAAAAGAAACCGAATGAGATTTTTTTTTAGAAAACACAACAGAATCAGCGGCAACGAAACATTCCGCAGGATTATGAAAGATGGCAGATGTGTCTGTACGGGCACTCTGACCGTCTTTCTGCTGCCCAACTCGCTTGAGTGCAATCGGCTTGGCGTGAGCGTGGGGCGCAAATTCGGCAAGGCGTACGTGCGCAACCGCTATAAGCGCCTTGTGCGCGAGGCGTTTCGCCTGAACAACCAACTGCTCGCGGAAAACAGCGATGTGGTTGTGCTGATGCATAAGAAGTTTTCAGCCCGCGGCTTCGACTACCGCAAAGTCTCGTTTGAGTCGGTTGAAAAATCGCTCAGATACGCCTTTACGAGAGAAGGCAATAAGCACAAGGCATAAGCCGGACGAGGTCTCGGCCCTACATCAATTCTTGTGGAATATCGCCAGTGAGGTGCTTTGCGCTCTGTTTTCAACGGGCTTTCCGTTCTTGAAGGAGCTGTCGTTCAGAGGCGCATACATTTCCAGACTCGCCTGAATCATCTCGCCGCTTGCGAGGGCTTTGGCCTCAAGGTCGTTCAAAGCCGCGCGATAAACAAACCAGTCCTTTTTGCAGGCCTTGCCATCTTCTATGGCAAAGCGTACGGGCGCAAGCTGCTCATCCACCACGCCGGCGAGTTTGCCATCAATGAAAAGCATTGCCTGCTTCTGCGCGTAGAGATTTGACACGGCGATGCTGTGCCATTTGCCATCACTGATCTCGCTCTCCGCTTTGATTTCCTGCGAATTGGAGGCTGTATAAACGAGCTTTCCATCGTCGATTTCGATTTTGGCCGAGCCGCTTTTACCTGCAATCGAGGCGAGAGCACCGTCCTGTTTACTGCGGAAGCTCAATGCGGTCGCCCAGGAATGTATTGTGTGCTGCGGTTCAAATACAACTGTTCCATCTTTCATACAACGGCTCCCTTTGCTACGCTGAGGCGTAGCCTTTCCGGCGTCGAGAGCATCGAAAAGCGTAGGTACGATCGAATAAAACATCTCTCTGTGCCCTTCGGTGTTTGGGTGGCCCGGGTCGTTAAAGTACCCCTCAACCCATCTGCCGTGGCCGTCTTCGATTGCACCGAGGAAGTTTGCGCTCGGTACATCCCACCGATTGATTTCCAGATTCACGCGCTTGATGTAGCCGTATTCCTTTTCGGTGTAGTCGCTGTTTGGGTAGCAGAGCCCGATAATCGGCTGCATATCCCTGCCACGCACCAACTCCACAATATTCTTAAGCCCCTCAATGTATTGTTGATAAATCCTGTCTTTGGCCTCTTTGCCATGCATACCGATGCCCTCGTTCGCGAGCGAGAGGCCGATAAATACGTAGCGCGGATTCTGGCTGAGCAGGTCGTTGTAGCGTTCGAGCGCACGGCTTGTTGTGTCGCCGCCGCGCGAGCAGGAGGAAACCAGCCAGCCGCTTTCGCTCAAGCATTCTTTGAGCATATGCCAGTATCCAAGGCTCTCTGTAGCGGCTGCGCCCGAAGCAACGGATGAGCCGTAAATACTGATATTGCGCGAATTGCCTTTCTGCTCGCCTGCGTATAATGCGGCAGATGCGAACATCGCAACTGTAAGACAAGAAAACAATAGACTGCGGTACATGGCTTTAAGCATATTATTCCTTCTATTCTGCTGTGCGTATTTGCGTATCGGAGATCGGTACCTCGGGATTTTACTTGAATAGCGGAAAAAATCAAACGAGCTGGCGGCGCCGTCTGCCGCTCCACGCGCGGCTCTGATGCTCAGAGGCTTTCGAGGCGCATCTGTTTGTCGTGTATCTTGAGGGCGTCTATAAGTTCGTCCATATCGCCCATAATCACCTTGTCAAGGTGGTATAGCGTGAGATTGATGCGGTGATCGGTAATCCGATTCTGCGGGAAATTGTACGTTCTGATGCGCTGCGAGCGGTCTCCGGAGCCAATCATCTGCTTGCGTTGTGAATCACGCTCCGCGCGCTCCAAACTGCTGTAATGTTCATAGATTCTGCTTCGCAGAATGCGCCATGCCTTTGCGCGATTCTTATGCTGGCTCTTCTCATCACGCATACTCACGGTGATTCCCGTGGGGATATGTTCGAGCTTGATGGCGCTGTTGAGCTTGTTTACGCTCTGCCCGCCCGGTCCGCCGGCGCGGCTCACATGCTCGACAACATCCGCTTCTTTGATGTCCAGCTCAATCTCCTCCGGCTCCGGCATAATCGCAACGGTTGCCGCGGAGGTGTGTATGCGGCCCTGCGTTTCTGTCTCGGGCACTCTCTGCACGCGGTGGCCGCCGCCTTCGTATCCGAGGCACGCCCATACGCCCGGCCCTTTAATACTCGCCACAAGCTCTTTTATACCGCCTTTTTCCGAACCTGAAAGCGCAAGCACTTCAACCTTCCACGCATTTTTCTCGGCATACCTGCTGTACATATTGAACAGGTCTTTTGCAAAGAGAGCAGCCTCATCGCCGCCTGTTCCCGGGCGAATCTCCATTATGACAGAATCAATCGCGGCATCGTCCGCCATTACGAGCTGATCCTTGATGGTCTGCATCACCTCTTCGCTCTTTGCCTTCAGATCACGCATCTCCGCGTCCGCAAGCTCGCGCATCTCCGCGTCAGTATCGCTGGCAAGAATCTCATTTGATTCTTCGATGCCTTCAATGCAGCTGTTGTACTCACGGTACAGCTCCACGATAGGGCGCAACTTGGCCTGTTCCTTTGCCAGAGGAATCAGCAGGGCGGGATTGGAAGCCGTTTCAGGCTGTTCAATCTCCGCGGTAATCTCGGCGAGTCTATCGCTGAGGCTCTTAAGTTTTTCGAGCAGTTTTTTGTTTATGTCTGACATATCAGCGGACGAATGAGTATAGAGTTTGCAAAAAAAAACGCCTTCGACTTGGCGAGGGCGTTTTTTTCGCGGTGTTGTTATTTCTTCTTGACCCTGTCGAGGATACTGCCGCCAAACTTCTTCTGGAAGCGTTCGATACGACCGGCCGTGTCGATGAATTTCTGTTTACCCGTGAAGAACGGGTGGCACATTGAGCAGATCTCAACGTGAATCTCATCTTTTGCCGTGCTGCGGGTCTCGAATGTCGCACCACAACCACATTTAACTACTACCTTTGAATAGTTCGGGTGAATACCACTTTTCATTTTCAGTCTCCTGCTCATCTGTTGAGCCGGTAAGAGTGTATTATTTTTTTGCTCCGACACCGCCGCGTTCACATTAGAACGTCCTGTCGCAGCATTGCTGTAAAGAGGCGTCATTATACGCATCGGTAAAAAATCTGCAACAAAAAAGGCGCTCCCTTTAATAGAAGCGCCTGTTATTCTAATCTAAGCTATAGGGTCGGGCATTGTATGCCTTGTGCCTTGCTGTTATCCGCCGCAGAGTGCCAGCAGAACGCCCGCCGCAACGGCCGAGCCGATTACGCCCGCAACGTTCGGGCCCATAGCGTGCATAAGCAGGAAGTTGTGCGGGTTACTCTCCAGACCGACCTTATTCGCCACACGCGCAGCCATCGGAACAGCCGAAACGCCCGCGGAGCCGATAAGCGGGTTGATCTGTTCCTTGCTGAATTTGTTCATCAGCTTGGCAAGAAGCAGGCCTGCCGCCGTGCCAATGCAGAACGCAAATACACCAAGCACAAGAATACCCACAGTTTGCAAGGTGAGGAACTTGTCGTAAGCGAGCTTCGAGCCAACGGAGAGGCCGAGCAGAATCGTAACGATGTTGATAAGCGAATTCTGCATTGTGTCAGAGAGGCGGTTTACAACGCCCGATTCCTTACAGAGGTTGCCGAACATCAGCATACCGATAAGCGGTGTAGCTGAGGGTAGAAGCAGGATGCAGAGCGCAAGCACAACGATCGGAAATACAATCTTCTCTGTCTTCGAAACGTGCCTGAGCTGCTTCATCTCAATCTTGCGTTCAGCTTCGGTAGTGCAAAGCCTCATAATCGGGGGCTGAATTACCGGTACAAGCGCCATATACGAATACGCCGCAACGGCAATTGCGCCGAGCAGGTCGGGAGCGAGTCTGCCGGCAAGGAAGATAGCCGTCGGGCCGTCAGCGCCGCCGATAATGCCGATCGAAGAAGCCTGTCTGAGTGTGAAGCCAAGCGGGGTAACGGCGAGAGCGAGAAGCAGAGTGGTAAAAATGCCGAACTGCGCCGCCGCGCCGAGAAGGGCGGTTTTCGGGTTTGCGATGAGGGGGCCGAAATCTGTCATAGCGCCCACGCCCATAAATATGAGCAACGGGAACAGACCAGTCTTTACGCCGAAACTGTATATGAGATACAGGAAGCCGTCGGGGTTGCCAGGAAGGCCATGTTCGGCGATGCCTGCCATAGGGATGTTGGCAAGTATGCAGCCAAAGCCGATAGGCAGAAGCAGCAGAGGCTCGAATCCCTTGCTTATAGCGAGGTAGAGCAGGCCGATGCCGACGATGATCATTAGGAATCTTCCGCCGCCCTCGCCTGCGAAGCATTTCTGTTTCTCGGCGTGCTCGGCGCTGTCGTACTGTGCCTGGGCGTTTGCCATTGATATGGCTTTTTCTTCTTCGGTTTCCGGCTTGAAGAATCGGTAAATACCGGTCTGTTTGAGAAGCAGGCCGAATTTTTCACCAATGCTCGAAGTCTCTTGAGCAGGAATCTGCTGCTCAACTACTGCGCCTGTCGTTTCCGCTGTTACCTGTGCGCTCTGATTGGCAATAGCCACCGAGCCGACAAGCAGGCATGCAAGCAGTGCAAAAAGCACTATCTTGCCGGCCGGTTTTTTGTTTTGTGTAAGTAGTTTCATTAGTTCAAATCCCCTTACGCGTTGATTTTAACGAGAAGCTGATCCGCCTTGACCTGATCACCGACAGAAACATTGATTTCCACGATTTCGCCGTCGAGGTGGCTCTTGACCTCTGTTTCCATCTTCATTGCTTCAAGGATCATAATTGTCTGGCCTTCTTCTACGTTGTCGCCGATGTTAACCAGAATCTTCACAACGCTACCGGGCAGCTTGCTTTTGATGCTTTCTGTGCTAGTGCAGGCGCCTGCTGCTGCCTTGCCCTCAACGATGCCATCAACGCAGTCGAAGTTGTAGGTTTTGCCGTTGACTGTCGCTTTGTTGCCGTCAAGCTTGACGGCATAAGCCTTGCCGTCGATTGTAACGGTGCAGCCTTCGTTGCTGCTTGATTCAGCGGCCTTCTCTTCAACTTTGCGGATGCCGAGCTTTGCTTCGCCCTTGAGGAATGTTATGCCCTTGTCGCCGCATGTCGCAACGATGAACACGTTTTCTTCCGTTGTTTCAATGCCGGCTGCTTCGCACTTGGCCTTGGCTTGCGCCATACCCTTTGTTTTGTCCTTGTCGTTGATGTCAACTACAAGCTCGGTAGTGGGTTCAAGGTCGAGCTGCTCGGAAGCGATCTTGATAACTTCCGCATCGGGAGCTGTCGGGGTCTTGCCGAAGTAGCCCAGAACCATCTTGCCGTAGCCGTCCGCAATCTTCTTCCACGGGCCGAACATTACGTTGTTGAAGGCCTGCTGGAAGTAGAACTGTGATACGGGGGTTACGCTTGTGCCGAAGCCGCCTTTGCGTACGGTCTCGCTCATTGCAGCGATGATTTCTGGATACTTATCCATGATGCCGTTGTCACGGAGCATCTGAGTGTTTGCGGTGAGTGCGCCGCCCGGCATCGGAGACCACGGGATAAGCGGCTCAACCTTCGCTGCCTCCGGCGGGTAGAAGTAGTCCTTCATGCATTCCTTGAACACTTCTTCTGCCTCGCGAAGTTTCTCGGGGTCGATGCCGAGATCGTACTCGGTGCCGCGAAGCGCGTGCCACATGACGAGAGTGTCTGTCTGGCAGGTGCCGCCTGATACAGGCGCCAGTGAGAGGTCGATTGCGTCTGCGCCGCCGTCAAGGGCTGCACGGTAGCACATTACGCCGTTGCCGGCTGTTTCGTGCGTATGCATGCGGATAGAAATTTCCGCGGGAAGCATCTTGCGGGCCAGCTTCATTGTTTCGTAAACATTCTGAGGGGTGGTTGTGCCCGAGGCGTCCTTGAAGCAGACGCTGTCATAGGGGATGCCAGCATCGAGGATCTGCTTGAGTACGCCCTGGTAGAACTCGGGAGTGTGTGCGCCTTCGCATCCGGGCGGAAGGCTCATCATTGTAACGCAGACTTCGTGCTTGAGGCCGGCATCATGAATGCACTGGCCTGAGTAGATCAGGTTGTTAACGTCATTAAGTGCGTCGAAGTTGCGGATGGTTGTTATGCCGTGTTTCTTGAAAAGTTTGGCGTGTGCATTGATCACATCACGGCTCTGAGACTCAAGGCCTACAACGTTAACGCCGCGAGCGAGCGTCTGAAGATTCGCATCGGGGCCGGCGGTCGCGCGGAACTTGTCCATCATATCAAACGCGCTCTCGTTGCAGTAGAAGAAAAGAGACTGGAAGCGTGCGCCGCCGCCTGCCTCGAAATGGTTGATGCCGGCTTCCTTGGCCGCGGCTACCGCGGGGAGAAAGTCATCTGTCAGTACGCGTGCGCCGTAGCAGCTCTGAAAGCCGTCACGGAACGCTGTTGTCATTACTTTTACTTTTTTCTTAGACATTTTGATTTACCCTGTGTGCCTTTCTTATTTTCTCGCCTTGGCTATCGCAATAGCCAACGCTACCTTCACTTTGTCACTTCCGCCGCCGCTTGTTACAACTTGTTCGGGCTCCTTGTCAGGGAAGAACTTTGTTATCACTGTGGCCGAAAGGTCCATTACCATTATCAAGAGAATTAGAAATACGAATACCATTCCCATTCCTACGCACATAAACATGACGCCTTCGTTTATCATTTTTTTACTCCTTGTGTTAAGGATTTACTTTATCAAAAAAACGAGTGCGCACCGATACCGCGCACTCATGATAGAACGCCATAAT
Source organism: Phycisphaerae bacterium (assembly GCA_050251615.1). Lineage (GTDB taxonomy): Bacteria > Planctomycetota > Phycisphaerae > Sedimentisphaerales > Sedimentisphaeraceae > Sedimentisphaera. Next base: position 7,578 of record JBFWMM010000006.1, read on the forward strand.
TAAAGCCTGTTATTGTGAAAAGTCAATACTTATTTGGCGCAATTTAGGGTTTATTGCGGGCCTGCCGAAGACCTAAAAGAGCATAGAGCGGCACAAAGCAAGCGGCTTGCCGGAAATGATAACGGCCGATGCCAGATTCTATTGCCGTACGAGCTGCAAAAAACATTCAGCTTCATTTTATCTTGTCTCTCTTTCTGGCATCGGTTTTTTCTTCACAAAAAGCGATTCAGGCTTGTCGTCCTCCCGAAAAAGTCGGTCATCTTGTTGGGACAGCGCAATTGCGCAGGCACGCACCGGGTGGATAATCAATGTAACGGGAATGTCCGCTTTTGTTTTTGTGATAAAGTTCACATCAACGTGAGCAAGGAGAATCATAAAAGCTGCGAAAGCTTGACATTTCCCCGTTATTTGATAAGATGAGGGTTTATGTGGGCGCACTGAATTCTGCGTTCGAGCTCTGTAAACACAAATTAAAGTTAATTCTCTTTATAGAAGGAGCATACTATGCCTCTGGTAACAACAAAGAAAATGTTTGAAGCAGCATACAAGGGCGGTTTCGCCGTTGGCGCGTTCAACGTGAACAACATGGAGATCACGCAGGGTATCGTCAATGCCGTAGCGGCTACAAAATCCCCGCTGATTCTTCAGATTTCGCGCGGCGCAAGGTCCTACGCAAGCATGCCATACCTCAAGGCTATCATCGATGTAGCAGTTGCTGAAAACCCCGAGATACCGATCTGCATGCACCTCGACCACGGCGACACCTTCGAGACATGCAAGCAGTGCGTTGATGACGGCTTCACAAGCGTTATGATCGACGGCTCACATCACAGCTTCGAGGACAACATCGCGCTCACAAAGAAAGTTGTTGAGTACGCACACGCTCACGGCGTTGTTGTTGAGGCAGAGCTCGGCCAACTTGGCGGCATCGAAGAGGATGTTGTCGGCCTGAGCCACGAAGACGTAATGAACCACCTTACAGATCCCGACCAGGCTGTTGAGTTCGTGGAAAAGACCGGTGTTGACTCACTTGCCATCGCCTGCGGCACAAGCCACGGCGCATACAAATTCAAAGAAGCACCGAAGCTCGCTTTCAACGTAATCGAAGAAATCGCTGCCAAGATGCCCGGCTATCCGCTGGTTATGCACGGTTCAAGCTCGGTTCTTCCCGAGTTCAAGGACCTCATCAACAAGTACGGCGGCGCAATGCCCGATGCTATGGGCGTTCCGGAAGACGCAATCACCAAGGCTGCACACATGGCTGTCTGCAAGATCAACATCGACACAGACCTTCGCATGGCCCTTACCGCAAAGATCCGCGAAGTATTCGCGACAGATCCCGCAGAGTTCGACCCACGCAAGTACCTCGGCCCGGGTCGTGATGCCATTGAGAAGATGGTTCTGCACAAATTGGCCGTTCTCGGCTGCGCAGGCAAGGCTGCTGAATGCCTCTAAGCCAATCGGCATAGAATCACAAATCAAAAGAGCTCACGTTGAAAAACGCGGGCTCTTTTTTTGCTTACGGCCTTAAGCTGTAAGTAGATATCAGGCGAATTAAATTGTCATACGCGCCTGAATCCTTTATAATCTCAACCAACTCTGTGTGAGTTCACAGGGGCTATGTTATTATCATTACGATATGATTTGGTGAGAAAATGAAGAACAGGAGCTCATTCGTGGTTTCGCCTGTATTCAAGGCTTCCAATATGCTTTTTGTTATGCTGCTTGTCGCGGCTGTTATGCCTGTCTTGGAGAGTAAGGCGGCAATTGCGGTGAACGGAGTATCAACGCAAAACGTCTATTCCGATAGTGCAACATTCGCGGTTGTTCCTGAAGTGGGATACGACTACTCCGCGCTGCTTAATGGCGAGCCGGTCGCGGTCGGTTCGGATGTTGTTGTTGATGCACCCGACTACTACGAGCTTGCCGTAAGCAGGGTAAACCAGGCCACGTTGGCAGAGGAAAGCCTGCTTGTGCAGTTTGTCGTGCGGGCGAGCGAGCGCTTTGATACGGAGTGGGGGTTGCCGCTGTGGACGCCGTTTCCGTTGATTGATTCGGCGGCAGGGGAGTTTGAGGACTCGGAGATAAAGATTGTAACCCCCGCCACCTATCCTTTAGGGCTTGAGATCCCTGTTATCGCGAGAGTTTCCGGCTCTACCGGCAAGAGGACGGGCGTAAACGGGAAGGTTGTTGCGCAGGGCTTCGAGGATTACCCATTGCAGCTTCTTCGCGGCACAGGCTCGGTATTTCTGCCCGCCGCAACAGCTTCGGGTGTTATTAACTACAATGCCTCGGTCAAAGGCCTGCAAGCGCAAAAAAACATCAACATCGAATCTGCTACCGTCTGGACAAATACCTCGGGCACCATCAGCACCGATACGGACTGGGGCGAAAACGCCCGCATAAAAATCACAGCCACCCTCACGATAGCCGAAAACACAACTCTCACCATCGGCGCGGGAAGCGTGGTTGTTGTGGCGCCGGGGGTGTCTGTGGGCGTTGGCGGGCATATCATCGTTAACGGTTCAGATGCTACCCCCGTAGTATTCACGGCGCAGGACAGGGACAAGCCGTGGGGCGGATTTCTCTTTGAATCCGCATCTTGCAGCGGTACGATGACGGGAGCCATCTTTACAGCGAGCGGCGCTGATTCCAACTGGTTCCCCACACACAAATCAGGCGATTTCTACCACAAGCCGCAGCAATGTTTGTTTTATCTCAGCGGCGGTAGCCGGCTCAATCTCACAAGCTGCTATATGACCGAGCATTACGGCCAGCTCGGCCACGGCGAAGATTCCTACCTTGATATGACAGGCTGTCTTGTGCAGAAGTTTATAACCTGCGGCCAGTACAACGCAGGCAGCGTTAATGCGACAGACTGTGCATTGATAGAATTTCCTGCCGATAGAAGTGCCTTTGCAGATTCGGACAACGACGTTATCTACCTCAACGGAGGCCCTCATTCGTTTACCGATTGCCTTATGGGCTGGACGCTCGATGACGGCATTGACGCAGGCGAAGGCGAGACGGGCGCCGTAACGATCAGTGGCTGTTGGTTTGAGTCGTGTATTCACGAGGCCACCGCCTGGTCTTGCAGCACGGGCGCCGAAAGGTACGCGCAGATCAACGATTCCGTCTTTATAAACTGCGGGCAGGCGATTGAGTGCGGCTATAACAGCCCGATTATCACGGCAACAAATGTCTTATGCACGGCGAATGTCTCGGGTGCGCGCTTCGGCGATAACTACGGCAGGTCTTACACGGGCTCTCTGGAGGTGCGCGATTCGCTTCTGCTGTTCAATTACAGAGATATAATGAACCGCACGTGGAACGACTGGCAGGAACATCTCTCACAGACCGATATTCAGGGCAATCTCGCGAGCGCGTTGCCCGAGAGCTACCCCGACAATACCTTATGGGACTCGCAGGAGCCTGCGCACCTTGCCAGGCTGGGTTATTTCCTGCCGACAGCCGCTTCGGTTGTGGGCGTGGGGATTACCTCCGGCGAAAATTACCTCGACCTGCCGGAAGATATGCTTGAGTATGCAGTGCCCGTGCGGCTCAGTACATTCACCACCGCCTCTGTTTCGGTGGATTATGCCGTAAACACAAACCTCGGCCACGTAACGGCGGGCGTTATGAATTATGTCGCGGGCGAGAGCCTCAAGAGCATAGATTTCACGCTTGGGAGCCTTGAAGGGGTGAGGTGGGTGAGTGTTGTGCTTAGTAATCCTGTGAATGCGGAGATTACAAACTACGGCAGGGTTGTCTATGAAAAGCCCTATGAGCTTCAGAACAGGCTTCTTAGCGGCGGGGAGCAGTGGGAGTATTTCAAGGGGCAAAGCGAACCGCCCGCTGATTGGAACAGCGCTGCCTTCGCCCCGAGCGAGCCCTGGCTCACGGGAGAAACGCCGTTCGGCTATGATACCGACTCAAACGGCAATCTGCCCTGCATCACGACCGTGCTTTCTGATATGAGGGGCAACTACTACAGCCTCTATGCACGTAACAGCTTTACGATTCACGCTCCTTCACGCGTAACAGGCCTTGTGATGTCTGTAAAATGGGATGATGGATTTATTGCCTATATCAACGGGGTGCCCGTGAGCAATCAGTACGGCCCTGCCGTTGTAGCTTACAATCAGCCGGCAAGCACGAGCAACCACGAGGCCTACTGCGACAGCGCGATGACGGAGTTTGACCTCTCTGATTACATCTCTCTTTTGAATGCGGGTGAGAACGTGCTTGCGTTTCAGGTGCATAATGCGACTATAAACAGCAGTGATATGTTCTTTAATGCGCGGCTTGATTGCGCAGAGCGGCCGGCTGCGGGGGATTTTGAGCCGGATGGGGATGTCGATTTTGCCGACCTTACCCTGTTTGCTTCGGCTTGGCTTTCCGCTGACGGGGCGGTTGCTTATGACTGGATTTTCGACATAGACCCCGATATGAACGGCGTGATAGACCTCGCCGACTGGGCGGTGTTTGTGCAGAATTGGTTCAACGCCGCACAATAGTATGGAGAAAGCAATCTGTTTCTTATCTGTTGTATTTTTCGGAGGCTACGTATAATGATATCCGATATGACAGACGAAAAACACAAAACAAACTACCACACCCATACCTACCGATGCATGCACGCTGTGGGTGATGTGCGTGATTACTGTGAGGCTGCGATTGCCGCCGGCCTTACCACTCTCGGAATCAGCGACCATACACCTCTGCCGGACGGCAAATGGCCGGGTATCCGTATGGGCTCCGGCGACCTCGAGTCGTACTGCGCCGATGTGCTTTCAGAGCGAGAGAGGCTCGTCGGCAAGCTTGATGTGCGGCTGGGGATGGAGTGCGAGTATTTTCCACGATACGCGAATTTTTATGAAGACGTCCTGCGCGGGCAGGCGGGCGTTGAGTATCTCGCCCTGGGACTGCATTTCTACCCCTATGACGGCGCGGAGGTGAGTACGCATCATTTTTCCATGAATGAGGAAGCGCTGGAGAGCTATACGGATTTGATGGTCGATGCGATTCGTTCGGGGCTGTTTGATTTTGTTGCACATCCGGATTTGTTTATGGCGAAATACCCCGATTTCGATGCACACGCAAGGCGCTGCTCGGAGAGGATATGCAGGGCGGCGGCTGATATGAAGACTCCGCTTGAGATAAACGGCTACGGCTTCAGCCGCACAGACTTCACCGGCTACCCGAACTACAATTTTTGGCAGGTTGCTAAGGAGAACGGCGCCAAAGCAATCATAAACTCGGACGCCCACAGGCCGCAGGATATAGTCGTCTGTTTTGATAAGTGCCTTGCACTCGCCGCTGAGACGGGCCTTGAAATTCAAAACAGCCTCTCCGCTTCCTGATGGCTCGATAAATCGCGGCCTCGACGGCAGGGATTTGTAATCTCGTATCTTCGCTTACTGCGTCATCTTCACAACTTTTGTCTGCGAGATTGGCTCGGTGGGCGTTCCGAAGTCCACAATCTGAGATTCAGCTCTCTCCCAGAGATGCCCTGTGCGGGTGTCGAGGATATACACTTCGCTCGAGGAGCCGGCTGAAATCTGGAACGAGCCCGCCTGAGACCAGTTATCCGCGCCCATGCAGGCCGCCAGAGCCAGTCCGCCGGCAATGCCGATCAATGTGTTTCTTGTGCTTTTCTTTATTTTCATCGTTTATCCTTCCGTGTCTTAGTTCGATGGTATGACATTGCCGGCCCTGCGTACAGGGCCTCGCTGAACTGATAAAAAACCCGCAGACTTGTTAGAATCGGCGGGCTTTGTTTGTTTGTGTATTTTTTGTCAGAGCGCGCCGTCGAGCAGCTTTATGCCGTCAACAACCTTGCACACATGCACTGCGTACTTATTTGCGAAGTCGGGGTGGCTGCGCGGGTATGCGATGTCCACTGCCTGCTTTACCTGCTCCACAGCTTCCGCTTTGACCAGTGCGCCTGCCGCGCCCTTGTCGCCACCGCCGAGCATTCTCTCGCCAAGTACGCCGTCAACCGTTCGTACGATGTCGCACATACTCTCAAGCTCGGGGCCGCTGATGACGTAGTCATCGCGCAGGCCGATGCCATCCTGTCTGAATATTGAGCCGACCGTTTCGATGTCGCCATCGCGCCAGGCCTGAAGCATCTGGTAGAAGCGCTTCTGAGCGTTATAGATGTAAACGAGTCTTTTTACAAGCCCCGGCTCCGTTATGGAGAAGTGGTTGTAGATGCGGTTGTAGAGGTCTTCATTGCGAACGTCCGCAAGGCAGTTGATCTCGAAGCCCGCGTCCTGTGCTTTTTCTACGAGTTCTTCGCATTCAGCCCTGCGCACTCTATATGTGGACTTCTCAAGCCCCGGGCGTACTGTACCGGTGTCCAGGCCTACGATGCGGAAATCGGTTGCGCCATCGCCGAGCGGTACATAGTTGATGCTTCTGTCGGCGGGGTTGTAGTGTGTGCCCATTCCCTCTTTCGCGAAGAGAATCATAATCTGGTCGAGTTCGCCGCATGGGGAGCCGATGTAGTTGTTTTCGATTGCCACGGCGATGTCTATTATTTCAAGCTGGTTTTCGATCTCTATGCCGCTTGCATCGCACATGGAGATGATGAGGTTCAGCGCGAGGGATGCCGAACGGCTCATGCCGCCGCCGGGGATATTGCCGTAGAGAACGGCATCAAAGCCCTCAGTGAGCTTGTAGCCCTTGTCGCGGAGCATATACTCTGCACCGAAGGCAAATCTGCCCCATGAATCTCGCACGCTGAAGGGTGCCGGAACCTTGCCGATCTGAAACTCGATTACGCCGTCTTCGGGGAAGTTGCCGCTGAACAGGCGGAATTTGTTCGTGCCGTTGGGCTTGAACGCCATCCAGATAAACCTGTCGGTGCCAACGCCGAAGAGTTCGGTGCCGTTGTAGTCGCCGTGCTCTACGCCAAGGCAGAAACGCGATGAGCTTCTGCGTACCTTGCCGCCGGCAATATCAAGGCCGTTGTCAGCAGCCAGTTCTTTAAGTTTTGCAATAATCTGTTTGTCTTGATCGGTCGTATTCATAGACGGATACCCTTGAAAAAGTCTATTCTATTTACAGTTCAGGCGAGCGTCGAAACGCCGCAAAGTAACAAAGTATAAAATCTTACCACGAATTGGCAACTGCAAAACGCAAGGTTTTCTATATTGTGGCGATGTAGTCAAGTTCGCGCAGCTGGCCTTTATAGTCAAGCCCGTAGCCCACGAAAAACTCTTTGCGCTCTGTTTGCAGGGCTGAGAAATCCGACTGAATATCAACAGGCCTTTCTGTCAGCCGCTCCAGCAGCACACATACGGAAACCTGCTTTGCGCCTTTTTCGGTCATGATTTTTTTCAGAGTGTGCATTGTGCGGCCGCTGTCGAGGATGTCGTCGAGTAAAACGACGTTTTTGCCGCGGATATGATTGTTTTCAAGGCTGCCTGAGATTGTAACTGTGCCGCAGGAGACCTGCTCATAGCCATAGCTGGATGTCTTGATGGGGTGGTATTCCTTCTTCACTCCGCCGGCAGAGAGTATTTCGTCCAGCGCGGACGCAAATTTTCGGCCTCCTTCGAGGCTGTAGAATATGGTTGCATCTGCCCTCTCGGCTATGGGCCCGAGCCACTGAGCGCAGCGCTCAATAGCCTCGCGGATCTGTTCTTCATCGAACAGAATCTCCTTTACAACATCCTCTGCGCGCAGCTTGCCTGACATAGCTTCGATTTACGCCTTGATTGGAGAGCCGACGGAGGTGATCTTTTTGTACCTTGCACCGAGAATCTCGTTTATATCTCTGCTCTTTAGGTGGGACACCATGCGTACGATATAGCTCTCCACATTGTGGATTGCGGCGTATTTGTCTCTGTGTGCGCCCCCGAGAGGTTCAGGAATAACGTCATCAACAACGCCGAGCTTCGTGAGGTCAGCGGCGGTAATTTTGAGGGCCTCAGCGGCCTCTTCGGCTTTGGAGCCGTCGTGCCAGAGGATTGCCGCGCAGCCTTCGGGTGAGATGACGGAGTAGTATGCGTATTGGAGCATTGCGAGCCTGTCGCCAACGCCTATTCCGAGCGCGCCGCCACTGCCGCCTTCACCGATTACGATGGAGAGGATGGGCGTTTTCAAGCGGCTCATTTCCATGAGGTTGTACGCGATGGCTTGTGCCTGGCCGCGCTCTTCGGCGCCGATGCCCGGGTATGCGCCTGGTGTATCGATAAACGTAACCACGGGAATCCCGAACTTCTCGGCGAGCTTCATATTTTTGATGGCCTTGCGGTATCCTTCGGGATTGGCGCAACCGAAGTTGCAGGCGACTTTCTCTTTAACGTCCTTGCCCTTCCTCTGGCCTACCACCAGCACCTTGTGGTGCCCGATGTGGCCGAAGCCGGTAACAATAGCCTTGTCGTCTCCAAAGGCGCGGTCGCCGTGCAGCTCGCTGAAATCCTTCACCATATAATGGAGGTAGTCGCTCATGATTGGGCGGTTTGGATGCCTCGAAACCTGCACTGTCTGCCAGGCTGTGAGATTGCCATAGGCCTCGCGAAGAAGCTCCACGCGCTTACGGTGGAGGTTGTGAACTTCGGTGCCCTCGGCGTTCGCCGCTTTGAGCTCAATGAGCTGCTTATCTATCTGGAGTATCTCCCGTTCAAAGGGAAGATAGTTGCTCTCTTTGAAAGTCTCAATCACTTTCGCTCTTTTCAAATAACTTGTATGTTGCCGAAAAACGGGCGCGTAAGCCCGCAAACGAGTGTTAAATTTTAGCTAACCGGTCGTTTTTTTCAACATAAAAGGATTTTTGCCTGCTTGTGTGTTTGTTCAGCTCTCTTTCCACATCCACGAGCTTGCGGTAACGAACCATATAATCGTAGCAAACCACAAGATGGATTTGAGCGCCGGCAACTCAATCGTGCCGGTAATGAAAGTGAACGGGGAGATCAGAACAACTGCGAGCGTGAGCCAGGAAACTATCTTTGTTGCGAGTTTAAGCATTTGCGCTCTTCCCTTCTACTGACTTTTGATAGATTTTGCTTGCTACTATATACACCACGGCTGCGATGAACCAGCCAGGCAGGCTTACGAAGAACAGCTGTATGTTTGCGAATTTCACCAGAGAGATGCAAACGGCGAGCGTGCCCAGCCATGCGATGCCCGCGGCCCAGTTGAACGACTTGCCGCTTAGCTCTGCGAAGTTGCTCTTTAAGCCGAGCTTCGGCATAAGCCAGAAATCAACAAATATAACCGCCCCCATCGGCATAAGCAGCATACCGTACAGTGCGACAAAATCAAGTAACTTCATAGCGAAAGCGGGGAACATACCGGCAATCGTGGCGATGGCGCCTGTGATAAGTGTAACCTTGAATCTGGAAACCTTCGGCATTATAGCCTGAAACGCAAGCCCCGCACGGTAAATTGTGGGGTTGGCGGTTGTCCAGCCGGCGATAATCACGCAGATAATACCTGCAAGCCCCGCGGCGCGGTATGCCAGCGGGCCGGGGAGAACCGCGTTATTGCTCGGATCAACATGCAGCTGATACGCATATAGAATCGATGCCGCTATCCAGGCCATAAAATGCCCCACATACATGCCCGAGCTCGTCGCAAGACCATACCAGGACTTCTTCGCATATCTGAATACCGACAAATCGCTCATCCCGATATGCATCGCCATATTACAGAACCACGCAAAAAATGTTACGTGCCAGAAGGTAAACTTAACCTGCCCCTCCGCAGGCTCGCCGCCTTTCCAGATATGGGTCTTTGCGAGGTCCCAGAGGTCGCCGGCTGAGTGAATTTCCGTGCCGGTGGCGTTCATAAACTGCTTGAGGCCGATAATGCCGAACGCAAGGAATACAAGCACCATCCAGGGCGAGGCTATATTGGCAAACTTGGCCACCGTTTTGTATCCGCCCGCCGCTACAAGGCTTATTAGCGCCCCGACGGCAAGAACCGCAATCACCCATCCGGTACTGTTCGGCAGCATATCGTTGAGGCCGGGCATCGGGAATTTGAACCACACGCCAAGCGCGGTAGCCGATACCGTAATCATAGAGCCGGCGAGGAAGCAAAACATCACGCCGTTGGCGAGGTTGTACAGGGTAACGAGTTTGCGCCCGCAAATCTTTTCCAGCTGATAGTAAAGAGTGATTCTGGCGCGTGTCGCGATGGGCGCGCAGAGCACCATCCAGCTCAGAACAGCAAGCAGATTACCCAAAATCAGACCCCATATAAGATCAAACGCGCTGACGCCCGCCGCCACAAACAGCGGCCCGATCATCAGCTCCGTTCCGGCGCAATGCTCGCCGGCGTACATCCCGATAAAGTCTTTGAATGGAAGCAGTGCGCTCTGCGGTACAGGCTCGCGCTCGTACTCATTTATCGCGGCTTTTTTTTGTTCTTCCGACATTTTTTTCCTCTTGTAAAAACTCAAATACAACCAATTATTCTAAGTATGATAAAATGTGCTTCGATTAAATCAAGTCATGCGGCAGAATTCGCGGAGGATTTTTTTATAAATTTCCTTCGCCTCCACAAGACTGTGTAGCTCTATATGTTCGTTCGGCCGGTGGCACATCTCGGGGCTGCCGGGACCTAAAATCGCTATCGAGCCTGTCAGCGGCTTCAGATAGGGCGCGTCCGTTGTGAAGAATACGGCCTCAGGCGCTTTGCCGGTGATGGCGGAGAGCTTTGTGATAAAGTTGTCCGCTGCGGGCGTTTCAAACGCCTCTACATACCTGAGCCGCTCGGTTTTGTACTCTGCGCCGTCGAGGATGAGAGATAAAATGTCCTCAATCTGTTCCGCTGTCTGTCCGGGCAGAAGCCTGATATCAGCCACCGCACTGCAAAAATCCGGTACGACATTCGGCGCAAGCCCACCTTGTATGCTGTTGAGACTGATCGTGGAGCGGCCGAGGGTGGGGTGTTCGGCTGCGGGGCCGAAGATCTCCGGCGTGAGTTTTTTTGCAATCTCCATCATTTTGAGTATCGCGTTTTCGCCGAGCTCGGGCATTGAGCCGTGTGCGGTCTTGCCGCGCGTGATAAATTCGAGCCACAGCAAGCCTTTGTGTGCGTTGACAAGGTGCATATCCGTAGGCTCGGGCACGATTATCCCCGCCACGGGGCAATCACCTTTCTCAAAACGCTCAACAAGCTTGCGTGCGCCGCAGCTGTCGGTCTCTTCACCGGCGGTCGCCGCGAAAACGATTTCTCCTCTGAAATCTCCCTCCTGCTGAAACTCGGCTATCGCCAGCGCTACCGCAGCGAGCGGGCCGAGCATATCGGTTGTGCCGCGGCCGTAGAGCAGGTCTCCTTCTTCGGTAAGCCTGAACGGCTCTTTTGCCCAGCTCTCCGCCTTAGCCGGAACGACATCAAGATGCCCGATAAACACGAGCTTGTTGCCGTGCGTTCTGCCGGGGAGAGTAGTGGTGAAATTTGCGCGGTTGCCATTCCAGATGTCCATGTCTATTGCGGCACGGGGGCATTTTGCGTAGAAGAAGTCAGAAAGGGCTTGCGCAACACCGGCCTCGCCGACATCTTCTGTCGGACGGGATTCGACCAGTTTTGCGAGCAGTTGTTTCATATGGCTGATTATTGTCTGCGCAGAAGATTTGTCAATACGGTTGTGGCACGCATGCCTTTTTAATGGTATTGATATTTGCCTACCGGCAAAAGAACAATTGCCAATTCCTTTTCCGCAAATGAAATAAGCCCTTTATTTTTGAAAATGATTTCATATAATCAGTTTTGACACGTATCAACAGTGGCGATGAATGTATAATTAAGTAAATTAAATTATGACAGAAGAAAGTACCATGATAACAAAAACATCACTTTTAATCGCGGTCGTCTCGGCATACTGTGGATTTGCCGCTACCGAGCCGCACGCGCTGAAGAGCGTTCCGGCACAGGCGGTAACAATCGAAGATTCATTCTGGAGCCCCAAGCTTGAAGTCTGGCGCAGTACCACCCTGACTGACGTTCTGGATAAGTTTGAGGAGTCCGGCGCGTTTCGTAATTTTGATAGAGTCGCCGCCGGCGAGAAGGGCGGCCATGAGGGCCCGCCGTGGTTTGACGGCCTCATCTATGAGACAATCCGCGGGGCGAGCGATTTTCTGCTCGTAGAAAAAGACTCTCAGCTCGAAGCCCGCCTTGACGCCTGCATAGCGCGCATTGCCGTAGCTCAAGCCGCCGCAGGTGAGGACGGCTACATTCTAACATATACCTTGCTTGAAGAGCCGCAACATCGTTGGGGAGAGAACGGCGGCATGCTGCGTTTTCAGCATGATGTGTATAATGCGGGCGCGCTTGTTGAGGCGGCAGTGCATCATTACCGCGCCACAGGCAAACGCAATCTGCTTAATATCGCGCTGCGTTTTACGAATCATATGTGCGATGTAATGGGGCCTGCGCCGAAGAAGAATGTTGTGCCGGCGCATTCATTGCCAGAGGAGGCGCTTGTGGAGCTGTACGAGCTTTGCAGGGATTGCCCCGAACTGAAGGGGAATAGCGAAGTGAGCGTGCGCACCGACGACTACCTCGCTCTGGCGCAGTTCTGGATTGAAACACGCGGCGTCAACTGCGGCCGCCCGACGAGCGATGACTGGGACAACCACGGCGCCGAGGCGGAGAAATTCGTGCGCGAGCATGGCTACGACGAGAGCCGGCCCTGCTGGGGCGAATACGCTCAGGATGAGCAGGTGTTTACGGAGCAGGACACCCTCGAAGGGCACGCCGTCCGTGCGACGCTCTTTTGCGCGGGGATAAGCGCCGCTGCGAGAGTAAACGGTGATAAGAGGTATTACGAATCTGCTCTGCGCCTCTGGGAGAATATGGTCGGGCGAAGAATGCACATCACCGGCGGCGTTGGCGCGTTTGCGCATGAGGAGAAATTCGGCCCCGATTATGTCCTGCCGCTCGATGCGTATCTGGAAACCTGTGCGGCGGTCGGCGCGGGCTTCTTTCACCGCAACATGAACCTGCTCTACGGCGATGCAAGATACATTGATGAGCTTGAGCGCACGCTATACAACAACGTTATAAACGGCGTATCACTCTCCGGCACACATTACTACTACCGCAACCCGCTCAGCGCCGTGAACCACCACCGCTGGGACTGGCACGGTTGCCCGTGCTGCCCGCCTATGTTCCTGAAGATCGTCTCTGCGCTGCCGGGCTATATCTATGCCGCCGATTCGGACGGGTTGTATGTAAATCTGTTCATAGGCTCGGAAGCGGATGTTGAACTTGCCTCGGGCAAGGTGCATATCTCGCAGAAGACGCAGTACCCCTGGAAAGGAAACATCACAATCGAGCTTTCGCCGGAGAAGACGGGAACGTTTGCGGTGAATGTGAGAGTGCCGGGTTGGGCGCTTGGTGCGGAAAGTCCGTTCGGGCTGTATGAAACGGATAAGCTTCCAGCGCCTGTTATAATGGTCAACGGCAGGAAAATCGCCGCGCCACGCATTGTGCGCGGGTATGCCGTTATTGAAAGGCAGTGGAAGAAAGGCGATAAGGTGAGCTTGGAGCTGCCGATGCGCCCGAGACGGGTTTATGCAAATGACAAGGTCGAAGCGGATCGCGGGAGAGTGTCGTTTGCGGCGGGCCCGATAGTTTACTGCGCTGAGCAGATGGACAACGAAAACCTCGGCGCGCTGATTATGGACAAGGAAGCCCCGCTCAAGGCACATTTCGAGCCCCAGCTTCTTGGCGGCGTGCGCGTGATTACGGCAAAGGCGGCGTGCGTCTATAAGGACGGCACAATCTCGCTGCAGCAGCTACGCGCCATTCCGTTTTATGCGCAGGATAACCGCGGCGGAGAGGGCGCAATGGATGTATGGCTGGCAGAAGATAAGGCGCTTGTTTCGCCGCAATCAGAGCCGACAATCGCAAATCAGGCGCAGGCACAGGCCTCGCACTGCTACCGCGAAGACACAATCTCCGCGCTGAACGACGATATAGAGCCGGCCGATTCAAATGACCACTCAATCCCGCGCCATACCTTCTGGGATCACCGCGGTACGACAGAGTGGGTTGAGTACGTTTTTACAGAGCCTCGCGAGGTCAGCAACGTGAGTCTGTATTTCTGGGACGATCGCCCCGCGGGAGGTGAGTGTGCTGTACCGCAGAGCTGGAGAGTGCTCTACAATGCAGACGGGCAGTGGAAAGAAGTGCAGGGGAATTTGGAGTACAAAACAGAGAAAGACAAATACAACCGCGCGAGATTTGAGCCGGTAAAGACGAACGCGCTGCGGATCGAAGTGAAATCACAGGATGGTTTCAGTAGCGGCATACTTGAATGGAAGGTTGAGTAAGCGGTAAAGCAGGTAGCCGGCGGCCCTTTCATCCCTCCTCGCCGCATTGAGCCAGCAGGGAAGAGCATGTTTCAGGGTTGGCTTACGCCGCGAGGCTGTTGTGAAGACGAAATGCGCCTATTTTATGCTTTACTATGCCGTTTGATCAGTTCGGGAAGCTCTTTCAGCTCCGTTATGGATTGCGCATAGGGGTGCGCGGGCTTGCCGTCGTTAGTGTATGCCTGTTTGAGAACAGGCAGCATACCGCAGGATATTGAACCTGCCACATCCGTCTCAAATCTATCCCCCACAAATACCGTTTCGTCCGGCCCCACGCCAATTTCAGCAGCGGCATGCTCGAAGATACGCTTGTCGGGCTTGCGGAATTTATGATTGCAGGAGTACACGCGAACCGGGAAATAATCCAGCAAGCCGAGTTTTTCGAGGTGATGGTCGAGTGCTTCTGCGCCGGCGAAAGTGTTGGAGACGATCCCGAGCTTGAGTCCCATTTCGTGCAGTTTGTTGAATGTGTCTATGATCCCCTCTTCCACCTCGCCGAGGTCCATTAACGGCCTGTACCAGAGCCGTAGCAGCTCAAGCCACTGCTTTTCTGTCAGGCTGTGGCCGTATTTGCGGCCAATTGAGCGGATAACATTCATCGCATCGAAGTCAATGCCGGTTATATCCGACCATATCAACATCAGCTTCATGGTTATCATAACCCGCAATGTGTACCATCTCATTGACGGCAACTTTTGCCCGAGCGAGGCCAGATAGCGGTAGCTGTCTTCGCAGGCCTCTTTCGCGAGCTTGCGCTGGCTGAATGGCCCGAAATTGACGATAGTATCGCCGAAATCAAATAATACTGCTTTATATTTCACTTGTTATATTTTCTTCCTTTGGCCGCATGGTTTATGCTTGATACTACAATTATAGCGGAATTGCAGCTTTGTTCAACGATTCTGATTTTATGCGATGTCGGTGAGGCCGAGCTTATCGCCGAACTTGCTGATAATCGCTCTGCGAAGCGCTACATTCTTCGGGGCGCCGAGATACGGGTCGTGCGTAATCAACTCAATGGCATCGCGGCGCGCCATACTGAGCAAATCGAAATCCTCGATGATGTTGGCGAGCTTGAGATCGGGCAGACCGTGCTGGCGCGTGCTGAAAAGCTCGCCGGGGCCTCTGATTTCAAGGTCTTTCTCCGCTATCACAAATCCGTCGTTGCTCTTCTCCATCACCTCAAGGCGCCTCAGTGCGTCTTCCGTGCCGCTTTCGCTGAACAGCAGGCAGTACGAATCGCTTCTGCCACGCCCGATACGCCCGCGCAACTGATGCAGCTGGGCAAGCCCGAAATTGTTGGCGTTTTCGATTACCATAACCGTCGCGTTGGGTACATCCACCCCCACCTCAATCACGACCGTCGATACGAGTATGTTCACTTCGCCCGAGCGGAACGCCGCCATAACGGCTTGCTTCTCCGCCTGCTTCATCTGCCCATGCAGCAGGGCCACGTTGAATTCCGCGAACACATATTTCTTCAGCAGCTCATACTCCTCCACCGCGCTCTTCATATCGCTTTCGCCGTCTGAATCAATTCTCGGATAGACGAAGTACGCCTGCCTGCCCGCGCGAACGAGGGAGCGGATGAATTCCATGGCCTTGCCCCTGTTCTCAGGGGAAACGTTTCTCGTGGTTACCTTGCCTCGGCCGGGCGGGGCGCCTTTTATCGTGGAGACGTCAAGGTCGCCGAAGACGGTCATCGTCATAGTGCGCGGGATGGGAGTGGCCGTCATAACGAGGCAATGCGGCGCAGAATCCTTGCGCAAAACTCCCCTCTGCTCCACGCCGAACTTATGCTGCTCGTCTATTATCGCAAGGCCCAGATTCTTAAACTGTACATCGCTTTGAATCAGGGCGACTGTACCTACGAGAAAATCGACCTCTCCGGCCTCTGTGGCCTCTATAATCCGCTTTCTCTCCGTTGCGTTCATCTTGCCTGTGAGCAGTTCCACGCGCACGCGGCTTCCCTCAAGGAAGCGGTTGACGCTTGCGCTGTGTTGGCGGGCGAGTATTTCCGTGGGCGCCATCATTGCAACCTGCGTCTTGTTGGCTATCGCCAGAAGCGCTGCATAAACGGCCACGGCCGTTTTCCCCGAGCCTACATCCCCTTGCAGGAGTCTGTTCATCGGCTTCGGCTGTATCATATCCATCACAATATCATGCACGGCGCCATCCTGCTCGGGAGTGAGCAGGAACGGGAAACGCCGTCTTATGCGTTCATCGAGCGCCCGCGAAAACCTCATCGCAATCGACGGGGCGAAGTTCCGCATACGGTAGCGCCTGATGGCCAGCCCGAGCTGCATAAGGAACAGCTCCTCATACTTGATCGTGCGGCGTGCGGCGGAAAGAGATTGCTCATCGGAAGGCCTGTGAATCTGCCGATACGCTACGCTACGCGCCATAAGCTGCTTTTGAGCGCGAAACTCCTCACCGAAATACTCATCAAGCAGTGGCACGAGCGAGTCTATATTGCGGCGGAATATGTATTTGAGCATGGGGCTTGAAATTGATGCGCTGGCCGGATACACCGCGCCGCCGAGCTCGCGGATGTTTTCCATCTCCTGCGAGGTGATGACACGAAATTTCGGGTTTGTAAACTGGAGCTGGTTCTTGTATTTGGATACTTTTCCCACAACGGCAATCTGCATCCCGAGCTGAATCTGATTGCGGAGGTATCCACCGTTAAACCAAATCACGCGGCACCTTGCGCGGCTGGCATCAGTTAGGTAAATCTCATAAACGGGTTTGCGCCTGCGAACCTGGTAGTCTATGCTCTCGACGAATCCGGCAACAGTAACGTTGGCGCCTGCGCAAAGCTCATCAATCGGGCAAAGCTCAGGCAGAAATTCCCAGTCCCTCGGAAAATACTCCAGCAGGTCCGCGGCGGTATTTACGCCGAGCGCTTTAAGCGCCTGCGCCTTGTCCGGCCCCACACCCGCGAGCATACCAATGTCTGTTTTAAGCTTTACGTTCGTCATAACTGTATGTTACATTTATAATTAACAGAAAGGAAAAAAGGGAGAAGAGGATTGTTTCAAGGAAAAGCTTCTCAATCCGTTTTTCAACAGCTCTTCCTATCTTCTTTCTGTACTCTCCCGAACTCCCTGTGGAGAAAAATTCAAAAGAAAAGGGCCATCCGCCAACGGCAGACGACCCTGTTTATTACTGTTGTTTCAACGCCTGTCAGATCGTCTGGTCGTTGATGACTTCTTTGTTGTAGCCTATGAGACTTTTGAAGCGGTCGGTGTTGAATACCGGAATAGAGAGGCTTGCCGCCTTCTTGAGGGCCTCATTATAGGTCGCAAACTTCGCTTTCGCTTCTTCAAGCTTTTCCTGTGCGAGGAAAGCGTCAGCATCATCGCCGCCGGTTTCGGCGTAGATCTCGGGCGGGTTGCCGCACACTACAAAATCAATGTTGATGTCGATTGAATCGGCCACAATTCCACCCCACTGTTTGATGAGGTGTTCAACCTTGTCCCTGCCGTACGGGTCTATCTTGCCGTCGTTGTCGAAGTCATAATCACCGCAGATGTAGAAGCGGTTGGGCTTGTCTTGATCCCAAATCAGGTTGACGATGATGTCTTCCGGCAGGACGGGGTTATCCGGGTCCTCAGAAACCACCCTTGCCACAGACACCTTCGAGCGTACATCAAACACCTTGATCTCGCCTTTGCCTTTGCCATCTTCGGGTGAGGGGTTGGCGCGGTCGTAAACGGCGAATGTGAGGCCGCGATAGACATGCGCTTCGCTACCGAGGTCGAGATATACAATCTTCTGCTGGGCGTTCACTGAAACGATGCGGCCGTCAGGCTTATATGCTGCGACTTCAATATCGGGGCGCGGCTTAATCTGTTCAAGTTGATTTTCAAGCTTGATGCGGTAGCTCTTTTCGTCAGAAAGGGCGTTCTGTGCCTCAGCGAGAAGTTGTCTTGCCTCTTCCAGAGCGGAGTTCTTTTCGGAGATCTGCTCTGAGAAGCGGTTGGTGGCATCGGCAACGTACTTGTCGGCCGAGGCCTTCATCTCATCGTAGCTGGCCTGTACGGCATCAGCCACTTTAATCAGCTTTGTCTTTTCGGCAATTAGAACGTCCTCAGCTACCTTGAATCCCTCAACGTCCCTTGCCCAATCTTCTTCCATCTGCCTTACCTTGTTCGTAAGGGTGTCGAGGGTTTTGTTTGTGCGGGTTGTCTCGGCGGCACTCTGCTGAGCGAAATCGAGAAGGGAGGCGCTCTGGGTGGTAACCATAGGATACTTGCTCTTCAGTGCGGCAATCGAAAGCTGTATCTCTTCCGTAGCGGCGGCTGTTGTCAGCTCGCCGAGCTCCTTGCCCATCACTGCCGAATAGAGGCTCGTAAACTGCTCCACAACCGTACCGAGATAGCTCGATGAGCCCTTCTCGCCTACGATAGCAGAGAAATTTCTGATCTCTTCATCGGTGGCTGCTGCTTGTCTGTTGCGAAGCGCATCAGCCGCGATCGACTTCTGCTCGTCCCATTTGACATAAAAAACAACTGCCGCAACGGTCGTCAGTAAAAAGAGAACTACAAAAGTAACAAGCGCGATTGTCGTCGCATTGCCCTGGCCCTGCTTAGCCGCCATACTTTTTCTCCTTGAAAATTTTTTTCAGAGGTAACAAAATCACCTTATACAAATACAGCCTTAGAGTATCCCGAAAAACAGGCTCCGCGTCAACAAAAAAACGTCATCAGAAAACATTTTGGACACTTTATAATGGCTCCGCCGCCTGTCAGCAGACTTATTGGAGCCTGTTAAAGCAAAAGGCTCAAAGAGAGTTGCTCCATACGCTGTCTGCCTGTGTCGGCTGCACAACTTACAGAATACCGATCTTTCCAAATGCCGTGGCCATCGCCTGAGCGGTGGTACTGTCCGTGCCGCGAAGGATTATCGGGGCGCCCGTTTCGCCGGATTCTACCACTTCGGCATCCATCGGAATCGAGCCGAGGAACGGTACGGAAAATTCCTCCGCCACCGCTTCGCCTCCGCCGGACTGAAATATATCAACGCGCTTACCGCAACCCTGGCAGACAAAGCCGGCCATATTTTCGAGTACGCCGAGCACCTTGACCTGTATTTTCTCGCAGAATGAGATGCACTTCTTCACATCCACCACCGAAACCTGCTGAGGGGTAGTTACAATTACTGCGCCGTACGGGTCTTTGAGCGTTTGAACGGCGGAAAGTGGCTCATCACCGGTTCCCGGGGGGCAGTCCACGATGAGATAATCCAGCTCGCCCCAGAGAACCTTATTTACAAACTGGTCGATAACGCTGTGCTTTGCGGGGCCGCGCCAGATTACAGGGCTTGAATCCGATTCGAGCATAAAGCCGATACTCATCACTTTCATCCCGTCGAGGGTGGTCGCGGGCAAGACCATCTCGCCATACTGCTGAACATCCTTCCCGCTCACATTGAGCATACGCGGCACGCTCGGGCCGTGCAGGTCAACATCAAGCAGACCAACCTTCTTGCCCTGGCTGTGTAGCCACGCGGCGAGATTAACAGCAACGCTACTCTTTCCAACGCCGCCTTTTCCGCTCATAACGAGTATCTTTTTCCCAATCTTATTCAGGCTCTGTTCGCCTTCGCTCGGACAGGAGCCGCCGCAACCGCCCGCCATCGAACATCCATTGCAATTTTCCGACATTTCAATTCCTTTATATTTGTTTGCGCCGGCTCGGGGCCGCGCTGTATTCATTGCTGCCGCGCTTTATCTGCCGGCATCTCTTTCTTTCTTTTCTTCTACTTTCTTTTCTTCGTACACGTTTACGATATTCTGCACGAGGCTGTGCCGCACAATATCCTGTTTCTGCAAATTGCAGAAACCGATGCCTTTTATGCCGGAGAGGGTGTCTATCGCATCTACAAGCCCGCTTTTGCCGCGCTCGTCCAGGTCTATCTGGGTGAGGTCGCCGGTAACGATCATCTTTGATTCACGGCCGAGGCGCGTGAGAAACATCATCATCTGGGCGGGCGTCGTGTTTTGAGCCTCGTCGCAGATAACCGCTGCCTCGTTGAGAGTACGCCCGCGCATAAACGCAAGCGGGATAATCTCAATCACATCCATACTCATCAGCTTGCGCATCTGGCCGAACTCCATCATATCCTCAAGGCTGTCAAAAAGCGGCCTCAGATACGGGTTTACCTTGGCCTCTATATCGCCGGGGAGAAAGCCGAGCTTCTCACCCGCCTCAACCGCCGGCCGCACAAGCACCAGTTTGCGTATTTCGCCCTTCTTCAGCATCGAAACCGCCATCGCAACGGCAAGATACGTCTTGCCTGTACCGGCAGGGCCCGTGCAGAAGGTGAGGTCGTTGGCGTACATCGTACGCACATACTCAGCCTGGCCGTCTGTCAACGGCTCCACAACCGACTTGTGCGAGAATACCTCCATCGAATAGCTCTTGGGATCAACCACGTTGCGCGAGACCTGCGTAATGATATTGCGCACCTCGGCGAGCGTAATCGAGCCTCTTCTTGAAGCGGCTCTGCGCACTCGCTCAATCGCATCAGCCGCGCGAATGCAACTTTCGGAATCGGCGATTATCTTTATCTGATCGCCGCGCGCGCTCAGGCGAACATCAAAAGACTGCCGCAAGAGGCGCAGATACTCATCAGACGGGCCGAATACTAATGAAGCCTCCTGTTCGGAGGCAAGTGTGATTATCTTTTCCAAATCGTTTGATTTCCTTTCCATAGACGGAACGGATAATTTTATCCCGCAGGCTCGTATTTTCAATGACAAAAAGCTTTCTGCTCTAATTGCACGCAAAAACCTTGAATTATTTCGCCGGCTCGCTAATATTTCTCACTGTACCAATCGATTGCGATGGAGACTTCAATAAAATGAAAAGAGCAACAACAGGGCTTTCAAAAAAACTCGTCAATACATGTGAATCTTCGCACGGCTTATGCTGTTGCACTGTTTTGGGCACAATCACGACTACAGCGAAGGCACACAAGCACCCCGAAAACATCTTTTTTTACAGCCTTGCCGCTGTTTTGTTTCTGGCCGCCGTTTTAAGCGCACAGGAACACTCGACAGCCCCTTTCGACTCTCTCGGCGAGAGATTGTTCGAGCTGCCGGATTTTATCACATCGCAGGCCGATGATGTTTATCTGCGCGCCGACAACTTCACAGCCCTTGCTCTCGCAGGCACGGCGAGCATAGTTATGAACAACAATGGCGCGGACGAAAGGCTCGCCGAAGAGGAGTTTGAAGACCACTCCAAACTGTCGCACGGCTTCGACGAATTCCTCTACAACCTCGGTTCGCCGGCAACCCATTTCGGCGCCGCAGGCATCTGGTACGTAATGAGCGCCTCGCGGGACGATACGGAGAATATGGAGAAGTCCTGGACGATGGTCAAGGCGCTCAGCATGACGGGGTTTATGACTGCTGGCCTCAAATTTGCCCGAGGCAACGACACGCCGAACGGCAAAGACCTCGCCTGGCCCAGCGGACACACTTCCAGCTCCTTTGCGGTGGCTGCTTGCCTCGATGAGATGTACGGTCCCGAAGTCGGCGTGCCGGCGTATATCGCGGCCGGAGCCGTCGGCTGGCGTATGATGCAGGCCGGAGACCACTGGGGAAGCGATGTCGTGTTCGGGGCAGTGCTTGGATACGTTACGGGAAAGACAATCGCCGGAGGCGATAAGGATATGTGGAAAGTGGGCAGGTTTGAGGCAATGCCGTACTTCCGCCCCGAAACCGACGAAAACGGCTCACAATTCGGCATAAACCTCACTACGAAATTCTAACCCCCATTCCTGCTCGGCATCTTTTCTATTAGCCGGCGAATTCGCAGAGGTGCAGAAAAAATACAATTCAGACTAAGTCTCGGAAAGCCTTAAGCTGACATGCTACAAGCTCTAAGTCATGGCATTGTTTGCATTTTGCCCTGTGCTTTTTTAATACTTTTATTTTTTTATGTTGAAATTTCCGCTTTGCGTGTCCTACTACGGTAGAGATAGTGTAACATATTAAAGTATGGCAACAGCCTGCCTGTAACCAGGCCAGAGCAAAATGAAACAAAGCAAAACAGTAGAGCTGGGCCCAGTAAATTTAGACAGAGCGTTTGTCGGACTCTTAGCTACAAACCAGCGCAAGCTTTTCGCGTACATCGTAAGCCTTGTGGCAAATGTAAACGATGCGGACGACATCCTCCAGGAGAGCGTTTACGTGATGATGAACAAATTTCATGAGTTTGAGCAGGGGACAGACTTTCTCGCCTGGGCAACCACCATAGCGTATTATCGCGTGCTCGAATTCAGGAGAAAGAAATCGAACAGGGAACTCTTCTTCGACGACGAAACTCTCTCCTGTCTTCATGAGGAAGCGAAATCCGAGCTTCAAGACGCCGATGATTACATAGGGCACTTGAAAGACTGTATGCGCAAGCTTTCCGACAACGATTTCAATCTGGTCAAGCTTCGTTACTCGAATGATATGTCGGTTCGCGATATAGCATCCCGTTTCGGCAGAACCATACAAAGCATTTATAGAAGTATATCCCGCGTAGAAAACCTCCTGCGAATTTGCATAGAGAGACAGGTAGCGTCATAATCTTGGTAGAAAAAGAACAAATCAACTTTATCAATCTCATCGTGAAGGCACGCGAAGGCGCACTTTCGCAGGAAGAACTCCTGCTGCTGAAGAACCTTATGAAGCAGCCGCAATACAGAAAGTTGTATTTTGCGGCAACAAAAGTCAGCTGTGCTCTAAACCAGGTTGATGCATCCGATTTTTGTGGTAATCAAAGAGCGCAGGCTTTTCGCTCCATCGACACAAAACTTCTCGAAGAGCTCGCCGAAAGT
Source organism: Phycisphaerae bacterium (assembly GCA_050251615.1). Classification (GTDB taxonomy): domain Bacteria; phylum Planctomycetota; class Phycisphaerae; order Sedimentisphaerales; family Sedimentisphaeraceae; genus Sedimentisphaera. The sequence continues at coordinate 30,752 of JBFWMM010000006.1, forward strand.
GAGAGGAAAGCGCCAAAGTTGGAGAGGATGGAAGAAGTTGAAGCTGTGCCGCACAAGGTCATCAGGCCAGCGATTGAAAAGCGCACAATGAGCAGGTTCCAGAAGCTCACGCTCAGCGCTTGCGCGGCGATTATTCTTCTGCTTCTCAGCCTGAACTTCCTTACGGGAAGGACGTACAGCGTTGATGTGGCCACGGTTACAGACCAGATGAATGCAAAGTGGCTCGGCTCGGCCACAGGCTTCAGAAACGGCGAGCGCCTCTGGACAAACAAAGACCTGCTCAATCTGGACAAAGGCGTTATCAGTATAAAATTTGATGATGGCGTTGATATTGTGATTGAGGGGCCATCGAGGTTTACCGTCGAGCGCGGCGGTGTGTACCTTGAATACGGCAGACTGTTCAGCAGCGTGTCAAAATCAGGTTTAGGCTTTACCGTTGACACACCGAAGGTAAGGTTTGTTGATCAGGGCACGGAGTTCGGCGTGCAGGCAGATATTAACGGCTCATCCGAGCTGCATGTCATAAAGGGTAAAGTTCAGCTCTTCGCGGGAGCGAAAGGGGATGCTAAAACAGCGCTTCTGGTAACCGAAAACAGGGCGGTCAGGTACAATGCTGTTAAAGAAGAGACCCTTGAGATCCCAATCGAAAACGAAGCGTTTGTCAGGAGCGTCAATTCCAAGGCCTTAATGCTTTGGCATGGCGAAAGGAAATTAGACGTAGCCGATTTGTTTGCAGGCGGCAACGGTTTTGGCAATGTGGAAAAGCTTATCGGCCTTGACCCCGCAAGCGGAAAATACACTGATTCGATTAACGGCAGTACAAGAATAACAAACAATCAGTACAACACTGTGCCTGAATCCCGATTTATAGACGGCGTGTTTGTGCCAGACGGAGGTGAAGGAAAGCTGCGCATCAGCTCAACAGGCCTCACATTCGACTGCCCCGACACCTCTGGAAAATATACGCACGAAATATCCACATACAGAGGCAGCTTGAGCGGTCAGAAAACAACCGTGCCGCAGTTTGTAAGAGATGGGGTAAGGCATGAAACAGAACCCATGCTGTTTGTTCACAGCAACGTCGGCATAACTTTCGACCTTGACAAGATTCGCAATACTCTCCCCGATTTACGGTTGGAGAGCTTCGCTACCAAAGCCGCTTTCCCCGATGTTTACACTGATGACGGTACGGTGCCGGATGTTGATGTATTCGTGTTGGCCGATGGTGAAGTAAAGTATCACAGAGAGGGTTTTCTGTTTCAAGACGGTATCATTTCTATAGATGTTTCTCTCAATGAAACCGACAGATTCCTTACTTTGATTGTAACAGAGGGAAGGTCAAGCTCGAAAATTAAAGATTTCCCCTGGGGGCTCGACAGCCTGTTTTTGATAGAGCCGGAACTTACTCTGGCCGAACAGCGCTGAACTAAGAAAGATGTGGCAATGGACAATTGCTGTAAATTAATTTGTGTTTTTTTAATGAGGTATCAACAATGAAGAAATATGTCTTTTTGTTTGTCGTTGTGTTGATGTTTGCCAAATGCGACACTGCCGGTGCAACAATTCTCTACAGTGAGACATTCACAACAGAATCTGCCGTTCATGATGATGGCAACGGGTACTACACCACGCCGGCTGGTGAAGCAACTTCCTACACCCACTTGCAGTCAATAGATACAGACGCCTATCAGCGAATTGAGGCCAATCAGTGGAATCTCAGGGAGTATAATTCAGGCTCCGGCGACGGCTTTTACTTTCAGGAAATCGGCGAGCCTGTGAGAACATACTACAACTGGGCAACCTCTCCGTTTGCCGCAGATATTATCAGCGGCGGCGGCCTTCAGATGAGCCTTGACGTAACATATTCAGACGTTGCAGACAACAACGCTTGGATCGAATTCGCTTTCGGCACCGGCAACTCTGCTTCGACAGACGGAAGGCGCTACGATGATTCAGACGTTGACTTCGGCTTCCGCTTCGAGGGCGACCGTATCGATATGAAGGATAACGGCGCAGGTGTTGGTACTGTTTCCTACGACACTTCTCTCAGCAACGACGTCATGGGAACGGCTGAGATACTGCTTGCATTTGATTCTTTTGATGCCGGAACGACAGTCAACGCCACAATGACAATCGGCACGAACGTGTTTACAAACAGTTTCACGCTTGACACCACCGATGACTTCAGATTCTCGTTTGGCCCGGGTTATTACTTGGATGAAGACAGTATTTACGTGGACAATCTGCTTCTTCAAACGGTTCCTGAACCTGCTACGATGTCTATGCTTGCGCCTTGGAGTCTTTGGTCTTATAAAGAGAAAACGCAGCTAAGGCCGACGGGCACTTTCCTTTGTTTGAAAGAAAAGGTATTAACGCAGAACGTTGATATCGAGTGGAATAATTACAGTTTACTTTAATGAGGTTATTATCGTGAAAAAAATTCTAAATACTTTGATTCTAACAATGTTTGTCGCAGCATCTGCGAATGCCGTCATCTTCTACAATGACGACTTCACCACAGATTCTGCCGTCCATGACGATGCGAGCGGCTACTACACTTCGCCCGTCGGCACAGCAACCGCCTACGCCCACTTGCAGTCAATCGACACAGACGCCTATCAGCGAATTGAGAGCAATCAGTGGAATCTCAGGGAGTATAATTCCGGTTCCGGCGACGGCTTTTACTTTCAGGAAATCGGCGAGCCTGCGAGAACATACTACAACTGGGCAACTTCACCGCTTGCTCCTGATATTATTAATGGCGGCGGCATCGAGATCTTGTTCGATATTACATATTCTGACATCGCCGACAACAGTGCATGGATTGAATTCGCTTTCGGCACCGGCAACTCTGCCTCGACAGATGGAAGGCGCTACGACGATTCAGACGTTGACTTCGGCTTCCGCTTTGAGGGCGACCGTATCGATATGAAGGATAATGGCGCAGGTGTCGGTACTGTCTCCTACGGTACTCCACTGAGCAACAATGTTACAGCTTCGGCATCGGTTTCGCTTGCTTTTGACTCCTTCGCCGAAGGGACTTCCGTAAATGCAACGCTCACTATAGGCGATAACATATTCACAAACAGCTTCACTCTGGACACCACAGACGATTTCAGATTCTCGTTTGGCCCGGGCTACTATTTGGATGAAGACAGTATTCTTGTTGACAACCTGTTTGTTCAGACCGTCATTCCGACCGGCCCTGTTGATCCGTATCCCGCAAACAAAGAGAAGAGCGTTCCGCTTGAAGTAACTTTGCAGTGGAACGGCGATTCGGATGAAACCGTTCAGACACAGCTCGATCCAAGCGTAACGAAGTACAATCTCTATATCGATTATGACAATACCGACACCGACCCCAACCTGTATTATCTCGACGAGGTGGCTGTAACCGACTGGAGCAGCCGAGCTGCCTCTTACGGCCCGCTGTCATTGAGCTATGACCAGAGCGTAACCTGGCAGGTGGAAGAAATTAAAACAAACGAGGGCGTTGAAGAGAGTCTGTTCGGGCCTGTATGGACATTTGAGGCAATTAAATCGGTACCGGTCGTTCCGACCGATTCCCTGGGCATCGTAAGGGTATTTGAGGGCCAGGGAGCGGAATTTACGGTTGAGTTCGGCAGTGCTTCAGCCCCGACTGTTACATGGTACCACTATGACAACATCACCGAAACGGCAGTTACTGAAGGTGTCATCACGATTGACAACGGCGACGGCACATTTGAAACCGGACTCTCGATTGTCTCTACCACAACATCTGATGAAGGCCAGTATTACTGCAAGGTAAGCAATTCAGGCGGCTCTGAGGAGTATCAGTCAGGCACGGCAGACCTCATCATAAACCGCTTGCTCGCGCAATACAGCTTCGATGGTGACCTCGCCGACAGCAGCGCAAACGGCGCGCCTGCCGGTATCGCAATGAGCACCGCCGGCGACCCGAACACGCTTTTACATGTTGAGACGGACGCATCTTACGATGCAGGCATCGATGGCACCGCATCAGCGGCTCTCGATCTCGCCGCCGGTACCTACATCAGCTTCGGCACAGATGGCTACCCGAACAAAGCCGCTACAACCGCCAGCGGTTTTGGCGCAGGGCTTGACGAGGGCACAATTATTTTCTGGATTAAGCCTGTTGCCAATGTTGCACAGATGCTTTTAGGCAATGCCAACGACGGCTCTGCTACCGCTTGGTCCACGGAATTCAGCTCCCCTGATGATTTGCGTCTGTTTATTCGCGATTCGGCAGGCAGAACTGTCGCATTAGTTCAGGGCAGCACAGACCGCCCGGAATTTGACCTCAACGACGGTACCTGGCACCTGATGGCAACATGCTGGGGCGGGGGCTCCTCCGCGGTTTACGTGGATGGACAGCTGGCAAACAGCGCAAATGGCGCCTCAAGCACTGATTACGATCCCTGGCAGTACAGTATGCTTCTTGGCGCAGCTCGCGATTCATCCGACCGCACATTCCTGGTAAACACCTTTGACGGCGGCAAGTTTGACAATATGAGGATATTCAACTACCGCCTCGACAGCAACAGTGATGTATTCGCACAGGAATACGTGGATATTACCGGCGTTGCGCCTTGCGTTGATATGAACTTCCTTGACGGACTCGCCAACGCAAACCTCGATAACACCGGCTCTTCATACTGCCGCGTTGACCTGGCAGACTTTGCGGAGTTTGCAATTGCATGGCTTGAAAACGGCCTCTACTGAGATCTCCAAAAAACTTAATGATACGAAGTGGCGGGCGGCTTTTAGCCCGCCATGGATTTACCGAAGGTTCATTCACGAGAGACGATTCCTGACGGTATTGTAGATGCGCTTGATTTACAGGTGCTTTGCGAAAACTGGCTGGCTGAGGATTGATGTTCCATCAAGACTGATTCAGCTCGCCCTTTTGATAGATATTACTATTATTTTATCCCGGCTCGCTTCACGGCGGGTCGGGATTTTTTGTTTATTTACAAAAAAGTGCTTTTCAAAATGTCCACTTTCCCGAAAAATGGTCAAATACAAATGAAAGGTAATCAATGCTTATGCATGACAATCACAACAAAGCTGAATTCTTAAGGCTATACACTGCCATACAGCCCAAATTGTATTCATACATTCTGGCGGTCGTCCATAATCGCAGTGATGCGGAGGATCTCTTTCAGGAGGCGTCTGTGGTTATGTGGGACAAATACGAAAAGTATGACAGGGAGCAGGCTTTCGGTGCGTGGGCGATAGGGATTGCCAAGAACAAGGTATTCGAGTATCTGCGAAATAACAAGAAGACCAAGGTCGTACTCAGCGACCAATTTTACTGCGACATTTCAGAGCTTGCCGAGAAAACAACAGATGATGTCAAAGCGCGAATTGAAGCGCTCAACGACTGTATGGGACAGTTGCGTGAGAAGGACCGGAAATTGATGAGCCTGCGCTTCTACAGCAAAAAGACCGTGAGAGATATATCGCAGCTGTTGGAGCGTTCGACAAACAGCCTGTACAAATCATATACCAGAATCATCTGTCTTCTCCAGGAATGCGTATCCCGAAAATTAGATTGTGAGTGTCGGTGATGGACTTGAAATCAAAAGAATTCCAAAACGCGGAACTGTTGCTTCGTCTGCTCGAAGGAGACGCAGACGACTCTGTAATCGAGTCGATACAGCAATGGCTCGATACCGACCCACAGGCCGGCCCAAAGTATCTTGAATTCATCAACAACTACGCCGCCGTCAAGCTGTATTCAGAGATGCAACTGGCGCCTCTGTTTGAAGACAAGCAGGTAGCGGAGACGGGTTATGACCAGGCTCTTTTGAAAGAGCTGGCTGAAATGGAGCAGAACGCCCCCAGAATTGACCATACAGACGAACAAACCCCGCAGCAGCACATCCGGAATACTGTCCGCCCGAAACTCGGCAGAAGGAAAGTGAGCAGGTTCGAGAAGATTATCTTCACGGCAAACATAGCGGCGCTTCTGTTCATTATGCTGTTTGTTAAATTCTATCCGGCTGAATCGAAAAGTATTGAAGTGGCAACGGTTATCGACCAGATTGATGCCCGCTGGGCGCAGTCGGATAAAGTTATCGCGAATGGCTTCCGTCTTTCGACGAACAGCGAGCCGCTGAAGCTGGAAAAAGGCATTATAACGTTCCGATACGATGAAGGCGTGGATGTTGTTATCGAGGCGCCGGCGCTCTTCAAGATAGACCAGTCGCGCGTGATTTTAGATTATGGCCGCTTGTTCAGCGCGGTTTCAAACGCAGGGCTCGGCTTTACCGTCAAGACGCCCACATCTCAGTTTGTCGATCTCGGCACAGAGTTCGGCGTGCAGGCAGATATTAACGGCTCATCCGAGCTGCATGTCATAAAGGGCAAAGTTCAGCTCTTCGCTGGAGCGCAGGGCAACACCAGGAGCAGCGTTCTTGTAACTGAAAATAACGCCGTTCGCTATGATGCAGAGAGCAAACAGACAAAAGATATACCAGTCAAGAAAAAGACTTTTGTTCGCGGCATCAATTCTGATTCAGGGTCGGTCTGGCGCGGCGAAGCGGTAATAGACCTCGCTGATATTGTCGGAGGCGGAAATGGTTTCGGCACAGGCATAATAAATAGCGGCATTGAAACCGGTACCGGCCGGCGGTTCTTATCTCCGGACCCTGCTTTGGAGCAGAGCAAGGTTACCGGCATTCTCAAAGGAAGCGCGGCTTATAACGTGGTGAGCCTGCCGCTGATTGACGGGGTATTCGTGCCTGACAGCCGAAACGGGGCGGTTCAGGTAACATCCGCCGGCCACTTGTTCGATGGCTTTACAGAGGGGCGCGAAGTGTTCTGGGGTAACATTTTCAATGGCGCCTGGCACGCCTCGGATACCTCCATAAAGCACAGCTTGAAACTGAACGGCCAGACATACGGAACCGCTGAACATCCGGCCATCTCGTTACACTCAAATCAAGGCATCACCTTTGATTTGCAGGCAATACGCAAGATGTTACCCCGCGGGAAGATCACTGTGTTTACGTCTCGGTTCGGTGTTTCTGAAACCGTGGCTCTTGATCCATCATTCACACCGAAAGGGGATGCCTTGAACAATGGCGAAGTAAACTGCTGGGTGCTGATAGACGGCAAGGCAAAATACAACCGCAATGATATTTCTTATCAGCAGGGCGCAATTGAGATCGAAATAGAGATAGCGGAGAAAGACCGCTTTCTGACTTTAGTAGTAACTGAAGCAGGCGACAGGCGTGCATATGACTGGGCGCTGTTCGCAGAGCCCCGCCTCTCGCTTGATATGAGCGCCGACTGACTGCTTCGGCTTACAGAGCAGATTAACAGGTTAGATGTGTAACGTTGGCCGCGCAGGCCGGCGAGAGATTTAAATATAATTGTTTTATGTTTTATGAAAGGCAAGTGTTATGAAATTTATCAAAGCGATGAGTTTGATGTTGGCCCTGCTTCTGGCGGTATCGACCGCGCAGGCGGAATTAGTCGGCCATTGGACGTTCGATGAGGTAAGCGGCCCAGCTTTAGACAGCTCAGGCAACGGTTATGACGGAGCGATTGTTGGCACGGTCGCCCGCGGCCAGGCCGGCAAGATCGGCGGAGCGTATCAGTTCAGCGGTGCCGGCTGGGTGAACACAGGCGTGGACACGGTTACATCCAAAATCATCAATTTCCCGATTTCCATTTCATACTGGCTCAGCAGCACCGCGACCACATCGACCGAATGTGCCGTGTGGATGGGCAGAAACGGCGCCGACAATCAATACCTTCAAACAGGCATAAATGCCGGCAACGCAAATGCCGTATATCGCAACACGGAATTCGGCAATTCGGAGGCTATCGTGGATGGCGGAGCGAGCCATACAGAAGGCGACGGCAACTGGCATCATATCGTTGCTGTATTCCCCGATGCAACGCAGCGCTTTGTTTATGTTGACGGCAAGTTGGGCGCCAGCAAGACTTTCACCCAATCTTACTATACCGGAACCAACCAGCTTGCAATCGGCAGCAACAACCGCCGCAGCTCTCTGACAGACCCGTTTGACGGCCTTATTGATGATGTGCAGCTCTATGATGAAGTTTTGTCAGATCAGGCCATCTTGAACATCTACGCCATCGGACTTGGCGATATTGCCACGAGCCCCGTTCCTGCCGGAGATGCCGTTGACCCTACGACAGCGACTGTTCTCTCCTGGAAAGCCCCCTCGGCATATACTCCAGAAGTCGGCTATAACGTGCGTCTCTGGAAAACTTCAGACGCTACAGAGCCGAATGTCATTGACATTACCAACGCAAGCGCCATGCCAGGTATCACCGTTTCGCTGGACTACGATTCTACTTACAGCTGGCAGGTTAATTCCTTCGAGCCCGAAGGCATTGCAGGTAATGCCTCCGACGACATTATACATTACGGCTTGATCTGGTCTTTCACAACAAAGCCCTCGATTCCAGTTATTACAGCCGGCCCCTTTGACGCGTCAGCGGCTCCTGGCGAGGCAGCTCAGATTTCTCTTGAGTACACAAGCCTCAGCCCTGCGACAAGCTCTGCCTGGGAAAAACTGCCCAACGGTGCGACAGAGTGGGTTCCCGCCAGCGGCTCAAGCGCTATCGATGAGAGCGGCGAAATCAACACCGTTACGCTCACAATCCCTTCTGTAGAGCTGACAGATGAGGGCCTGTACAGATGTACAGTCTTTAATACCGGCGGAAGCGAAGTATCGGGGACTGCTTCTCTTGTGGTAGAGCGCCTTCTGGCTTACTACGCCTTTGAGGGCAACGCCAACGACACAAACGGCGGCGCTGTAACAAATGATGGCACACCGACAGTCGGCGGTGGCAATGTCCCCGACATTACTTACGCGACAAGCCTCGCGGGCCTTGGCGACTGCGTTGTATTCAACGCGTCAACAGAAGCGACGGATCCGAACCAGAGTTATATCGAGCTTCCGCTTGCGGCATACCCGAATTCAAACATCGGCGGCGGTGTAACCACAGGCACAATCACCTGCTGGGTAAAGCCGAAGAGCACCGGCTCGGTCATCGGCACGTTCAACGAAGGGCTTACAACAGGCTTCTTATTCTCCGTTCAGACCGACACAAGCATGAGAATCTTCAGGCGCAACGAGTACAATAACGAGAACAACGTGTATTTCGGCCAGAATACTCCGTACAACAGCGAAACCTGGTACTATATCGCAGCGACCTGGGGCGATGAAGACGGCAAGGTAAAAACATACTTCGCCGCGGCAGACGGCACCGGCTACATCGAAGACAACGTAGATTCGATACCCGCGGTCTTTAATCCGTGGCAGTACCCTCTGACAATCGGCGGCAATAACGCCCGCGGTACGGTTGATACTTTCTTCAAGTCAGGCTCGATGCTGGATGATCTCAAGATCTACAACTACGCACTGGCGCCCGAGGAAGTTGCCGCGCAGTTCAACGCCGTTACCGGCAATACGATATGTATTGTTCCCGATTTCGAGGGCAACTACTTCGATGCGAACAGCGACTGCATCGTTGACCTGAGCGACTTCGCAGAATTCGCAGGTTCATGGATGGCCACAGGCCTGTACCTTCCCTGAACAACTGATTGATTTTCCGTAAAAATCGGCCGCCCCGTTTAACCGCGAGGCGGTTTTTTTTATATTTACGTGAGTTTTTGATTTTATTTTGTGTTGACACCCCCTCGTAATATGGTACAATCGGCGATAGCCCGGGTTGGGGTAAGTGGTTATGGCAGTGGGCGCGAGCGCCGGAGTATGGCGCGAAAGTGCTTGTAAACTTTTTTATGGTTTCAGAATGGAGACTTGATTATGGGTAAAAATCTCAAATTTCACCTGATGTTGTCTTTGATTCTGGTTGCGGCTTCGTTTGGTAATGTAGTCGCGTACTGGAATTTCGAGGACGGCACAGCAGACCAGCCTTTCACTCCGGCTGGTGAAGCTAACGGCAGCGGCTACACAACTGACGTAGTAAACGGCTATCAAATGCACGGATGGAACGATCAGTACGGCCCCTCCTACTCGTCAACAACAGCGGATGGCAGCAGACTTTCGATGCGTTCAAATGGTCAAGATGGTTATGTTTATGATGTGGCCATGGTTGGATGGTCGCCCACGAGCTGGACGATTGAAACCGCTATCAACCTCGACAACGCCTCCGGCTGGCAGACAATCATCGGTCGCGATGGTTCAAGCCAGGGCGAAAGTGAAGCGGACTTCTACCTCCAGAACAATGGCCTTGATGACAGGTTCAGGCTGAACTTCGACACAGTCGGCGGCCAGCGCTGGGTTCTGGACAGTGACATAGTCGCTGCTTCTGCAACATGGTATGCTGTTGCTGTTATGAGCGATGGCGTAACGCTTTCTATGTACATTGACGAAGGCAATGGGTACCAGTTGTCAAACTCTCTGGATATTTCCGCACAGAGCGTAGCGGACAACGCATTGCAGCCAGGCTATACCTGGACTTTCGGCCGCGGCTGGTTCGACGGCAATCAGGCAGACAAGATCTACGGCTATATGGATAATGTTCGCTTCAGCGACACGACCCTTGCTACCGACCAGCTTGTTGCTCTGGTTCCCGAGCCTGCCACAATGGCACTGCTCGGCCTTGGCGGATTCCTTATTCGCAAGCGCAAAGCGTAAGCTTTCAAAGACGAGCACAGGCTCGTAAACAGATACCGATAAAAGGGGGGAATTAATAATTCACCTCTTTTTTTCTTTTCAGGTCTCCCCGAGCTCTGCGAACATAAGGCGGTCTTTTGCCTGTATTTGTAATTAGCCGAATAATAAAAAAGAGAAGGCGGGTGCTTTACATACTCGCAAAATGATGTTATCCTGATACCCTGAGTATTTCTGATTGTTTGCACTGAACGCTTGAACAGGAGGCAGATTATGGCATCGGCAGAAGACGGCAACGTATTCAAAGCGGTAGGAGAGGCTTTTGCAAGGTACGAAAGACCTGAAAAATATCCCTCGTTCCAATGCGATTGTAGCGCTATCGATATGGAAATGAAGGAGCTTCTTGATGCCGCAAAAGGGATTCTCGCTGATTTTAAGTTTTGCGGCAGTGGCAAGTTTTCCCCCGATGAGCTCAGGTTTCTGCTCGATATAGAAACGTACGGCATCAGCTATGCCGTCAACCGCCGCCAAATCAGCAAAGATGATATGCTCTTGCGGCTCGCCGGCATCAGCGAAAGGATAGGCGAGGTATTAGTGGAAAAGCTGCTGAGCAAACCCGTCAGCCGCCAGTTATACACAAACAACATCATGATATTGCCCGTAGAATCCGGCAAGACTGTGAAATTCACTCTCCGCGCAAAGCGCCTTGAAAGCATAAAAACTAATCAGGGCAACCTGCATTACAGCAGGCGCGGGCAGATAGTGCAAATGCACAAAGGCAAACACTACCGCCTGCTTTATTCGAACCACGCCATTAAGAGACTCTATCTGAGATTCAGCCCGAACGGACAGGTGGGGTATGCCTCAAACTGCCATATCTATAAACTGCTTGAAGAGGGTGGCCGCTTCGATACATTTACCATGGATCAGGGAAATGGCAAGCGGCAGTATTATGCCAGACTGTACGCGCCGATTGCCGATGATTTCACAGCGGTATCCTGTTCTTCTGTAATGGAGGAGTATGATGCGGAAAAGAAATATCTCATACTTCTCGGCTACTACCCTCTTGGCATCGCCAGACATGGCAAAAAGGGGTATGCTTGTGCAGAAACATTTCTTACTCCCGGTATGAATGGTACGCCGGAACACAGGTATATGATGGGTGATGCGGATATTGATAATCAGGAAAGGAAGAAGCTGCTTGACAGCCTCGACAGATCCTCAACGTACGAAAAGGTGCTGAAAAACAGAGACTTCTACGCCTTTGAGCAATTTCATAAAAACGTAACACCGATGTTCATAGAGGACGACGGCTCGTATTTCGAGCCTTGAATTCAGGCTAAATAAAAACCGCAGGGACGTCTTACACCCCCCCCCGCCGCCCACCTTCAGCGCCTCTTCTACGCTTTGCTGTCCCTGCGCAAAGAGAGTGTCTGTCAGTTCATTTTCAGTGTGATGCGCGGCTGAGCCACTACGCACCAGTCGTAGAGGAGCTTCTCATCAGTGTCGGTTACCATAAGCGTAAGGAAGCGCCCTTTGTTCAGCGGCAATGAGACAACCTCTCCGTTCTGTGCCGCGCTCGCAGCCTCTTTGCTCAGTTTGAGCTCGCCATCAATGAGTATATACCAATCCAGCAGAACCGGCTGGGCGTTTTTGAGGTCTTCAGGCACTCCGATAATCGCTTCAAATCTGTCTATTTCAGCACCGTTTACAGCCCTGCGCATTTTTTCAATATCGAATGTTATGGCTGAATTTGAGTGCATATAGATCGCCGGACTTCCCTGAACTCCGTACTTCCTGCCGTTTAAGTGCAGGTCGAAGCAGCGGTAGTTAGGGCCGTAGGAATCCACAAACTGTTTCAGAAGCCTGGGGCGCTCTGAGATATTCGGGCCGTTGCCTATCGAACAGAAGTATCTGGTTGAAGTGGAATCAAGGCCGCTGTAGATATGTCCTGCGCTTGATACTTTCATCCTTCCGCCGATTGGAACAAATACGCCGTCAATAAATTCGTTGGCCACGTACATGTATTCACCGGTTGCCGGCTTATCGCCGAAATGTACGACATACCGGTCGGCCATAATGCCTGTTTCGGGGTTTACGCCCGCACCAAGTTTGCCCGTGCCAAAGCCGCTGCCGCCGCCGACTACATCGGCAAGAGATATAGAGCTCTGCCCGCGCCAGATCGTGTTTGAATCGGAGTCTATCCTCCTGACAAACATTTCATTATCAACGGGAATATTGCTGATTTTCTGCTCTGAAAGAGAAACGAGAACAGCCTTGCCCTCGGTAATCTCCATTGATACACGGCTCGTATCGTCGAGACCGGCCATAGCCACTTTCCCCTTCATAGTGTGTACTTCCGTATCGCCGGCGAGGGAGGAATATACGCCGAACTCCGTACCGAGGTCAACAACGCTCGTGTTGCCCGTCTTAACGCAGAAGCCGATTGCGCGCTGCGGAACCGTAGCGTAGAGGCGGCCATAATCGAATTTGATTGTGTCGATCGATAGAATCCGATACTTGGCAGGCGCTTCAATTGTTACTATTGCGCCATTGTCAAACGCAAGTTGCGCCATTCCCTCAAGCATAATCACATCACTTTGCGATACGTTCAGAGGCGCAGCCTTGGCCAGCACGGTATTTTCTCCGGCGCATTTTACGCCGATGCAATCCGCAACCACGCCGATCTTCTCGGGGCGCGGAGCGGCGAGGAAAAACGATGTAAGATACGGCAGAAGCGTAATGCAAATCATCGCAGCAACCGCTGCTACAAACAAATGTACTTTTTTCTTCGAGAACTCGCGCCTTGGCATCTCAATCTTTTCATAGCGATGCTTGCAGATTATCTCACGCTCAACAGCCGGCGCGCTCTTCTCTTCAAGAAGAAGCTGTTCGAGAACATTTTCGTCTATGCAGCTCGGGCAAATCACGTCATCATCGATCAAGTCGGAGATGCCCTTAAGCTTGAATCTGCTGTACAGATTTACATAATCTATGTAATATGACCTCGCAGCCTCATCGGCTTCAAGACGCGCCGAGAGGTCTCTGATCTGCTCGCTTGTGGCGTTGCCATCAAGCGAAGCTTGTATTAAAATGTGCAGATTATCTTTATTCATTCGCCATCTTTCTCCTTACGCACAAGAGCAGCAGGTTGTGTATCCTTGCTATGGCGTAGTGCGTAGCACGAGTAGATTTCATAATACGCTCACCAATCGTCTTGAGCGTAAGGTTTTCTTCATAACGGAGCCGCATAAGTTCCACATCGGAGCCGGCCAGGTTTTTTATACAGCTTTTAAGTATACTGATTCTGGCATCCGCCGACTCCTGCTTTATAAACTCACTTTCTATGATTTCAAGCAGGCTTGAGCTGAATACTACCTTACGGTTCTTGTTCTTTTTGTAAAAACTCAACACCTGATAACGGGCAATGGTCATTGCCCAGCAGGTGAAGTCCATGTCTTCCTGGAAATTGCCGAACTTTCTCCACATAACGATAGTGCTTTCCTGCATAATGTCATCGGCATCGTTGCTGTTGGCAACCATGGAGAGAATATACGCGTAAACCCGCCGCTCATTCTTCATAAGCAGGCGGAGAAAACGGTTTGTGTTCTCATTATTAGCGTTTTCTAAAAAGTCATTCATACTTTTTCCCGTAAGCATAGTATCTCGAAACGACGTTTTTTTACAAATAATTCCCGCTTTGGAACGGTTTACATCCAAAATATAGAATTGTTATGCCGCGCCGCCGCGGCTTCAGGAGCGTTTGGAGGCAGTTTTACGATTTACTTTTGGTGGCGCAGGGGTATAATCAGGCTTTATAATATCATCAGGACGGGTTATGGCTTCAAAATTGAAGAAAAACGAAATAAACGCAGATATTTACAACATCTCTACAATCGCCGCAGGTTCATTTACCCTCCAGGAGGTGCTCGATAGCCTTGCAAAGGCGGCTGTGGAGGTTACAGGAGCAAAGGCCTGTTCGATCAGGCTGCTTTCTACGGAATCAAATGATCTTGCCATGCGCAGTACGTACGGCCTCAGCGATTCGTATCGTAACAAGGGCCCCGTTACGCCCAACGACCCCGTGATAAAGCTCGCCTTCAGCGGCGAGGCCGTAATCATAAACGATATGATGAACGATGCGCGCGTGAAATACCCAATAGCAAGCCAGAAAGAGGGGCTTGTCGGCCAGCTCACTGTCGCTATGGTCTTCCGCGACAAGCCGATAGGCGTTTTGCGGCTCTACTCGGGTCGGCCAAACTTCTTCAGCCAGAGCGATATAGACATCGCACGGCTCGTAGCAACGCAGTGTGCTGTGGCGATAACCAACGCCAAGCTCTACTCAACCGCCATCAAAATGAATAAAATGCAGAGCCAGATGGACCTCGCAGGCACGATACAGCGCCGCATGATCCCCTCAAGCCTGCCGGCTATAAGCGGCCTCGACATTGCCGCGTCGTACCGTCCATGCTATGCCATCGGCGGTGATTTCTACGACTTCACAATCGTAAACGATGACACACTCGTGTTTCTTATAGCGGATGTTATGGGCAAGGGGATTCCTGCGGCCATGATGATGAGCATGTTCAGGGGCGGTTTCAAAGCGCTTACAGAGTGCTGCCGCGACTGCCACAGGTTTAATGTGAAGTCGGTGGCTGGGGCGTACAACGATTTCGTTTGCAGCAATAGCGTGGAAGGCGAATTTATCACGGCTTTTGTCGGTATAATCGAATTTAAAAAAGGCACGCTCAGCTACACTAACTGCGGCCACGAACCCGGAATCCTGCTCAGAAACGGCAGTACAGTCGAGTTTACAGGTGGTGGGCCTGTACTCGGGCTTGCGGCCGACAGCAAGTTTGAGACGATTTCAATCGAGCTGAACAAAGGTGATATGCTCCTGTTTTACACTGATGGCCTTGTCGATGCGGTCAACTATGAAAGCCAGCTCTGGGGCAGGGAAAGGCTCAATGATACCGTTTTGAAATGTACGGCGAATATGAGCGCCGAGACTGCCGCCAAAACAATCCTCAACTTCCGCCGCAGATTCACAGGACTGCTTCAGCAGCCCGATGATACAAGTATCGTCGCGATACGAGTTACAGAAGACACGATGCACCTGATTTGAACGGGCGTTGAATACGAAAGGGCGATAAAAAATCTGCTATGATGAGATCTGTGCAATGATGAGAAAAGCGTTCAAGATGAAGCTCAAGCAGGGTTGTGTAGTTGAGTACAAAAAGAGGCACGATGAAATCTGGCCTGAGCTTAGCCGCCTGCTCACTGAAGCGGGAATCCGCGATTACAGCATCTACCTCGATGAAGAGACGGGCGATTTGTTTGCGTTTCAGCGGCTCACGCCGGACAATCAGGCTGCGAAGCTGCCGAATCATCCTATTATGAAGAAGTGGTGGGATGCGAATGCCGATTTGATGGAGTGCAACCCTGATAACTCGCCCGTAGAGATACCACTTGCCGAGATGTTCCACATGGACTGATTATGATTGCTAACGAGGGGGAAGCAGAATCGAAAAATAGAAAGGGATTTGGGAAATGAGAAAACTGATCGTGTTTTTATGCGCCTCTGTTTTAGCAGGTTCGCTTCGGGCTGCCGCAATAACGGCGGAGGAAATAAGGGAAGAAACACAAAAGTATGTGCTGACATCTTCAGGCGTGCAGGCGCAACCGAAGGCAGTCTATAAGACGGCAGGCGCAGTGGAGGGGGCTGATAATCTCCTGCAAGGGGGCGGTGGCGCGGCGGAGCTTCGTTATGACAGCGGCGGCGAGAAGCCGTACATTATCTTCGACATGGGGCGCGCGAGCGTCGGGGGGCATGCGGTCTTTTCCGTGAAATCACACGTCGGGCTGCCCGTTGTGCGCCTGGCATATTCCAATCATCCGTTTGCCTGCGCCGAGAGAGGCGATTTCGAGCGCGGCTCTTGCACATATCTCGGCGTTGACCTGCCTGTACTGCCGGCAAATCCCTGCCGCTATGAGCTTAACACTATCCCGCGAGACGGCGTATTCATCGCGCCGCTCATTCAGGGCCAGCAGCGGTATGTGCGTTTGCAGCTGGATACGGAAAATACAGCAGTGCAGATTGATTCGTTTGCAATCGTAAATAAAGACGTCCACGACATTTCGCCCACGGCAGGCCGCTTTCTCTGCGACAATGACATGATCAACCAAATCTGGTACGCCGGCTCATGGACGCTTCAGATCGCGTCTTTTCCCGCCTACGGCGCATGGACAAATCTTAACGGCTGGCTGATTCCGCGAAAGCTTGAGCGCAGCGGTGATGTGGCTCTGAGCAAAGCAGGCGCCGGCATTCGGGACTATACGTTCGATTTCGATTTTGAGATCCGCAAGAATCCCGACCACCTCTCCCACGCCGGCTGGGCTTTTCGCGCATCTGATGAAGACAACTGCTACGTCGCCTCGATTGACCTTGCGGGCGTGTTTGCCCTGAAAAAGCGCGTCGGAGGCGAGTATTTTACCTTGAAGCAGAAGGTGTTGCGGGAAGCGCCTGTTGACGGGGCGCAGCATCATATTCGAGTGGAGCTGGATGGGGATAATATCACAACACTCCTCGACGGTTCTCAGATTGACAGCACAACCGACTCGACCTTCTCCGCGGGGAAAGTCGGCTTCTGGCACCCGAAAGAGAAGTGGTTTCTGATTGACAATGTGAAGGTGAGCGCGGGCGGCGAAGAGCTGCTCCGCGACGACTTCAACAGAGGTCTCGATAAGTGGGATTACACCATAACGCGGCCTTTCATCGCCGACGGTGCCAAGCGCGACAGGCTTGTCTGGTCGGGCGATCTGGACTGGGCGGCGTGGAATGTTTACTACGCCTTTGACGACGCCTCCTATATGCGCGGCTCGCTCGAAATGCTGGCATTCAACCAGACGCCCGAGGGCTATGTTCACGCGGCGCCTTATCCGGAGAATGAAGTGGCGCCGGCATCGGGTGATTACGGCCAGTTTCAGTCGGATGAGTTTTCCGCATGGCTGATTCCCGTGGCCTGGGACTACCTCCTCTATACAGGCGATAAGGACACCCTGCGCAGGATTTATCCCGCCATCCGCAAAGACCTCGACTATCTGCTCGGCTTTACGGGCGATAGCGGCCTCTTTTTCCAGCGCTATGAGACAAGCAAACACGCAAGCAACCTTTCGCTCGGCGATACGGGCGAGCGCTCCTATATCAACATTCTCATTCTAAACTCGCTGAAAAAGACCGCGATGATTGCCGACGAGCTGGGCTTCAATGATGACGTGAAATTCTGCCGCGACAAGGCGGCGGAAATGAAAAGCGCGATTATGGCGAATCTTTGGAATGAGGAGGACGGTTATTTTCAGGAATCGGCAACTATGACGGGCTTCTACCACGTCTCCAACGCGCTGGCTATGTCAACGGGCCTTGTAACCCCGGAGCAGGCCGCACGCATTATGCCTCGCATGGGCAGGCACTCCCACGGCAAGTTTCAGAGCCTGATGATGCGTGGTAAATTCGAGTATGATTACGGCAGCGAGGCGATGGAGGATTTGTTTGAGCATAACTGGACATGGCCCGTGCTCACGAAGGAAGTGCCGTTGACTGTTACCGAGTGCATGACGCCATTACAGGGCGGCTGGGGCGATGATTCGCATCCCGATACCGCGATTTCAGGCCTGCTTACTGCATTTATTCTGGGCGTTCGGCCGGTTGAGCTTGGATTTGCGCAGTACAGCGTCAAGCCGCATTTGAGCGAACGAATCAGGGAAGCCGCGGGCATCGTGCCTACGGAGAAAGGGGAGATTGTGTGCTCGTGGAAGCTGGAGACGGGGCGCTTTACGCTCACTCTGACCTCCCCCGCGGGAACAAGCGCGACAGTCGCGCTGCCTGTGGAGGGTCTTGAAGATTACAAGGTGAGCGTGAACGGCAGGTACATTAAAAATGAGCGGATTGAGCGTGAGGGCGGCTATGTTGTTCTGCGCGATATTCAGAGCGGCGAATATATGTTTGCCGTGGAGGCTGTTGAAGGCGCATGGGAGACCGCGCCGAAGGCTGTTTTTACGGCAATGGCAAAGAGCGGCAGCCGGAACTGGAACCTGAAAGCGTCTAACAGCTATGAAGACGGCGACTGGGCCCTGAGCAAACTTGCCGACGGCATCAAGACGTCCGCACAGGGTTCAAAAGGATATACCAGCAAGGCCGCATACTCTGTTTCTCACGCCGAGTGGGTTGAGGTTGAACTGCCGGAGAAGACGGCGATTAAGAATATTATTCTCTACCCGCGAACCGACACAAAATCCGTCTCCGGCCAAACCGCGGGGTTCCCCGTTGACCTGTCGGTCTCTATGAAAAACTCGCAGGGCAAGTATGAGGTGGTGAAAACACTTACCGGCATCGAAAATCCGCTTGGTGAGGCGTATGAGATCAGCCTCTATACCGTTGTCGGATACCGCCGGACAGATTCGATCAGGATTGATGTAACGAAGCTTGGCGAACCTGCCTCCGATGAGGCCGAAATTTACCGTTTACAGCTTGCGGAGCTGGAAATCGTTACCGAGTAGAGGCCGGTCTCCGGATACTTGAATTGAACAGCATATATGAAAGAATTTCCATGAACAAAAATACGTTTCCGGCGCTTCGTCTAAATACCATTGCCATTCTGTTGTTTGCCGTATCGGCAGCGTGAATCTCAACGACCGTGCGTGGCGTGCTGCGAAGAAAAAAACTGTTGTGGATTGTCGTAGCGAGAATTATAATCACAGCGGGCTTTGCCGGAATATGGCATAAGCAGCCGCACTGATTTGTGATTATATTCAGACTGTTTTGAATGAAAAAGATTATAACTAAAACAAGAAATATCGCTGTTACGGGCATTGCCAGAGGGGGCAAAACAGTCTTTCTTACTTCATTGCTCGCACAGCTTGAAGAGTTCGATAACGCAAATTTTTCCTTTGCGAACAACTCCTCGATACAAGCCTTCAAAGAGCTTAGGCCGAGTGCAGGCAGGATAAGGCAGTTCCCGCTCGACAGATACCGCGACTTCCTCGCGATGAGGGGCTCCTGGCCGGAAAAAACTACCGACCGCTACGCGTACAGCTGTGAGTTCTGGCGCTCTGACTGGCGCATGAGCAAGCAGAGGCTTAATTTCTTCGATTTTCCTGGCGAAAGGATAGCGGACGCCGCCATTGCGGCCTTCCCCGATTACGGGAAGTGGAGTGACCATCTCCTTCAGCATTTCAAAAACCACAAATCGCTCGCGGATATCGCCGAGCCTTTCTTCAAGCATCTTGAGCTGGCGCAGGGAGAGGCGGGAGACTTTGTCGCCTTGTACAAGCAGACCCTCGCAAAGCTCATCTTGAGCTATAAGCCGCTCATAACACCCTCAACGTTCCTCCTCGGCACTGACGGCCGCGCCGCCAGGAAAGGAACTGTTCAGGAGCTTGCCGAATCAAGGCCGTCGGGAGTTGATGGCGCAAGCGAGTTCGCGCCGCTTTCCGCCGCTTGCAGAACGGCGCGCCCCGAGATTGCCCGCGAAATGGAACAAAACTACAAGCTTTACCGCAAGCAGGTTGTTATGCCCGTTTTCAAGGAGCTCGGCAGAAACAAACGCCTCATAGTCCTTATCGACATCCCAACCCTCCTCTCCGGCGGCGTCGGGCAGTACAACGATAACCGGCAGCTGCTCTCGGATCTCTTTGATGCGCTTCGCCCCGACTCCTCCATCGGCAAACAGATTCTGAGCGTGATTCAGTTTTGGAAAGGGCCTCTGGAGAAGGTTGCCTTTGTCGCTTCCAAGGCAGATATGATGTACAATGACGACATTGAGAGCGGCAGAGTTGAGACGCTTTTGAGACAGCTTACAAGCAAGGCGAAAAAGGTAATGCCTGATGTGGAGTATAAGTGGTTTGTGTGCAGTGCGTGCAAATCGACTGTCAAAGGCAGTAAGCCCTATACCCTTAAAGGCCGGCCTGCTCTGAATAACCCCGAGCAGAAGATAATGGAGTTTGAGGTTTCTCAGGTGCCCGAGCACTGGCCCGACTCGTGGGAGCCGGGGGATTTCAGATTCCGTAGCATTATGCCGGAAGTGCCGCGCAATACGCAGAAGCCGCCGAGGCATATAAGGCTTGATGCCGTGTTTGATTTTATTGTAAATTGAGGTTGATGCAAAATGAAGCAACAGGATAACCTTGGAGACCCGTTGAGCGAGGATTTCGAGAAGACGCAGAAGCCTTCTTCCGCTGATAATGTGCCGCCGCAGATAAGGCCAGGTGATGACGGGCTCGGCATCCCTTCGGAGGCGGCTGACGGCGCGAGTGTTGTGCCGGCAACCGGCTCGATTTTTGAGGGCGAAGAAGAGATTGACGAGGAGCTACGGGAGGAAGAGTTTGAGGCCAGACTGGCCGAGCTTTACCGATTCAGCAGGTTTTTGAAGGTTCCAGGCAAGCTCAAAAAGGTTCTTGTTCTTCTTCTGCTTGCCGTTGCGGGAGCATGCGGGGTGTATGTTGTTTCGCAAACCTGCTCCTTTTTGAGCAATCTGGACGATATAACGACGTCGAAAACGATTAGAATCGTAATCGCGGCGGCGTTCTCTCTCTTTGGTGCATTGATGCTTGCCGCCGTACTGCATCTGCTGTATATGGTGAGCAGGATAAAGACATCTCAATCGGTCAATCTCGCCGCTCTGACCACGCTTTCCGAGCGCGGGCACTTGCAGAGCATCGCCAGAAAGAAGGCGGGCGAGGCGCGTAAGCGGCTTGAGACCTATCTTGAGAGCTATCCGCTTGCGAAAGAATCGAAAAGAAGCCTTCTGCATTCCGGCCTGAAAGAGGAGGAGCTCAAGGCGCTTGTGAACGCCAGAGACAGGCTGCTCGATAAGGAACTGCCTGCGACGGATGTTGAGTGGCTCGGTGAGTACAAGCGCACTTTCCAGAGCACAATAGACAAGGCATCAAGTCGGATTATCGGAAGGTATTCGCTCAAGGCGGGCGTTGCCACGGCCGCTTCTCCCGTTTCGTTTATCGACCAGGCGATGGTGATTTTTGTCTGCATCAGCATGACGAAAGACCTCATCAGGATATACAATCTTCGCCCCGCGGCAGGGCAGAGCCTGATAATGCTCTCGTTCAGCGTTATAAACATCTATATATCCGGCGCGCTTGAAGAAACAACCGAGAGGTTTATGGAGTCTGTCGCAGAGAACGTCCCTGGCACAATCCCCGGAGCCTTCAAAACCGTCCTCGGAAAAACATCAGAGGGCACCCTGAACGGCCTGCTCATCTGGCGCCTCGGCAGAAGGGTTGTCTCGTTCCTGCAACCTGTCAGATGACGCAAACGCATTGTACAAAGTGTTTTTTATAAACCACAGGGCCAATCGTGGCCGTGAATGAGCGGGGTTGCCGCGCGGTCTGTAGCATCGGAAGGCACTTTTTTATTGACAAGGCATGCAGAACCATTACCATTACGCCTCTGTATCAAGAGTGATGCGCGGAAGCCTCCGCATTGTCCGGCAACCTGGCCTTACCTCCAAGGTGCCAAAATGATACGGCTTGAAAGAGCAAAAAAAGGTTCATCAATTCGATTTTCATTTTGCCCTTTCATTTCAACGGTCGATTTACGTATATAGATTTCAAAGGGTATAAATGAGCAAAAAAATAACAGGTTTCGGCGCTGCAATTTACGACATTGTCGCGAGTGTCAGCGATGATTTCATCACTGGAAGTGTCGGCGATAAGGGTGGCATGGCATACATAGACTCCTCTCGTCTTGCGCAGCTCGTCGGGCAATTGCCCGCAGATGCGGTGAAAGTGGCGGGGGGCTCGGCGGCCAATACGGTTTTCGCGCTTGCGCAGCTCGGCCTCGAAACCTCATTCGTCGGAAAAGTCGGTCGTGATGAGTTCGGCCGTAGCTACCGCGAACAGTTTTTATCTGTTGACGGCGATTGCTCATCCTTCAAGGAAAGCCTTTCCGAGGCAACAGCCATCTGCCTGAGTATGGTAACCCCCGATTGCGAGCGCACTATGCGCACGTGCCTTGCGGCCGCTTCTACGCTCACCCCCGAAGAAATCACCGCAGAAGACCTCCGCGGTTCAGACATCTGCCACATTGAGGGATACGCCCTCTTCAACAGACCGCTTGCGTTGCACGTCCTCAAGCTTTGCAAGGAGCTGGGCGTGGAGGTGAGCTACGACCTTGGTTCGTTCGAGGTGGTCTCGCAAAATCCCGATATCGCCGAGCTTCTCGCCGATTATGTGGACATCGTTTACGCAAATGAAGATGAGGCACGCGCCTTTGCACCTGATTCTACGCCCGAAAATGCGCTCGAAAAGCTCGCCACGCTGTGTAAGGTGGCGGTGGTGAAGCTGGGCAGAGCCGGTTCGCTCATCCAGAGCGGCAGCCGGCGATACAAAATTGCTCCTTTGGAGGTGGAAAGGGCCGTTGATACGACAGGTGCCGGTGATCTCTGGGCTTGTGGCTTCCTCTATGGCTACGCAAACTCGCTACCGTTGGATAAGTGCGGCGAATACGCATCCTTGATGGGCGCAGAGGCAGTGCGGCAGTTCGGCGGGAAGCTCTCAGCGGAGCAGTGGGAGCGGATTGGCCGCATATTGAACAAGACTAAAACAGTGTAATATAACATTGCCGGATATTCAGGGAAAAATATGAAACTCGATTTGAACTTACCATACAAAATAGCGGACGCCTCTCTTGCCGGCTTCGGGCTTGCGGAAATGCGTCTTTCGGAGAATGAGATGCCAGGCCTGATGGCTGTACGCGAGAAATATGGCAGTGTTATGCCGCTTGCCGGCCTGAAGGTGATGGGGTCTCTGCATATGACCATCCAAACGGCCATGCTCATAGACACGCTCACCGCGCTCGGCGCAGATGTGCGCTGGGCCTCCTGTAACATTTTCAGCACGCAGGACCACGCCGCAGCCGCAATCGCCATTGAGCGTGGTGTGCCGGTGTTCGCGTGGAAGGGCGAGACGCTCGAAGAGTACTGGTGGTGCACGGAACAGGCGCTGACCTGGCCTGATGGCTCCGGCCCCGACCTCATCGTGGATGATGGCGGCGATGCAACGCTCTTTGTAGTTCGAGGAGCAGAAGCGGAGAAGACTCCTGCAATTCTCGACGAGCCCACAGCCAACCCCGAGCTGAAAGTAGTAAATGCGAGGCTTAAACGCTCTCTCTCCGACACGCCCGGCAAATGGCGCAGGGTGGTTGAGAAGCTGATGGGCGTATCGGAAGAGACGACAACGGGCGTTCACAGGCTCTACCGGCTTGCGGCGGCCGGCTCATTGCCGTTCCCTGCTATAAACGTAAACGACTCTGTAACCAAGAGCAAGTTTGACAATCTCTATGGCTGCCGCGAGTCTCTCGCTGATGGCATCAAACGCGCGACCGATATTATGATCGCCGGAAAAGTGGTCGTGGTGGCAGGTTACGGCGATGTGGGCAAGGGCTGCGCGCAGAGCATGCGCGGCTTCGGCGCACGTGTACTCATTACTGAAATCGACCCGATTTGCGCGCTGCAAGCCGTTATGGAGGGTTTTGAGGTTGCTACGATGGATGAGGCCGTGAGCAGGGGCGATATATTCGTAACGGCGACAGGCTGCTGCGATGTTATAACCGGCAAGCATATGGAGCAGATGAAGGACGAGGCAATCGTCTGCAATATCGGGCACTTCGACAGCGAAATAGAAATCGCGTATCTCGAAAACAACCCGAACTGCAAGCGCGAAACGGTTAAGCCACAGGTGGATCTCTGGCAGCTGGAATCGGGCAAGAAGATTATCGTGCTTGCGGAAGGACGCCTTGTAAACCTCGGCTGCGCAACAGGGCACCCCAGCTTCGTGATGAGTTGTAGCTTTACGAATCAGTGCCTCGCGCAGATTATGCTTGCCGCGGGTGGCCTTGAAAACAAGGTCTATACGCTACCGAAAAAGCTTGATGAGGAAGTAGCGCGGTTGCATCTGCGCAGATTCGGCTCGAAGCTGGAAACGCTCACGCCTGAACAGGCCGCTTACCTCGGCATAAAAGCCGAAGGGCCGTTCAAGCCGGAGCATTATCGTTATTAGGCAAAAGACATAGGGCAAAAGGCACGCGATGCCTCGGCTTAAAACTTAAAACTTAAAACTTAAAACTTAAAACTTTTTCAGTACCCTTTGTGAGCTGGTCAGGCAGACGTAGAGTACAGTTTAAGAGGAAAGATAGATGGCAGGAAAATTATTTACAAGTGAAT